>NZ_JBNCNO010000004.1:203295-644738 GCF_049847025.1 Micromonospora sp. DT231 | reverse complement strand
GGCGACCAGCTCATCCTCGGTGAGGGCCCAGGCGGCGTCGTCGACGCAGGCGGCGACCGCCTCGTCTGCCTGCGCCAGCGCCTCAACCATGACCAAACACTAGAACAGATGTACGACAGTTTTCAGTGACCAAGATCGATCGTGCGGCGGTGCTCCGCTGGCGCTGTCGGGGTCTCCGGCCGGCCGCCGGCATGCCCTTCCGCGAGGTGTTGCACGTGGGCCGGCGGTCCGCATATCGGGCTGCGTTGGATCGAGTCTGGCCCGGCGGTCCGCACGTCAGGCCGCGTCGAATCGCCGGACGGCGGCGTGCCAGGCCGTGGCGAATCGAGCCTGACGCGGTGGCCCGTACGCCGGGCGCGTCGAATTGCGCCTGGCCCGGCGGCCCCAGCCGTCAAGTCGGTCGAACCCGGACCAACCCGAACCCGGTCCTGGCTGAACCCGAAGCCGGCCCTGCCGGGCCCGGCCCGGCCCCGAGGAACCGGAGCTGGCCCGCCTGGGCCTGCGGCACCCGGAGCTGGCCCGCCTGGGCCTGCGGCACCCGGAGCTGGCCCGCCTGGGCCTGCGGCACCCGGAGCTGGCCCGCGTGGGCCTGCGGAACCTGAAGCCGGCCCGCCTGGGCCCGCGGAACTCGAAGTCGGCCACGCCCGGCCCGCCTGGGCCGGCCGAACCCGAAACCGGCCCCGCCGGTCCTGGTCGATCGGGGTCACCACCGAACCTCAGCGCGCCCGGATCGCGCCCGCTGCAGCCCGAGACTCCGACCTCGCTGGATCAGGCCGAACCGCCCGGTCCTCAGCCGTCAGCCGCGCCGGATCAAACCCGGGCCGGCGGCGATGTCGATGTCGCCGTCCGTCATCTCGTGGCCCGCCGCGCAGCGGAGCACCGCGCGGACCGGTTGGCCGCAGTCGTGGTGGGTGGCGACGATGGACGGGCCGGCGTCGTCGGCGGCCCAGGTGTCGCCCCAGTTGCGGAGGGCGGTGATGACGGGAAGGAGTTCGCGGCCCTTGCGGGTGAGTTGGTACTCGTGGCGGGTGCGCTGCCCTGGCTCCCGGTAGGGGATCCGTTCGAGCAGGCCGGCGGCGACCATTTCCTTGAGTCGGGCGGCCATGGCGGGTTCGCCGACGCCGACCCGGCGGACGAAGTCGTCGAAGCGGCGGGTGCCGAGCAGGGCCTCGCGCATGATCAGGACCGTTGACCTGCTGCCCACGATGTCCATCGCCCGGGCCACCGAGCAGTTCTCACTCGACCAGGAGTCGCGGTCGTCCCGTAGGTCCTCCATGCCGTCAAGCCTACCTGACTTGCATGGTGGTTAGTCAGGTGCTTCACTGGGATGCGCTGACTTCAGCATATGCAAGCCAGCCCACTCGGCCCCTGAGGTAAACCCCGTGACCAGCAACACCACAGCCCCACCCGCGCCCGGACCGGCCGCGGCCGGCCGTTCCGCGCTGCGCGGCTCCCGCCCGGTGACCCTGATCGCCATGTGTCTGGGCGCGATGATCACGTTTCTCCAGATCACCGCGACCGTCTCCGCGCTGACCACGATCCAGCGGGACCTGCGGGTCGACCCGACCACCCTGATCTGGGTTCCGAGCGCCTACACCCTGATGGTGGCGAGCGTCGTGCTGTCCGCCGCCACCCTCGGCAATCGCTACGGGCGCAAGCGCGTGTTCGCTGCCGGAGTCATCGCGATGATCGTTGGTGCCGCCGTCGTGGCCGGCGCCCCGACCGTGGCCTGGGTGATCGTCGGGCAGTTGGTCGCCGGCCTGGGCGGGGCCCTGATCCTGCCCAACAGCCTGGCGATCCTCGGCGCGACCTTCACCGACCCGCACCGACGTACCGAGGTCATCACCGCGTGGTCGGCGGCCTCCGGCATCGGGCTCGCGATCGGCCCACTCATCGCCGGCACGCTGCTTCAGCACCACCGGTGGCACAGCGTCTACCTGTCCACGATCGTGCTCGGCGTGATCACCCTCGTCGTGGCCGCCGTCGGGGTGGCCGAGTCTCGGCCGAGCGCCGCCCGACTCGACGTACGGGGCCTGCTGCTGGGCACCGTCGCCATCGCCGCTGCCGTCTACGCGATGATCCAGGGCGGGAAGGACGGCTACACCAGCCCGGTGGTGCTGGTGGCCTGGATCGCCGCGCTTGTCTCACTTGTCGGGTTCGTGCTTGTCGAGTTGCGGGCCAGCGCGCCGATGCTCGACGTACGGCTGTTCCGGTCCGCGTCGTTCAGCGCCGTCATGGTCGTTGCCGCCGTGTCGCTGTTCGGCTTCACCGGCGTGGCGATCCTGCTGGTCCTCTTCCACGAACGTGCCCAGGCGCTCAGCCCGCTGGACACCGGCTGGCGGATGCTCGTGCTCTTCGGCGCCTACGTGCTCGCCGCCTTCGGCGCCGGGCGGGCGATCCGTCGTACCGGCTTCAAGGCGCCGATCGCCCTCGGCCTGGTCCTGGGTGCGGTGGCCAGCTTCGCTCTGGCGACCCAGGGGCCCACCGCGTCGTTCGGCAGTCGCTGGGCGCTGTTCGCGTTGTTCGGCGCCGCCAGCGGTCTGGTGGTGGCCCCGGCGACGGCGGCAGCCCTGGCCAGCGTCGTACCCGCGCAGGCCGGCATGGCCGCCGGGGCCGTGAACGCCGCCCGCCAGGTCGGCTCCGTACTCGGCTCGTCGCTGTTGGGCACGCTGCTGACCACCACGATGCTTGCCGACCTGCCCGACCGGCTGGCCGCGCACCAGGTCGGCGAACCCACCGCGGCCGCCGTGCGCACGGCGGTGGCCGCCGGCGTCACCGGCGACCAACCGCTGCCTGATCCGGTACGGGCGGCGCTGGCCGAGGCGCTGACCTCAGGCGTCCAGGCCGGGTTGCGGGTCAACGGCATCGTCTTCCTCGTCACCGCGGTGTTGACGCTCGCCCTCGTCCGCAACCGCCCGCACCAGCACTAGGGCGGGTGTCAAAGCCCCTGGCCGGACCGTCGCCCGGACTCCGCCTCGGCTCGACCGAGGGCCTTGAATCCCGCCCTAGGCACCGATGGCGTCCAACTCCTCGATCGCGTCGGCCGGCAGCTTCAGGTCGGCCGCCGCGAGGTTCTCCCGCAGGTGCGCCAGCGTCGAGGTGCCCGGGATCAACACGGTGGTGGGGGAGCGCTGGAGCAGCCAGGCGAGGGCGACCTGCTGAGGCGAGGCGCCCACCCGCGCGGCGACGTCGTTGAGCGTGTCGGACTGCAGCGGCGTGAACCCGCCGAGTGGGAAGAACGCGGCGAACGCGATGTTCTCCGCCGCGCACCTGTCCACCAGGGCGTCGTCCTGGCGGTTGGCGACGTTGTAGAGGTTCTGGACCGTGACCACCGGGGCGATGGCCTGGGCCTCGGTGAGCTGGGCGAGCGTGACGTTGCTGAGCCCGAGGTGCCGGATCAGCCCCTCCTGCCGCAGGTCGGCGAGGGCGCCGAACTGCTCGGAGAGGGGATCGTCGCCGGTGCCCTCCGCCACGCCGACCCGCAGGTTGACCACGTCGAGGACGTCCAGGCCGAGGTGCTGGAGGTTGTCCCGGACCTGGGCCTTCAGCTCGTCCGGCGACAGCGCCGGGATCCAGGAGCGGTCGGCGCCGCGTCGCGCGCCGACCTTGGTGACCAGGTGCAGATCCTCGGGGTACGGGTGCAGCGCCTCGCGGATCAGCTCGTTCACCACGACGGGCCCGTAGAAGTCGCTCGTGTCGATGTGCCGGACCCCGAGGTCGACGGCCTCGCGGAGCACGGCGAGCGCCTGCTCGTGGTCGCGGGGCGGGCCGAAGACACCCGGGCCGGCCAACTGCATCGCGCCGTAGCCCATCCGGCTCAGGGTGAGGCCGTCAGCCGGGGTCAGGGACCCGCCGGGAAGGTTCTCGCTCATGTCGTCCTCTATCCGTAATCGAAGTGGATATGCGTCGACTGTGCGCCGGCGGCCGACCGGGCGACAGGGCGAGCCGTTCCTGGTAGTGACACAGCCAGTCACCGGGCGGCCGGGCGATCTACCGTCGGTGGCATGGACGCGACGAATCCGCTCGGCGACTTCCTGCGTGCCCGTCGGGAGCAGACCCGGCCCGAGGACGTCGGGCTCGGTCCGGGCGTGGGCCTGCGCCGGGTGCCGGGACTGCGGCGCGAGGAGGTGGCGATGCTGGCCGGCATCAGCGCCGACTACTACCTGCGGTTGGAGCAGGGTCGCGAACGGCATCCCTCGGTGCAGGTCCTCGATGCCCTCGCCGGGGTGCTGCGGTTGGATCCGGAGGCGACCGCGTACCTGATCGGGCTGAGCCGCGCGCGGTCGCGACGGGCGGTCCGACCGGCCGCCGAGCGGGTGCCGGCCAGCATCCTGCACCTGCTGCGGCAGCTCGACATGCCGGCCTTCGTGCAGAACCGATACCTCGACATCCTGGCCTCGAACCCGATGGCGAGGGCACTGTCGCCGAATCTCGCCCCTGGGGCGAACCGGCTCCGGGCGGTGTTCCTCGACCCGGCCGAGCGGGAGCTGTTCCGCGACTGGCGGCAGGCGATGCAGAGTGTGGTGGGGCAGATGCGCGCCGACTCGGGCGGGGCCACCGACGATCCCCGGTTGACGGCGCTGGTGGGGGAGCTGTCGCTCAAGAGCGACTGTTTCCGCCAGTTGTGGGCGCGGCACGAGGTGCGTCGGCGGGAGGGCGTGGTCAGTCGGTTGCGTCACCCGGAGGTGGGTGACCTCGACCTGTACTGCGACAAGCTCGCCGTCGCGGGCGCCGACGGGCAACTGCTGGTGATCTACCACGCCGAGCCGGGTACGGAGTCCGCGCGCTCCCTGGCGCTGCTCGGCTCGATCGCCGCCAGCACCTCAGACGACATCCCGGACAGCCTCCGACCCGGTGACCCGGCCCGGCTCTACCCGTTGGAGTGAGGGAGGGCGGGCCGGGACTGACTCGTCCCGGCCGGCGGCGATGGCCACCTGCGACACCGCGGTGGCGAACGCGGCGGCGTCGACGGTAGCCGGCGACCGGCTTGACGTTCCTTGTTTGTGAGTGCACACTTACAAACATGCGATCGACTGCCGAAGCCCGCCGGGTCACCGTGCTGAACGCCGCGGTGTCGGCGTTCGCGCGCACCGGCTTCCACGCCACCCCGGTCACCGCCGTCGCCGCCGCCGCCGGCATCTCCGAGGCGTACGTCTTCCGGCTCTTCACCGGCAAGCTCGGGTTGTTCGTGGCGGCGGCCGACACGTGCTTCGAGCGGATCGCCGTGGCGATCGAGGCGGGAGCCGAGCAGGCCACGGGCAGCGGTCCCGAGGAGATCCTGGACGCCATGGGCGGCGCGTACGCGGAGCTGATCGCCGACCGTGACCTGCTCCTCTTCCAGGTGCAGGCGCAGGCCGTCACGGACATCCCGGAGATCGCCGAGGCGGTGCGGGCCGGCTACCGGCGGATCGCGACCTTCGTGCGGGACCGGTCCGGCGCCGACGACGCGCAGGTGCAGCGGTTCTTCGCGTACGGGCAGCTCTGCCACCTGATCGTCACCGCCGGCCTGGAGCAGGTCCCCGAGTCGTGGGCCCGCGCGCTGACCGCCGGCATCCGTCACCCCTGACCTGACCGCCGACCCCTGGGCCGCGACAGCGGCCCACCCTTTCACCCGAATATGTGTGTGAGTGCACACTTACAAACCAGGAGGAGTCCCGATGACCACCGATGCGATGATCACCGAAGTCGTACTGCCCGGCGTGGTGGAGCCCGACGGACTGCAACTGCGCCGCCGCGCCATGCCCGTCCCCGCCCGAGGTCAGGCGCTCGTCCAGGTCGAGGCCACCGGCATCTCCTTCGCCGAGCAGCAGATGCGTCACGACCGCTACCCCGGCCAGCCGAAGTTCCCGTTCGTGCCCGGCTACGACCTCGTCGGCACGGTCCGGGCGGTCGGCCCCGACGCGGACGACTCGCTCGTCGGCACCCGGGTCGCGGCGGTCACCAAGACCGGCGGCTGGGCCTCGCACGCGCTCGTCGACATCGACGCCCTGACCCCCGTACCCGCCGAGGTGGACCCCGCCGCCGCCGAGACCGTCGTCGTCAACGGTGTGACCGCCTGGCAGATGCTGCGGAGCGCCGGCCTGCGGGCCGGGCAGACCATCCTCGTGCACGGCGCGAACGGTGGCGTCGGCACCGTGCTCGTCCAACTCGGACGCCACCTCGGCCTGCGGGTCATCGGCACCGCCGCCGCACGGCATCACGCCGCGCTGCGCGACCTCGGCGTCGAACCGCTCGACTACCGTGACCCGGACGTGGCCACGCGCGTGCGTGAGCTGTCCCCGGGCGGTGTCGACGCCGTCTTCGACCCGGTGGGCGGCCCGGGCGTCCGCACCTCGTACGGCCTGCTCGCCCCCGGCGGCACGCTCGTCGTCTACGGCAACGCCGGCGCCGTGGACTCCGGCCAGTCGGTCGCGTGGGTCTTCGTGAAGCTGCTGTCCCGCCTCTACACCTGGCACGCACTGCCGAACGGCCACCGGGCCGGCTTCTACAACTTCTGGGCCGGACACCTCACCCGCCGTGCCGCGTTCCGCCGTCGCCTGAATACCGACCTGGGCATCGTGCTCGACCTCCTGCGGCAAGGAGTGATCGTGCCGCAGATCGCCGCCCGCTACCCGCTCAGCGAGGTCTCCACCGCGCTGGTGTTCGCCGAGACGCGCAGCCGGGCGGGCAAGGTGGTGCTGGAACCCTAATCGTTGGATCCGGTGGGCCGGGGGCGCGACCCGACCGGCCCGGCGGCCGGTGCGGGTGCGCTCGCGCACCACGAGGGCGTACGGTGAACCTGTCGCCCGGGATCCCGGTGGCCGCCGGACGCCGTCCGCCACCAGCCCACAGAGGGCGTAACCGCTCGTCATCCCCATCGCCGCGCACGGCTGGTCGTGTTGTCGATCGCCGACCCCGTCCCGGCTGTCGGGTTCGCTTGTCATCACCGTCGCCGATGGCGGTGTCCGGACCACCGCCGTCCGTGCGAATGATCGTTGTGAACGCCTAACAGGGGAGCACCAGATGAGGATCGCCAGGCACCGGATCGTCACCGCACTTCGCGAGCGGGGCCAGCAGGCCCGGGCCGACTGGGTCGAGCGCGAGCTGCCGGAGCGCGTGGACCCGGCGAAGCACTCCGGGTTGCTCGCCACCCTGCACCTCGACCCGGCCGACCTCGCCGACGCGCCATCTCCGTGAGGGTTGCCCTGCTCGGACCGATCGCCTGGCGTACGCCTCCGCACCACTACGGCCCGTGGGAGCAGGTGACCGGCCTGCTCGCGGAGGGGCTGGCCAGCCGCGGCGTCGACGTGACGCTCTTCGCGACACTGGACTCCGTCACCTCCGCGCACCTCGACGGCGTCTGCCCCCGGGGTTACGCGGACGACCCGGACCTGGACGGCCGGGTGTGGGAGGCGATGCACGTCTCCCACGCGCTGACCCGCTCGGCGGAGTTCGACCTGGTGCACAGTCACCTCGACTGGCTTCCGCTGGCGTTCGCGGAGCACTGCCGCGCTCCGCTGCTGACCACTGTGCACGGCTTCTCCGGCCCGGACATCGTCCCCGCCTACTCCCGAGCCCGCTCGTCGTACGTGTCGATCTCCGACGCCGACCGGGCACCGGCGCTCGACTACGTCGCCACGGTCCACCACGGCGTCGACGTCGGCGGGTTGCCGTTCACCGGCGACGCCGGCCCCGGACTGGCCGCCTTCGGCCGGATCCATCCCGACAAGGGCACCCACACCGCGATCGAGATCGCCCGCCGCGCCGGTCGACCCCTGACCATCTGCGGGATCGTGCAGGACGAGCGGTACTTCGCCGAACAGGTGGCCCCGCACATCGACGGTGACCAGGTCGTGTTCCTCGGGTCGGTGGGCCCACGGCGGCGGGCCGAGGTGCTGGGGGACAGCACCGCGCTGCTGCACCCGATCGCCTTCGACGAGCCGTTCGGGCTGTCGGTGGTGGAGTCGATGGTCTGCGGCACCCCGGTCGTCGCGTACCGGCGGGGGTCCATGCCGGAGGTCGTCGACGACGGTGTGACCGGCTTCCTCGTGCACACCGTCGACCAGGCCGTGGACGCGGTCGCCCGGGTCAGCGGCCTCGACCGGGCGCACTGCCGGGAGCGGGCTCTGCGGCGCTTCAGCGCGGACCGGATGGTCACCGACTATCTCGCCGTCTACGACAAGCTCGTCCACGGCTGAACAAACCCGCCCCGCCGGTCACACACGCTGACCGGCGTGCGCCGTTCCCGCGTGAGGCCCGCCTGTCCGCAGGCAGGGGCCGACAACCGGAAAGGCACCACGTTCATGCCCAGTTACGGATTCCTCAGCACCCACCCACCGACCCGGTGTGGGCTGGCCACCTTTAACTCCGCACTCGCCGCCCAGTTGACCGCCGACGGCACTCGCGGTGGCATCGTCCGGGTCACCGATCACGGCGACGACCAGCGGCCGGTGCCCGGGGTGGTGCACACCTGGTCGGCGCTCACCCCCACCGGCTGGCGGGACGCGGCGGCCGCCCTGAACACCTTCGACGTGGCGATCGTCCAGCACGAGTACGGCATCTACCCGGGCAACGACGGCGAGGACGTCCTGCCGCTGCTGCGGCGGCTCACCGTGCCGAGCATCGTGGTCCTGCACACCGTGCTGCGTCAGCCCACCGCCCGGCAGAAGTCCCTGTTGGAGCGGATCGTGGCCACCGCCGGTGCGGTGGTCACGATGACCGAGACCGCTCGGGACCGGCTGCTCGTCGGGTACGCCGTTCCCGCGGGCAAGGTGACGGTCATCCCGCACGGGGCCGCCGAGCTCGCCGACGTACCCGTCGAGCGGCGTTCCCGACCGCACCTGCTGACCTGGGGGTTGCTCGGCCCCGGCAAGGGTGTCGAGTGGTCGTTGCGTGCCCTCGCGCGGTTGCAGGACCTGGAACCGACACCCACCTACACGGTGGCGGGCCGGACCCACCCGAAGGTTGTCGAACACCAGGGCGAGGCGTACCGGGCGGGGTTGCACCAGCTCGGCGCCCAGTTGGGCATCGCGCACGCCGTCGACTACCAGGACGTCTACCACGACCAGGAGGCGCTGGGTCGGTTGATCCGCTCCGCCGACGTGGTGGTGCTGCCCTACGACAGCCGCGAACAGGTCACCTCCGGCGTACTCATCGAGGCCGTGGCCGCCGGGGTGCCCGTCGTGGCCACGGCGTTCCCGCACGCCGTGGAGCTGCTGACCGGTGGGCCGGGTCTGGTCGTACCCCAGCAGAACCCGGCGGCTCTGGCCGCGGCGATCCGGCGGATCCTGACCGAGCCGGGCCTGACCGCGCGGCTCGCCGGCCGGGTCCGGCCGCTGGCCGCGCACCTGCGCTGGCCGGCGGTGGCGGCCCGCTACGAAACGCTCGCGGAGCAGCTCAGCGAGGCCCGCCCGCCGGCGGTCAGCGCGGTACCGGCATGACCACGACCACCGGTCGGCCCCGGACCTCCCCCCGGGAACGCTGGGCGACGGCGCCCGCGCCGAGCTTCGCGCACCTGATCCGGATGAGCGACGACACGGGTCTCTTCGAGCACGCCCGGCACGCCATCGCCCGTCGCGAACACGGCTACTGCACCGACGACGTGGCCCGTGGGCTGGTCGTCGTCAGTCGCGAGCCGGACCCGAGCGAGGAGGTGCTGCGGCTCGCGGAGCGTTACCTGGCGTTCCTGACGCACGCGCAGGGCGCCGACGGCGCCTTCCACAACCGGCTCGGGCACGATCGGCGCTGGGCCGACGAACCGGGGCTCGGCGACTGGTGGGGTCGGGCGCTGTGGGGCCTGGGCACGGCCGTCGCCCGCAGCCCCGCACCCTGGGTACGGGAGGAGGCGCTCGTCGCCTTCAGCCGGGGCGCCGGCCGCCGTACCCGGGCACCGCACGCGATGGCCTTTGCCGGCCTGGGCGCGGCCGAGGTCCTCCGCCGCCACCCGGGTCACGTCGCCGCGGCGTCCCTGCTCGCGGACGCGGCCAGCACGGTCGGCCCGGCGGGCTCCGACCCGCGCTGGCCGTGGCCACGACAGGAGCTGACCTACGCGAGCGCCGCCCTCGCCGAGGTGGTCATCACCGCGAGCCAACTGCGCGAGGGCGGTCCGAAGCTGGACGACGGCCTGCGGATGTTGGCCTGGTTGCGCGACGTCCAGCTACGCGACGGGCGGCTGTCGGTCGTACCGGCCGGCGGGTGGCGGCACGGCGCCGTGCGGCTGCGCCACGACCAGCAGCCGATCGAGGTCGCCGCGCTGGCCGACGCCTGTGCCACGGCCGCCATGGTCACCGGCGACCCCGAGTGGGACACCGGGGTACGACAGGCGGTCGGGTGGTTCCTCGGCGACAACGACCTCGGCACGCCGATGTGGGATCCGGCGACCGGCGGCGGCTACGACGGGCTGACCGCAAACGGACCCAACCTCAACCAGGGCGCCGAATCGACTCTCGCACTCCTCTCCACCCTCCAGCACGCCCGGCGGTGGTCGTGATCCGGAGTCTGGCCGTCCGGCACGACGCCACTCTCGCCCCGGATCCACGGCGGGTCATCGTCAAGCTCTTCGTCCCCGGGGAGGACGCGGCGGTGGTGCGTACCCGCGCGCGGGCGCTCATCGACCGGGTCGCGCGCCTCGACGAGGCCGAGACCGGCCGGCTGTTGCGGGACACCTTCGACCGCTTCGGTGCCCGGCACCGCGACCTGGCCGGCACGTTCCACCACCACTACGACCTCGTCCGGCACCGCGCAGCCCGGGCCCGGGATCTCTCGCCGACCAGCCGGCTGCTCGTCGGCGCCTACTTCAGCCACGAGTACGCCGTGGAGGCCGCCGCCCTCTGCAACCCGTCGATGGTGGCCCACCCGGACCAGACCGGTCTGGGCGTCGGGCAGTTGCGTGTCGCGGTCAGCCTGCGGCAGATCGGCGAGGGTCATCTGTCGTCCATCGGGTTCGCCACCGCGGTCCTCGGACCCGGGCGTCAGCTCACCGTCGCCGATCGGCCCGGCCCGCTGGCCGTCGGGCAGCGGATGGGCGTACGGCACCGCCGGGACCTGCTCGTCGCCGGCCTCACCGAGGAGGACTGCGACAACGAGGTCACCGCCACGGTGCTGGACGCCCTGCCCGAGCGGTACGACGAGGCCACCTTCGAGCGGCTGCTCGCCAACCTGCCACCCGAGTTGCTCTCCCGCAGCACCGGGTTGGGCACCCTGGAACAACTGCGTCGCACAAACGCCGGAAGCTACGCCACGGCCTTCCCCGCCGACACGGCTCTGCACCAACGGGTGCTCTGGCCGGCCACCCCCGCCGAGAGCAACGGCATGGAGGACGCGCGGTTCGTCCGGTTCGTCGACGGGTCCGGGCCGGTGTACCGGGCCACCTACACCGCCTACGACGGCCGGAGCATCGCCACCCGTGCGCTGGTCAGCAGTGACCTGCGCCGCTTCGAGACGACCCCGATGCGCGGGCCGGGCGCGCGCAACAAGGGGGTCGCGCTGTTTCCGCGTACCGTCGGCGGCCGGCACCTGGCGCTGTGTCGCGCCGACGGCGAGACCATCGGCCTGACCGTCCTGGACGGCGAGAACCGTTGGCAGGCCCCGATCCCGCTGCACGGCCCGCGGGACAGTTGGGAGCTGATCCAGGTCGGCAACTGCGGATCCCCGATCGAGACCGACGCCGGCTGGCTCGTGCTCACCCACGGCGTCGGACCGATGCGCCGGTACGCGATCGGCGCGCTCCTGCTGGACCTGGACCGACCGGAGCGGGTCGTCGCGCACCTTCCCGGTGCGCTCCTGTCGCCGGAGGAGGACGACCGGGACGGGTACGTACCCAACGTCGTCTACTCCTGCGGGGCGCTCATCCACGACGGTGAGGTGTGGCTGCCGTACGGGGCGAGCGACTCCCGGGTGGGTTTCGCCACCGTGTCGTTGGCCGCCCTGCGCGCCGCGATGGTGGAGTCTCCGCCATCGGGTGAGCGGGACGGGTGACAGTCGGTGGTGCCGCCCCGGCGGCCGGTTGGTTACCGGCCGCCGGGGCGCCTCGATCAGGAGTCGGTCGTCCGACGTCGGTAGAGGAGTAGCAGGGCCGCGCCGCTGGCGACGGCGACACCGCCGATCCCGCTCAGCACGGGCACCAGAGCACTGCCGCCGCTGCCGCCGGTGACGGGCAGCCTCGTGCGGGTGGGCACGGCCGTGGGTTGCCCGGTGGGCGTACCCGTGGGCTGACCGGTCGGTGTTCCGGTCGGTGTTCCGGTCGGTGTCCCGGTCGGGGTTCCCGTCGGCGTGCTCGTCGGTGTACCCGTGGGCGTGCCGGTCGGTTGGGTGGGCGTGCCCGTCGGCTGGAGGCAGACGGGGGCGTTGATGGTGTTGGTGTCCAGGGTGACCGCGGCGGTCCGGGCCATTGCGCGGCCCTGGAGGGTGGCGCCGGTGGTCATGGTGACCGATTCCTGGGCCAGGATGTTGCCCACGAACTGGCTGCCCGTGCCGATGGTGGCCGAGCTGCCCACCTGCCAGTAGACGTTGCAGGGCGAGGAGCCGTTGATGAAGACGACGCTGCTGCCCGACGCGGTGACGAGGGTGGAGTCGATCTGGAAGATGAAGACGGCACCCGGGTCGGCCTGACTGTTGAGGGTCAGGGCTCCGGTCAGTTGGGCGGCGCCGATCCGGTACACCCCGGGGACCAGCGTGGTGCCACCCAGTTCCGCGGGCAGGACGGTGAACGGGGTCCGGCCGGCCGCGTCGTTGAAGGCGGTGGTCAGGTCGTTCTTGGCCTGCAGTGCGACGGCGTCGGCAAGGTGCGTCTCGCCGCCCACGAGGCCGGGCGGGAAGCCGGTCGCGGCGCTGCCGGGGCTGACGCCGAGGTCCTGGGCGAGGAAGGTCGGCCCGGTGTTGGTGACCATGGAGCCGGCCAGCACGGAGAAGTTCGCCGCCGTGCCGAGGTCGACGGGCGCCTCGGCGGCGCTCGCGCCGGTGCCGCTGAAGATCAGCACGGCGACGGCTGTGCCGCTGGCGGCAACGGCCGCCAGTGCGGACAGTGTCGCGCGGCGCGGATGGCTGAATAGTTTGGTTGTCACGACGTGCCCTTTCGCGAAGGCATCTCACCAGACGCCGGTTGTGCAGCGGCCGGAACCACACCGCACCACAAAATTGCTCAAACGGACTTTTGCACACCTAGTACGCAATAGTTGCGAAACGACTGAGATGCTTGTGACGGTTGGGACGAAAGGGCAACCGACCGGCCGGGAGGGGGTGATCGGCGGGCGAGGAACGCGGCCGGGCAAGGTAGCGTCACCGCACGTCCTGCCGTGGCCGTACGGTTCGGAGTGGACCGGGGGAGGTGCAGCGTGGGCGACGTCGGCGAGATGGTGCGGTGGCTCCAGCTCAACGCACCCCGAAGTGGCCCGGACGAGCTGGCTCAGCTCGTCGCCGGGGCGGCGCCCGGCATCGACGCCACCGAGATCGTGATCTACCTGGCCGACTACACGCAGTCCCTGCTCGTGCCGCTGCTCGGCGCGGGTCTGGTGCGGGACGAGCTGTCGATCGAGACGACCCTCGCCGGCCGGGCCTTCACCAACCTCGACATCCAGCGCGCGCCCGACAACCCGGATCGGGTCTGGGTGCCACTGCTGCTCGGGTGCGAGCGGATGGGCGTGCTGGAGATCGTCTCGCCGGCGGCCGCCGACGCGGCCATGGACGGGCCAGCCTGGGAGGTGGCGGTCAACATCGCCCAGATCCTGGTCAACAGGCGGCTCTACGGTGACGTGGTCGAACGGATGCGACGGCGTCTGCCGATGCAGGTCGCGGCCGAGATCGTGTGGGGGCTGCTGCCGCCGCTGACCTTCGCCACCGACGACCTGGTGATCACCGCCATCCTCGAACCCTGTTACGACGTCGGCGGCGACATCTTCGACTACGCGCTCAACGGCGACGTGCTCAGTGTCGGGCTCTTCGACACCTGCGGGCACGGCATCAAGGCGAGCACGCTTGCCTCACTCGTGGTCAGCGCGTACCGCAACGCGCGCCGTTGCGGCCTCGACCTGGTCGACACGGCGATCAGCATCGACAGGTGGGTGCGCTCCGAGCACCCGAACTTCTTCGCGACCGGGCTGCTCATCGAGTTGGACCATCGGACCGGCCGACTCAGCGTGATCAACGCGGGTCACCCGGGCGCCATGTTGCTGCGCGACGGCAAGGCCATTCGGGAGCTGCCGGGGCCAACCGCGTTGCCGCTCGGGCTGGGCCACCTGTCGGCGCACCGCCCGAGGGTGCACGTGGAGGAGTTGCACCCGGGCGACCGCATCCTCGCCTATACCGACGGCATCACCGACGCGCGCAGCGCGGACGGGGAACAGTTCGGGTTGGACCGGCTCGTCGACTTCGTCAACCGCGCCCTCAACGACGGGTTGCCCAGCCCGGAGACGATGCGTCGCCTGGTGCGCGCCGTCGTCGGCTACCAGGACGACCGGCTGGAGGACGACGCCACGGCCCTCTTCCTGGAGTGGCGACCACCGCACCTGCCGCTCGCACACCTCCGCGATCTCGCCGCGTCCCGATCCTGACCCGAGAGTGGGATTTTGCACTCCCAGTGCACTTGTCTGGGTCCGGAGGGGTGTCTAGCGTCACCTCATGGCCGACTCATGGACCTTCGCCGTGGCACGTGACGACCTCGGGCAGACCACGCTCGTCGATGGCGACCCGCCCGCGGTGGCCGACGGCGAGGCGCTGCTGCGGGTGGACCGGGTCGGTCTCACCGCCAACAACGTGACCTACGCGGTCCTCGGCGACGCGATGCGATACTGGCAGTTCTTCCCGCCGCGCGGGCTCGGGCCGCAGTGGGGCCTGCCGCCGCTCTGGGGCTTCGCCGAGGTGGTCACGTCGACCGTCCCGGGCGTCGAGACGGGGCAGCGGATCTACGGCTACCTCCCGCCCGCGGGTCACCTGCTGGTGCGGCCGGACCGGGTGGACGCGTCCGGGTTCCGGGACGCGAGCCCGCACCGGGCCGAGTTGCCGTCACCGTACAACGCGTACCGGTCGACCACCGGTGACCCGGCGTACCGGCCCGACCAGGAGGATCTGCTGATCCTGTTCCGGCCGCTGTTCTTCACCTCGTTCATGCTGGCCGACCAGGTCGCCGACAACGACTTCTACGGTGCCGAGACGCTGCTGCTGTCGTCGGCGTCGAGCAAGACCGCGTACGCGGCCGCGTTCGAGCTGCACGGTCGCGGGCCGCGCCTGGTCGGGCTCACCTCGCCCGGCAACCTGGCCTTCACCCGCTCGCTCGGCTGCTACGACGAGGTCGTCTCCTACGACGACATCGACGATCTGGACGCCGTCGCGTCCGTCTACCTCGACCTGTCCGGCGCACCCTCGACCCGGGCCGCCCTGCGTCGGCGACTCGGCGACCGGCTGGTCCGGGACATCGCGGTCGGCCTCACCAACCAGACGCCCAACGCCGACGCCGCCGAAGAGGTGTTCTTCGCGCCGGTCCAGATGCGCAAGCGCGGCCAGGACTGGGGGCGTGCGGGGCTCGACGAGCGGTTCACCGAGGCCTGGCAGCGCTTCACCGCCATCGTGGGCGGGTGGCTCGACGTCCAGGTCGGTGCCGGGCCGGAGGCCCTCCAACGTGCCTGGCTCGACGTCCTCGCCGGCCGTACGCCGCCACGGGTGGGGCACGTCGTCCAACTGTGAAGCGGCGAGGTGCTGCCGGCACGGGAGCGCCCGGCCGGATCAGCCGCGCCGATCTCCGTCGTCGCCGGCGGTCGGGCTCTGCGGGGCAGGCTGCACCGCGAACGGGTGACGCAGCCGGCGCATGGCCTCCGCGCTGCCGTCGACGGGCACCGCCGACCCGTCCGGCCCGTCGGCGTTCGCCGTGGCGAGAAACAGGGCCGGTCGGCCGTTGTCGTTCGATGTCATGCAGGATCCTGTCTTCGGTGAGGGAGTGCGGCCGGGCCACGGGACGTCTCGCCCGATGAGTGCCGGGTCGGCGCCGCACGGCGGCGCCCGATCAGGGTGTCGTGCACGGGCGAACACCCGGCGACACCGACACCTCGCACCATACCCGGCGCTGTCGATCCGCACGCGCCGCCGACGGACCCCGGTCCGACCGGACCGCCGACGACGGAGAATTCTGTAATCCCACCTGCCGGTGCCAGTCTCCGATCGTGAGGGCGGTCAGCGCACACAGCGCGGTCCGCGCGGATGAGCACCTGAGGAGTGACAGCCATGCCGTCAGCCGGTCGAGCACTACCCGATGTCGGGTTGGTCGTCGCGGCCCGACAGGGCGACCAGCGCGCCCTCGACGACGTCGTCGCGGCCTCGCTCCCGTTGGTCTACAACATCGTCGGGCGTGCGCTGCGGGGGCACGCCGACGTCGACGACGTCGTCCAGGAGACGTTGGTACGGGTGATCCGGCACCTGCCCGCGCTCAACGACCCGGCGGCGTACCGGTCCTGGCTGGTGGCGATCACCATCCGGCAGGTGCGTGACTGGGAACAGCGCCGACGTGTCGCGCTCAACCGCGACGCCGGGCTCGACGTCATCCACAACGTGCCCGACCCCGCCTCCGACTTCGCCGGCATGACAATCCTCCGGCTCGGTCTCACCGACCAGCGACGCGAGGTCGCCGAGGCGACCCGCTGGCTCGACCCGGATGACCAGGAGTTGCTCTCGCTGTGGTGGCTGGAGGAGACCGGCGAGATCACCCGCAACGAGGTCGCCGACGCGCTCAGCCTGTCGCCCGGACACGTCGCGGTGCGGATCCACCGGATGAAGGAGCAGATCCAGAGCGCCCGCGGCGTGGTCCGCGCGCTGCGCGCCCACCCTGGTTGCCCGGACCTGGCGACCGCGACCGCCGACTGGGATGGCACTCCCAGCCCGCTGTGGCGCAAGCGACTGGCCCGACACGTCCGCGACTGCGCGTTCTGTGGGCGGCTGGGCACCACCCTGCTGCCGATCGACCGGCTGCTCGCCGGGCTGCCGATGCTGCCGTTGCCGGCGGATCTCAGCGCCCACTTCCCGGGCGCGGCGGTGTCTCCGGCCGGTGCGCAGGCCGTCGGGCATGAGCCCGCGACGGCCGGACACGCCGCCGGGCCGAGCCCAGCCGCCGGGCCGAGCCCAGCCGCCGGGCCGAGCCCAGCCGCCGGGCCGAGCCCAGCCGCCGGGCCGAGCCCAGCCGGTGGTGTGCCCACCGATGGGGGCGGTGGCCCGAGCGCTCTCGACCTCGCGGTGAACCGGCCTCGTGGCCTGCTCCCCTCTCTCGCCGCCGGGGTGGCCGCGGCCGTTCTCGCCATCACCGCGGCGGTGGTGATCCTGCCGGAGGATCCACCAGCACCCTCGTGGGCCGCCCCGCCGTCCGCGGCGCCCACCGCCGTCGCCCCGCCGAGCAGCCCGCCGTCGCCGAGTGCCCGACCCTCGTCGAAGGCGCCGGTCGCCCCGGCCGTCAGCTCCGCCCGCAAGGGCGTCGGGGTGTGGAACTTCGCCGGCGCCAGTCAGGCGCTGGCGAACTCGAAGGCCGGCTGGTACTACACGTGGGGCACCCAGCACCCGGGAATCAGCACGCCGCGGGGCGTGACGTTCGTGCCCATGATCCGTGGCGCGGAGAACGTCACCGCCGCCGAGTTGGCCCGGGCCAAGGCGGCGGGGCCGGACCTGCTCACCTTCAACGAACCGGACCTGCCAGAGCAGGCGAACATGACCGTCGAGCAGGCATTGGACCTGTGGCCGCAGCTGATGGCGACGGGCAGCAGGCTGGGCAGCCCGGCGGTGGCCTGGGGCGGGCCCGATCCGCAGGGGTGGCTGGACCGGTTCATGACCGGTGCCCAGGCCCGGGGCCACCGGGTGGACTTCATCACGCTGCACTGGTTCGGCGCCGACTTCACGAGCGCCACCGCCGTCGACCAACTCCGGCAGTATCTGCAGGCTGTCTACCAGCGCTACCGGAAACCGATCTGGCTCACCGAGTTCGCCCTGATCCGCTTCGACTCCGGCCGTCAACAGTTCCCGAGCCAGGAGCAGCAGGCGGCCTTCCTCACCGCGGCCACCGCCATGCTCGGTCGACTGCCCTACGTGCAGCGTTACGCCTGGTTCGGTCTGCCCGCCACCGACCAGGACCGATCCGGGTTGTTCACGGACGGCACCGAGGCGACGGTCGTCGGCCGCGCCTTCCAAGCCGCCCGGTGAGCGGGGGCGGACGAATGGACGAACACCGGACCGGCGACGCGCGCCACGGGTTCACCGCGTGCGCCTGGCGGATCGTCGGCGTCGCCGTGACCCTTGTCGCGACGGCGCTGGCCGTCGGTCTCACCCGGGGTTGGGGCAGCGCCGACCAGCCGCCCACCGCCCCGCCGGCCGCTCCGGTGACGACCGCGCCCGTGCTGCTCAACGGCACCGACGACGCCTTTATCCAACTGCTGATCCCGATGAACGAGGGTGTGCTCGCGTTGATCGAGCACCTCGAGACCCGGCCGGCGGACGGGGATCCGTCGCTGCGGGCCCTTCTCGGCGAGGTCCGGGAGGCCCATCAGACGGAGTTGCGGGACCTCCGTGGGCTGCTGGCCGCGGGCAACGTCGCGGAGCTGAACATCCACGAGGGGCACCAGATGCCCGGCATGGTCACCGACGCCAGCCTCGCCGAGTTGCGCGGCGCGCCGGACGCCGAGGTGCCGGCCCGGGCGGCTGCCCTGCTCCGAGCGCACCTCGCGCAGACGGTGGTGCTGTGCCGGGGTGAGCAGACCGCCGGTGGGAGCCCGGAGCTGAAGGCGCTCGCCGGAAGGATCCAGCAGACGCGGACCACCGAGCTGAGCACCCTGGACAGTCGGCCCGGCGCGCCCGAGGCAGCCCCGGTCAACTGAGCATGCCGCCCAAAGGACCGGCCGATGCGGGCAGCTGACCTGCGGGCCGACATTCCCTCGTCGCGGGCGTCACGTCCCGCTCACCGTGCCGGCACGTCGGACGCCGCCGGCCCCGCTCGGCGTGCGACGCGGCGTACGCGGAGAACGTCGCTGTCCGACTCGACACCGACGGCGGGTTGGCGCGGTGGTCATCGTCGCGCGGCCGGGCGCGCCGCCGTTACCGCCTCGATCCTGACGGTGAGCGTCGGATGGCTGCTCGCGATCCTCGCCGCGCCACACGTCACCCTCTCGCCGGGTTGGCGGATGGTTGCCCTCTTCTGCCACCTGACCTGCCTCGTGGTGGGCTTCGGCGCGGTGCTGACGGTGGACTGGTTCAGCCTCCGTTGGCTGCTGCGCCGGGAACCGCTCGGCACCGTGCTGACCGCCGCGCGCGGTGCGCACCTGCTCATCTGGCTGGGCCTGGTGGGTCTGCTCGCCAGCGGCGCCGCCCTGGGCCCGGACACGTCGTCCGGGTTGGTCTGGGTCAAGCTGCTCGCGGTGCTGCTGGTCGGGGTCAACGGGCTGTTCCTCGGCCGGGTCCGGGAACGACTCGTCGCGGTGCGGGGCCGTCCACCCTGGTCCGCCCTGCTCCCCGGCGTCGCCGCCGCCACCCTCTCCCAGCTCGGCTGGTGGACCGCCACCCTCGTCGGTTTCTGGAACGCCAACAGCTGACGCCCACCGTCCGCCGTGCTGATCGAACTGCTGAGCTGACCGAGCTGCCGTGCTGATCGAGCTGCCGTGCTGACCGAGCTGCCGTGCTGATCGAGAACGCCCAATAAGGGTAGGCTACCCTAATCGCGACATCGGGTAGTCGACGGAGGCGGTATGAGGATCTATCTGACCGCGCTCAACCCCACCGACGCTGTCCTGGAAGGGTTCCTCCCGGCGGCGGAGTCGCTGGGGCTGTCGGCCACGGTGCTGACCGACCGGCCCACCGAATGGCCGGCGGACGCACCGGTGACGCGCTGCGCGGTCCGGGACGCGGGCGCGGTGGTCGCGGCGACGGCGTCGAACCGGCCGGTGGCGCTACTGTCCAACAGCGACCATCTCCAGGAGGCCACCGCGATCGCCGCCCGAAAGCTCGGCCTGCCCGGCAAGGACCCGGACGCCGCCCGTCTCTGCAAGGACAAGGCCGCGACCCGGCGGACCATCGCGACTGCCGGCCTCGATCTGGTCCGCACCGTCACCGTCGACCCCGGCACCGCGCCTGAGGTTTCGGCCGGGATGTTTCCGGCGGTGGTCAAACCCCGCGAGGGGGTGGCCAGCGAGGACGCGTACCTGGTGGCCGACCGACCCGAACTGGTCGCCCGGGTCGCCGAGATCCGCGGCCGGCGGCCGGACGCGGCCCTGGTGGTGGAGGAGTATCTCGCCGGCGAGGTGCGGACCTTCGAAACCCTCGGCGACGGCACGGATCTCGCCTCCCTCGGCGGGTGGCGCACCGCCCTCGGCCCGCCACCGACCTTCACCGAGGAGAGCCTTGCCTGGTCACCCCCGACCGAGCCGGCGAGCACCCAGCTGCGGGCGTGCCTCGACGCGCTCGGCGTCGGCCTCGGCGCCTGCCACACCGAGTACGTCGTCTCCGACGACGGCCGGGTCCGGCTCATCGAGGTGAACTACCGCCTCATCGGCGACCGGATGGACCTGATCCTCGCCGAACTGCTCGGCGTGCCGCTGTTCGAACACGTCATCCGGGTGCACCTCGGCGAACCGGTGGCCGCCCTCGGCCTACCCACCACCGTGGACAGGTACGCCCAGGTCGAGTACGTCTGCGCGGACCGGTCGGGCCGGCTCACCGCCGCGCCCGGCCCGCTGGACACCGGGCACGGCGAGGTCCGGCTGGGCTGCCGCCCGCTGCGCGCGGTGGGCCGCTTCGCCGAGCACACCGGCACGAACCGCGACTACCTGGCCGTGCTGCACGCGATCGGGCCGGACCGGGACAGTGTCCGGGCGTCGTTGGCAGCCTTCCGCGCCGACCTCACGTGGACCATCGTCGAGTGAGCGACGACTGCGAGCGGGAGGTGTTCACCCGGGTGCTCGACGCCCTGCTGCGCGAGGACCACCTCGGTCTGCTCAGCACCGGCCGCCCGGACGGGCCGGGCTGGTGGCAGGTGCCGCACCCCACCGGCCTGCTACGCATTCCGGTGCGGGTGGACGGCTTCCAGCAGGCCCTGCGCAGCGCCGCGCCGACGGTGCTGGTGCTGGCCGACGGCGCCACCCATCGGACGGACACCCTGGCCGGGCTGTTGACGCTGCTCGCCCCACGGGACAACGCCGAGGCGGCGGCCGGCTGGCGCGATTTCGACGCCGAGTGCCGCGCCGACCTCCGGGCCCGGCGGCTCGCCGCTCGGCACCGACCACGGGTCTTCGCCGAGGTGGCCGCCGCGCGCGCGAGCACCCCGACCGGGCTGCCGGCGGCGCTCCTGGACGACGTGCTCGCCGCCCACCACGGCCACCCCGTCTACCCCACCGACAGGTGCCGGCACGGTCTCACCGACGAAGAACTGCTCCGGTACGCCCCGGAGCACGCCCCGCGTCTCGCGCTGCGCTGGTACGCGGCCCCCGCCCGGGACGTCCGGCTCGCGGGCGAGCTGCCGTCCTGGTGGCCCCGCGCACCGCGACCGGATCAGCTACTGCTGCCCGCGCATCCGATCACCGTGGCCCGCGACGCGCTCCCGGTGACCGACCTGCCGGTGACCCCGGTGCGGCCCACCCTCTCCATGCGGACGGTGGCGCTCGACGAGGACCCGTACCTGCATCTCAAGCTGCCGCTACCCACCGCGAGCCTCGGCGCCCGCAACCGACGCACCCTGCAGCCGGGCTCGCTCGCCGACGGCGCGACGGTCGCGGCGCTGCTCGACCGGACCGCCAACGCCGAACCCGCCTTCGCCGGGCGGATCCGGCACGCCGACGAGAGCACCTGGGCGCACGTCGACGGCGACGAGCGGCGCGGCTTCCTGCTGCGCCGGTTTCCGCGTGACCTGGCCGGGGTCCAGGTGGTGCCGGTCGCGGCCCTCGCCGCGACCGATCCGGTGGCGGGCACGGTCCTGGCCCGGATCAGCCCCGACCGGCCGGAGAGACTGCTGGAGTCCTACCTGGACCTGCTGCTCGACTGGCACGTCCACCTGTGGTTACGCCACGGCATCGCCCTGGAGGCGCACCCGCAGAACATCCACCTGCTGGTGTACCCCGACGCCACGGTCGGCCTGCTCTACAAGGACAACGACGGCGCTCGACTCGACACGCGGTACGGTGGCCCGCGCGGGCTCACCCTGCACGACGACCGGATGTGGGCGCGCGATCCGCAGGAGCTGGCCGACGTGTTCATCACCATCACCCTGCACCTGGCCGCCGCCGCGCCCCTGCTCGCCCTGGCCGCCCGGGGGCTGCCGGTGCCGTCCCCCGCCGAGGCGCTGGCGCCCCGACTCGCCGCCGCCCGGGACCGGTGGGGCGACGGGCCGGCGGCACGGACCCTCACCGACCAGGTTTTGCGCGCCGCCCAGTTGCCCATCAAGGCGATGCTCACCGCCGGCACCCTGCTGCCCAAGCAGCGGCTGGGCTGCACCGACATCAACAAGTACTACCTGCGTACCGGCCCGAACTACCTCCGGGAGACACGATGACGAGCGTGCGGTTGTGCCCCCGGCCGGTCACCGCCACCGGCCAGCTCGCCGACCTGGCCGCCGCCCACGCCGTCTTCGGCTGCCTGATCCGCGAGCTCGCCCCGCCGGACGGTGCGCCGCTCGTCGTCGACGGTGCCGCCCGGGTGCTGCTGCGCCACCCGCACGTCACGCTGCGTTGCGCCGTCGCGCGGGTCGCGTCGCTCGGCGCGCACCGCTACGCCGGCCCGGTGCAGCGGATGACCGACGACGGGCGCTGGGAGGACCTGGACGCCGACGGGCTGGCCGCTCTGGTCGCGGCGGAACTCACCACCCGTACCGGCCTGGCGAACGACGAGTTCGTCGAGCAGGTCCGGGCCAGCCGGGACACCGTGGCCCGGCTGCTCGCCGAACGCCCGGCCGAGGATCCCGCCCCCACCGGCGAGCCCGCCATCGACGCGTACGTCGACTCGGAGCAGTCACTTGTCTTCGGCCACCCGCACCACCCCACCCCGAAGTGGCGCAGCGGCGACCCGGACCACTGGCGGGCGTACGCGCCGGAGTTGCGTACCTCGTTCCGGCTGCGCTGGCTCGCCGTACCGCAGGATCTGGTCGCCGGCGTCGGGCCGTTCGACGCGCTGGTGGCCGCCCTCGACCCGCCCCGGCCCCCACGCGGGCACCGCGTCCTGCCGGTGCATCCGTGGCAGCTGTCACTGCTCCCGCCGACCCACCCCGGGCTGCGTGACCTGGGGGAGGCCGGCGTGCCGGTGCGGCCGACGGCAAGCGTCCGCACCCTCTACGCCCCGGCGGCCGACCTGTTCGTCAAGACCAGCCTGCACGTGCGGATCACCAACTGCCTGCGCAAGAACGCCAGGTACGAACTGACCGGCGCGGTCGCCCTGACGGACCTGCTGGCCCGGGTGCCGCTGCCGGACGGGGTCGGGCTGCTCGCCGAGCCCGCCTACCGCACTGTCGACGTCCCCGGCCCGGACGAGGCGTACGGGACGATCCTGCGCACCGGCCTGCGCCCGCACCTGCGACCCGGGGACACCCCGATCCTCGCGGCGGCGCTGGCCGCCGAGCCGCTGGCGACACCGGACCCGGTGGCCTGGTGGCGGGCGTACGTGGAGTTGCTGGTGCCGGCGGTGCTGCGCTGCTGGCTCAGCCACGGCGTGGTGCACGAGGCGCACCTGCAGAACGTGGTCGTCGTGCTCGACCCCGACCGCCGACCGGTACGCATGTTGCTGCGCGACCTGGAGGGGGTGAAGCTCGCCGCCGACAGGTGGGCCACCTGGCCGGACGGCGTTCCGGCGCAGGTCCGCTACGGCCCCTCGGACGCCCGCCACCGGATCGTCTACTGCCTGTTCGTCAACCACCTCGGTGGCATCAGCGGAGCCCTCGCCGACGCGCGGCCGGGCATCGAACGGCGGCTGTGGCAGGAGCTGCGGGCCGTCGTCGAGGCGATCGCCGCCGACCTCGACGACCCGCCCGAGCTGCGCGCGCTGCTCGACGGCGAGCCGCTTGTGGCGAAGGCCAACCTCCTGGTGCGCTGGCGACGCGACGCGGACCGGGCCGCGCCGTTCGTGCCGGTGCCCAACCCGATGGGCCGGGCCCGGTGACCCGCCCGGTCTACGTCCACGACCTCGACGCGCTGGCGGCACACGCCGCAGCCATCCGGGCGGCGCTGCCCCGGCCGGTCGAGCTGCTCTACGCGGTGAAGGCCAACCCGGACCCGGGTGTACTGCGGACCCTCGCCCCGGTCGTGGACGGGTTCGAGGCCGCGAGCCGGGGCGAGCTGCGGAGACTGGCCGAGGTGCTGCCGGGCCGCGCCCCCGCCGCGTACGCCGGGCCGGGCAAGACCGACGCGGACCTCGCCGCCGCGCTGGCCGCCGGAGTCCGCCGCGTCCACGTCGAGTCTCCCGCCGAGCTGCGGCGACTCGGCGCGCTGGCCGCCGCCTCGGGCCGGTCCGCCCAGGTGCTGCTCCGGGTGAACCTGCCGGTCGACGCGCCCGGCGCGAGCCTGCTCATGGGCGGCGGGCCCAGCCCGTTCGGCATGGACCCGGCCGACGCGGTGGAGTGTGCCCGCCGCCCGCCCGCCGGCATCGACGTACGCGGAGTCCACGCGCATCTGGCCAGCGGGCTGGACGCCCCGCTCGCCGGCGCGGTCGCCGCCGCCGTGGTCGAGTGGGCGGTCACCGCGGTCGGTGCCGTCGAGGTCGACGTCGGCGGGGGGATGGCCGTCGACTACGCCGACCCGGCCGCACGATTCGACTGGGTCGGCTACGGCCGGGCGCTGGCCGACGTCCTCGACGCGCATCCCGGGGTGCGGCTGCGTATCGAGCCGGGCCGGTCGGTCACCGTCTACTGCGGGGCGTACCTCACCGAGGTCATCGACGTGAAGCGCTCCCACGGCGAGTGGTTCGCGGTGGTGGCCGGCGGCACCCACCACCTGCGCACGCCTGCGGCGAAGGGACACCCGCAGCCGTTCACCGTGCACCGGCGGCGCGGGTCCGACGTGGCGCGCACCGACGGCGGGCCGGTCACCGTGGTCGGGCAGCTCTGCACCCCGAAGGACGTCCTGTCCTCCTCGGCCACCGCCGGGCCGATCGGCGTGGGTGACGTGCTGGCCTTCGCCATGGCCGGCGCGTACGCCTGGAACATCAGCCACCGGGACTTCCTGCTGCACGAACCGCCGCTCTTCCGCACCGGTGACCCGCTTCGGGTGGCCGCCGAATGGGCTGCCCGAGACGACGCGGTCGTGCTGCGGAGTTCGTAGGGCACGCCGCTGGGGGGACGCGTCAACGAGCGATCGCGGCTGGTTTCTGGCACCGTGGATACGGCGCGACGTGTTGCCGAGTTGCCGGTGACGGCCGTATCGAGGGGGTTACGTGGACTTCACGCTGTCGACGCGGCAGGGGCGGATCGGCACCGTGGTGGAGGTCGCCGGTGACCTCGACATGAGCACCACGCCCGAGCTGCGGGACCAACTGCGTCAGCTGGTGGAGAGCGGCGTGCAGGTGGTGGTGGTCGACCTGAGCGGCGTCGGTTTCCTGGACTCCAGTGGCCTGGGCACGCTCGTGGTCGCCTACAAGGACCTGCGGGAGCGGGGCGGCTCGCTCTCCCTGGCCGGGGTCGGTCGCTCGGTGCGCACGGTGCTGTCGATCACCTCGGTGGACCGCGTCATCGACGTCTTCGACACCGTGGACGACGCCGAGGAGGCGGCGCGGGTGGTGTCGTGACCGCAGCCACTAGGGGAAGGTGCTGGCGCGGGCGGTGTCCGCGCCGGCGGTGCTCGAACGTGATCCGTCACCCCCGTACCAGTCGATGATGAGCAGGGTCGCGTCGTCGGCCAGGACCGGTCCGGCGATTGCCAGCACCGCGTCGGACAGCGCCCGGACCGCCTCGCGGGGATGCAGGTGGGAGATGCCGAGCAGGGCGGCGGGCAGGTCCAGGTCGGCGGCGTTGCGTTCGCGCATCCCGTCGGTGACGATGACCAGCCGGTCGCCCGGCCGCAGGGGCACCAGCCCGCTGCGGTAGCCCTCGTCGGGAAACATGCCGAGCGGGAAGTTGGCGGGCAACTCCAGCGGCGTGGCCCGGCCGTCCCGGACCAGCATCGGCGGGACGTGCCCGGCGTTGAGCAACTCGCACCGACCGGTGGCCAGGTCGATGCGGCCCAGCACGGCTGTCACGTAGGCCCCGCGTACGTTCGCGTGCTCGGCGACGGCCCGGTTTGCTCCCTCGGCCTGTGCGATCAGGCTGTCGCCGCGGCGGCGGGTGTTGCGCAGGCTACCCACGCCGAGGGTGGCGGTCAGCGCGCTGGCCACGCCGTGGCCCATCGCGTCGGTGACGCTGACGTGCAGCACGTCGCGGGCCACGCTGTAGTCGAAGGTGTCCCCGCCGACGCTGGCGGCGGGCTCCAGCCAGCCGGAGAGCGCGAACGAGCCGGCCTCGCAGGTGAACGAGGCGGGCAGCAGGCGGCGTTGGATCTCGGCGGAGAGCGTGAACGGGGTGCTGCGTTGCCCCCATTCGAACAGGTCGGTGTGCCGGCGGTTGGCGATGACCACGAACGCCAGCGCGTGTGCGGTGCGAGTGATCTCCGCGATCGCGGCGGTGTCCGGCTCGTCGGGCAGGCCTATTTCCAGCAGGCCGATGGCCTCGCCGCGCTCGGTGACGGGTGCGAGCACCGTCCAGTGGCCGTCTCCGGGGAGCACGAGCGTGCTCTGCTGGCGCAGCGCCTGCTCGTAGGGCCCACCGTCGAACGGAAAGACCTCGGCGGCCTCCGTGCCCTGACGCCGACCGGGGCGGCCGGTGATCGGCTGGTGGGTCAGCCGGACCAGTGCCCGGCCGCTGAGGTCGGCGATGAGCAGCGAGACGTCGAGCGCGTCCAGCGCCGTGGCGATGGTGCCGGTGACGGCCTCGACGGCCTCGACCGGAGCGGCCTCCTCGGCTGACTGGAGCATCCCGGCCAGCACGGCCTGATCGTTGTCCTCCACCCGTCGAGCATAGGCAACCAACGGAGGCGCCGACATGGTCTGCCAGCGGCGCGGCTCGGCGGCGAAACCGGGTGGTTCCGCCGCCGAGCCGGATCTACCGTTGCTGTCCCGCGACGTTCGCCGGGTTCAGCTGCGGCTCCATCGTTGGTTGGCCGCGCCGTTGCAGTCCCAGATCTGGATGCGCGTGCCGTTGGCCGTGCCGCTGCTGACCACGTCCAGGCACCGGCCCGAACCAACGCCGGTGATCGAGCCGTTGGCGTTTACCGTCCACCGCTGGTTGGACTGGCCGTTGCAGTCCCAAATGATCACCGAGCTGCCGTTCGCGGTGCCGGCGCCGTTGACGTCGAGACACTTTCCGCCGAAGACGCGCAGCTCCCCGGCGGCGGTCGCGGTCCAGCTCTGGTTGCTCTGGCCGTGGCAATCCCAGATGATCGCCGCCGCGCCGTTGGTCTGCGAGGCGCCGTTGACGTCCAGGCACCGCCCGGAGGACGCGTTACGCAGGGCCGACGTGCCGCCCGGTGGCGGAGTGGTCGGGCTGGAGGTGGGCGACGTGGTGGGTGACGTGGTCGGGGTCGGCGTCGGGTCGGTGCTGCCGAACTGGGTGAAGAACCTCCACACCTCGCCCTTGGTCCAGGTCCGGGCGCCGCTCTCGCCGCCGCCGTCCACCGGGCCGGGGCCGTGCCCACCGTCGAAGGCGGCCCACACCACCGGGTAGCCGGCTCGGCAGCCGGAGTAGGTGGTGATGACGTGGGTCTGGCTGCCCGCTCGTGGCTCGGGCGGGTTCTGCGCGGTGCACCCGTTGTTCCGGACGAACCTGTCCCGCAGGGACCGTCCGGCGGAGATGTTCAGCACCGGGTCCCCGATGCCGTGGATCCCCATGTACGCGATCGGCTGGGTGCCGCCGCTGCAGCCGCTGAGCTGCCCGCCCGAGTAGACCGCGACGGCCCGGAAGACTGTCGCCCGGGAACAGGCGAGCGAGTAGCTCATGCCTCCGCCGTAACTGAAGCCGAGCGCGAAGAGCTGCGTGGTGTCGACGCACAGGTCCGCCTCGATCAGGCTGATCATGTTGTCGACGAACGTGACGTCCTGGCCGTTGGGGTTGGCCCAGCCGTTGCCGTTGCCCTGGGGGGCGACGAAGATGGTGCTGTTGTTCGCCTGCTGCCGCAGCCCGTAGTAGGACCAGGCCGCCCCGTCCGACCCGCCACCGTCGACGTCGCCTGCGGTGCCGCCGTTCCAGTGGAATCCGAAGATCAACCGGTACGGGTGGTTCCGGTCGTAGTTGTCCGGGATCCGCAGGATGAAGCTACGGTTCTGGCCGCTGCTCTGGATGGTCCGCTGACCGCTTGTCAACGTGGGTGCCTTGCCGCACCCGGCGGTCGCCGCGGCCGGGGCGATGTCCGCGGCCGACGCGGTGGTGCCCAGGCCGCCGGCCAGTGCCCCCGCGCTCACGGTCACGACGACAGCCGCGGCCGTTGCCAACAGGCCAAGGATGGGTCTACGTCTTGTCACGATGGGGCTCCTGCCACTCGACACGAACTGACTGAGACGCACGGTTGGCCTCGCCGCCCACGCGGGACCAGGTGGTCGTCGAATCGTCGGCGGCCGACACCGTGGATGCCCGACACCTTCGACCGGTCGCCCCCGGTTGGTGCCGGGGCCCCGACTCGGCCTCGAATCGATTCGACCCGACGCTAGATCGGACAGTGAAGTATGTCAATGCTGTGTCCGGCAGGTTGCGAGCACGGAGGGGAATTCTGGGGGTAGGGCCTACCCCACCGACAGCCCTCCCGCTCACTGGCTGTCATCCGGGCGGGCCACTTCATAGCGTTACGGGAGAGTCATTAAACACAACTCCTGATGCTCCGGAGGTGGCCAATGAACCCTTCCATCGAAGACCCGATTGCCAGGAATCGGGCACCGTCCAACAAGCCCACTCGGATCGTCGACGTCGACGCGTTGCGCGCCGCGGCGCTGCTCCTCATCCTGATCGTCAACATCGCCTTCTTCGCCTCCGGCTACGCCTTCCAGTTGGTTCCGGATCCCGCGCACGACTCGTGGGGTGACCAGGCGGTCGTGTGGCTGGTCGAGGCGCTCTTCGCGATGAAGGCGTATCTGCTCTTCTCCTTTCTGTTCGGCTACAGCTTCACGCTCCAGCTCGATTCCGCCGCACGGCGAAACGTCGACTTCGCACCACGATTCCGGCGACGACTGGCCGGGCTCTTCGTGATCGGCATCCTGCACGCGGTGCTGCTGTTCCACGGCGACATCCTGACCACGTACGCATTGCTCGGTCTGGTCCTTTTCGCCATGCGGCGAGTCAGCGTCGGGACCGCGGTGCGTATCGCCGTACTGGTGACCGGCGGGATCGGCTTCGTCCTCGCGCTCGCCGCCACGGGCGGGGTGGAGCTGGTCACCGATCCGGCGACGGCACTCGCGGCCGGGCAGAGGTCGACCGAGGCACTGCAGGGTGGGCTCGGCTCGGTGATCGCCGAGCACGTACGCCAGCTGCCGGCGATGGTCGGCGCGCTCCTCGTGCAGGGGCCGCTCGCCTTCTCGGCCTTCCTCTTCGGTTACGCGGCCGGGCGACGCCGGCTACTCGCCACCGTCGGCGAGAACCGGCAGCTCCTGCGCCGGGTGCAGCAGGTGGGCTATCCGATCGGCCTGGCCGGTGGCGTGATCTTCGCTTCGGGCGGGGGCACCGCCAACCTGACCGGTCTGACGGCGGGCGTGCTCACCGCGCCTCTGCTCGCGGCGGCGTACGCGGCCAGCCTGCTCCAGTTCTTCAGGAGCGACCGGGGGCGGCGGGTCGTCGCCGTACTCGCGCCGGCCGGCCGGATGTCCCTGTCGAACTACCTGGGTCAGTCGCTGCTCTGCGTGCTGGTGTTCACAGGCGTTGGCCTGGGCCTCGCCGGCACCGTCGCACCCGCTGTCGTCATCCTCATCGCGGTCGCGATCTACGGCGTGCAGCTCGCCGTCAGCGCGGCGTGGATGGCGCGGTTCCAGTACGGGCCGATGGAGTGGTTGTTGCGGGCCTGGACCGAGCGGCAGTGGCCACCGCTGCGCGCCGCCGACACCAGCCCGGCATTGCATCGATAGGTCTCCACGTCTTGGCAGCGAAGCGTGCCTCCGCTACCGTCCATGGGAACGCTCCCACCAACTTGGAAACGTCTATGTGACCAGGAGGCAACACGTCGTGGCTATCCTCTCCTCGCTCCGCCGCAGATCGGTAGCCACCAGCCTGGCGGCCGTCGCGGGCGCCACCGCCGTCGGCGTCTGCCTCACCGTCGGCACCGCCTCCGCCGGCACGCTGTCCGGATCGCTCTACCGCGACCCGAGTTCGGCAGTCGTCCGCTGGGTCGCCGCCAACCCCGGCGACTCGCGGGCGGCCGTCATCCGCGACAAGATCGCGAGTCAGCCCCAGGCCCGTTGGTTCGCCAACTTCAACCCCTCCACCGTGCAGTCCGAGGTGTCCGGGTTCATCGGTGCCGCCAACGCGGCACAACAGATCCCGGTGCTGGCGGTCTACGAGATCACCAACAGGGACTGCGGCGGGGCGAGCGCCGGTGGGGCGCCGGACCTCAACCAGTACCAGACGTGGGTGTCCAACTTCGCCAGGGGACTGGGCAACCAGACCGTCATCATCATCCTGGAAACCGACTCGCTCGCCCTGCTGACGTGCCTGAGCAGCGGCGAGATCAACGCGCGCAATCAGGCGATCTCGACGGCCACCCGGACCATCAAGTCGGGCAACCCCAACGCCAAGGTGTACCTCGACGCCGGTCACTCCACCTGGAACAGCGCGGGTGAGACGGCCAATCGGCTCCGGGCGGCCGGCGTGCAGTACGCCGACGGCTTCTTCAGCAACGTGTCGAACTACAACTCCACCTCCAGCGAGGCGAACTTCGGCCGGGCGGTCATCTCCGCCCTCAACGGCATGGGCCTCTCGGGCAAGCGCCAGGTCATCGACACCAGCCGTAACGGTGGCGCCAGTGGTGACTGGTGCGGTGACGACAACAGCGACAGGCGCATCGGGCAGTACCCGACGACGAACACCGGCGACAGCAACATCGACGCGTACCTCTGGGTGAAGCCGCCGGGTGAGGCGGACGGCTGCCGCTACACGGCCGGTTCGTTCCAGCCCGACCTGGCCTACAGCCTGGCCAACGGCGTTCCCAACCCGCCCACCACGGCACCCCCGACGACCGCCCCGCCGACCACGGCACCCCCGACGACCGCCCCGCCGACCACGGCGCCCCCGACCACGGCCCCGCCGACGACCGCGCCGCCGACCACGGCGCCGCCGACCACCCCGCCGCCGACCGGTAACGGTTGCTCCGCGTCGGTGGTGGTCAACCAGTGGTCCGGCGGTTTCACCGCGAGCGTGACGGTCACCGCCGGCTCCGCGGACATCAACGGCTGGACCACGACCATCACGCTGCCCAGCGGCGCGGCGGTCACCGGCGTCTGGAGCGCCCAGGCCAGCGGCACCAGCGGGACCGTCAGCTTCACGAACGTGGGCTACAACGGACGCGTCGGCGCCGGGCAGTCGACGAACTTCGGCTTCCAGGGCACCGGCACCGGCCCGGGCGCGACGGCCATCTGCGCGGCCAGCTGACCCCACTCGACGTCACGGGCCCGGCGCGGAGCACCACGCTCCGCCCCGGGCCCGTCCGCGTCGGGGCCGGCGACGGATCAGCCGGGACGGCAGCCGGCGGATGCGTCGGCTCAGGCGCTCTCGTCCACGACTCACACCTGAGCCACGGATTGTCCGACCGATGGTAGGTCGGGACGACGACTGGCGCTCTCCCGGTGTCTTCTCCGGCGGGACATCTCGTGGCCGGCGAGCAACGCGAACGCCGCGGCCGTCAGCAGGCCACCGAACAACGGGATGACGCGCACCCCGATCGTCGCCAGCAGGCCCGCGCCAATGAGCGAGCCGGCGGCGAGGCCGACGTTGAACGCGACGCTGAGGCTGGCCGACGCCATGTCGGTGGTCGACGGGGCCACCTGCATGACGCGGTGCTGGATTCCCGCGATCAGCGAGCTGAAGGACATCCCCGCCACGGCGAGCAACGGGATCGTCAGTGCCCTGCTCCCGCCGACCGCGTAGAGGCCGAGCATCGCGGCGGTGATGAGCCCGAGGAGACCCAGCACGACACCGAGCGGGAACCGGTCCAGCACCCGGCCGACCGCCCAGGTGCCGGCGACCCCGAACGAGCCCTGGACGAAGAGCAGCAGGCCGAGAGATGCGGCGGCGAACCCGCTGACGTCGAGGAGGAAGACTGTCATGTAGGTGAACGCGCCCATGGCGCCGGTGACCGCGAGGATGGTGGCGACGAGGAGCAGAACGAAGCGGTGTCGATCCGGCAGGGGCCCGACATCGCCCGCACCCTGAAGTGGCGTGACGCTCGGCAGGAGCAGGGCGACAGCGAGGCAGGTGACGAAGCCGAGGACGGCCATCGCGACGAAGGCGGCCCGCCACCCGGCCTGCCCGCCCAACCAGGTGCTCAGTGGCACGCCGAGGACCGGGCCGAGAGCGTTGCCGATCGACAGTCGAGCCACGATCCGGCCTCGGATGTGCGGAGGGAACATCGAGATCGCGACGGGGAACACCACCGCCCAGAAGACCCCGTTGGTGGTGGCGGACACCAGTCGCGCGGCGAGCAGCACCTCGTAGGAGGTCGCGAAGGCCGACACCGTCGTCGCCGCGGCGAACACACCGAGTGCGCCGGCGAGCAGCGGGCGTCGGGGCACTCGCCGAGTGACCCGGGTCAGCGGGAGCGCCACGATCATGACCACCACGGCGTACCCGGTCACCAGCAGGCCGGCCTCGGATCTGGTGCGCCCCAGGTCTGGCGCGATGAGGGTGAGCAACCCGATCGGAAGCACCTCGGTGGTGACGTAACAGAAGGTGGCGGCGGACAGTGCGGCGAGGGCATAGGCCGCGCGTCGTTGGTGCGCCATCGGCCACCTCCCAGATCCTGAACGCGGTCCAAGCCGCTCCGGTGTGATTCCAGCTAAGAGGGTTTTGACGGTAGCATAGACCGGTGGGAATCTCGTTCCCCGATCGGTGCGTAACCTCCTTCGATGGCTTAGGGGGTAGCCTTTTCGGCATGCCACTCGACGTGTCCCAGCTGCCGTTGGTCGGCGGGCACCCGGTGCTCGACCTGGTCAACACACTCGAACGAGGGGGCGGGTCGCCGCACGACTTCCTGTCCGACAGCTCCGCCCTGCTGCGCTGGTCGGTCCGGGTGGGCGTGCTCAGCGACGTGGAGGCCGACCAGGTCGACCGGGCGTGGTGCGACGAGCCTGCGGCCGCGCAGGCGGGACTGGCCGCCGTGCGGGACATCCGTGAAGGACTGCATCTCGTCCTGCTCGCGACGATCACGGACGCGGACGGCGCGACGGCGGGTGACCCGGTCGCGGCCGGCGCCGCGCTCGTCGCCCTCCACCAGCGCTGGTCCGGCGCGGCCGCCCGAGCACGATTCGTGCTCGACTCGTCGCGGGTACGGCTGACCTACGGCACGGTGCCGACCATGCTGGTGCCCGACCGGATCGCCGGGGCCGCCCTCGACGTCATGCTGACGGCCGACCTGACCCGGGTGCGCCGCTGCCCGGTGCGCGAAGGTGGTTGTGGCTGGCTGTTCCTCGACCAGAGCCGCAGCGGGTCCCGTCGCTGGTGCCGCATGGCCGACTGCGGCAACGTGGTGAAGGCGCGGCGGCTCACCGAGCGTCGCCGTGCCGCCCGGACGGCACGCTCGTAGGCAGCAGGCGAGAGCGCCCCAGCACCTCGGTGACCCGGGTGAACCCGTCGGTGCCGTGGCCCAGTCCGATCACGCGGCGGGCCATGCCCTCGGCCGCGCGCATCACGCCCGCGTCGATGCCGTGAGCCTCGGAGGTGTGGACGATGTGGGCCATCGACGACACCGCCGAGGTGATGGGGTTGTCCTCGCCGGAGAAGGTGCCGCTGTCCACCTCCTCCGCGGCCTGCTCGAAGATCGGCGGAAGGATCGCGCCGACGCCGGCGGCGAACGGTGCCAGCTCCCGCGCGGTGACACCTTCCGCCCGCGCCACCGCCAGCGCGTGCGCATAGCCCGCCATCGCGGTCCAGAAGATGTCGAGCAACGCGATGTCGTACGCCGCGGCCCGGCCGATCTCCTCGCCCAGGTGGGTGTGGGTGCCGCCCAGCGCGTCCAGCACCTGACGGTGCACCCGATAGAGATCTGACGGGCCACTGTGGAGAAACACTCCGGCCGGCGTCCCGATGGAGGTGGTCGGCGTCATGATCGCCCCGTCCAGGTACCCGATGCCGTGCCCGACCGCCCACTGCGCGGTGTCCCGGGCCCGGCCCGGAGTGTCCGCGGTCAGGTTCGCCACCGTGCGCCCCCTGAGCGCGTCGGTGACCGCGTCGCGTCTCAGGATGGCGTCCGAGGCGTCGTAGTTCACCACGCAGGCCACCGTCAGCCCGCTCGCGGCGACCGCCTCCTCGGCCGACCGGGCGGCGACGGCACCCCGCTCGACCAGGTCCCGTCCCCGGCCCGGGGTCCGGTTCCAGACCGTGGTCGGCAGGCCGGCGTCCACGAACGCGCCGGCCAGGGCCCGCCCCATCGGCCCCAGGCCCAGCACCGTGACAGACTTTTCGGAGTACGAGGACATGCTTCAGCTCCCAGAAAGTATAGGAAAAAGAGCGAATAGGACGAAGATGACGCGCAGTCGTGCACAGGACCTGAACGTCTGCGGGGTGACCGCCGCGATCGCCGTGATCGACGGCAAATGGAAGACGGCGCTGCTCTGGCTGCTGGAATCCGGTCCCCGCCGTCCCGGCGAGCTGCGCCGGCAACTGCCGGGTCTCACCGAGAAGGTGTTGACTCAGGCGCTCCGCGAGATGGAGACCGACGGGCTGGTGCACCGGGAGGTGCACGAGGTGCTGCCCCTGAAGACCGTCTACTCCCTGACCGCGTTCGGCCGGGACCTCTCCGAGGCGTTGGCTCCCGTCGCCGACTGGGGCCACCGTCGCCTGGAGAAGCTCACCGAGGCCGACGGGCCTCCCGCGCCATCACCCACCTCCCCGTGATCCCGGCCCCGCGACCCGCCACAACCAGATTCACCCGACGCCCGACGCGCCGACAAGTACCCACAAAAAAGTGGCTACGGCGCGGGTCGGCGCATCAGGAATCCAGCGGAGGGAGGCGCCATGCCCGAGAAGGTGAGCACCAGCCGACTTCAGCTACGAGGAGGTGGGCATCCAGGTGCCGGGCGGCAGCGTCCGCCCAGGTGAGGATCCGGCGGACGCCGCGCTGCGCGAGGCCCGCGAAGAAACCGGGCTGACGGGGCTCACCGTCGTGCGCAAGCTGGGGGAGATCGAGTACGACATCAGCCCGCTCCGCTTCGAGGTCCAGCGTCGTCACGTCTTCGACTGACCAGATCCCCACGGCTTGTCGAGGTTGGTCTCGCGCCGCGCACTCGACGGGCACGGTGCCGGCCCACGCCGCAGGACGGACGTCGGCCGGCACCACAAGTCGATCGCGGCACGCCCGTAGCTACAGGCCAGCGCTGGTCTTACCCAGGATGTCGGCGAGTGCGTCGAAGTCGACGTCCTGCCCTTCGGTGATGTCGACGGTCTTGCGCTCGCCGTTGCCCATCGCCCGGAGGAACCCCTTGACCGCGGGGACGTCCGTCGCGTTGAACACCATGAACGAGACCTTGGCCTTGGCCACCGCGATGACGGCCGCGTAGTGGCCGTTCTTGAGGTAGTGCGGCTTGCCGTACTGGAGTCGTTCCTCCACGCCTGGAACCGTCTTGTCGATCATCGCGCGCAGCTTCTCGCAGACCTCGACCTGCCACGGCTGCGTCTTGTTGATGTACTGGGTGACCTCGTCGTTCACAGTTTCTCCCTGATCGGTGCTCACTGGTCTTCCGGACGTGTCGTAGCCGAGGGTCGGTGACCGCCTCGCTCTTACTCTGCACTGCCACCCGCCTCGGGCGAATCCGCCGGCCGTACCCCCGGCCCGTCTGCCCCGGTGCGCCGGGGGTCGACGATGCCGAAAACGACTGGTGCGTCGCCGCCCCGGCGGGCCAGAGTGAGTCGTGATCACCGTCCAGCGGATACGTGTGCGGTGGGGCGCGGCTGCCCGCGGCGCGCCGCAGGCGAATGCGCGACGCGGGCTGTGTCGTCCGGTGCTGCTTCCTCCGTCACTGCCGGCCGGTGACGTGGTCGTCCACGACGTACTCGCCGATGAGGCAAACGGATACACGCGCCAGGACGAGGTAGTCGGTGGCGGTGTGGGGCGTGCTCACGACCTCGGCCTGTGGCTGTCGACGGAAACCGCGAGGTTGGTCGTCGACCGGCTACCCGGCCGGGCCGCCTACCCTCGCCAGAGTGGTCCAGGCCGTCTCTTCACGCTGCTTCCCGGGCAGGTCGGCCGGTACCGGGCAAACTTCCGGTTCACCGTCACCAGCTGCGCGTGCAATCCGAGTTGGTACTACGAGGATTGGCTGATTCTCGTGGCCAACGACCAGGTGCGACGCGACGAGTTCATCTCCCGCAGGCCCGACCATGACGTCGACCACCGCGTTCACCTCTACGGCGGGTGATGCCGCCGTACGGCTGATCAGCGTTCGTCCGCGGTGGCTGGCGCGATCTGGTCGAGGTGCGCAGCGACGGTGGCCTTGGCGGTTGCGTTCGACGTCCGGCCGGGGCGCAGGAGGGCGTGCAGGATCACGCCGTCGACGAGGGCATAGAGACGCTCCGCCTCGACCAACTGATCGAGTCCGGGCCGGAGCGCACCGGCGTCGGCCAGTCGCCGGATCATTGTGATGAAGGCGTCGGTGAGGATTTTGTCGATGTCCCTGCGCAGGCCGGCCATTGTCGGTTCGACGACGGCGCGTGCCGTGAACGCGAGCCACACCTCGCACTCGCCGCGCCGTGGCCGGTCCAGCGGCAGCATCTCGTCGATCATCGACCGGACCACCGCACGCTGGTCGCCCGTGGTGTCCACGGCTCGGATCCGCTCCTCGATCCGTTCTCCCGCCAGCCGTAGGGCGAATCCGAGAAGCTCGGACTGGGTGGTGAAGAAGTGGCGCAACGAACCCATCGACAGGCCGGCCTCGCGTGCCACGTTTCGCACGGATGCCTGCTCAAGGCCGTCGCGCATCACGATCCGCCAGACCGCCTCAGCGAGTTCGGTCCGTCGGGCCTGCGCATCCACCAACTTCGGCACCACTTTTTATAACACACTCGTGCTACCTTCTTGTGCTAACACAACTGTGCTAGATAAACGGGGGCATCTGTGTCACGTCGAGAACATCCCTGGTTCATGGCAGCGGTGGTCGGTTGGATCGCACTCAACGGCGCGGTACTAATTCTCGCGCCCGGCGACGCACCCTTCGACTGGCCGGCGCAGCACGACCCGCCATCCGGGATCGGCCAGGTGATCGCCGCTCAGGCCACCCTCGTCGAGTTGGTGCTGCTCGCCGCCGTCACATTCGCGCTCACCCGCGCTCGACCCGCACCGATGATCGCCGAGCACGCACCGACGCTCCCGACCGCTCGCCGGGAAACAGGACTCGTCCTGGCGTACGGCGTCCTCGCCCAACTCGGTGGCCTGCTCATCGCCCGAGCGCTCGGCTGGCACCCGATCGGCTTCCACCTGGCCGGTACGCTCGTCGGCACCACCGATCCGGTCGGGCCCGCCGAGGCGCTCGGCTGGGCCACGTACAACGTCGTGGTCTACGCGCTGTTGCCACTCCTGTGGTTCCGGCGGCGTTACACCGCCCGCCAGTTGTGTCTGCGCTCGGCGGATCGGCGCGGCGACGTCATCCTCATCCTCGCCGTGCTGGTCCTCGAATCGCTCGCGCAATGGGTGGTGCTCGGTCACGCGTTCGCAGGCCTGGCCCCGGGCCAACTCGCCGTCGGAGTGCCACTGACATTCGTGCTGTACTTCGCCGGCACGGTGCTGCCCACAGTCATCTTCGTGCAGGGCATCCTCGTCCCCCGATACGCCCGTCTGACCGGCTCCACCACCGCGACCCTCGTCCTCGGCGGCCTGACGTACGCGGCACTGCACGTGTTCGAGGGCTGGGGCAGGTTCGGGTCGCCACGCGAGGCCACGCTGACGATCCTGTTCGTACTCCTCATCTACACGGTGCCCGGCGCATTCAAGACCTGGCTCACCGTACGGACCGGCAACGCCTGGGTGCACGCCTGGGCGTACCACGCCTTCGCGCCACACACGATGCACGACGCCGGGTTGATAGTTCGGATCTTCCGCCTCTGACATGTGCGGCTCTGCCACCGGCCCGCCGCAGCACCGTCGAACCCCCGGGCCAATCCGTGCCACTCCAGGTCGACGCGGAGGTCACCATGCTTGTCATTACGAGGTACGTTCACAGCGGTCGAGCGCGCCAGTCGCTCAGTCCAGGCAACGAAGGACGAGTCCATGTCCACTCTGTACGAGTTTGCCGGCGGCGACGAGGCGCTGCATCGTCTCGAGGAACTGTTCTATACGAAGGTGCTGGACGACCCCGTGCTGCGCGGCGTGTTCCCCGCTCGCCAGCCGAGCCATGTCGAACACCTCACGTGGTTCACGGCCGAGTCCTTCGGCGGCCCGGACAGGTTCACCGGCGGACTGGGATTTCAGCACATCATCGATGTCCACCGCCATCTGAAGATCACCGACGAGCAGCGGGAGCGGTTCATCGCCCTCTACCTCGAAGCGATCGACGAAGCCGGCCTACCGGACGATGACGCTTTCCGCGCGGCCGTGCGCGAACACCTCGAGTTCGGCGCCCGCGTGGCCCAGCAGAACTCGCATGCCGAGAGCGACGACCAGCTGCATCCGATCCGTGAAGTTCCCGCGTGGACGTGGTCGCGGCAGTCTGATTCGGCATCTGGAAGACCCTGACGGCCTTGAGGCTCCCTCCGGCCAGCTGCCATGGACGTCCGCACCTGCCGCGATGAGGGGGCGCCGATGTCCGTCGCGACCATGAGGTGCTGACGGCGTCCGCGTCGGGACGGGCGAGACGGATCCGTGGTGGCGCACCGGAGCATGCGGTCATCGTGGCCTTTCGGGTTCCTGACAAGCCCATGTTGATCTCGGTGATGTGGTCGCTGTGTGGTCTCCAGCGGAAGTCACCCCGGGTCAACGCAGGTGAACGGGGGCCAGTCCCTGCCACCGCGGCCGGGTCGTCGCCCAGATGGCAGCCGACCCTCCCTGGCCTGGGCGAACGGGGGTCCGGGTTACGTGGGTGAACGTGAGCCACTCCCTGCCACCCCAGCTGAACCCCAGGTCGCGAGACTAGGCCCTCGCGCCCCCGTAGCTCAGGGGATAGAGCATCGGTTTCCTAAACCGACGCTCCGTCGATGTTCGCAGGGCGATGGCCTGCGGCTTTCTGCTTTCTGCCTGTGTGTGCCGGTCGCTTTGCGGCCTTGCTGCGATCGCTTGCCGAAGATCAGCTGGAGCGCTAGCTGACGGAGCCGTCGGGTCGAGTGGATTCCTCCTCGCTGAGCAGTTCACGGCGCCATTCGGTGAATCGGTTGCGGAGATCGTCCAGCGCTCGGCCGGTGACGCCGTACTGGGCGAAGTCCTCAGGATCGAGCAGGGCGGCTTGTCCGAGGGCGTCGGCGAAGACGCGCGGGTCGAAGCCGCGGTCGGCGCGCTGCGCGAGGTCGAGGAGGGCTTCGCCGGTGTAGCGGCCGGATCGGAGCGTGGCGTCGATGTCGATGAAGTCACGGGCGAACGCTCGTCCGTAGAGGGCGCTCATCTTGTTCGCGACCGTCGTCGGGGTGGAGTACCGGTCCGATCGCCATGAGAATCGGTTCGTTGGCGCGCCAGTCCACGCGGAGTTCGACCTTGGAAACCCGGATACCGTCGGTGACGGCCAGCCGGGCGAAGGTGTCGTACTGGCGCTCGGTCTCGACGGTCAGGCCGTCGTCCCGGTAGGCGTGCACGACGGCGGTGACCGCGGCGGTGAACTCGTTGCGGCGGTCCCAGGCGGTGAACAGGTCGACGTCCTCGCTGGGCCGCTCGACAAGCCCGGCGGCCTGGACCGCGTAGCCGCCGGCCAGCGCGAAGCCGTATCGATCGGCCGCCGTGAGTCCGGTGCGGGCGAGGCGTTCGTGGAAGGGGTCCACCGCTATGCCGCGTTGTTGCGGGTGGCGGCAAGTTCGGGGAAGGCTTCTTCCCAGCGCTGGCGGAGCTGGGGTGGCAGCCAGAGGGTGGGCCAGAGTCGCCGGAGCAGGTCGGCGTCGAGCCAGGTGTTCAGGTCCTCGACGGTGCTGGCTTCGGTGAGCACCACCTTGTACATGCTGGCCAGGCGCGCGGCCCGGCTCAGGTCATACTCGGCGTGGCCGGACCAGTCGAGGTGACGCGGAAGCGTCACCGTCCCTTTGGTGGGGCCGTGCAGTGCGGCGAGGGTTTCGGCCACAACGTAGGGCTTCCGGTCTCCGTAGGGCTGGTAGTCCGCCGGCGGCTGGGGTGATGTCCTGCGCCGGCTGATGTTGGTCGCCCGCCGAACCTCCGGTCGTAGCGCCTGACGGATCGTCTCCCGGCTGTACCCGGTGATCCGCTGCAGATCCACCGGCCGCCAGCCGGCCGCATGAAACGCCCGCAGCTGCTCGTCCCGCTCGGTCAACGCGGCCGCCCGCGTCGCCTCGTACCGGGAGACAATCTCATGCAGCTCATCTTCGGAGAACTGGCTCATGCTCGTCAGCCTAATACGCTAGGCCAAGCGCGCTTGGCTTTTGGTCATATCTCTGTGACCGGCAGGACCAGCCATGGTGATTGCGATCGGATGCACTCATGTTCTGGTGAAGCCGAGGGCCCTATAGCCGGGCATGCGGCGTTGGAGTGAGGCGGCAAGGATGGGGGCGGCCGGGTCGTGGTAGTCGTGGACCTCGGCGACGTCCTTGCCGGGTGCGGCGCGGATGACGCGGCCGGCGCATTGGACGAGTAGGCCGTCGTAGGAGATCGGGCCGGCGAGGAAGAGGGTATCGAGGGCGTCGCCCATGCCGGCACCCTGACCACCTATCCCAGCGCCGCAGCACTCGCCGCGCACGCCGGACTCGCGCCGATCTCCCGCGACTCCGGCCGCCGCCAAGGCCACCAGGTCAGACCCCACCGCTACCACCGCGGGCTACGCCGGGTGTTCAGCATGTCCAGCTTCACCGCCCTGACCCACTGCCCACGATCCCGCGCCTACTACGACAAGAAACGAGCCGAAGGAAAGACCCACCGCCAAGCCACCGCCGCCCTGTCCAGACAACGCCTCAACGTCCTCTGGGCCTGCATCCGCGACACGACTCCCTACCAGCCCAAACAACCAAGATCAGCAGAGGTGGCACTGTACGAACTCGCGTAGAGACTCCTCCAGCGGGTGCCAACCCGGGTCAACCGATGCCAACGCGGGCCATCACGGCCGACCGCCGGTCGCAAACCGGGGCTCGTGTGCTCCGGGTGTGCTCCTGTGCTGGGAGAACGGCGGTCCGGGTGACGGGGGTGAACGTGGGCCACTCCCTGCCACCCCAGGTGAACCCGCAGGTCGCTAGACTGTGCCCTCGCGCCCCCGTAGCTCAGGGGATAGAGCATCGGTTTCCTAAACCGTGTGTCGCAGGTTCGAATCCTGCCGGGGGCACCAGCGCGAGGTCTTGACCAGCGAAAAGCCAGCCAGGGTCTTCTGTCGGCAGATGCTCGGGTCCGGACCATCCGGACACCCTCGACGCTCGTGGCAACCGTGCCCGGCGGCGAGGCGAGGCCGGCGACGCGGGCTGGTGCCGTGCAATAACTGCTGAAGATCCGCGGCATCCAATCTAAAGATGTCGATCCCTCGTCGAGGGTGCCTGTACCGTCATCGACAAGAGGCGGCCGGTGACCGGGCCGTAGCGGCGGGCCGCGTCAGGTACGACGCGGTTGCGCTCCCGTCCCGCGCGGCTGAAGCAGCGCCCGACGTTGTGGGAGGAACCGTTGCCCGACAAATTGGCGTAAGAGGGCGACGGACTCACCCAGGCCTTGAAGCGCCTGCTCTGATGCGCGCCCGAGCCGGTGCGGGAGAGCCCGCTCTTCTGCCCACGGACGAATGTCTTGAATTCCGGGTCGACTGTTGGTCAGGCTCGGGGCATGCCTGAGTTGATGGACGTCGCGGTCGGAGATCTGCACCTCTCCCTGCGGGAGTGGTCCGCAGTTGACAGCAGCGGGACGCCTGCCGTGCTGCTGCACGCCCTTGGCAGGAGCGCGCGTGACTGGGACGTGATCGCCTCCGGTCTGCGCGCCGAGCGCACGGTGTACGCCGTCGACCTGCGGGGTCACGGTGCCAGCGACTGGCCCGGCAGCTACAGCCTGGAACTGTTGACGCACGACGTCGTCGGTGTCCTGGAGCGGTTGGATCTCGGAACGGTGGACCTGGTCGGCCATTCCCTCGGCGGCCTGGTGGCCTGCCGGGTGGCCGCCGAACGGCGGGACAGCGTCCGCAGGCTCGTGCTCGAGGACATCGGATATCTGCACCCACGCCCGCCCGGACTCCCCGAGCGTCCCGCGGGGGACCTACCCTTCGACTGGCACTTGGTGGAGCAGATCCGACCGGAGATCGACGATCCGGATCCGGGCTGGGCCGAGATCGTCGCCCAGATCACGGCACCCACGCTGATCATCGGTGGCGGCCCGGCGAGTTCCATCCCCCAGGAGCATCTCGTCGAACTCGCCGAACGCCTGGCCGACGCGCGGCTGACGACGATCACGGCCGGTCACATGGTCCACGAGGCCGTCCCCGACGAGTTTCTCCGGACCCTGACGGCGTTCCTCGCCGAGTAACGACGCCGTCCACCGACTGGCCTGAGGTGCCTGCCACCTCGCCGCCGGGCCCGATCGGCAGCCGACGACGAGGCAACCACGAGAAGGTCTGCCGGCACGGATCACCAGTGGTAGGCCAGGTTCACCGCCAGCGTGGCAACGGTGGTGGTGAAGAAGACGGCCCACCCGACCAGGTGGCGGGAACCCACCCGCAGGTGCGCGATGAGCGCGCCGACGAAGTACAGCACGAGGCCAGCGGCGGCGAGGGTGCCCACCAGCGGTACGGCGAAACCGGCCAGCAGCCCCAGGGAGCCGGCCGCCAGCGTCAGGCCCAACCGGGGCATCCACGAATGTGGCAGGCGCTTCATGTCGATCTGGGCCTTCGGGTAGTCGTGGCCGATCAGGTAGGTGACGGCGGCGATGCCGGTGAAGACCGAGGCGAGGATCGTGAGCGTGACGTAAGCGGCGAACATGTGCCCTCCCTTGTGGTTGTCTGCCTCAAGGACGGGTCGGTGCCGTGAATTGTTACCCGAGGTGCTGTGACCTGGGGCACAGCGCGTGCCACGCCGGGTCGTGTGGTGTGTCAGACGCAGCGTGGGCTGCGGGAGACCCGCAGCCCACGCCTGTGCCGCCGACGATGTGTCGGTCGGTCAGAGGAACGCGTACATCTCGTCGGCGGCAGCCTCGGTCTCGCCGGCGGGTGGCGCTTCCACCGTGACCGGCTTGCCGAAGTCGCTCATCTTCATCTCGGTGACGAGGTCACCCAGCGACTTCGTGGCGATGGTGTAGGAGAGCGCGGTGAGGCGTCCGTCGGCGTCGAGGGTCGCCTCGAACGGAACCGCCGTCGGGTCCTTCGCCAACTTGGCGGTCGACTGGAGGCCCTCCCGCATTCCGGCCTCGGTGCTGGCGGCCTCGGCGGCCTTGTTGAGATCGGCGATGCCTGTGTAACGGCCGCCGCCCACCTCCTGGGCGGACACGGTGCCACCGACGAGGCCGGTCTGCGACTTGAGGTCGAACGACTGACGCAGCGTGCTCGTCGGCTTGAGCTTGCCGAGGTCGATCTTCATCCAGGGCTTCTCGCCCTCCATCGACTCCGACTTGATGTAGGCGGTGTTGCCGATCAGCCGGACCTCGATCGGTTCCGGGGCCTTGCCACTGATCTGGATCGCCTTGGCGACGGGGTCCATCTTTCCGCCGAGGGTGATCGACTGGTTGCCGGCCTTGACGGAGGCTTGCATGCTGAGCGTGCCCGCGAGGCTGCGGTCCATGCCCTGCTTGACGGCCGCGACCGGTTCGACTTTGGACGGTGCCGGGGCGGCCGAGGCGCCGGGCGCCGCGGAGTCGTCGGACTTGGTGCCGCAGCCGCCGACGAGGGCGACGGCGAGGGCTATCGATAGGGTGGGAATCAGTCGGCGCATAGACGTGACCCTAATAGGCGGCCGCTACCCGATTTTCGCCAGTGGTGGCGGCGCCAGCAGGCCAGGGCGGATCAGACCGGCGTCGGCAGTTGCTGGGCTCGGGTGATCACTTGATCGATGAGGCCGTAGTCCCGGGCCTGTTCGGCGGTGAACCACCGGTCCCGGTCCCAGTCCTGCTGGATCTCGTCGAGAGTCCGTCCACTGTGCTCGGCGGTCAACTCCTGCATCGTCCGCTTCACGTGCAGCATGTTCTCGGCCTGAATGGTGATGTCCGAGGCGGTGCCGCCGATTCCGCCGGAGGGCTGGTGCATCATGATCCGCGAGTGCGGCAGCGCGTACCGCTTGCCGGCGGCGCCCGCACAGAGCAGGAACTGCCCCATCGAGCCGGCGAGCCCGAGCGCCAGCGTGGCCACGTCGTTGCGGACGTAGCGCATCGTGTCGTAGACCGCCATCCCCGCGCTCACCGACCCGCCCGGCGAGTTGATGTAGAGGAAGATGTCCCGATCGGCGTCCTCGGCGGCGAGCAGCAGGATCTGCGCAGAGAGCTGGTTGGCCGACTCCTCGGTCACCTCGGTGCCGAGGAAGACGATCCGTTCCCGCAGCAGCCGCTCGAACACCTGGTCGCCGAAGGACGGCTGCGCGCCGTCCAGCATCCGTACCCCGTGGGAGATCATGCCGCCGCCTTCCACCACGCCGGCGAGCGGTGGGACCGCCCGGTGGACCGGCCCCTTCAGCGTGCGGGCGACGGCAGTCGCTGGCCCAGTGATTCTGCGGGTGGCAGATTCGCCGACGGCAGAACCGGCGCGGCCTACGCGGCGGTCAGCCGCCGCGCGCCCGCCCGGACCCACGCGCAACCCCGCAGAGCGGCGGTACGCGGACCGGGGCGCGAGCCGCCAGCGGAGGCCATCGCCCCGACGCAGAGGGTCGGGCCGCTCGCCCCGGGCGCCCGGTGCAGGACCGGCCTGCTCGTCCGGAGGGTGTGCTGACCCGCGTCGTGTCGGGCGACCTCGGCCCGTTCGGTCCGGGTGAGTTGCGCCCGGGGTGCGGCCGGGATGCGGGGCTCGACCCGGCGCAGGTCGTCGCGGGCCTCCTCCAACAGGTCGGACAGGCGGATGCCGAGCGCCCGGCAGATCGCCGCGAGCACCTCGGAGGAGGCTTCCTTGCGGCCCCGCTCCACCTCGGACAGGTAGGGCACGGAGACTCCGGCGGTGGCGGCCACCTCGCGCAGCGTGCGGCCCTGGCTCTGGCGCAGTCGGCGGAGCACTCCGCCGATGACTCGTCGCAGCAACGACATGCCGGCCTCACTTTCGCGGTCGTCGTCGGGAACACCCTCATCATGCCCGTCCCCGGCCTTCCGGGCCGACCCATCCTCTCCCGGTCGCGCGCCCAGGAGCGGTACGGCTCCGCGGGAGACCTGTGCCCGCTGCGCAACCCGGACGTGCCGGGGCCGGCGTACCCGCTATGTTGTGCTCGTGCAGGCGACGGTGGCGGGGCAGGTTCGACGGTGATCCATTTTCCCGCGCAGCGCCGGGGCCCACTGAGCGCGCTGAGCCTTCGGCTCGCCGCCGCGCTGGGCCTGGTCTTCGCCGTGGTCGCCGCCGTCTATCTGGGCCGCGAGGGCTACCGCGACGTCAACGAGGACGGCCTCACCCTGCTCGACTGCTTCTACTACGCGGTCGTGTCGCTCTCGACCACCGGTTACGGGGACATCACCCCGGCCGCGCCGTCGGCCCGACTGGTAAACGTCCTCTTCATCACCCCGGCCCGAGTGATCTTCCTTATCATCCTGGTCGGCACCACCCTGGAAGTTCTGACCGAGCAGTACCGGACCGGCCGTCGCCTGTCGCGGTGGAGGAGAGCCGTGAAGGACCACGTCATCATCTGCGGCTACGGCACCAAGGGGCGCAGCGCGGTCTCCGCCCTGCTGGAGAACGGTCTGGATCGGTCGCGGATCGTGGTGGTGGAGCGCAGCGCCGCCGCCCTGCGGCAGGCGACCTCCGCCGGTCTGGTGGCGATCGAGGGCTCGGCGACCCGCTCGTCGGTGCTGAACGAGGCACACGTCAAGAACGCCAAGGCCGTGATCATCGCGACCGACAGTGACGACGCGTCGGTCCTTGTCGCGCTGACCGTACGGCAGCTCACCGCCGGACAGGTCCGCATCATCGCCGCGGCGCGGGAGGCGGAGAACGCCCCGCTGCTCAAGCAGAGTGGCGCGCACCATGTGATCGTCTCGTCGGCCACCGCGGGTCGGCTGCTCGGCCTGTCCACCTCGGCCCCGCCGCTCATCGACGTGGTGGAGGATCTGCTCACTCCGGGTCAGGGCATGGCGCTGGCGATGCGCTCGGCGGAGCGGGACGAGGTGGGTCGCTCGCCGCGCGAGCTGGAGTCCTTGGTGATCGCCCTGGTGCGGCGGGGCAAGGTGGTCACCCTGGCCGACCGGGCCGGTGCGGTGATCGAGACCGGCGACATGCTCGTGCACGTCCGGGACGACCGTCCGCAGTCGGCGACGACCGCCTGACCGTCCCGTCGTGAGCGGGCGGTAGAGGCGTGGCTCAGAAGGTCTCGTCGCCGGTGCAGATCGCCTCGGTGCAGCTGACCGGCGTCGTGGCGGAGGCCCGCCGGAGCAGCTCGTAGAGCGTCTCCCGCTCGCTGGGCGCCAGCGCTCCCAGCACCTCGTCCTCGGCTCCGGCGAGGGCGCATTCGGCCTCGCTGAGGCGTTTCGCACCGTCTTCGGTGAGGTCGACGACGTGCCGGCGGCGGTCCTCGGGGGAGCGGCGGCGCTCGACGAGTTGCTCCGCTTCCAGGTCGTTCAGCAGCCCGACGATGTTCGTGCTGTCCATTTCCAGGATGGCGGCGAGCGCCTGCTGGCTGGTGCCACCGCCGGCTCGCAGCACGGTGAGCGCGACCAGATGCCGCGGCCGCAGGCCCAGCGGCGCCAGCACCGACTCCGACCGCAGCCGCATCCGCCGCGCCAGATGGTCCAGGAGGGCACCCGAGCGGTGCTCCGAGGGGGCGGGCGGCAGGGCGGACATGTGACCCAGTCTACCGACCGGACGGAACATCGGCCTGCTATAAATAGTTGGTGCTGCACAGACGATCCTTGGAGGAGGAATAATGCATCTGCTGCATATCGACTCAAGCATTCGGGGCGACTGGTCGATCAGCCGTCGGCTCACCGCCCGCGCGGTCGCCACGTGGCGTGCGGCCCACCCGGACGGCACGGTGACCTACCGGGACCTCGGCGCGGAACCGCTGCCGCACCTCGACGCGGCGGGCGGCCTGGCCCGGATGACACCGCCGGACCAGCACACCCCGGCCCAGCGCGAATCCTGGGAGCTCAGCGAGCGGCTCGTCGACGAGGTGAAGCAGGCCGACGTGGTGCTGCTCGGCCTGCCGCTCTACAACTACGGCGCGCCCAGCAGCGTCAAGTCCTGGGTCGACCACCTGATCGTCGCCGGCCTCACCTACGACCCGACGACGCAGGAGGGCCTGCTCGGCGGCCGGGAGTTCGTGGTGCTGGCCACCCGGGGCGGCGGCTACGGGGAGGGCACCCCGCGCCATGGCTGGGACCACGCGGAGCAGTGGCTCCCGCACGGCCTGTCGATGACCGGCCTGGAGCCGCGCTTCATCAGCACCGAGTTGACCCTGGCACCCTCGGTGCCGGCGATGGCCGAGCTGATCCCGCTGCACGAGGCGAGCCTGACGGCGACCGAGAAGGAGATCGACAACCTCTGGACGCCGGCCTCCGCCCAGCGCTGAGGCACCGCCGGTACGACGAGAGCGGCCGCCCCCGGATCGGGGACGGCCGCTCTCGTCAACACTGTCGGATCAGAGGATCGTCCAGGTGTCGCCGCTGGCCAGGAGGCCGGCGAGCTGCTGCTCGGGAGTCTCGGTGACCGTCGCCTGGGCGGCCGCGAGTTGACCCTGCACCACACTGTCGTAGGACGGTCGGTCCACCGAGCGGAACACCCCGATCGGAGTGTTGCGCAGGTCCAGCCCGGGCAGCCGGGACAGCGCGAAGGCGTACGCCGGATCGGCCACCGTGGCGTCGTGCACGACGATCTCCTCCGGGCGGACCGAGCTGGTCTCCCGCACCTCCAGACCGAAGGCGCCCGGCGGGTGCACCACGCAGAACTGCCCGTCGGCACCGAAGGTGATCGGCTGGCCGTGCTCCAGGCGGATCAGGTAGTCGTCCCGGGTGGACGGGTCCTTGAGCTGCTCGAACGCCCCGTCGTTGAAGATGTTGCAGTTCTGGTAGATCTCCACGAACGCCGAACCCTCGTGCTCGGCGGCGGCCCGCAGCACCGACTGGAGGTGCTTGCGGTCGGAGTCGATGGTCCGGCCGACGAAGCTGGCCTCCGCTCCGAGCGCGAGCGAGAGCGGGTTGAACGGGGCATCCGCCGAGCCGGCCGGGGTCGACTTCGTGACCTTGCCGACCTCGGACGTCGGCGAGTACTGGCCCTTGGTCAGACCGTAGATCCGGTTGTTGAACAGCAGGATCTTGAGGTTGACGTTGCGCCGCAACGCGTGGATCAGGTGGTTGCCACCGATGGAGAGCGCGTCGCCGTCGCCGGTGACCACCCAGACCGACAGGTCCGGCCGGGACACCGACAGGCCGGTCGCGATCGCCGGGGCGCGCCCGTGGATCGAGTGCATCCCGTAGGTGTTCATGTAGTACGGGAAGCGCGACGAGCAGCCGATCCCGGAGACGAAGACGGTCCGCTCGCGGGGGATGTTCAGCTCCGGCATGAACTGCTGGATGGCGGCGAGGATCGCGTAGTCACCGCAGCCGGGGCACCAGCGCACCTCCTGGTCGGACTTGAAGTCCTTCGCGGTGAGCTTGAGGGCGACGGGCTCAGACATTCTTCAGGACCTCTTCCAGCGTCGTCTCCAGCTCGGCGGCCGTGAACGGCAGGCCGCGGACCTGGTTGTAGCTGATCGCGTCGACCAGGTAGCGGGCCCGGATGACGTGGGCGAGCTGGCCCAGATTCATCTCCGGGATGACCACCTTGTCGTACGCGCGCAGCACCGCACCGAGATTGGCCGGCATCGGCGCCAGGTGCCGCAGGTGCGCCTGGGCGATGGACAGCCCGCGCTGGCGCACCCCCCGGCACGCCGCGCCGATCGGCCCGTACGTCGAGCCCCAGCCGAGGACCAGCACCCGGGCGTCGCCGTCCGGGTCCTCCACCTCGATGTCCGGCACCGGTATCGCCTCGATCCGGGCGGCGCGGGTGCGCACCATGAAATCGTGGTTGGCCGGGTCGTAGGAGATGTCTCCGGTCTTGTCGGCCTTCTCCAGCCCGCCGATCCGGTGCTCCAGTCCGGCCGTGCCGGGGATCGCCCACGGCCGGGCCAGGGTCTCCGGATCACGCAGGTAGGGCAGGAAGGTGGTGCCGTCCTCGCCGTTGGGCTCGGTGGCGAACTCGACCCGCAGGTCGGGCAGCGACTCGACGTCGGGCAGCAGCCACGGCTCGGAGCCGTTGGCGACGTAGTTGTCGGACAGCAGGATCACCGGGGTGCGGTAGGTGAGCGCGATCCGGGCCGCCTCCAGCGCCGCGAAGAAGCAGTCCGACGGTGACCGGGGCGCGATCACCGCGACGGGCGCCTCGCCGTGCCGGCCGTAGAGCGCCATGTTGAGGTCGGCCTGCTCGGTCTTGGTCGGCATGCCCGTCGACGGGCCGGCGCGCTGCACGTCCACGATCACCAGGGGCAGCTCCAGCGCCACCGCGAGGGAGATCGTCTCGCTCTTGAGCGCCACGCCGGGGCCGCTTGTGGTGGTCACACCGAGCGCCCCGCCGTACGACGCGCCGAGCGCCGCGCCGACCGCGGCGATCTCGTCCTCGGCCTGCACCGTGGTGACGCCGAAGCGCTTGTGCTTGCTCAGCTCGTGCAGGATGTCCGACGCGGGCGTGATCGGGTACGCGCCGAGGAACACCGGCAGCCCGGAGCGGACCCCGGCGGCGACCAGACCCAACGAGAGCGCCGCGTTGCCGGTGATGTTGCGGTAGGTGCCCGGCTTCATCTTCGCCGGCTTGACCTCGTAGCGGACCGCGAAGTCCTCGGTCGTCTCGCCGAAGTTCCAGCCGGCCCGGAAGGCGGCGACGTTCGCGGCGACCAGCTCCGGACGGGACGCGAACTTGCGCTCCAGGAAGCGCAGCGTCGACTCGTAGGGCCGCGAGTACATCCAGGAGAGCAGGCCGAGGGCGAACATGTTCTTCGACCGCTCGGCGTCCTTCTTGGACACCTGGTAGTCGGTAAGCGCGCCGACGGTCATCGAGGTCAGCGCCACCGGGTGCACGACGTAGCCGGCCAGCGAGTCGTCGTCCAACGGGCTGGCCTGGTAGCCGACCTTGGCGAGGTTGCGCTTGGTGAACTCGTCGGTGTTGACGATGATGTCCGCGCCGCGCGGCAGGTCGGCCAGGTTGGCCTTGAGCGCCGCCGGGTTCATCGCCACCAGCACGTTCGGCGCGTCGCCCGGGGTGAGGATGTCGTAGTCGGCGAAGTGCACCTGGAAGCTCGACACGCCGGGCAGGGTGCCGGCGGGAGCGCGGATCTCGGCGGGGAAGTTTGGCAGCGTCGAGATGTCGTTGCCGAGCTGCGCCGTCTCCGAGGTGAACCGGTCGCCGGTCAGCTGCATGCCGTCGCCGGAGTCACCGGCGAACCGGATGACCACCCGGTCGAGTTGACGGATCTGCTTGGTCACTCTGCCACCTTCGTTCGCGACTGCGGGGCTCGCAAAACCTCGCCTTGCCCGGCCACGGAACCTCCTCGACGCAACGTTTCACCGCACCGCCCCAGGCTGGTCCGGCCGCTGTCGTACCTCATCTGAGAGCCTACGTCTAAGGGAGCCCTAACCAGCGCCGGAGGTCCGCCGACTGGGACCGAACTGGGCACGGAATTGCCCGTTTTTGCGCGCTTATGCCCCGGCCGCCGTAATTCAGATCACCACAGATCCGCTCCGCCGACCCCCGGACACACGCGGTCCGGGGGTCGCTCGTCGGTCAGTCGGCGGGGTGGGACGCCGGTTCGGGCGCCGGGCCGGAGAACCGACGCCGCAGCGAGATGGTGGCAAGCGTGAGAGCCAACACCACAAGCAGCGCGGAGACCACGATCAGGATGATCGCCGTACGCCGCACCGAGGTCATCCCCTCGTCGTCGTCGGCGGCGGCACCCCCGGGCAGCACGCCCTGGGAGCCGGTCGGCGCGGGCGGTGAGACCACGGGCGTGGCCAGCGCGGCCGCCGCGGTGATCCGGAAACTCATCTGCATCTGCCGGGTCGTGCCGCTGCGCGGGTCGAGTTGGCCGATCACGGCACCGGACAGCGGCGCCTCCCGCTGCGCCTGCGGCGTCGCCTCCACCGGCAGCCGCAACTCGGCGGTCCGGCCCGCCGCGACCGTGCCCGCGTCGCAGCGGGTCCGGGTCGGGTCGACCGACACGCAGCCGGCCGGTGGGGTCGAGACTGTCACCCCGCTCGGCAGGACGACCTCGACCCGGCCGGCGGCGTCCACCGCGCCGGTGTTGCCCAGCCGGAGCGTGAGGGTGCTGGCGGAGCCGCTGATGTCGAAGGCGACCTCGTCGGCGGCGAGCGTGATCCCGGGCACCGGGGGGCCGGGCGGGAAGAGCACCGCGAAGCCCTGGTCGTCGACCGCCTCCCCGGGCATCCCCGGCGCGTCCGCCACGACCTGGACGGAGCCGGCGAGGGGCATCTTCTGCCACGCGGTGCCGTCGACCCGCAGGCGGAGCACAGCGCTGAACCGGACGCCGGCTCCGGCCGTCCAGGCCCCACAGTGGTACGTACCGCCGCCGGCGGCGGCGCAGCCCTTCGTCCCCGCGTCGGTCAGTCCGAGCGGCAGCGTGTACGAGAGGCGGATCCGTTGCGTCGTCGTGCCGGTGTTGTGGACCGTGACCTGCAGGGTGGTGGCGGTGCTGGCCGCGTTCCAGTACGCCTTGGAGAGCGTGACGTCCTGGGTCGTGACCTGCACACCGAGCGGATTCGCCGGCGGCGCCTCCGGACCCGGGGCAGGCGGGCGGACCGGCGGGACCGGGGGCGCCGGCAGCACCGGGGGCGCCGGAGGGGCCGGGGGTGCCGCGGTGGGTGCTCCGCCCGGCGCGGGCGCGTTGTTGCTCGGTGCCGGCGGCACGTCCGGCGCGGTGGTCTCCGGCGCCGGCGGCTGCGTCTGCGGCGGCGGCGCGGTGGTCTCCGGCGCCGGGTTGCTCGGCTCCGGCGAAGCACCCGGCTCCTCGGTCGGGGGCGGCTCGTCCGTCGGGCTGGACCCGGGGTCACCCCCGGGTTCGCTGACCGGGTCGGTCATCGTCACGACCGGGCCGGCCTCCGGCGTCGCCGCGCTGGCCCAGGCCGGCCCCACGGCGAGCGCCGCGAACAGACCGAGTACGAGCGAGGTCGCCAGCAGGGACCTGGGGTGCCGCCCCTCCGCCCGCGTACCGGGCGATGCCTTCAGGCGGGCCATCTGTCCTCCGGTGCATGGGTGGGTGTCCAATGGTCGGTAACAGTTGCCCCGGCGCACTAGTCCCATCGGGAAACAAATCCGTAACGTGTTTGGGATGGCCCGCACGGGCGGACGGTAGGCTCCCGACTGTGACCGGATACCTGGGCTCGTACGCGACGCTCGGGCTCTTGCTGCTCGCCAGCGTTCTGTTCTTTGTTACGGCGTTCTCGGCCAACCGGGTGTTACGCCCCGCACGTCCGGCCGACCCGCCGGGCAAGCGGGCCAGCTACGAGTGCGGGCTCGACCCGGTCGGCGCCGACTGGGCACAGATGCAGATCCGCTACTACGTCTACGCGTACCTCTACGTGCTGTTCGCGGTCGAGGCGGTGTTCCTCTTCCCCTGGGCGGTGGTCTTCGACCGGCCGGGCTTCGGCCTGGTGACGGTGGTGGAGATGGCGGTGTTCGTGGCGGTGCTCGCGCTCGGCATCCTCTACGCCTGGCGCAGGAACATCCTCCGCTGGACCTGAACGTCGCCACCTCCGGCGATCGGCCCGGTCCGCCCGACCGTTGTCGGTCGCTCCCGGCGACGACCGGTCAGGCGAGGCCGCGGCGGGTCGCCGACGGTGGGCGGTCGCCCCGGATCGAGGCCACCATGTCCAGCACCCGCCGGGTCGGGCCGACCTGGTGGGCCCGGAACACCCGGGCGCCCAGCCAGGCCGAGACCGCCGTCGCGGCGAGCGTGCCCTCCAGCCGTTCGGGCACCGGCAGGTCCAGCGACTCACCGATGAAGTCCTTGTTGGAGAGCGCCACCAGCACCGGCCAGCCGGTGTCGGCCAGCTCGCCCAGTCGGCGGGTGATCTCCAGGGAGTGCCTGGTGTTCTTGCCGAAGTCGTGTGCCGGGTCGATGAGGATGCCGTCGGGGCGTACCCCGGCCGCCACCGCTCGCTCGGCGAGCCCGGTCACCGTCGCGACCACGTCGGTGACCACGTCGGTGAAGGCGGCCCGGTGCGGCCGGGTCCGTGGGACCAGGCCGCCGGCGTGCGAGCAGACCAGGCCCGCGCCGGTCCGTGCGGCCACCCGGGCCAGGGTCGGGTCGGCGCCCGACCAGGTGTCGTTGAGCAGGTCGGCGCCGGCTGCCACGGCCTCCGTCGCCACCTCGGCGCGCCAGGTGTCGATCGAGATCACCACCGTGGGGAACGCGGCCCGGACGGCGGCGATGGTGTCCACCGTGCGGCGGATCTCCTCGACGACGTCCACCTCCGCGCCGGGGCCGGCCTTGACCCCGCCGATGTCGATGATCGCCGCACCGTCGGCGACGGCCCGCTCCACCGCGCGCAGAGCACTGTCGGCGGCGTAGGTGGCCCCTCGGTCGAAGAACGAGTCCGGGGTGCGGTTGACGATCGCCATCACCACCAGCTCGTCGGGGGCGAACGTGCGCCCGCCCAGCCGAAGCGCCCCGGCCATGCCCGCCTCCTGAGAGTCTGCCGTCGCTGCCGCGTCGGCCGACCCCGACGCTAGTCGCTGGTCCGGCCGCGACTCCGGGCGGCTTCGGTACGGATCGTGATCGGGACGGGTGGCGGGGTCGCTCCCGGCCGGCTGCCGTGCCACGATCAGTACATGGGTCAGCTTCTGCTCCTCCTGGTCGTGGCGTTGACGGTCGCGGCGGTGATATTCGGCGTGACGGTGCTGGTCAGCGGCCGTGATCCCGGTCTGGTGCCCGCCGAGCCGGATTCGCAGGCCGTGGCACTGCCCGGCACCCGGCCACTGCGCGAGTCCGACGTGGGCGCGGTCCGTTTCGACACCGCGTTGCGCGGGTACCGGATGGCTCAGGTCGATCAGGCGATGCGCCGTGCCGCCTACGACATCGGCTACAAGTCCGAGCTGATCGGCGTGCTGGAGGCGGAGGTCACCGCGTTGCGTGAGGGCCGCACCGACGACGCGGACGTGCTGCGCGACGCCCGCGAACAGTCCGCCAGCAGGGCGACGACCGCCGACGCGGCGCAGTCCGACGCGACCGAGTCCGACGCGGTGAAGTCCGACGCGGCCGAGTCCGACGCGGCCGAGGCCGGGGCCGCACCGGTCGGCTCGACAAGCGCGGGTCCGGAGCCCGCCGCCACCTCGTCACCCGCCGATTCCGACGGTGTGGCGTCGGCCGTCGTGCCGTCCGGTGCTACGGCGGCCGACCCTGAGCAGACCGACGGCGCGCCCGCCGACGGCACCGGCCAGCACGGCAAGACGGTTCGGTCGGAGTCGGTGTGACCGGCACGGGCGGCGCTGACGATCTTCGTGAGGCCGCCCAACCCGGTGCCGGTGAGGTCACCGCCACCGTGATCGTCGACGCTCCCGCCGAGCGGGTCTTCGCCGCCCTGCTCGCCTGGGAACGTCAGTCCGACTGGATCCCGTTCACCCGGGTGCGCGTGGTCGAGGGCGACGGGCGCGAGGGCAGCCGCATCGAGGCGGTGACCGCGCTCGGTCGGGCCGTGCTGCGCGACGAGATGCGGGTGGTCCGGGTCGACGAACCGTACGAGATCGGCGTGGTGCACTACGGCCAACTGCTGCGCGGCCCCGGCGTGCTGCGCTGCACCCAACTGGACCGGGACCGCACCCAGGTCGTCTGGCACGAGTGGTTCCACCTGCCGGGCGGCCGGGCCGGTCGACTGGCGTGGCCGGTGCTCTGGCCGGGCTCCAAGCTCGGCCTCACCCAGGCGCTGAAGAGGTTCGCCCGACTGGTCGAGCAGGGCCGGCTGCCCTGACCGCGGTGGGGTGTCGGAGCGATGCCCTAGCGTGTACGACGTGACTGACCTGGTGATCGGTGCCGACGGGCTGCCTCGCTGCGCCTGGGGGTCGAGCACCCCCGACTACGCCATCTACCACGACACCGAGTGGGGTCGCCCGCTGCGCGGCGACGACGCGCTCTACGAGCGGATGACGCTGGAGGCGTTCCAGTCCGGGTTGTCCTGGCTGACCATCCTGCGCAAACGCCCGGCGTTCCGGCTGGCCTTCGACGAGTTCCACATCCCCACCGTCGCCGGATACTCCGACGCCGACGTGACCCGGCTGCTCGCCGACGCCGGCATCGTCCGCAACCGGGCCAAGATCGAGGCGGCGATCGCCAATGCCCGCGCCGCTCTGGAGGTGCCGGAAGGGCTGTCCGCGCTGCTCTGGTCCTTCGCCCCGGAGCCCCGAGCGGCCCGCCCCGCCTCGTTCGCCGAGCTGGCACCGATCACCGCGGAGTCGACGGCGATGGCCAAGGCGCTCAAGAAGCGCGGCTTCCGGTTCGTCGGCCCGACCACCGCGTACGCGCTGATGCAGGCCACCGGCATGGTCGACGATCACATCGTCGGCTGTCACGTCACCCTCGCACCGGCGACGTGATGGGATGGCAGGCATGACGACCGAGACCGCGTACCGGGCCGGGGGATCCGGCCGTGCCGACGGCGTGGGCACCTGGGCCGTGCTGCTGCCCGCCGAGCGGTACGAGGCCGAGCGGCTCGTGCACCACGACACGCTGGAGCTGACCGGCCTGGCCGACAGCACCCGCCCGGGTCCGGGAGACCAGGTGGCGGTGCTTGTCGACGCGCCGCCGCGGCTGGTCGCGCTCGGTCGGGTCCGCGCCCCGGGTCAGCGTCACCGCGAAGACCCGGACGACCCGCAGTCCCCGGTCGAGCCGGGAACTGTCGTCGTGGCGTACACCCGGCGGGCCTTCGACGAGCCGGTGCCGGCCGACCTGCTGACGCTCGACGGGCCGATCACCGCGCTGGAGCCGGCGGCCTTCCGGGCGCTGGCCGACCAGCTCGGCCCGCCCCCGGCGCGGCGCACCTGGCTGGTCAGCCTCGACCTGCCGATCGAGGCCGGCACGCGAGCCGAGGCGGTCCGGCTGTTCTGGTCGTACGTGCAGGAGTTGGGCCCGCGTGAGCTGCCCGCCTTCGTCTCGCCGTCCGACGACGAGCTGGCCATGCAGGCGTTCGTGCTGGGCGCGGAGGCCAACCAGGACCCGGAAGAGGACGAGTAGCACCGTTCCGTTCGGTTGGGCCGTTCATTCCGTTTATATTTCCAACCATCGATGTTAGCGTTAACTTACGTCGTCGTCTGCCAGTCGGCATGACCTTCGGCGGAGGGCCCCCGTGGAATCGGAGGACGCTTATGACCACATCCGGCTGGATTCGTCGCGCGCGCTCGGTGGCGGTGGTGACGGTGTGCGCTCTCGCCGCCACGGTCTCGATGGTTTCCGCCGCGTCCGCCTCCGCGACCATCACCGTGGCCGCCGACGGCAGCGGCACCTACACGACGGTGCAGGCGGCGGTCGACAGTGTCGCGGCGAACAACGGCGTTCCGGTCACCATCAGCATCAAACCCGGCACCTACCGGGGCGTGGTCACCATCCCCGCCAACAAGCCCTATCTCACGTTGGCCGGCGCCGGCGGCTCCGCGACCCAGGTGGTGATCGTCGAGGGGCACGCGTCCGGCCAGACCAAGCCCGGTGGCGGCACGTACGGCACGTCCGGCAGTGCCTCGGTCTTCGTCAACGCCAACGACACCACGATCAAGAATCTGACCATGGCGAACGACTTCAACGAAGCCGCCAACACCCTCGACGCCGAGCAGGCCGTCGCCGTCAACACCTCCGGCGACCGGGTGCAGTTCGACAACGTCCGCATCCTCGGCAACCAGGACACCCTGCTGGTCAACGCACCCAGTGTCAGCTCGGTCCGGCGTCTCTACGTTCGCAACTCCTACGTAGAGGGCGACGTCGACTTCGTCTTCGGGCGGGGCACCATGGTCTTCCAGAACGGCACCGTGCACTCGCTCACCCGGGGCTCGTCGTCGAACAACGGCTACGTCACCGCTGCGGCCACCGACATCAAAAACAGGTTCGGCTTCCTGTTCTGGGGTACCACGCTGACCAGCAACGCTCCCGCCAGGACCGTCTATCTGGGCCGCCCCTGGCACCCCAGCGGCGACGTCAACGCCCGTGGCCAGGTCCTCTACCGGGGCGTCGCGATGGGCGCGCACATCCGCACCGATCCCTGGACCGACATGTCCGGCTTCTCGTGGAGGAACGCCCGCTTCGCGGAGTACGGCAGCACCGGCGCCGGCGCGGGCATCAACGCCAACCGGCCCCAGCTGAGCGCCGCCACCGCCACCCAGTACACCCCCACCGCCTACCTGGCGGGTAACGACGGCTGGAACCCGATCCGATGACGAAGATCCGGTCCTTCGAACACAGTCAGCCTCTCGTCCGCCCGCGCACCCGACTCGGGACAATCCGGCACGCACTGGCGAGGACGCGTACCGCGGCCCTCATCGCGGTCGCCGCCGGGGTGCTCGCCGCAGGTCTGCCGGCCCTCAGCGCCCAGGCAGCGGTCGGCGACGGCACCCCGACCGACTCGAACATCAGCTTCGTCGGCCGGTGGAACAAGGCGAACGCCTCGGCCTACGTGCCCTACTGGGCCGGCGCGTACCTGCGGGTCGGGTTCACCGGCAAGACGGTGAAGCTCCGGCAGCGCAACACCATCCAGCTGTGGGCCAGCATCGACGGTAGGGCGTTCACGTCCTTCACCGGTTCCGGCACGATCAACCTGACGCCGACCGCGTTGGCGGCCGGCAACCACACGCTGATCGTCAGTTACCGGCAGGTGGCCGGCTCCTACACCGGAGACGCGGTCTTCCAGGGACTGGTCCTGGATTCGGGCGCGGGCACGTTCAAGCCGCCGCCCCGCCCCAAGCTCGTCGAGTTCGTCGGTGACTCGATCACCGCGGGCGCCACGAGCAGTCAGCTTGCCGTGACGGACTACGGCTTCAAGGTCGGTGAGAGGCTCGGCTACGACCACACCCAGATCGCGATCGGTGGCATGTGTCTGGCCGAGACGACCGATGGGTGCTGGGCGCAGACGACCCGCTACTGGATGTCGTCCGGTGGCCAGGTCGGCACCGACCAGTGGGACTTCTCCCGCTACACGGCCGACGGCGTGGTGATCAACCTGGGGACCAACGACAAGAGCCACGGTGTGAGCCCCGCGGCCTTCCAGGCGACGTACACGACCTTCCTCACGAGGATCCGGGCCAGGTTTCCGAACGCCAAGCTCTTCGCGATGCGGACGTTCATCGGTCGCTATGCGGCGGAGACGGAGGCCGCGGTGCGGGCACGCAACGCGGCGGGTGACGCCGACGTGTTCTACCTGGACACCACCGGCTGGCTGCCGTCCGGCGGTCTGAGCGACTCGGTGCACCCGAACGACGCGGGTCACCAGGCCATCACCGACAGGCTGGCCCCGATCCTCAGCGCACGACTGACCACGACCCCGGCCCCCACGACCGCGCCGCCCACGACTACGCCTCCCACGACTACGCCTCCCACGACTACGCCGCCCACGACCGCGCCGCCCACGACCGCGCCGCCCACTCCTGGGGCCGGGGCCTGCGCGGTCACCTACCGCAAGACCGGTGACTGGGGTACGGGCGCCCAGTTCGACGTGACACTCGGCAACACCTCGACCGTCCCCGTCGACGGTTGGACACTCACCTGGTCCCTGCCCGGCAGCCAGCGGATCACACAGTCCTGGAACGCCACAGTCACCCAGTCCGGCGCCGCGGCCACGGCGGTGAACGCCTCCTGGAACGCGGTGATCCCGGCCGCCGGTTCGACGAGCTTCGGATTCGTCACCGACAGCCCGCTGGGCGGAGCGACAGGTTTCGCCCTCAACGGCTCCCCGTGCGCCGTCGCCACGTGATGCCGAGCGTCTCCGATCAAGGCAGGAGTACCCGATGAAGGTTCGCCGATCGCGTCTTGTGGTTTTGGCGGCAACGGTCCTGACCGTCGCGGCCAGCGGGCTCGGCATCGCCACCGCCCAGGCCGCCACCCCGGCATGCGGTGTCACCTACCGGGTCACCAGCCAGTGGGCCGGCGGGTTCGGAGCCGACGTCGTCGTCACAAACCTCGGTGACGCGGTGACCAACTGGGCCGTGCAGTGGAGCCTCGCCCCCGGGCAGGGCGTGACGCAGGCGTGGAACGCCGCCGTCACGGTCACCGGCACGGCGGTGACCGCCACAAACGTGAGCTACAACGGCGCCGTCGGCTCTGGCGCATCTGTCAGCTTCGGCTTCACCGGCTCGTGGAGCGGCAGCAACCCGGTGCCGTCGTCGTTCTCGTTCAACGGCACCACGTGCGCCGGCCCACCGGCAGCGACCCCCACCGCGCCGACGCCGACGCCAACGTCGACTCCAACGCCAACGCCAACGCAAACACCGACGTCGACACCAACGCCGACGGCAACGCCGTGCCCCAGCCCGAGCACGCCGTCGCCGACCCCTTCCACGTCGCCGGCACCCGCGCCGATCAAAGTGTGGATGGCCGGCGACTCCACGATGATGAATGCCAGTTCCTGTCCGATCGGCTGGGGCAGCCAGTTCGCGTCCTATCTCACGTCGGACGTCACCGTGCAGAACAGCGCCGTCGGCGGTCGCAGCATCCAGACGTGGCTGTACGAGGGCAATGTGACCTCCACCAAGAACTCGGCCGGCGAGTGCACGCTCAGCTCGACCGCCTACAGCGCCCGGTGGTCGGCGATGCTGAACACCGACAGCGGCTTCAAGTCCGGTGACTATCTGATCATCCAGTTCGGCATCAACGACGGTGACTCGGCCTGCCCGCGACACGTCGGCACCAACCGCTTCAAGGAACTGCTCGGCGTCATGGCGACGGCTGCCAAGGCCAGAGGTGTGAAGCCGATCTTCGTCACGCCGGTCGCGGCAATCACCTGCAGCGGCAGCACCGCCGTCGGCAATCGCGGTTTCGTCGCCGAGACGACGGCTGCGGCCGCCGCGAACGGCGTACCGGTCATCGACCTGCACGCGAAGAGCGTGGCGCTCTACAACACGCTCAGGCTGTGCCCGAACAACGGCAACTACTCGACGGGGGCGGTCGGTGCGTTCTTCTGCAACGACCACACCCACTTCGAGGCCGCCGGCGCCAGACAGATCGCCGGCCTGATCGCCACCGCCCTCCGGGCGCAGAACATCCCGCTTTCCGCCCACCTGAGGTGACAGCCATCCCGCCGGCGGCGGATACGACCGGATCCTGGGCCGCCCAGGCGGGCAACGTGCCCGCCTGGGCGGCCGGTCCCGGCGAGAACACGTCGTCGTCGACCATCTAGAACAGCTTGTCGAGGCGTCCCCGCCAGTCGGCGAGCACCGGGCCCGGGTCGGTGTCCAGCACCCGTTCCAGCAGCGTGGCGTAGACGTCCCGGAAGTCGGTGGTGAATTTCAGGTCGCCGTCGTCGAGATCGGTGAGGCTCGGCGGCGCGCCGTGCCAGCCGCCGCGTACGCCGGCGCCCAGCAGCAGGACGTCCGAGGCGGTGCCGTGGTCGGTGCCGTCCGAGGCGTTGGCCCGGACGCGGCGGCCGAACTCGGAGTAGACCGCCACCACCACCTTCCGGCCCGCCTCGGTGCGGCTCATCCGGTCGGCGAACCCGGTCAGCGCCCGGTCCAGCTGACCCAGCAGGACGGCCTGCAACTGCTTCTCGTCGGCGTGCGTGTCGAAGCCGCCGAGCGACACCGAGAAGGCCCGGGTGGACACTCCCGCCTCGACGCACTGCGCGACCAGGTCCAACTGCGCGTCCAGCGGCGTGCGTGCCCCACCGGTCGCCGTCGCGGGCGCCTGTTCCCCGTCCGGGTCCGCCGCGTCGGGGTCGGCGGAGTCGCGTACCTGGCGGATCATCTCGTCCACCGACCGCAGGTCGGCGAAGCAGGCGGCGGCCCGGCCGCGGGCCGCCGACTCACCCGCCTCGGCGGCGGCGAGCGCGGTGAGTGTCTCCGCCGGCAGGCCCTTGGCGGCCTTCCGGTCGGTCACCGGCACGGCCGCGCCCGCGCTCCGCGCCCCGGCCAGCAGCGGCGGCAGCGCCGGTTCGAAGGAGACCGCCAGCCGGGGGTCGCCACCTGCGGAGTCCAGCCAACGGCCCAGCCAACCGGTGTTGCCCGGCCGGTCCGGCTGTGCGGTGTGCCAGATGTCCATCGACCGGAAGTGGCTGCGGTCCGGCTTCGGGTAGCCGACCCCGCGCACGATCGCCAGCCCGCCGTCGGACCAGCGCCGGTGCAGGCCGGCCAGTGCCGGGTTGAGGCCGAAGCCGTCGTCCAACCGCAGCACCTCGGAGTCCGGGTAGGCCAGCTCGGGGCGGGCCGCCCGGTAGGCCGGATCGGCGTACGGGATGACCGTGTTGAGCCCGTCGTTGCCGCCGTAGAGGGTCACCAGCACCAGCGTGCGAGCCTGTGGATCACGGTCGCCGCTGGTGTCCAGCAGGTCCCGCAGGCGGTACGCGCCGGCGCCGGCGGCCAGCGCGCCCGCGCCGACCACCCCGCTGGTCAGCAGGAACCTGCGTCGGGTCTGGGTGTCCATGTCGACTCCTCCGCTCAGCTGACTGTGTATTCGGGGCTGACCAGGCCGGCGGCCAGCAGCTTGCGGGGCTCGCCGGCCAGCGGGGTGAGGGCGGCGCGGGTACGCGCGCTCCAGCCGTCCACCACCAGCAGTCTCGCCAGCGCGTCCGGTCGGCCGGCGGTGGGCGCGGCGGTCAGCCGGGCCAGCACCGCCGGGTTCACCGCGGCGGCGAGGGTCCCGGCCGTCCGCAGCCGCGCCTGCAACGACGAGGTGGTCAGCCAGGCGGCTCCGGCCGGCCAGCCGCCGACGCTTGGCGGTCGCAGCGGCACCTGGTCCAGCGCGTTCAGGCCGGCCAGCAGTTGTTTGTGTTGCTGCTCGGGCAGGGCGGAGGGTCGGATACCCAGCTGCCGCAGCGCGCCGACCAGCCACTCCACCGGCTGTTTGACGAGCGTGCCCCGGGTCTGGGCGAAGGCCGGCGCCGAGAAGATCGCCCGCAGGGTCGCGACGGTGTCCGCTCCGGACAGGCCCGCCGGCGCCGGGACGTCGGTGCCGGCGTAACGGAACCAGAGCCGCCCGGCCACGAACGTCGCCGCCGCGGGTTGGGCGGCCAGCAGCCCGGCGTACGCCTCGGCGTCGAACCGGCCGCTCTGCCCGAGAATCGTCTTCTCGCCGGGGTCGTGTCGTTTGGCCTCGAAGTGGGCCACCCCGGTACGTCTGTCGACCACCCAGCCGGTCAGGGCGCGCGCGCCGGCCTTCACGTCCGCCTCCGAGTAGGCGCCGATGCCGAGGGTGAACAACTCCATCAGCTCGCGGGCCAGGTTCTCGTTCGGCGCCTTGCGGGTGTTCTTCTGCCCGTCCAGCCAGATGATCAGGGCGGGGTCGCGCACCATCGCGGCGACGAGTGGGGCGAGTGGCCCGCGTGCGTGCCGGCGCAGCGTGTCCAGTTGGCCCTGCATCACACGTGCCGACTTGACCTTCTGCGCGCTCGTCGCCCAGTGCCCGTGCCAGAAGAAGAGCAGCTTCTCGGTCAGCCCGTCCTCGGCGGCCACCATCCGGTCCAGCCACCAGCCGGTGACCTGCTGGAGCTGCTTGCGCCGCTCGGCGTTGGCCTGCTGCCGCTGCTCGCGGGTGGAGTCCTTGGTCAGCTGGGCGTACGGATCCGGGGCCAGCGCCGGCGGCGGGGTGGCCGCCGCGCCACGGTCGGCCCGGGTGGGGGTGAGCAGGTTGTCCAGGGTGGCCGCCGGCCCGGCGCGCTCGGCGGCGTCCACCTCGTCTGCGGTCGGCCCGAAGGTGGCCCGGCGCAGCAGGTGCGCCACCGCTTCACGATCGCTCATGGACGCCGACGCTAGGCGTCTGGTGTTCGAGGACGGTAAGGGTGGCGTGCGAATCGCGTTCAGCGTCCCTCGAAGACCGGTTTCTGCTTGCCGACGAAGGCGAACGTGGCCGCCCGGTGGTCGGCGGTGGCGCCGCAGATCGACTGGGCCTGCGCCTCGGCCGCGAGGGCGTCGGCGAGGGTGCCGGCGTCGGCGATGGAGAGCTGCCGCTTGATCGCCCCGTAGGCGACCGTCGGGCCGGCGGCGAGGCGAGCGGCCAGCTCCTGGGCGGTCGGCAACACCAGCTCGTCGTCCTCCACCAGGCGGTTGAGCAGGCCGATCCGGCAGGCCTCCTCGGCGCGTACGGGCTCGGCCAGCATCAGCAGCTCCACCGCCTTGGCGTGGCCGACCAGCCGGGGCAGGGTCCAGGAGGCGCCGGTGTCGGCGGCGAGGCCGACCTTGGCGAAGGCCATCAGGAAGCTGGTGGTCGGGCCACCGATGCGGATGTCGGCGAGGAAGGCGAGCGACGCGCCCGCGCCGGCGGCCATGCCACGGACCGCGGCGACCACCGGCTTGGGCAGGTTGGCGAGCCGGGCGGCGATCGGGTTGTAGTGGGTCCGCACGGTGCCCAGGGGATCACTCACGGAGTTCTCCAGCGTCGACACGTGCTCGCGCAGGTCCTGACCGGCGCTGAACGATCCGCCCGCCCCGGCCAGCACGACAGCCCGGCAGGACCTGTCGGTCTCCAACTCCGCCAGGGCGTCCCGCAGGGCCTCCTTCAGCGCCACGTCGAGCGCGTTCATCGCGTTCGCCCGGTTCAGCGTGAGGGTGACGACGGCGTCGGTCCGGTCGACCAGCAGCGGCTCGGTCACGTGTCTAACGACCCTTCTGTCGGACGAGGCGGTTGCCGGCGTCGAGGCACTGTTCGACGTACCGGTCCGCAGCCGGACGCAGGCGGGCCGCGTGCCGGTCGAAGAAGCTGGCCGCGGCGGTGCCGGGCCAGCGTTCGGGCAGCAGCGCCGGGGGTAGCTGCGGGTCCCGGAAGAGGAACGTACGCCACGCGTGCACCAGCCGGAACCGGGTCGCGTACGCCTCCTCGTCGCTGCTGCGCACGGTGACGGCGGAGAGCAGTGGGCGCTGGTCCGCGACGAACTGCTCGTAGGCACGGCCGATCTCGGTCAGGTTCCAGGCTCGCCGGACCACGCCCATCGCGCCGGGGGTGCCGGCGAAGTGCGAGGCGGTGAACCGCTCGAACCGGATGCCGGCCTCGGCGAGGATCAGGTCGACGTCGTCGGCGGGACGGGTGGCGACCCAGGTCTGCTCGTCGAGCGTGCCGTAGCCGAGGAAGCTCAGGTTCGAGGCGAGCCGCTGGCGGTCCCGTCGGGAGCCCGGGGCCTCCAACACCAGCAGATCGAACCGGCCGTCCCAGGTGACCCGGCCGGTCCGGTAGATCCGGGACGCCGCCTCGTCGAGTCGCCGGGCGGCTTTCGGTGTGATCGAATATCCCGGCCCGGAGATCAACCGGAGCGGTTCGAGCCAGCCCTGTCGCACCATCCGGGACACGGCGGTGCGAACTGCTGGCGGTGCGATTCCCAGCGGCGCCAGTAGCTTGACCAGGGCAGCAACCGGTGCGCGGCCACCCCTCGGCCGGAGGTGGTCGCCGTACAGGTCGAAGAGTGCCGACCGTGCCTGCATGACCGCACATTGTGACAGGCCTTCTCAAGATAAGCTAGATGCTGTTACATCAATGCTGCTCCGGTTTGGGTCCGGCGGTGTTCATCAGGGAAAATCGTCAGTCGACACCCCCGCGACCGTTGCGGGTGGTCGTGACGAAGTGGCTGTGGGGCAACCCACCGACCCTGGTGTAGGTCTGAGGGGAGACAACATGGCGGCGATGAAGCCGCGGACGGGCGACGGTCCGCTGGAAGTCACCAAGGAGGGGCGGGGCATCGTCATGCGGGTCCCGCTGGAGGGCGGTGGCCGGCTCGTCGTCGAGATGACTCCCGACGAGGCCAACGCGCTCGGTGACGCGTTGAAGGCGGCGGCCGGCTGAGTAAGGAGTGGTCCGGGCGGCTTCCGCCGCCCGGAGCGTTCTGCGGCCCTGAGCCACCGGTGGTACCGGTGGCTCAGGGTCTTCATCACCGCGGGCAGGCGGCCTGAGTTCCGCTCCGCGACACTTTCCTGGAGGTACGGTTCCGCGTGCTCGCCATCCGTCTGATCGCCGAGCCCGACCGGCTCGACGTCCTCGTCCTGCCTGTCCGTCCCGCCGGTCCGGCAGCCGGAGATGACGCCCCGGCCGAGCCCGTGTCGACCGCTGCGACCCCGCCGGACGACACGGCCGACGAGGCGGCCGCGCTGGTGTCGGCGGCCCGACTGAACGGCCGATCAGGCGAGATCCACACCCAGCTGCGCCCCGGACGTACCCCCGGCCGGCTCCTGCTGCTCGGCATCGGCGACGGCGGCGAGGCGGCCTGGCGGACGGCCGGAGCGGCCCTGGCCCGCTCCGCAGCGAATGAGACGCATATCACCATCGCGTTGCCGACCGAGCTGACTCCGGCCGCGGTGCGCGGGTTGACCGAGGGGCTGCTGCTCGCCCCGTACCGGTACCGGCTGACCGAGGCCGGCGACACGCCGACGCTCGACGGCGTCGACCTGCTGCTCGCCGACCCGGCCACGTTCGAGGCCACCGTCGCCACGGCCCGCACCACGGCGGCGATGACCCATCTCGCCCGTGACCTGACCAACACCCCGTCCTCGGTGAAGACCCCGCAGTGGTTCGCCGACCAGGTGGCGTCCGCCGCCGCCGACCTGCCGGACCTGCGACTGCGGGTCCGTGGCCCGGCCGAGTTGGCCGCCGAGGGCTTCGGCGGGATCCTCGCCGTGGGCGCTGGCTCGGCCAGTGGCCCCCGGCTGGTCGAGCTGGACTGGCACCCCGCCGACGCGCGTACCCACGTGGTGCTGGTCGGCAAGGGCATCACCTTCGACACCGGCGGCATCTCGATCAAGCCGGTGCCGGCGATGAAACTGATGCGCAAGGACATGGCCGGCGCGGCCGCGGTCGTCGCCGCCACCCTCGGCGCCGCCGCCCTGCGGCTCCCGGTCCGGATCACCACGCTCACCCCGCTCGCCGAGAACATGGTCAGCGGCTCGGCGTTCCGCCCCGGCGACGTCATCCGGCACTACGGCGGAACGACGAGCGAGACGACGAACTCCGACGCCGAGGGCCGACTGGTCCTCGCCGACGCCCTGGCGTACGCGGTGCAGCAGCTCAAACCGGACCTGCTGCTCGACCTCGCCACCCTCACCGGCGCCAACGCCGTGGCGCTGGGCAAGCGCACCGCCGCCCTGTACAGCGAGAACGACCAACTGGCCGCCGACGTGCTGGCCGCGACCGCTGCGGCCGGCGAGTCGGCCTGGCGGATGCCACTGCACAACGACTACGCGGAATACCTGGGCAGCGACATCGCCGACCTCTACAGCGCGCCGGCACAGGGCGCCGGCTCGGTGCTGGCCGCGCTCTACCTGCGCGAGTTCACCGGCGAACTACGGGACCGCTGGCTGCACCTGGACATGTCGGCCCCGTCCTGGGCGGACGGCGACCAGGACGAGGTCAGCCGCGGCGCCACCGGCTGGGGCGTGCGCTGGCTGCTGCGCTGGCTGGCCAGCGTCGACTAGCCCAGGTCAGCACTTCACCGCGGCGAGCACCCCGTGCCCGACCGGAAGCAGCGCGGGGATCCAGTGCTCCGACTCCCGGACCGCTTTGATCGTCTCGCGGACCGTCACCGTCTCCGCGTCCCGGGCGGCCGGGTCGCCGATCCGGCCGCCGGCCAACACGCCGTTGAGCGCGAGCACACCGCCCGGGCGCAACAGCCGCAGTGCGGCTTCCACGCAGGCATGGAAGCCGGTCGCCTCCGCGTCCACGAAGACCAGGTCGTACGCGCCGTCGGCGAGCCGGGGCAGCACGTCGAGCGCGCGCCCGGTGATGATCCGCGTACGGCCGGCCGCGAAGCCCGCCTCGGCGAAGATCCGCCGGGCGATCCGCTGATGCTCCACCTCCACGTCGATTGTGGTGAGCACACCGTCGGCGCGCATGCCGCGCAGCAACCACACCCCGCTCACTCCGGTGCCGGTGCCGATCTCCACCACCGCACGGGCGTTGCCGGCGGCGGCCAGCAGCCGCAACGCCGCTCCCGCGCCGGGGGTGACCGCGTCGAGGCCCACCTCCAGGGCCAGGCTGCGGGCGGTGCGCAGGACGAGATCCTCGGTGACGTACGACTCGGCGAACTGCTGAGCCTGTGCCGTCGAACTGCCGGTACCGGCGACCGTGGCGATGGGGCACCTCCGGGGGCGGTGCGTGGTGCGGGGGCGGGTTGGCACTGTGAGCGTAGAGGCGACCGCCAGGGGGCGCAGCCGGGCCTCCGCCGGAAGCGATCACCGGGGCAACCGCTGACTCCACCGCGCGCATCCGTGCAATCCTGGAAGCGGTATCCCGTCAGCCGCGACCGAACCGGCCCGTGGCCGGGCGACGCGGCGCGGGATCCGGGGACGGACTGGGAGGCACCGACGTGACCGACGGTTGGGACTGGCGCCGGGGCGGTGAGACTCCGGCTTCGGCGCGACCGCCCGGGGCAGAGGTCCCGCCGGTGGGATCGCCAACCATGCCGGGGGCCGGCAACTCGCCTGCCGTGGTGCCGCCGGGCAGTACGCCTGTGGGCCCGCCGGGTGGCGTACCGGCCGCCGGGTATCCGCCGGCGCCACCCGTGGCGGGTGTGCCGCCGGTGCGGCCGTCGTCGAGTTGGCCGGCACCGGCACCGGTGGCGGGCGGGCCCGGCACGGCCGGGGCGTCGCCCTGGTGGTCGGATGCGCTCGCCGATCCCTGGCGGGACCCGGCGGCGCCGACCGCGGTGGTGGTGCCGGGGGTCGTGGCGGCCGGTTCCGAGCCCGAGCCGGTCACCGACCCGGACGCGCCGGGTCGGCCGACGCTTCGCCAGCTGTTGCTCATTCCCGTGCTCAGCGCGCTGCTGGCCGGCACCCTCGGTGGGGCGATGGGGTACGCGTTCGCGGTCCGCGGCGGAGCTGGTGGGGTGGTGCTCGGCGGTGCGCCGGCGGAGGCGCCGGCGCTGGCCCAGCGCAAACCGGAGTCGCTGGCCGGTGTCGCCGAACGTGTCCTGCCCAGCGTGGTCACCGTCCGGGTGAGCAGCCTCGGCGGGACCAGCGAGGGCTCCGGCTTCGTCGCCACCGCCGACGGCCATGTGATCACCAACGACCATGTGGTGGCCGGTGGCGCCGGCAAGGCCTCGGTGGTCTTCAACGACGGCAGCACCGCGCCGGCGACAATCGTCGGTCAGGATTCGGAGTCGGACATCGCGGTGATCAAGGTGAGTCGTAGCGGGCTGCGACCTGTGGAGTTCGGCGATTCCGACGCCCTGGCCGTCGGTGACCCGGTGCTCGCCATCGGCTCGCCGCTGTCGCTGGCCAACACGGTCACCGCCGGCATCGTGAGTGCCCTGGACCGGACGATGCAGGCAGGTGAGCCGGGTGGCCCGATCCGCTACTACGCGGCCATCCAGACCGACGCGGCCGTCAACCACGGCAACTCGGGCGGGCCGTTGGTCGACGGCGACGGACGGGTGGTCGGCGTGAACTCGACGATCAAGTCACTCGTCGCCGAGGGGCAGGAGGCGGGCAACATCGGGCTCGCCTTCGCCATCCCGATCAACCAGGCCAAGCGGGTGACCCAGGACATCATCGGCACCGGCAAGGCCCGGCGTACGGTGATCGGCGCCCGGGCGGACGGCCCGGCGGGTGTCGTCGGCGGTGGCCTGCGGCTGGCGGAGGTGGAGCCGTCCGGCCCGGCGGACAGCGCCGGGTTGAAGGTCGGTGACGTCATCCTCAAGATCAATGGGCGGCCGATGACCGAGCCGACAGACCTGACCGCGCTGGTTCGCAAGTTCGCGCCCGGCTCGGTGGTATCTGTCGAGTTTCGACGGGGCTCCACCCGGCAGAACACCTCGGTAACTCTCGCCGCGGACGCGAAGTGAACATCGCTCACCCCTTGCCCGGACGCCGTCCGACGTGCGTAGTCTTGCTGCTGACGCGGAGAGGAGGCCTGCGGGATGCTCGACAACCTGAACTGGTGGGAGATCGGTGCGCTGCTGCTCCTGGCGCTGTTGATCTTCGGTGACAAGCTGCCGACAGTCATCAACGACGGCCTGCGGCTGGTGCGCAACCTGCGCAACATGGCCCGTAACGCCACCGGTGACCTCAGTCGTGAGCTGGGCACCGACATCCAGCTGGAGGACCTGCACCCGAAGGCCTTCATCCGCAAGCACCTCCTCAGCGAGGAGGACGAGGCGGCGATCCGCAAGCCGCTGCAGGGCGTCTACGACAACCTGCGTGCGGACGTCGGCGGCGTGCACGAGGAGCTGAAGGACGTGGCAAACGCCGCGGACCTGCGCTCGAACGGGACCCGGTCCGGCACGGCCCCCAGCAGTGCGGCCCCCAGCAGCACTGCCACCAGCAGCACCGCCGCCCCGGCGCCCCGCCCCAGCTACGACGACGCCACCTGACCAACCCGCCACCCGGCTTGGTCCGCGCTCGCCCGGCTTGGTCCGCGCTCGCCCGGCTTGGTCCGCGCTCGCCCGGCTTGGTCCGCGCTCGCCCCGGCATCTACCTTGATCGACTCGGTTTCCAGGGAGTCGGCCTTTCAACCAGCCCAGGATGCCCCGACTTCCGGAAACCCGAGTTGACCACGCGGCTGTGCCGCCACGGGGCTGTGCGGGCCACGGAGCTGTGCCGGCCGCGCGGCTGTGCCGGCCACGGGCTGTGCCGGCCCCGTGCGCTGCGCCGGCCGCGGGGCCACCCACCGACACGACTCAGCCCGCCGGCCAGCAGCGGCCGACGGGCTGACGGTGGTCGGGGTGGTCAGCGGCCGGCGGGCTTGAGGCCGAGCGGCTTGCCGAGCAGCGACTCGCGGCGCAGCGCGAGCCGGTCGGCGACCGCGCCGAGGGCCTGCGCGGCCGGGGACTCCGGCTCGGCCAGCACGATCGGGTTGCCCGCGTCGCCGGCCTCGCGGACCCGGGTGTCCAGCGGGATCTGACCGAGCAGCGGCACCTGAGCGCCGATGGTCCGGCTCAGCGACTCGGCGACGGCCGTGCCACCGCCGGCACCGAAGATCTCCATCCGGGAGCCGTCCGGGAGCTCCAGCCAGGACATGTTCTCGATGACGCCCACCACCCGCTGGTGGGTCTGCAGGGCGATCGCACCGGCCCGCTCGGCCACCTCGGCGGCGGCGGTCTGCGGGGTGGTGACGATCAGGATCTCCGAGTTGGGGAGCAGTTGGGCCAGCGAGATGGCCACGTCGCCCGTGCCCGGGGGGAGGTCGAGCAGGAGCACGTCCAGGTCGCCCCAGTAGACGTCGGCCAGGAACTGCTGCAACGCCCGGTGCAGCATCGGGCCGCGCCACACCACGGCGGCGTTGCCGGAGGTGAACATGCCGATGGAGATGACCTTCACGCCGTGCGACTGCGGCGGCATGATCATGTCCTCGACGCGGGTGGGCCGGGCCTCCGTGCCGAGCATCCGGGGCACCGAGTGGCCGTAGATGTCCGCGTCGACCACGCCGACGGAGAGCCCGCGCGCGGCGAGCGCCGCCGCCAGGTTGACCGTGACGCTGGACTTGCCGACGCCACCCTTGCCGCTGGCCACCGCGTAGACCCGGGTGCGCGAGCCGGGCTGCGCGAACGGGATGACCGGCTCCTCGGTGGCACCCCCGCCGCGCAGCTGCGACTGCAACGACTGCCGCTGCTCGGGGGTCATCACCCCGAAATCGATCTCCACACCGGTCACGCCGGGCACCGCTGCGACCGCGGTGGTGATGTCCGTACGCAGCTTGTCCTTGAGCGGGCAGCCGGCGACGGTGAGCAGCAGCTCGACACGGACGACGCCGCTGGCAGCGATCGTGGCGGAGCGGACCATGCCCAACTCGGTGATGGGCCGGCGGATCTCCGGGTCGTTGACGGTGGCCAGGGCGGCCTGGATCGCGTCCTCGACGGTGCTCACGGGTGCTGACATGCCCGCAATGCTACGTCGCGGGGCATCCGCTGCCCCCGCTGCCCGGTGCGGTGTGAGCCAATCGATGACCCGTTGGTCAGCCCTCTGACCGGCGCGGGCCGGTGCCGTCCGGCCGGGCGTCCCGGGTGAAGTCGCCGTCCAGGTCGTCACGGGGTTCGTCCAGTCCGACACCGTCGGTCGGCCGGTGGCTCCGCTTCTCCTGCCGGCTGTCCCGGTCCTGCTGGCGGCGTTCCAGCCGTTGCCGGCGCTGCCCCGCCTCGTCCAGCTCCTCGGCCAGCCGGGTCAGCTCGGAGCGGAGGAAGTCGCGGGTCGCCACCTCACCCAACGCGATCCGCAGTGCCGCGATCTCCCGGGCCAGGTACTCGGTGTCCGCCTTCTGCGCGGTGGCGCGCCGCCGGTCCTCCTCCAGGGCCACCCGGTCGCGGTCGGCCTGCCGGTTCTGGGCCAGCAGGATCAGCGGCGCCGCATAGCTGGCCTGCAACGACAACACCAGGGTCAAGAACGTGAAGGTGTACGGGTCGAAGCGCAGATCCGCCGGAGCCAACGTGTTCCAGACGAACCAGATCGTGATCACCACCGTCATGACGACGATGAAGTTCGCGGTGCCCATGCCCCGGGCGATGCCCTCCGACCACCTGCCGAACGCCTCCGCGTCGAACCGGGGCAGCTTGATGCCCCGGGGCTCGCGCGGTTGGTCGAGCCGTTCGTTGCGCCGCCGCTCAGCCATCCGCGCCGTCCAGCGTGGCGTCGGTGGTGCCCGGGGCGACCAGGGCGTCGCGGTCCCGCCAGTCCCGGGGCAGCGAGTGGTCCAGCACGTCGTCCACCGTCACGGCGCCGACCAGCCGGTTGCTCCGGTCGATCACCGGCATGGCGACCAGGTCGTAGGTGGCCATCCGACGGGTGATCTCCGGCAGCGGGGTGGTCGGGCGCAGCGGGTCGATGTCGTTGACCACCACCTTGCCCAGCAGGTCGGCAGGCGGTTCGCGGAGCAGCGCCTGGAAGTGCACCATGCCCAGGTAGCGGCCGGTCGGGGTGTTCTGTGGCGCCCGGGTCACGAAGACCTGCGCGGCGACGGCGGGGGAGAGCTGCGGCTCCCGGATCCGGGCCAGCGCCTCGGCGACTGTGGCGTCCGGCGGGAGGATGACCGGCTCCGAGGTCATCACACTGCCCGCCGTTCCGGGCGTGTACTTCAGGAGCTGACGCACCGGGTCGGCCTCGTCCGGCTCCATCAGGTCCAGCAGCACGTCCTGCTCCGGTGGGGGCAGCTCGTTGAGCAGGTCCGCCGCGTCGTCCGGGTCCATCTCCTCCAGCACGTCCGCGGCCCGTTCCCGGTCCAGTGCGGCGAGGATCTCCACCTGGTCGTGCTCCGGCAGCTCGCTGAGCACGTCGGCCAGCCGCTCGTCGTCAAGCGCGGCAGCGACCTCGTTGCGCCGTGCGTCGGGCAGGTCCTGAAGCGCGTTGGCGAGGTCGGCGGGGCGCATGTCCTCCAGGACGGCGAGCAGGTTCGCCGTACCCCGGTTGTCGGCGATGCCACTGAGCCCGCGCACCCGGTCCCACTCGACCTGGTGCAGGTGGCCGCGGCGGCTGAGCCGACCGGTCTGCTCGCGTACGGCGACACGGGTCAGCGACCACTCACCACCCCTGGTGCACTCCATCGCGACGTCCACGACCGCGCCGGGTTGGCCGCCCGGGTCGAGTTGCACCCGACGGTCGAGCAGTTCCTGGAGGACCAGCAGCTCGTTCGGGCGCTTCTCGAACCGGCGCAGGTTGAGGGTGCCGGAGCCGAGCACGACCGCGTCCGCGTCGATGGAGGTGATCCGGTTGATGGACAGGAAGATCCGGCGACGCATCGGCATCTCGGCGACGAGACCCACCACCTCCGGAGGACGCTTGGTCGCCCGGAGCCGGGCCACGGCGTCGCGAACCCGCCCCACCTGATCGCCGTTCGGGTCGAAGACGGCGACTCCGGCGAGACGGGCGATGTAGACCCGGGTCGGCGTGCTCACGGGCACCAGCCTAAGCGCCTAGTGTTTATCAACATGTCGACCTTGGCCTACGAGATCGTGGACGTCTTCACCGACCGCCCCTTCGCCGGCAACCCGCTGGCCGTGGTGTTCGGCGCGGAAGCGCTGGCCACCGAGCAGATGCAGGCGCTCGCGTTGGAGTTCAACCTCTCCGAGACGGTGTTCGTGCTGCCTCCCACCCAGGTCGGCGCCACCTACCGGGCCAGGATCTTCACGCCGGTCGAGGAGTTGCCGTTCGCCGGGCACCCGAGCGTCGGCGCGGCGGTCACCGCGAGCCGGCGGGGCATGTTCGGTGTGGGGCAGGTCACCCAGGAGTGCCACGCCGGGGTGCTGCCGATCGAGGTGACCGCGACCGGGGCGACGCTTACCGGCGGCAGCCCGACCCTCGGCCCGGAGTTGGATCCGGAGCCGTTGCTGGAGATCGCCGGGTTGACCGCGGACGACCACGTCGGGCCTGCCCCGCGCGTCGCGGGCTGCGGGCTGGAGTTCCCGTACCTGCCGGTGCGTCCGGAGTCGGTGGCCCGCGCCCGGGTGGACGCGACGGCGGCGCAGCGGTACGGGGTGTCGCACGTGAGCGTCTTCTCCTGGGACGCCGCCGCGCAAACCGCGCACGCCCGGGTGTTCGTGCCGGGGATGGGTGTCCCGGAGGACCCGGCGACCGGCTCGGCGGCGCTCGGCCTCGGTGTCTGGCTGGTGGCGTCCGGGCTGCTGCCCGGCGTGGGGCGGTCGGAGTACGCGGTGCGTCAGGGTGTGGAGATGCACCGCCCGTCCGCGCTGGCCTGCACGGTCACCGCGGCGAACGGGGTGGCGGTCGGGGCGACGGTCGCCGGTCAGGTGATGCCGGTGGCCCGGGGCGAGATCGCCGTCCCGCCCTTCGTGGGTTGAGCGGAGGTGCCGATGGGGGAGGATGCGGGTGTGACGGACGAGGACGCCCCCGGGGGCAGCACACCGCTTGTCGACGAGGCGATGAAGAAGGCCGCCGTGTGCTGGGTCAGCGTGTCCGGCGGGCCGGCGCTCGCGCTCTGGTGCGCCCCGTTGGAGGGCGCGCTGCTCGTGGTGTCCGGGCCGGGTGAGCAGGCCGCGCCGGGTCTGGCCGACGCGACCGAGGCGCAGGTCACCCTGCGCGGCGATCACGGTGGTCGGATCGTCACCTGGCCGGCCCGGGTGAGCCGGGTGCGGCCGGGCACCGAGGCGTGGGACACCGCCGCGCCGCTGGTCGCCGCGAAGCGCCTCAACGCGCCGGGTCCGACCGCCGACCTGGTGGCCCGCTGGGCGAGCGAGGGGTGCGCGGTGAACCGACTCGCCCCGGCCGGTACGCCGCTGGCCGGCACGGACCTGCCCGCCGACGCGCAGGCCGAGTCACCCCGGGCCACCCCGGCGGTCCGGGCCACCCGCAAACCGTTCCGCCTGCACCGGGTCCGCCGCCGCTGACGGCGACCGCCCGCGAGTGGGCCGCCGCCGCTTGCGCCCCGCGCACCGGCTGCCGCCGCTCTGCTTGAGCCCGTCCGCCACCCAGGCCGCCGCCGCTGCTGGGGTCAGCCGGCCGGGACCACGTCGACGTAGCCGTCGACAAGGGTGAGCACCTCACCCAGTGCGGTGAGCGTGGGGCCTCGCCAGTCCAGGTCGGCGTTGAACACCAGGTGTGTGGCCAGGTCCGGCGCGGCGAGTCGGACGGCGGTCATCCCGGCCCGCTCGGCGCCGGTCAGCTCCTGGCTGCCGCCGTCACCGACATACAGGCAGTCGGCGGGTACGAGCCCGAGCCGCTGGCAGGCGGTCAGGTAGAGCACGGGATCCGGCTTGCAGTGCCCCACCTGCACCGAGAAGACCCGCACGTCGAGCAGCGGGGCGACGGCGAGTTGTGGCAGGAAGGCAGGCAACTCGTGCGTACAGTCGCTGATCACGCCGGTCCGCAGGCCGCGTTGGCGCAGGGCCGCCAGGACGGGCACGGCCTCGGCCCGTAGCCAGGTGTCGGCGCGTACCGCCCGGTGCCGGGACGCCACGGCCGCCCGCACGGCGTGGTCGCTGGGGTGTACGCCGGCCTGGGCGCACACCCAACGCAGGGTCGCCTCCGCGTTGCCGAGTCGGCCGGTGGCCCGCTCGTAGTAGGTGCGGTTCAGCACCTCGGTGAGGGTGTCGGTGGGGCAGCCGAGCAACTCGGCGGTGCCGACGTGCGCGACACCACGCTGCACCGGACGGGTGAGGGTGCCGAAGAAGTCGAACAACACCGCCTGGTAGCTGGGCATGGGGACGCCTCCGGGCGGTCGGGGGTCGCCGGCGGGACCCGCGTGATCGTAACGGAGCGATGACGGTCCGTGTCGTCCGTCATACGTGTGAGGATTACGTCCCGTGTCCCCACCTCCGCACCGCCCGTCCCCGGACCTGCTGACCACCGGCGCGGTCGGCCTGGCCGTGGTCGCCGTGTCGTCGTCCGCGCCGCTGATCGCGTACGCGGCCGCTCCCGCGCTCGCCATCGCGTTCTGGCGCAACCTGCTCGCGGTGGCCGTGCTGAGCCCCTTCTCGCTGGCCCGGCGCCGCGCCGAGTTCCGCAGGCTGACCGTGGGGGCGGGGCGGCGCGAGGGCCTGTTCTGCGTCCTGGCCGGGGTCGCCCTCGCCGGGCACTTCGCCACCTGGGTGCCGAGCGCCCAGCTCACCTCGGTCGCCACGTCCACGGCGCTGGTCGCCACGCAACCGGTCTGGCAGGGGCTGATCGCCCGCGTCCAGGGGCGTCGGTTGCCCCGGGTGGTGTGGATCGGCATCGCGGTGGCGGTCGGCGGCGCGGCGATCACCACCGGGACGGACGTGGGTGTCTCCGGCACGGCAGTCCTCGGTGACGTGCTGGCGCTGACCGGCGGCGTCTTCGCGGCCGGCTACACCGCCTTCGGCGAGCGGGCCCGCGCCAGCATCAGCACCACTACCTACACCACCATCTGCTACGGGATCTGCGCGCTGATCCTGCTGCTCGTGTGCCTGGTCGGCGGCGTACGGCTCACCGGGTTCGACGGGCGAACCTGGCTGGCCATCCTGGCCCTGGTTGCCGGTGCCCAGTTGCTCGGGCACTCGATGTTCAACTACGCCCTGCGGAAGATCTCGGCGACCACGGTGAGCGTGCTGATCCTGCTGGAAGCTCCCGGCGCGGCCCTGCTCGGCTGGGCGTGGCTGGGTCAGCTACCCCGCCCGTACGCGCTTGTCGGGATGGCGCTGCTGCTGGTCGGGGTGGCGGTGGTGGTGCTCGGCGGTGGTCGGGCCGCTCGCCGGGTCGCGCCGACCGCGCTGCCGGCCGACCCGACCCCGCTGCACGACTGACGGCCTCTACAGGTCCGCACCTTCGCGGGCGCGTGTTGCTGAGGCAATCTTGGACACTTCCCGTTAGCTAACGGAAACTGTCCAAGATTGCCGGAGAATCGGTGGCTCTTTCTCGGTCGAAGCTCCGGCGCCGAACGCCGGGGCGACCGCCGCCGCGGAAGGTCAGACCTCGTGCACCTCGATGACCCGGGTGGCCGGGGCGGTGTCGCCGAGGGCGGCGCGCAGCGCGGCCCGGTCCGGGTCGGCGAGGAGGGACTCGTAGCCGGCCCGATCCTCGAAGGTGATCACGTGCACCTCGGTCTGCCCGTCGGTGCTGCGCAACCGGCGTTCCAGGCGGCCGCCGTGCCGCCCGAGCAGGGCCAACACGGCGTTCTCGTACCGCCGCCCGGCGTCCTCGCCGCCGACGGGAAACTCGACGAGCGCGACGAGTGTCAGCATGCCGGCCACGTTAGGGCATCTGTCAAAGCCCCTGGCCGGCCTGCGGCGGAGCCCAGGCTCGACCGAGGACTTTGACAGACGCCCTAGTCGAGACCGACGGCCTTGGCGCTCGCCTCCCACAGCCGGGCGGCGAGTTGTGGATCAACTGCCTTCCGGTACGGGCGACGCACCCGGCGGTCGATGTAGTAGGCGCCGTCCACCAGCCGGGAACGGTCCTGGTTGGACAACCACACAAGGGTTTCGGCGGCCTTCTCCGGGGTGCGGAACGGCATGACCCGCATGCCGAACGCCACGATCCTGCTGTCGTTCGCGAACCGGGTGCGGACCACCCCCGGGTGGAAGCTGTACGCGGGAATGGCCGGCCAGCGCCGCGCCGCCTCGGCGGTGAACAGGATGTTCGCCTGCTTGCTGGTGCCGTACGCGCCCAGCGGGCGGTAGCCGCGCAGCGGGGCGTTCAGGTCGCCCGGGTCGAGGCTGCCGAAGCGGTGTGCGCCGGAGGCGGTCACCACGATCCGGCCCAGCCGGTCGGCGAGCAGGTTGGTGAGCAGGAACGGGGCCAGGTGGTTGGCCTGGATCGACATCTCGAAGCCGTCGACGGTGCTCAGTGGTTGCAACGCGATCGCGCCGGCGTTGTTGGCGAGCACGTCGATCCGGTCGTACGCGGCCCGGAGTTGCTCGGCCAGTCGGCGCACGTCGTCGAGGCTGGCGAAGTCGGCCCGGAACAGCTCCGGACGCGCGCCCGAGGTCTCCCGTACCCGAACGGCTGCGGCCTGTAGGCGGGCCGGGTCCCGCCCGACCAGCACCACCTGGTCACCGCGGCAGGCCAGGTGCACGGCGGCGGCCAGGCCGATGCCGGAACTGGCCCCGGTCACCACCACCAGTCGACGCCCAGTGAGATCTTCCACAGGTCCATTCACCCCGGTCATGGCGCGAGGTTACCGTGGCGTCACAACGCCCTTTGGGATCGTTAAGTTTTCCGCGGGTGGCGTCGGCAGGCCCGCCGGACGCTGGAAGGAGCGCATCCATGGCCGCAGTCGGTCGTCCCCGTAGGTCGTGCCTCGCCGTGCCGGGTTCGAGTGTCAAGATGCTCGGCAAGGCGCAGGGGCTGCCTGCCGACCAGGTCTTCCTGGACCTGGAGGACGCCGTCGCGCCGCTGGCCAAGCCGGACGCGCGCAAGAACATCGTGGCCGCGCTCAACGAGGGTGACTGGGCCGGCAAGACCCGGGTCGTCCGGGTCAACGACCTGACCACCCCGTGGACCTACCGGGACGTCATCGAGGTCGTCGAGGGCGCCGGCGCGAACCTGGACTGCGTCATGCTGCCGAAGGTGCAGACCGCCGAGCAGGTGCACTGGCTGGACCTGCTGCTCACCCAGATCGAGAAGACGCTCGGCCTGGAGGTCGGCCGGATCGGCATCGAGGCGCAGATCGAGAACGCCGCCGGTCTGGTCAACGTGGACGCGATCGCCGCCGCCTCGCCGCGCGTGGAGACCATCATCTTCGGCCCGGCCGACTTCATGGCGTCGATAAACATGCGGTCGATGGTGGTCGGCGGCCTGATCCCGGACTATCCGGGCGACCCGTACCACTACATCCTGATGCGGATCCTGATGGCCGCCCGGATGCACGACCTGCAGGCCATCGACGGCCCTTTCCTGCAGATCCGGGACGTCGACGGGTTCCGCGCGGTGGCCAAGCGCTCGGCGGCGCTGGGCTTCGACGGCAAGTGGGTGCTGCACCCGGGTCAGATCGACGCCGCGAACGAGGTCTACCAGCCGGCGCAGTCCGACTACGACCACGCCGAGCTGATCCTCGACGCGTACGAGCACTACACCTCGGAGGCCGGCGGCAAGCTGGGCGCGGTGATGCTCGGTGACGAGATGATCGACGAGGCCTCCCGCAAGATGGCGCTCGTGATCGCCGCCAAGGGCCGGGCCGCCGGGATGAGCCGTACCTCGTCGTTCACCCCACCGGCCGAGTGACACCTCGGGCCGGGACGACCGCCGCCGGCTGTCGTTCCGGCCCGACAGTCGGCGGTACGCCGACCCCGCCCGTGGGTCAGTAGCTGTTGTCGCTGCTCGCGCCCATGGCGACCGCGAAGATGATCGCGCCGACGTAGAAGAGGATCAGCAGTCCGAGCAGCCCGGTGAGGATCCAGCCGACGATGATGGCGGCCTTCGCCATCCCCGCGCCGCCCTCGCCGCTGAGGCGGATCTGTTTCTGCGCCACGTGGCCGAGGATCGCGCCGACCGGCGCGGTGACGCAGGACGCGATGCCGACGAGCGCGAGCACAAGCGCCGCGATCGCCATGCCGTTGGTCTTCTGCGGGTAGCCGTAGCCGGGGTACTGCGGCGGATAGCCGGGCGGCGGGTAGCCGGGCGTGCCGTAACCGGGCATCGGCTGGCCCTTCAGCGGTTGCCCCCCGGCGTACGGGTCCACCGGCGCGTAGGGGTCGACCGGCGCGTACGGGTCGACCGGGCCGGGTTGGGCGGGCACCGGCTGACCGGCCACGAGGGTCGGATCCGGTGCGGGGCTCGACGGCTGGGCCGACCAGGTGGGGTCGGACCAGTTGCCGGGCGGCGGGGGGTTGGTCATGCGAGCTCTCTCCGTCAGGTCGGGATGCGCTGTCAGGGTAGCCAGCACAACCCAAACCCGACGCCCCCACTACCGGGTGCCGCGTTGCTCGGACCGGTCCTAACGGGCAGGATCCTGGCATGGCATTCGACGCGCGCGCCGCGGACCGTTCCGGCAGCCGACCCAGACGGGACGTCAGCCGCCCGGGTGGGGCCCGGCGTGCCCGCGCGGCCACCCCGGCGGGCAGCCCCGGCCCGGACGAGCCGGTCGCGCTCGCCGACCCGGTGACCATGCGCCTCGACGGGCGGGTCGCCCTGGTGACCGGGGCAGGCAGCCCGGACGGCATCGGGTACGCCACCGCCCGGCGGCTCGCCGACCTGGGCGCGCGCGTGGCCATCGTCTCCACCACCCGGCGCATCCACGAACGGGCGACCGAGCTGGGGGTGACCGGCTTCGTCGCGGATCTCACCGACGAGTCCGAGGTCGGCGCGCTGGCCGACGCGGTCGCCGAGCAGTTGGGCGACGTCGAGGTGCTTGTCAACAACGCCGGCCTGGCCAGTCGAGCCAGCCAGGGGGTGCTGCGGCCGGTCGCGCAGCTGACCTACGACGAGTGGCGCGGTGAGATCGACCGCAACCTGTCCACCGCGTTTTTGTGCAGTCGGGCGTTCATCGGGGGGATGGCCGAGCGGGGCTGGGGCCGGATCGTCAACCTGTCGGCCACCGCCGGCCCGGTCAACGCCCTGCCCACCGAGGCCGCGTACGCCGCGGCGAAGGCCGGGGTCGTCGGGCTGACCCGGGCGCTGGCCATGGAGATGATCGCGGATGGGGTGACGGTCAACGCGGTGGCGCCCGGCACCATCTACACCGCGGCGTCCACGATGGCCGAGATCAAGCAGGGGCTGGGCACCCCGGTCGGTCGACCGGGCACCCCGGACGAGGTCGCCGCCGCGATCAGCTTCCTCTGCTCGCCGGCCGCCTCGTACATCACCGGTCAGATGCTCGTGGTGGACGGCGGCAACAGCGTCCGCGAGGCCCGGTTCCGCTGACCGGCGCGGCGGGTCAGTAGCTCCCGTTGTCGCCGGTGTTGGCGAAGGCCACCAGGGCCAGCCAGCCGCAGCAGGCCAGCACGGTGACTCCGGTGAACACGTACCCGAGGATCAGCCCCCAGGTGGCGAGTTGGTCGCCCTCCTCGCCGCTGGTGCGGATCTGCCGCTTCGCCAGGTGGCCGAGCACCGCGCCGGCCGGTGGAAACACGAAGGCGAAGACCAGCGACAGGATCGCCAGCACGTTCGTGCCCCGACCCGGTCCGGACGGCGGCGGGCCGTACTGGGCGTAGGGGCCCTGCGGGGGATACGCCGGCTGCTGCGTCCAGTGCCCCGACTGGTGCGGCCCCTGCTGCTGCCCGTACGGCGATGGCTCGTCCGAAGGCGGTCCGTACGGTGAACGTTCCGACGGCAGCTCGAACGCCGGCTGGTCGGGCTGGGGCGCGTACGGCGGCTGGCCGGCCGGCGGTGGCGCGTAGGGCGACTGGTCCCGGGGTGGCTCGTAGGGCGACGGCGGTTGCTCGTCTGCTGGTGGTCCCGACGGCGGCGGGTGGCTCACGCGCTGTCCTCCTCCTGCCGGTGCCGGAAAAGTCCCTCTTGCCGGACGCTACCCGCAGCGGTGAACCTTTTCACAGCGGTTGTGTGGACTGGTCACCTTGGCCTCGTCGGTCCGGGAGGCCGATACTTACCCAGCGTTCAGTTACCCACGAGTAGTGCGCGGATCCCCGGAGGCTGAGATGGCCCGACTCGCCCAGACGCCCGGCCTGACCGATGTGCAGACGTCGATCCTGGAGACCGTTCGGGACTTCGCCGACAAGGAGATCATCCCGCACGCGCAGCGGCTGGAGCACGCCGACGAGTACCCCACCGACATCCTCGACGGCATGCGCGAGATGGGGCTCTTCGGCCTCACCATCGACGAGGAACACGGTGGGCTGGGCGAGTCGCTGCTCACCTACGCGCTCGTGGTGGAGCAGCTGTCCCGGGGCTGGATGTCGATCTCCGGCATCGTCAACACCCACTTCATCGTGGCGTACCTGATCTCCCAGCACGGCTCCACCGAGCAGAAGGCCCGGCTGTTGCCGAAGATGGCCACCGGCGAGGTGCGCGGCGCGTTCTCCATGTCCGAGCCGGAGACCGGCTCCGACGTCTCCGCGATCACGTCCCGCGCGGTGCGCGACGGCGACAACTACGTGCTCAACGGGCAGAAGATGTGGCTCACCAACGGGGCGTACTCCTCGGTGGTGGCCACCCTGGTCAAGACCGACACCGGCGCCGACTCGGTGTACGGCAACATGAGCACCTTCCTGCTGGAGAAGGAACCGGGCTTCGGCGAGACCGCCCCCGGCCTCACCATCCCCGGCAAGATCGAAAAGATGGGCTACAAGGGCGTCGAGACCACCGAGATGATCCTCGACGGGGTGACCGTGCCCGACTCCACGATCCTCGGCGGCGCCGACCAGGTGGGCCGCGGCTTCTATCAGATGATGGACGGCATCGAGGTGGGCCGGGTCAACGTGGCCGCCCGCGCCTGCGGCATCTCCATCCGCGCCTTCGAGCTGGCGGTCAGCTACGCGCAGCAGCGCAAGACGTTCGGCCAGCCGCTCGCCAAGCACCAGGCGATCGCCTTCAAGCTCGCCGAGATGGGCACGAAGATCGAGGCCGCCCACGCTCTCATGGTCAACGCGGCCCGCCTCAAGGACGCCGGCCAGCGCAACGACGTCGAGGCCGGGATGGCCAAGCTGCTCGCCTCCGAATACTGCGCCGAGGTCGTCCAGGAGGCGTTCCGCATCCACGGCGGCTACGGCTACTCCAAGGAGTACGAGATCGAGCGGCTGATGCGGGAGGCCCCGTTCCTGCTCATCGGCGAGGGCACCTCGGAGATCCAGAAGACGATCATCTCTCGGGGCCTACTCAAGGAGTACAAGCTCTGATCCGCCGGCCAGGTCCTGCGGCCGGTGCCGGTACTCTTCGATCGCGGCGATCAGCCGGTCCTCCGGCACCGCCGTGTCCCGGCCGCCGACCACCGGGGCGGGTCGCAGCGACCGCCAGACCGCGGGCCGCAACCGGACACCGTTGAGCCGACCGTCGCGCCGATGCGGGCTGACCCGGTCGATGTTCGTCCACTCGAGAACCTGCCGGCCGTGCCGGATGGCGCTGGGCGTCAACGCGAGCTGACCCGTGAACCGCACCTGCGCGTACACCGTCCAACCCAGCCAGGCCGCGACACCGACGGCGAGCAGCGGCCGGACGACGTCGACCCACCGGCCCTGCTCGGGCAGACTGAGCAGCAGGCCTACCGCGACCACGAGCAGCACGAACCACTCTGCCGCCAGATCGACCCAGCCGGCGAGTGAACGGCGTGCCACCAGGCCGGGTTCGACCCCGTCCAGGCCGGCGACCCGCTCCCGCCAGCGAAGGTGCCCGTCTCGCGGCGGCCACCACCGTCCGGTCAGCCAACGAACGCCGAGGCTCAGCCAGACAACCATGCTGATCGAGGCGGAGTCCTCCCGCGGCACCCGGACCAACGCGCCGGCCACCGCCCCCACCACCAGCGCCGCGACGATCAGTGCCAGAAACCGACGAGGCCAGAGCCCGTCGTGCCGCGAAGGCACGCGACGCAGCGACATAAACACACCCGCACGGTACGACCCCACCCCGCCAAACCCACCCCCGCCCTGCCCCGCCCGCCCTGCCCCTGACCCGCCCCGCCCCGCCCCGCCCGCCTCGCCCCGTTGATCATGAGGTTATTGCCACTCCGATCGGCGTGTCGTGGCAATAACCTCATGATCAACGCCCTCGCGGGACGGGGTGGGAGCGGGGCGGGGCGGGGTGGGTGGGTCAGGTGAGGCGGGTTAGGTTGGCGGCGGCGCGTTCGACGATGAGGCAGCGGTCTTCGACGTAGTCCATGCCGGCCTCTTCGGCGATCCGCCGCGCCTCGGCCGAGACGATGCCCAGTTGCAGCCAGACCGCCGGTGCGCCGATCGCCGCCGCGTCCCGGACCACCTGCACGGCGTCGGCCGCCGGCCGGAACACGTCCACCAGGTCGACGGGATGCGGGATGTCGGCAAGCGACCGGTACGCCCGTTCCCCGAACAGTTCGTCGGCCGTCGGGTTGACCGGGATGATGCGCCAGCCGTACCGCTGCATCTGCAACGGCACGCCGTGCGCGGCCTTCGACGGGTCGCGGGACGCGCCCACGACGGCGATCACGGCGGAGTCGGCGAGGATCTGCGAGGCGGTACGCACCCGCCGACTGTAGCTCCGCCTACAGCAGGGTGAGCTGTTCGGAGGCCGGCGGTGCGGGCGGCTCGGGCAGGCTGCGATTGTCGCCTCGTTCGCCCCGGTGCAGCCCGTGCCTGCGGGACGCGATCCGCACCCGGGCGGTCAGCTCCCGCTGGTACGCCTGCGGGGCGTACGCGCCAGCCCGGTAGAGCTCGCGATAGCGGGGCACGAGGTGCGGGTGCTCCCGGGCGAGCCAGTGCGCGTACCACTCCCGGGCACCGGAGCGCAGGTGCAGGGGCAGGGCGGTCACGCTCGTCGCGCCGGCGGCGGCGATGGCGGACACGGTGGCGTCGATCGACTCGTCGCTGTCGCTGAGGCCGGGCAGGATCGGGGCCATCAGCACTCCGACGGAGAAGCCGGCGTCGGCGAGTGCCCGGACCGCGTCCAGCCGGCGGCGTGGATGCGGTGTGCCCGGCTCGACGGTGCGCCAGAGCTGCTCGTCGACGAACCCCACCGAGAAGGAGATGCCCACGGTGGTGACCTCGGCGGCCTGCCGCAGCAGGGGCAGGTCCCGCAGGATCAGCGTGCCCTTGGTGAGGATCGAGAACGGGTTCGCGAAGTCCCGTAGGGCCGCGATGATCTGCGGCATCAGCCGGTAGCGCCCCTCGGCGCGCTGGTAGCAGTCCACGTTGGTGCCCATCGCCACGTGCGCGCCCCGCCAGCGCGGCGCGGCCAACTCGCGCCGGACCAGCTCGCCGGCGTTGACCTTGACGATCACCTTCCGGTCGAAGTCCGCACCGGCGTCAAGATCGAGATAAGTATGAGTATTTCTCGCGAAACAATAGCGGCAGGCATGAGAGCAGCCCCTGTATGGGTTGATTGTCCACTCGAACGGGACGCGGGACTGCCCGGGCACCCGGTTGAGGATCGACTTGGCCTGCACCTCGTAGAAGGTCATCCCGGCGAACTCGGGAGTGTCGAAGGTGCGGGCGATGGCGCCGGGCAGCGCCAGCGGCAGGGGTGGCGTCGCTGGCGCTGCCCGCTCGGGGTCTCCCTCGACCGGGGGAGCGGTGAGGTTGTCCCAGCGCATGTCCACTATTCGAACACGCGTACGAGTGGAGTGCAAGTGACCCGCCGTACACCCGTGGTCGTTCGGGTGGTCGGAGAGGGGAGGATGGACGGCATGGAGACGTCGACATTCGTCTACGACGGGGACTGCGCGTTCTGTACGCAGTGCGCCGAGTTCATCGCTCGCCGGATTCCCACGGGCGCGCGGGTGGTGCCCTGGCAGTTCTCCGACCTGGACGCGCTCGGCCTCACCGTGGCCCAGTGCGATGAGGCCGTGCAGTGGGTCGGAGCGGACGGCGTACGTGCCGCCGGCCCGGATGCCATCGCGAAGCTGCTCGCCGACAGCGGCCCGGTCTGGCGGATTGCCGGGGCGGGCCTGCGGTTTCCACCGGTGCGTGCGGCGGCGTGGCCGGTGTACCGCTGGGTGGCGCGCAACCGGCACCGCATGCCGGGCGGCACGGCGGCGTGCTCGCTGCCGCAGGAGGCCCGCGAACGGCTCTACGGCCCGGCGGGACGTCCGACGACCGAGGCCTGATCGCTGGGTGGGCCGGGTCCGCGCCCGCGCCGACCGGGTCCCGAGCAGGCGGTGTGTCGACGTCCGCCGAGGTCGGTTTGGGGGTGCCACGGCCGATGGTCCGGCGCGCCCACACCAGCGGGCGGACCCGCTCCAGCGGCAGGAAGCTGGTCATCGCCGCCAGGTGCGGCGCGAACGAGATGGTGATGGTCGCGATGGTGACCACGTGGAACGAGTAGAAGAAGCCGACCATGGCCAGCCGCCAGCGGGCCGGCAGCAGGAACACCAGCGGGCTGAACAGTTCGAAGGCGACGATGCCGAACTGGGCGACGATCAGCAGGTACGGCACCTGGGCGATGAGGTCGGCCAGGTCGGTGCCCCGCCGGATGATCGCGCGGGCCAGCACCGAGCCGGTGAGCCAGTCCAGGCCGCCGAAGCGCAGCTTGGCCCAGGCGGCCAGGAAGTACGTGCAGATCACCGCGAGTTGGGTGACGCGCAGGGCCCACCCGCCGGCCTCGGTGCGGGTGGTGTCACCGTGTCGGGCTCGACCGGCGGTGGGCAGGACGGCAAGCGCGACGAGCAACCCGAATCGGTCGTGGTCGACCTTTCCGTAGCTCATCGCGATGATCATCCACTCCAGGTACAGCGCGCAGACCGCCCAGCCGAGCAGTCGGGGCGCACGCCCGGTCGCGGCGAGGAGGGCGAGCAGCAGCAGCGACCAGAAGATGACCGCCACCAGCGCCGGGGTCGGCGTCGGCAGGGGGAGTAGCCGGCCGACCAGTAGCGGCTGGTACAGGTCGCCGGGCACGCTGACCCGGGTGCGCACCCAGGGGGTGAAGAGCACCAGGTCGGCGGCGACGAAGAGGTAGATCACGGTCCGGAACGCGGCGATGCGACCGCGCGGAACGGCCTCGGTCAGCCAGCGGCTCATCGGGGGGCCTGCCAGCGGACCACTGTCTCGTCGGTGTGCCTGCCGGTCGGTCGGCCCGCGCGGATGCCGTGCCAGCGGATGACGATGCGGATCTCGACGAGCGCGGCGGCATCCGGGTGGCGTTCGGCGTACGCGTCGGCGACCTCGGCGAGCAGAGTTGGGTCGGCGGCGTACCGGTCCTGCTGTCCCTTGATCTCGGCCCGGCGGATGCCTGTCGCGTCCTGGTCGAGGTCGACCACGGCGCCCGTGCCGGTCACGCCCTCGACCCGGGTGTCCGGCGCTGGCGCGTTCGGCGGGTTGGAGGTGGAGTACATCCGGAACGGGCCGAACGGGAAGTCGTCGTCGCTGCCCCAGAAGGTGCCGACGAGCAGCAGGACGAGAACGAGTGCGGTCGCGCCCAGCCGGGTCACGCGCCCGTGGGTGGTCAGGGTCTCAGGTCGTGACGATACGGGATGTACCGGCCGCCCCGGGTCCCTCCGACGGTCAGTTGGGCCTGCCCAGGCAGATGATCACGGAGGGGGTACGACGAAGGCCGGGCCCGCGTCGGGCCCGGCCTTGGGATGCCGTCGTGGAGACGACTCAGTGGTTGTGCTCGGCGAGCTGCTTACGGACGTCGTCCATGTCCAGCGCCTCGACCTGCTCGATCAGGTTTTCCAGGGCGGACTCCGGAAGGGCGCCCGGCTGGGAGAAGACGATCACACCGTCGCGGATCGCCATGATCGTCGGGATCGACCGGATGTCGAACTTCGCGCCCAGCTCCTGCTGAGCCTCGGTGTCGACCTTGCCGAAGACGATGTTCTGGTGCTTCTCCGAGGAGCGCTCGTAGACCGGGGCGAACCGCTTGCACGGACCACACCAGTCGGCCCAGAAGTCGACCAGGACGATGCCGTCGTTGCCGGTCACCTCGTCGAAGTTCGTCGAGGTCAGCTCAACGGTTGCCATTGCACTCTCCGATCACCGCGGTTTGTCTACGTCCCGTAGAACCAGGGCTGACCGTATCGAATTCCCGGGCGGTCGGACCCGAAACGTGCGCGGCCTGCCGGGGGGTGGCGAGGGTCATCGACCTACGTCTGTTCATCTCGATCTGCGGAACGCAAATGCATGACGCACTTGCGTGACCTGCGGTGATGGGAGCGGTTCCAGGGAGATCCACCCCAGTACGCACTACGAATCGGTAACTTGGTGCCTGACGAGGAGGTATCCGGCCTGGGAAGATCGCCGATCAACCCTCGCTCCGTCACGGAGAGTAGTGTTACAAAAAGATAAATGTGACCTCGATCTCTGTCCGATCCACGCTTCCGTGGGGCAGAATTCTCCCCATCAGAGCGTGGGCGGCGGGTGCCGGGGAGGGCCCCGCCGCTCATTGCGTCTCCCCCCGGTTGAGTGACAGGCGTGACATTTCCGCCACTGTCGCTCCCGGTCGGTTTCCTTAACCATCGGTAAGGCATGCTGTGCCGAACTCCATCGCCACCCGTCGAAGGGGACCAGGATGCAGTTCGGCCGCTACTACGAGGAGTTCGAGGTCGGCGCGGTCTACCGGCACTGGCCGGGCAAGACCGTGACCGAGTACGACGACCACCTCTTCTGCCTGCTCACCATGAACCACCACCCGCTGCACCTGGACGCGCACTACGCCGCGACATCCAGCCAGTTCGCGCGCAACGTCGTGGTCGGCAACTACATCTACTCCCTGCTGCTCGGCATGTCGGTGCCGGACGTGAGCGGGAAGGCGATCGCCAACCTGGAGGTCGAGTCGCTGCGGCACGTCGCGCCGACCTTCCACGGCGACACCATCTACGGCGAGACCACGGTGCTGGACAAGCGTGAGTCCGGTTCCAAGCCCGACCGGGGCGTGGTGTCGGTGGAGACCCGCGGCTACAACCAGGACGGCACGATGGTCTGCGTCTTCCGGCGCAAGGTCATGGTCCCCAAGCGGGAGTACGCGGCCAGCACCGTCCCCGAGGGCGTGGACCCGGAGCGGCCCAGCTTCCCCGAGCCACGCTGAGCGGCGCGCCGGGCCGAGGGTTGTCGCGCGCCGGACCGCCCCACCCCGGCAGCGGGTTCTGCGGTGAAGGGGCGTCGTCCGGGTCGCCTGGGACATATGCTGACGCCGGAGGTTCCGATGAGCCACTCCGTCGCCGGAGAGCCGCCCTCTGCCGGCCGTCGAGCCGCGCCCCTGACCACAGCTGTCTACTCCGCCGCCGAGTGGGATCTGCTCGTCAGCCTGCCCGGTCGGGTCCTCGTGGCCACCGCGGCCCCCGACCCCGGTCGCCCGGATCGGGGGGTCAGGGCGGGTCTGGCCGGCCTGGATGCCGTCGCCGCGGGCCGAGCCTCGGACAGCGACCTGGTGCGTGCGGTGGTCGCCGCCATCTACGCCCGCCACGACGGCGCCTCGCCGCCCGCCGAACGCCGCACCGATCTGGTGGACGTGCTTGCCGCCTGTCGGACGGCGGGCCGGGTCCTCGGGCGGCGCGCCGACCCCGCGGACTCGGCCGCGTACCGCCAGTGGGTGCAGTCGGTCGCGGCCCGGGTCTGCCGTGCGGTGCCCGGCCCCGGCGAACGCCGGGCGGACCAACCCGCCACCCCGGCGGACCGGCGCTTCCTGGACCGACTCGGTGCCGCGCTCGGGCTGGGCTGACTGTGCGGCTGGCGGGGTCGGTCCGTACCCTCTGATGACCGTGACCGACGACCAGCCTGAGGTGGGCGTGGGCCCCTGGCCGGGGGACCCACCGGACGACAGTCGTTACGACCCGCAGTTGCTGGCGGAGGGGGACCGGCGCAACGTCGTCGACCGCTACCGCTACTGGCGGCACGAGGCGATCGTGGCCGACCTGGACCGGCACCGGCACGGCTTCCACGTGGCGATCGAAAACTGGCAGCACGACTTCAACATCGGCACCGTGGTCCGCAACGCCAACGCGTTCAACGCCGCCGAGGTGCACATCGTCGGGCGGCGCCGGTGGAACCGGCGCGGCGCCATGGTGACCGATCGGTACCAGCACGTGCGGCACCACGAGACCATCGAGGAGTTCGTCGCCTGGGCGGCCGATCGGCGGCTGCCGGTGTACGGCATCGACAACCTGCCCGGCTCGCTCCCACTGGAGACCGGCACCCTGCCCCGGAACTGTGTGCTGCTGTTCGGCCAGGAGGGACCGGGCCTCTCCGCGCCGGCCCGCGAAGCGTGCGACAAGCTCTACTCCATCGCCCAGTACGGCTCGACGAGGTCGATCAACGCGGGCGTGGCCAGCGGTATCGCGATGCACGCCTGGATTCGTGCCCACGCCGGCGCGCCACCGGACTGAGTCGCGCCGGGGTGCCGAATCGGACGTTCCGGCTTGACGTGCCGCCGGTGGGGGACGACGGTGGAGATGTGAGTGTCGCGGTGAGTTGTCCGAGATGCGGGAGCCCGGTACGGGCGCCGGATCTGATGCACACCGACTCCAGGTGTCTGCGGTGCGGCCCGGTGCCTCCACTGCACGTGCCCGAGCACATCGGAGCGGAGATCGTGGCGAGCGTGGTGGAGCGGATCACCGCGACCACTGACCCGCCGGTGACGCCGTTGTGGTGCCCGTGGCCGCTGCCGGCCGGCTGGACGCTCACCGGCGTGGCGTACGCCGGGGACGAGCGGACGGGCGTGCGGGCGACCGCGGTGGCCTGCGCCGGCCCGGCGCCGCTCGGCGGTGGCCCGGCGGATCTGGTCTTCGTGGCCGAGGAGCCGGGCGTCGGCCTGGGCACCCGCCTCGCCGGACTCGCCGGCCCGGATCCGGGACCGCAGCTGGCCGGCGCGCTCACCGACCCGGGGCCGGGCCACCCCGACCATGTGGGCCAGGCCAAAATCCGCGTCGGCGGGCATCCAACTCCACTGTGGTTGGTTAATTCTCCGACGGATCGAAGCGCGTACGCCGGCGAAGCTCGGGGAATGTGGCTCCATGCGATAGCCTGGCCGGCGAGTGCGGGTCATCTCCTCGCGGAAGAGGTCGTGTTGCACGACCTGACCGAGTGGACTCCGCCCGAGCTCGTGTACGGCGCACCGTCTCCGTACCTACCCGGCAGGGCTTGACAAGCCTTTCGGATTGACGGAGAACGGACGCAGATCTTCACTGTACGACACCACACTGATACTCTGGGTGCCGCTGCGGTAATGGGACCCGGCGCCGCGCGAGAGGATGGCCCGCCATGGTCAAGAAGGTCCTCACCTGGGCCGGAATCGCATTCTTGATCTTCTTCGTCGCCTACCGGCCAAACTCTGCGGCGGACGTGTTCAAGTCGCTCGGCGGCGGGATCATGGATATCGCCCAGGGGTTCGGCGACTTCTTCACCAGCCTCGTCGCTTAACCGCCGATGGGCAGCCCTTCCGGTCCACCCTTCGACCCGGACGACCCCGACCGGGAACGTCGCGAGCGAGACACCGAGCCGATCCCACGGATCGGGCCTGATGACGGCCCGGACTACGGGGCCGGTCCCGGCCTGTCCGACGGTCCGTCCCTTTCGGACGACGTCGGCTATGGCGACGGGCCCGGCTATGCCGGCCAGGGTCGTTCGGGTCGAACGTGGATGCGCGACCCGGAGGCCGGCTACCAGCAGCCGCAGATCTCCGAGGACGAGCTGGCCGGGTTGCGCGCCGACGCGACAGGCGCGACTCCTCGGCGGGTGCTGCCCCTGGAGGACGAGCCCAGCTCACTCGTCGCCCGCTACCTCTTCCCCACCGAGCGCTACCGGGGTGAGTGGAAGCGGCACTGGATCCACCTCACCAACCCGCTTCTCATCGGCGTCGCGGCGACCTTCGTGCTCGGCTACCTCTCCGGCTTCCTCGCCGGTAACGACGTGGGCGCGTTGACCACCATCGCCGTGCTGCTCTGGTTCGCCGTCATGGGGTGGGTGGCGTGGAAGGTCGCCGACTGGTGGTATGACCGCTTCATCCTGACCAACAAGCGGGTCATGGTGGTCAACGGCATCGTCACCCGCAAGGTGGCGATGATGCCACTGGTCCGGGTCACCGACATGAAGTACGAGCAGACGCCGACGGGGCGTGCCCTCAACTACGGCACCTTCGTGCTGGAGTCCGCCGGCCAGGAGCAGGCGCTCCGCGAGGTCAAGAACCTGCCCAACCCGAACGAGCTCTACCTGCGTGTGGTCGAGGAGATGTACGAGCCGCAGGCAGTCGAGGCACGGCTCGGCAAGGAGGCCGACGAGGCCAAGGCCGACGACGGGGCGTGAAGGTTTCCGACCGAACATCGGAGCAAGTGCGCACCTTTCGCCGTGGACCGGAACGCCTCTGACGTGGCACTCTGCCAGGACGGCTGGGGCGTGGAGGTGGGCGGTGGGCAGCAGGGACCCGTTGGAGGAGCAGTTCCGCGAGTTCGTCGCGGCCCGCTCCGCCGCGCTCCTGCGCACCGCATATCTGCTCACCGGAGACTGGGCCACGGCCGAGGATCTGCTCCAGACCGCGCTGACCAAGACCTACCTCGCGTGGAAGCGGCTCGGGGGGATCGAGGCCGTCGAGTCGTACGCCCGGCGTGTGATGGTCAACACGTCGACCAGTTGGTGGCGGCGACGCTGGCACGGTGAACGCCCCACCGAGGTGCTGCCGGAACGGGCCGGTGTCGACGAGATCGCGCAGCAACTCGACCGGGACCTGCTCTGGCGGCACCTGCGGGAGTTGCCCACCCGGCAGCGGGCGGTGCTGGTGCTGCGCTACTACGAGGACATGTCGGAGGCGCAGACCGCCGCGATGCTGAACATCTCACCGGGCACGGTGAAGAGTCAGGCGTCCCGGGCGCTGGCCACGCTGCGCCGTCGAATGGGCCCCGCCGCACCGGACCTCACCGCCGCAGCCGGCAATGCCGGTCGGCCGGCCACTGCCGGCAATGCCGGTCGGCCGGCGACAGCCGGTGCCGCTGGCCGCCCGGCCACTGCCGGTGCCGCCGGTCGGTCGGTCACTACCGGTGCCGCCCGGTCCGGCGGCTCGGGCGTCCCGACCGGGGCGGTCCCGGCCGCCGATGCCGCCGCCACGCTCGGGGCCCGGCAGGCGTCCGGCCGACCCGTGCCCCGCCCGGCCACCCCCCGTCCGGCCGCGCCGCAGCCGATCGGCCCGCAGGTTGTGCTCCCCTCCGCCCCGGCGCCCGTGCCCGTCGGCACCGGCCCCGGGGAGCAGCAGTGAGCGCATTGCCAGGCCGGCCCGACAACCTGACGGACGGCCCGCGGCGTTCTTATCAGGTGCGGCCTGACGAACTCGAAGGTGCGGTGCGGGAGACCCTCTCGCACCAGGTCGCCGTTGCCCGCCCGCTGGGCGTCGACCCGGCGGGCCAGGCCATCCGCCGCGCGAACCGGATCCGGCGTCGGCGCACCGCCGCCGGTCTCGCCGTCGGGGCGGTCGCCACAGTCGTGCTCAGCGCCGGCATGGCACAGCTCGGTGCCGAGACCGGACGCGACGGGGCGCCCATCGTGGTGATCGGCGACCCGGACCCGTCCGGTCGGCCGATCCCGACGGCGAGCGTTCCCGGCGCCGATCCCTCGCCCGGACCGTCGGCGGCTCTGCTCGGGACCGAGACCCTGGTCGGCGTCGACGGACGACGGCTGGTGCTGCCCGACGTCGGGGCGGCCGAACACGCCCAGCTCCTGCCCGGCGGCGGCGGTTGGTTGGTGATCAGTACGCAGACCAACTCGGGCCGCTCCCTGCGCGTGGTGCAGAACGACGGCCTGGCGCAGGTGCTGCTGGCCGGGGCGGGTTCGATCGTCCTGGCCCCGGACAGCCGTCAGGTCGCCTGGCGGGACGGCAACGATCTGCTGGTGGCGGGTGTGGTCGGCGGTCAGCTCATCGGTGCGGCGCGTACCCCGGCGCCCGCCGGCGCGGTGCCCGTCCGGTTCGTCGGCGACAGCGTGCTGGTCCGACCTGACCCGGCGGACGCCGGCCACGCCCTCTGGCGGCCCGGCGCGGGGCCGTTGACCGAGGCCGTCGACCAGGAGACCCTCAACTTCTACGGAGGGCTGCCCGACGGGCGGCTCGTCGGGCAGATCTCCACCGCCGCGGGCGGGACCTGCCTGGCGCTGCTCGACCCGACCCGCGGCCTGCGCCCGGTCGAGACCGGTTGCGGACCGGACCTCAGCCAGGACGGCGTCGGCGGCATCTCCGCCGACGGGCGGTGGCTGCTGGTGAACGGGCGGATCGGCAAGGCCGGTCAGGCGCTGCTGATCGACCTGCGGCGGCTCAGGTCGAGCCCGACCGCCGTTTCGGCCGGGCCACCGATGACCGGCACGGTCGTCTGGACCGACGCGTCCCACGCCTCCTACCTCGACGCCGCCGGCGAGCTGGTCCAGGTCGACGTCCACCGGGTGCGGGCCGGCCAACCCGCGAGCCCGGCCGCGGTTCCCGGCGTGCCGGCCGGGGACCGGCCGGTCCTGGTGGCCGGCCTCTGAGCCACGCGGTCGGGGTGACCTCCGTGAGTCGGGCTCGGTTGTTCCTCGGTAGCGTCGGGCGGTGACCTCGCGTACCGGCTCCGCCCCGCGCATCGACCTGCACACCCACTCGACGGCGAGCGACGGCACGCTGCCCCCGGCCGAGCTGGTACGGGCCGCCGCCGAGGCGGGACTCGACGTGCTGGCGATCACCGACCACGACACCACCGCCGGCTGGGCGCCGGCCGTGGACGCGCTGCCGCCGGGACTACGCCTGATCCGCGGGGCGGAGCTGTCCTGTCGATGGTCCGGGACCCGGCCGGCGGTGCCGCTGCACCTGCTCGCGTACCTGTTCGACCCGGACCACCCGGAACTGGCCGCCGAGCTGGGCCGGGTGCGGGCCGCCCGGGAGGAGCGCGGCGAACGGATCGTCGAGCTGCTGCGCGCCGACGGCATCGACGTGAGCTGGCCGGACATCCTGGCCGGTGCAGACGGGGGCACCGTGGGCCGCCCGCACATCGCGCAGGCGCTGATCCGGGCCGGCCTCGTCGGCAGCACCCGCGAGGCGTTCGGCCCGGACTGGCTGGGCGAACGCTACCGGCTGCCGAAGGACGACATCGACGTGTTCCGGGCGATCCGCCTGGTCCGGTCGGCCGGCGGCGTGCCGGTCTTCGCCCACCCCCGGGCCACTCGGCGCGGGCGGGTGGTGCCCGACGAGTTGATCGCCGAGTTGGCCGTCGCGGGGCTGGCCGGGCTCGAGGCCGACCACGAGGACCACAGCCCGGCCGAACGGGAGCACGTGCGGACGCTTGCCGCCGAGTTGGGCCTGTTCGTCACCGGCTCCTCGGATTTCCACGGCACCCACAAGACCGTCACGCTCGGCGCCTTCAGCACGAGCGTCGACGCGTACGAGCGGATCGTTACCGCCGGGGTGACCGAGGTCGCTTCGGGGTGATCCGGGTATTTCGCCCACTGCGCCGCGGCTAGGTTGATCACGTGGATCTGAAGCTGTTCGGCGAGGTCTTCGTGACCCTGCTGGTGATCACCGACCCGCCGGGCATGATGCCGATCTTCCTGGCGTTGACCGGCCCGCTGCCCGCCCGTGACCGCAACCGGGCCGCCTGGCAGGCCGTCACGCTGGCACTGGGCGTGATCGTGGTCTTCGCGGTGGCGGGGCAGACCCTGCTGGACTATCTGCACGTCGACCTGCCGGCGTTGCAGGCGGCCGGTGGGCTGCTGCTCGTGCTCGTCGCCCTGGAGCTGCTCACCGGGAAGACCGACGGCCCGAGCTCGGACGCCACCTCGAACATCGCCCTGGTGCCGCTCGGCACCCCGCTGCTGGCCGGTCCGGGCGCCATCGTGGCGACAATGCTCTTCGTCCAACAGGCCGACGGGTGGGGCGACTTCACGGCCATCGCCGTGGCGATCCTCGCCGTGATGCTTGCGGTCTGGATCGTCCTCCGCTTCTCCGGCGGCATCGTGAAGATCCTCCGGCCGGGTGGCATCGAGGTGCTGACCAGGATCGCCGGCCTGCTGCTGGCCGCGATCGCCGTCCAGCTCATCGCCGACGCGGTGTTCGCCTTCGTCACGCAGTACGTCAACATGACCTGACCGGCGTACGCCAGGTGTCGGTGGTGGGTGGCAGGATCGCAGGCGTGCGACGATCCTCCTCAGCGGGACGGCCGGCGGCCGGTGGCCGGGCTCCCCGACAGCGCGCCGGCGATGCCGAGCAGCTTGGCTTCGAAGGCATGCCGGAGCGCCTGTTCGTCTGCACACCGAGCAGACTCGGCGCGTACGCGGACTGCCCGCGCCGCTACCGCTACTCCTACGTCGACCGGCCGGCCCCGCCCAAGGGTCCGCCGTGGGCGCACAACTCGCTCGGCGCCAGCGTGCACACCGCCCTGAAAAACTGGTATGCGCTGCCCGCCGACCGGCGTCGCCCCGAAGCCCTGGCCACCCTGCTCAAGGGCACCTGGGTCCGCGAGGGTTACCGCGACGACGAGCAGGAGCGGGCCGCCTACCGGCGGGCGTTGGGCTGGTTGGAGGCGTACGTCGAAACGCTTGAGGCCGACTCCGACCCGCTCGGCGTGGAGCGGGTGGTGGCGGTCAAGACCGCCGTGCTGGCCTTCAACGGTCGCGCCGACCGGATCGACTCGCGTCCCGGGCCGGACGGGCCCGAGCTGGTCATCGTCGACTACAAGACCGGTCGCACCGGGCTGGACGCCGACGACGCGCGGGGTTCACAGGCGTTGGCCCTCTACGCGTACGCGGCCGAGCGGGTGTTCCGCCGGCCGTGCCGCCGGGTGGAGCTGCACCACCTGCCGACCGGCACGGTCGCCGGCCACGACCACACAGTCGAATCGCTGGCCCGGCAGTTGACCCGCGCGGAGGAGACGGCCCGCGACATCATGGCCGCCGAACGGGCGGTCGCGGACGGCGCCGACGCGGACGAGACGTTCCCGGTGGCACCCGGCCCGCGCTGTGGGTGGTGCGACTTCCGGCGGCACTGCCCGACCGGGGCGCAGGTGCCGGGCAAGGAGCCGTGGGCGGCCATGGACCGGCACGCCGACGGCTGACCTCCGGTGGCGGCGGCGGGTCAGCCGGCCAGCGGGGTGGCGGCGTGCCGCGCGGCTCGCTCCTTGGCGGCCTGGATCAACGGGCCCTCCAGATAGCGACGGGGCACGGCGGCGAACGCGAGCCGCAGCGCGCGCACGGTCAGGTCCGCCGACACCGCGGTGGTGGGCAGACCGAGCCCGCCGTACATGCGGTGCGCCCAGGCCGGCAGCAGCGCGAAGGCGGTGCCGGCGATCCCCAGGTACGCCCACCGTGGCGGGCCGAGGGTGAGCCCCAACCGGGCCGGCAGGCTGAGCTTCCACGGCAGCGGCGGGGCGGTGAGGAAGAGCGCCGTCTCGGCGGCCTCCCTGGTCATCCGCAACTGCGGCCGTACGGCGCGGTAGTAGTCGGCGACCTCGGCCGCGGTGCCCGGCACGGTGGCCGGATCCAGACCGACCAGGGCGGCCGAGCGACGCTGCTCGGTGTAGTAGCCGTCCACCTCGTCGTCGGTGAGCGGCAGACCGGCCCGTCGAGCCGTGCTGAGGAACGACTCGACCTCGGTGACATGCACCCAGCGCAGCAGCTCCGGCTCGTCGATCCGGAACTCCTCGCCGGTGTGCGGGTCGGTGGCCCGCAGCCGGTCGTGCAGCCGGCGGAGCCGGGCTCCGGCCGCCTCCGCCTCGGCCGTGGTCCCGTAGACGGTGGTCGCGACGTAGGTGGCCGTGCGGAGCAGGCGGCCCCAGGCGTCGGTGCGGTAGTTGCTGTTCTGCGCGACCCCGGCCATCGCCCGGGGGTGCAACGCCTGGAGGTAGAGCGAGCGCAGGCCGGCGACGATCAGGATCGGCTCCTCGTGCACCTTCCACGTGACCGAACCTGGACCGAAGAGGCCGAGGTCATCGGAGTCCACCGCCCAAGAGTGCCACGCGTGGGCCGACCGCGTCGGACACGTCCCGTCGATGCCGCCGGGTCACACGTCGGCGGAGCGGCGCGCCCGGCAGCCCGGGCAGAGACCCCAGAAGGTCACCTCCGCCTCGTCCACCTCGAACCCGTGCGACACGTTGGGCTCCAGACACGGTGCGCTGCCCACCGCGCAGTCGATGTCGGCGATCTCGCCGCAGCCCCGGCAGACCACGTGATGGTGGTTGTCGCCGACACGTGCCTCGTAGCGGGCGGGACCGCCGGCCGGCTCGATCCGGCGGGACAATCCGGCCCGGGACAGCGCGCCCAGCACGTCGTACACCGCCTGGGTGGAGACCGAGTCGAGGCGTTCCCGGACGCGCCGGCTGATCTCGTCGACCTCCAGGTGGCCGCCGCCGGCCAGCACGTCGAGCACCGCGAGGCGGGGCCGCGTGACACGCAGGCCCTTCGATCGCAGCAGCTCCTCGGCAGCGGACATGAGCCAATGACAGCACGCGCGACCAGCATCGACAACCGTCGCCCGGTCCGGGTGGTCACCGACACAGCCCGGCAAGATCGGTTCCACGGTCCGCGACGGTGAACCCGATCGACGCGGCGCGCGTGTGACCGGTCGAGAGCCTCGGGACGGCCGGCGGACCGTACGCTGGCCCTCTCCTGACCATGATCCACCTGGAGGGTTCGATGTTCGAGGAGATCCTCGGTCTACCGGGACACGTCCTGGTGGTCCACGCGGTCGTCGTGTTCGTGCCGCTGCTGGCGGTGCTGGCCATGGCGTACGTGGGGCTGCCACGGTGGCGGCACCGGCTGGACTGGGCCCTGGGCCTCCTCGCCGTGGCGGCGCCGGTGACCGCGTTCGTGGCCGTCAAGTCGGGTGAGGTGTTCACCGACGCGCTTGTCGCCCGGGGTTTCCAGGGACCGATCCTCGACAAGATCTTCGACCACTCCCGCTACGGCGACATCCTGTTCCGGATCGTGGTGCCGCTCGGGATCGCGGCCATCCTGCTGCTGGTGGCGACAAGTGGGCATCCCCGGGTGCCGCGGCTGCCGGCGCTTGTCACCCACGTGCTGGCGGTGGCGGTCGTGGCGCTGTCCATCGCCGCCCTGGTCTACGTCTACCTGACCGGCCACAGCGGCGCCGAGGCCGTCTGGGGCACCACCCTCTGACCGCTCGTCAGAAGATGATTCGCGAGCAGAGCAGGCAGACCACGACCACGAGCACCACGCCGGCCGCCACACCGAAGCCGTAGGTGACCCGCTGCGAGCGCTGCTCAGCCATGTCCAGCTCGGCCATGTCCTGCGGCGGCAGCCGTCGTGGTGGCGCCGGCCGCAGATGAACGGGTGGACGCCAACCGGTCGGCGGCGGCACGCTCGGCGGCGGGCCGGCATAGCCGCTCGCGGGGGTGTTCGCGGACGGGGCGAGGGGTTGCTGCGCCACCGATTCGTCACCGGTGTCGGGCCGTCGCCAGTAGTCGTCCGGGGCGCTGCCACCGCTGGGGGTCGTCACGCCGTCCGACGCTACCAACGCGGCCGGCGGCCCGTCCGCTTCTGCGTGACGCGCCGACGTCGGTGACCGGTCCGCTGCCCGTCCGCAGCCCGTCCGCTGCGCTAGTCTTGCCGCTCGTGAGCACCATGGACCCCGGCACCCCGGCCGCGCCCGACGACGACCGCACCGTCGACCTGAGCGAAGACTTCGTGGTGCTGCCCGAGCAGACCTCCGACGACACCGACCGGGGCTGGGGCGAGCGGGCGCGTGGCAACGACGACTGGCTGCTCGCCGAACGCCCTCCGCACTGGGACTGACGCCGCGCGGCCCGCCGAACGCCTTCCGCACGGGGACTGACGCCGCGCGGCCCGCTTCCGTCGCTGTTCAGTCGCGCACGACGATCGCGAAGCGGGTGCCCTCCGGCAGCCCGACCGTGCGTTTCGCCTGGTCCGGGCGGAGCGCGAGATAGAGCGCCGAGGACCCGTCGGTCGTGTCGGCGCCCAGCACGTCGAGCACCAGCGCCGCGGGCGCGAGCAACGCCGCTTCCGTGCTCGCCCCGCCCGGTGCCGCCGCGAGCAGATCGACCCGGGCTCCTGGACGGACCACCGCCAGGGCGGCCGGCTCGGCCAACCGGACCGGCACCCCGACAGCGCCGCTCGGCAGCGGCAGCGGACCCGCCGCGCCGCTCCCGGTGGTGGTGCTCGATGGCGATGGACCGGCCGTTGCGCCGGCGGCGGCGGGGCCGGCCTCGCCGTCGTCCGGTGTGCCGTGGGTGATCGGGCTGCCGTCGGCGGCCGGTCCGGACGTGGCGGCGGCTCTCGTCGGCCCCGCGGCGGGAGCGGCGGCCGGCCCGGACGTGGGTGCGGCTCCCGTCGGTCCCGCGGTGGCCGGCGCGGTGGCCGGCGGGCAGCCGGTCGGCGTGTGTAGGACGGTGGCGGCCAGGCCGAGCAGGGCGGCGACCAGACCGGCCCGGAGCAGGGTAGGCCCGCCGGGCAGGGTGGGTCGGCGCAGCGGACGCAACGCCCGCGCGGAGTCTGGATCGCCCATCGCCTCTGTCGCCTCCCGCCCACGGGTGTCGTGGTGACGACCCGTGGGCGGCAGACTAGGCGGCGCAGGCCCTGGTCGGGCGGCCGTTCGCCGGCGCCTGTGGATAACCGGACGGCCTGTGGACAACGCCCGAATGCCCGCCCGATCTGCTAAAACCGTCTTCGGCCGGCCAGGGGCGTTGACACCCGCCCTGGGCGGGCGAAAGGGCCGAGCCGCGCGGTCTGCTGATCGACTCGGGTTCACGGAGGCCGGGGTGTCCGGTCAAGCTGGACAGGCCGACTTCCGTGAATTCGAGGGGATCACCGGTCGCCGAGCGAGTCGGCGCTGGCGGATCAGGACGCGGAGCTGGCCGCCGGTGCCTTGCCGCCGCTCGACCCGCCGGACGAGGACGAGCCCGACCCGGACGAACCCGACCCGGACGACGACGAGCCCGACGACCCGGAGGACGACGAGCCCGACGACGAGGACGAACCCGACGAGGACGAGCCCGACGACCCGGAGTCCGCACCCGAGGACGACGAGTCGGACTTCCCCGGCTTGCCGCCTGTGCCGCCGGCCGACACCTCGGAGCCGGACGCGCGCGAGTCGGTGCGGTAGAAGCCCGAACCCTTGAAGACGATGCCGACCGAGTTGAAGACCTTGCGCAGCCGCCCCTGACACGCCGGGCACTCGGTCAGCGGCTCGTCAGAGAAGGACTGCACCGCCTCGAGCTGGTGACCGCACGTGGTGCAGGCGTACTGGTACGTGGGCACGTTCTCCTCCGGATCTGGGCTCAGCCAGTTGGCACTCGACCTATTCGAGTGCCAATGGTGCGTCATTCGCCCCGGGTTCGTCCAGCGGACGTGTGGGGCGCGACATCATGCGGCGTACCCGGGCCGGCGTCAAGCGTACGCACCCCGCCGGCGGGGGTGACGACCGCGCGGACACGACGGTCGTGCGGCTCCGCCGGCAGCGCCTCGACCAGCTCGCCGTCGTGCAGGGGCACCACCGTCAGCGTCGTCTCGGGCACCCGGGCGAGGGCCCGGTCGTACGAGCCGCCGCCGCGTCCGAGCCGCCGACCGAGGCGGTCGACCGCGAGAGCCGGTACGAGCACCAGGTCCGCCCCCGCCACGGCGGTCACCCCGAGACGGACACCGTCCGGCTCTCGGATACCCCGACCGGCGGCGATCAAGGCCTCCGGCCCGGTATATGCCGCCCAGTCCAGATCCAGGTCGGGGAGGAGGACCGGCAGCAGCAGCTCGGCATCGGCCGCAAGGGCAGCTCGCAGCACCTCCGGCAGGTCCGCGCCGCCCGGTTCGGAGCCGACCGGCACGTACGCCGTCATCCGGCGCGGGCGCAGCCGGCGGACAAGTGTGACCAGCTCGGCCTGCACGCGCCCGGCGGCGACGGCCCGGGTGGGGTCGCTCAGTGACCGGCGGCGGGCGAGCACCTCGACGCGGGCGTCGCGCTTGGCCCCACGTGTCACTTCCGCTTCATCAGAAAATTCCGCCACGCAACACTCCTGACGCAACGCCTCACTCACGGTTGCACTGTGTCAGCATCGCAAGCAACGGAGGCGGAACTTCCGGGGGGACCGAGTGACGCTACGCGGACGGTTGACGGCAGCCTTCCTCGTGGTGGTGCTCGGCCCGGTCCTGCTCGGCGCGCTCTTCGTCGCCTCCACCGTCAGCGCCGTCGACCGCAGCCGCTCCACCGAGCGCCTGGCGGTGGCGGCGTCCACCGTGCGGACCTCGGTCGACGCGCTGTGCCAGCAGCTCCGCGCCACCGCCGACGTGGTGGCCCTCAGCGCGGATCCGGCCGTCGCCGCCGCCCAACTGATCGGCCGGGGCCTGGTCGCCGCGGTGCTGATCACCGATGTGCACGGCCAGGTCACCTATGTCTCGCCCGGTGCGCCGTCGACACCGTGGCGGGACTGCTCCGGCGGCCCGACCACGGATGTGACAAACCCGGTCCGCGCGCTCGCCGCCCACGTCGACCTGCACGACCGCGCCGGCGCGCCGCTGGGCACGGTGACCGCCGCGCACCTTGTCGACCCGGCCTTCGTGGCCCGGCTGGCGGCGGTGACCGGGGTGGCGGTCACCCTGCTCGACAGCGGAGCCAGCGCCGCCCGGGTCACCCACACGACCGAATCCCGCGAGGTACGCGACGCGGTGCTGGCCGCCGCCAGCACCGTCAAGGGTGAGCGGGTGACCGAGACCAGCCAGGGCCGGTACGTGCGCAGGATCGGGCCGTCCGACGCGCAGCCACTGCCGCTCGTGGTCTCCGTGCCCAGTGAGCGCCCGGCGGGGCTGCACGCCACGTTGATCGGGGTGGTCGTGGTGGCCGCGTTGCTCGCCGTGCTGACCGCCTGGCGGCTGGCCCGGATGACCACCCGACCGCTGATGGAGTTGGCCGGCGCGGTCGACCGGGTGGCCCACGGCGACCTGACCGCCCGGGTTCCGGTCCGCAGCCGCGACGAGTTGGGCCGGCTGGCCGCCGCGTTCAACCGGATGACCCGGGAGACCGGGGCCTACGTCGCGGCGCTGACCAGCAACCGCGACCAGCTCCGCGGTCACCTCGCGGTGCTCGGCGACACCCTGGCCAGCACGCACGACCTGCAACGCATCCTGCGGGTGATCCTGCACAGCGCCATCGGCGCCACCGGCGCGCGGGCCGGCGCCGTGCTGCTCGTGGAGACCGGCGGGATGCTCGTCGCACAGTGCACCGAGGGGTTGGACGGGCGCTGGCCGGCGGCGGACGCGGACGGGCCGTCCACGCTCCGGGTGCCGGTCGGGGTCGGGGTGGTCGGCGCCGTCGCCGCCACCGGGGAGCCACAGCGGGGCAGGGCGGAGCCGACCGACACCCCGTCCATCGAGCCGCGCTGCCGCACGTACGTCGCGGTCCCGTTCGCCACCCCGGGCTCGACCGCGGCCACCCTCAGCGGATCCTCCGGCCCGGCCGACGAGGCCGGCTCGGCGGCGGCGCTCGGCGTGCTGGCTCTCTACGACCGCCTGGGCGCCGACGAGTTCGACGACGACGACCTGGCCACCCTGCGCACCTTCGCCGGACACGCGGCGGTGGCGGTCGACAACGTCCGGGTGCACGAGGAGGCCCAACGGCTCTCCCTCACCGACCCGCTCACCGGGCTGTGGAACTACCGCTACCTGCGCGAGTCGATCCGGCGTGAGGTGGAACGGGCCAGCCGCTTCGGGCGGATGCTCAGCGTCCTCGCCCTGGACCTCGACCGGTTCAAGGACGTCAACGACACCTACGGGCACGCCGCCGGGGACACCGTGCTCGCCGAGTTCGCCAGGCGGGTGCGCGGCGAGATCCGTGAGGTCGACCTCGCGTTCCGGCAGGGCGGTGAGGAGTTCGTGCTGCTGCTGCCGGAGACCGACGCGCGGGGCGCGGCGATCGTGGCCGAGCGGCTCGGCGCGGCGGTCCGCGATACGCCGATCGCCGTCGAGGCGTACGCCGGGCCGGTCGTGGTGACCGTCTCGGTGGGCATCGCCGTCTACCCGGACAACGGCAGCACCGGGCGGGAGGTGCTGGAGGCCGCCGACGACGCGCTCTACGCGGCCAAGGCGGCCGGCCGCGACACCTACCGCGTCGCCGAGGTACGCCCGGACGTGGCCACCCGGGAGATACCGGTGCTCGCGGGTGCCGTGAGCCCACCCGACGGGCTGCCGCGCGCCGGCCAGCCCGTGCCCGTCAACCGGGAGCCGGGCGGGCCCGCCCGGTCGGAGCCGGCGGTGGGCGTACCGGACGGGTTGCCGCCGCACGCACGGCCGGATCCGGCCGACGACCCGGCGGGCATCGACGCTGATGCGGCCCGCGCCGGCCCGGATGCCGCCCGGCCGGGGCCGGGTGGCGGCGCGTCTTCTGGGCCACACCCGCCGCGGCAGAGCCGTGGCCGATAGTCTCGCGGCATGTCGGAGCACTCAGCGAACCCCTCATCGGCGGCCGCCGCAACCGGCCGTCCCCTGGCGGTCAAGGCCGTCATCCCGGCCGCCGGACTGGCCACCCGGTTCCTGCCAGCCACCAAGGCGGTGCCCAAGGAGTTGCTGCCGGTGGTGGACCGGCCGGTTCTGCAGTACATCGTCGAAGAGGCCACCCAGGCCGGCATCGGTGACGTGTTGCTGATCACCGGTCGGGGTAAGACATCGATGGTGGACCACTTCGACCGTCGCCCGGACCTGGAGACCAGGTTGGAGGAGAAGGGCGACGCCGAGCGGTTGGCCGCCGTACGGCGGCCCAGCGAGCTGGCCGAGATCTACACCGTGCGGCAGCCCGAGCAGCTCGGGCTCGGCCACGCCATCGGGTACGCCGAGTCGCACGTCGGCGACCAGCCCTTCGCGGTGCTGCTCGGCGACGAGTTCGTCAAGCCGTCGGAGCCGCTGCTGCCGGCGATGCTGGAGCTGCAGGCCCGCACCGGCGGTGTGGTGCTCGCCTTCTTCGAGGTCGACCCGTCCGAGACCAAGCGGTACGGCATCGCCTCCGTCGAACCGGCCGAGACGGAGCTGACCGACATCGGTGAGGTCGTCAGGGTGACCGGGATGGTGGAGAAGCCGCAGCCCGAGGACGCCCCGAGCAACCTCGCGGTGCTCGGCCGGTACGTGCTGCCGGGCAAGATCTTCGACGCGATCCGGCGGACCAAGCCGGGCAGTGGCGGCGAGATCCAGCTGACCGACGCGATGGAGCTGCTGCGCACCGAGGGCACTCCGGTGCACGCGATCGTCTACCGCGGCACCCGTTACGACACCGGCATGCCGCTGGGCTACCTCCAGACGGTGGTGCAGATCGCCGCCGAGCGCGAGGATCTGGGCGCCGAGTTCCGCTCCTGGCTGGCCGACTTCGTCAAGGCCGACGCGGCAGGCGGATCTGGTACATGACCGCGACGGCCGACGCCGAGGCGGCCGCGAACGAGTTGACGCCGCTCGCCGACTACCTGGGCAGCGTGCTGCGCAGGTTGCGCGCGCTGCCGCCACTCGACCTCGACCTCACCCAGGCGCACGGCAACGTCCTCGCCGAGGACGTCGTCGCGCCGCACGCCTTCCCGGCCTTCGACCAGGCTGCCGTGGACGGTTACGCGGCCCGCTGGGAGGACATTTCCGGAGGGGGCCGGGGCCCGAGTTACGTCCCGGCCCCCTCCGGCACACCCGGCGGGCGGACCATCCGGCTCAACGTCGTCGGCGATCTGGGGGCGGCGAGCTGGCGGCCGGTGCGACTTACCCCCGGCTCGTGCTTCTCGGTGGCCGCCGGGGCGCCGCTGCCGGTCGCCGCCGACGTGGTGGTCCCGGTCGAGTGGACCGACCAGGGCATGGCCGCGGTGGAGATCTTCCGCACCCCCAAGCGGGGGTACGGGGTCCGCCGCGCCGGTGCGGAACTGCCCGCCGGCACCCTGCTCGCCCGCGCCGGCACGTACGTCTCCCCGGCCCTGGTCGCGGTCTTCGCCGCCACCGGCATCGGGCACGTGGTGGTCCGGCCCAGCCCACGGGTGGTCATCGTGGCCACCGGCGACGAACTTGTCGACGTGGGTCGGGGCAGTCAGCCGGGGCAGGTGGTGGACGCCAACTCGCACGCGCTGACCGCGGCGGCGGCCGAGGTGGGCGCACTGGCGTACCGGGTGGGGATCTGCGACGACGACCCGGAGGGGCTGCGCGGGCTGCTGGAGGACCAGACCCTGCGCGCCGACCTCATCATCACCACCGGGGGCACCGGCACCGGCCCCGGAGACATGGTGCGCCGGATCCTGTCCCGCCGCGAGGGTGGCCGGGTCGGGCCGGTCACGTTCACCGACGTGGCGCTCTATCCCGGCACCGCGCTCGGGTTCGGCACGGTCGGCGCCGAGGAGGTGCCGGTGGTCTGCCTGCCCGGCGACCCGGGTGCCGCGTTGATCGGGTTCGAGGTGCTGGCCCGTCCCGCCATCCAACTGCTCGCCGGCGCCGAGCCGGTTTTCCGCCCCAGCGTGCGGGCGCACCTGCTGGAGACCGTGTCGTCCCCGGCGGGGCTGCGTGAGTTCCGGCCGGCGCACGTCGCCGAGCGGCGCGGGGGCGGATACACGGTGCAGCCGCTCAGCGGTGGGCCGTTCACCCTCTCCGGGCTGGCCGAGGCGAACGGTCTGCTCGTGCTCGGTGAGCGGGTCAACACGGCCGCGGCCGGGTCCACCGTGGATGTCCTGCTGCTGGACCGCCGCCGGTGACGGTGTCCCGGCCGGACGGTTGTCGGGTCCTGGCGGGTCCACTTGCGCGCGTCACCGCCGCGCGCGGGAGACTGTAGGGGTGAGTCTCTTCGGACCCCCGCGGGCACCGGGCTGGCCGGTGGAGCTGGCGGACGGCCCGGTGTCGTTGCGGCCCTACCGGCGCTCCGACGCGGCGCCGTGGTCGGAGATCCGGCGGGCCAACCGGGCCTGGTTGGCGCCCTGGGAGTCGTCGCTGCCCGGCGGTTGGGACGAACTGAACTCACCTGCCGCGTTCCGCTGGGTGCTGCGTGACCAGCGGCGCTCGGCCCGCGAGGGTGACGGGATGCCCTTCGCGGTCTGCCTGCGCGAGGCCGACCGGGACCGGCTGGTCGGGCACATCAACGTGGGCAGCATCGTGCGACGGGCGCTCTGCTCCGGCTATGTCGGCTACTGGGTGGACGCCCGGGTCGCCGGCCAGGGCGTGATCCCGACGGCGCTCGCGCTCGCCGTGGACCACGCGTTCGGCCCGGGTGGGCTGCACCGGGTGGAGGTCAACATCCGTCCGGAGAATCGGCCGTCGCGGCGGGTGGTGGAGAAGTTGGGTTTCCGCGAGGAGTCGTACCACGTGCGCTACATGCACATCGACGGCGCGTGGCGTGACCACATCGGATACGCGCTGACGAGTGAGGAGATCGCCGCCGAGGGCGGTCTGCTGGCCCGCTGGCACCGGGTACGCGCCTCCGCACGCTGAGAGGCTGTCCCACGGACGGGATCGGCGCGGCGCGACGGCTTCCTGGTCGGCGCGCCGTAACCTCAAGTAACTGCAAGTTGCGGCGAGCGCTCTCCGGCCGGACGATCCACGCACCTAGGCGCGATCGGTGGAAGATCCTGCGGTGGGGTGGCGGTTGCTCCGAATTCGGTGACGGGAGGGGTGAGGGTGCCGACCTCGGTGCTCCTCGCCGTCCTCGCCGCCGCCGGCCTGCTCGCCCTGGCCCCGGCGTTGGTTCGCCGGTACGACGCCACCGAGCGGCTGGTGGCGGAGCGGGCGCAGTCGACGGCGCGGGTGCTCCAGCGCCGCCGGCGACGCCGTACTGTCCCGGGACGGCGTCCGGTCCACCCGCCGCGCTCACTCGTCGTCACGCTCAGCGAGGATGCGACTACCGGAACGTTGACCGCGCCGGTTTCCGCGCCTCCGGCCGGCCGTCGCTCCGGTCGCCTGCGCGCCGTGCCACCCGCACCGAAGCGGTCCCGCCGCCGCCCGCCGTCCCGTCGTCAGCACACCCCGGCCGTGTACCGGCGTCGCCGGGTGCTCGCCGCCCTACTGCTGCTCAACGTCGTCGAGCTGATCGGCGTGCTGTTCGCCAGCCCCGGCTTCTGGATCGGGTTCGCGGTCACCTTCCTGCTCCTGGCCGTGTACGTCGTCCACCTGCGCGGTCGGGCCCTCGCGGGACGCCGTCGCCGCCGCGCCCGAGCCCGGGAGGCCGCCTGGCTGGCCGCCCGACAGGCCGAGGTGCGCCGCGAACAGGCCCGTCGCGCCGCGGCCCGTCGGGAGGCGCAGCGCCGCCTGGCCGCCCAGCGCGAGGGGGTACGCCGAGCCGCCATGGGCCTGGACCGCCCCGGAGACCTCCCAGCGGCGGTCAACGGGGGCTCGGTCTCGTACCGACGGGCGGGCGGGCTACGCGGCCGCCCCTACGAGGCCGGCCGAGGCGCCTGACCCTCGGCGTCCCGTGCCGGCCGGCGGCTTGATCGACTCGGTTTGCCGGAAGGTGGGGTGTCGCGGCGTCCCGGATGCCCCGGTTTCCCGGAAGCCGAGTGGATCTCCGGGCCCGGTGGAGCGCCGTACCGGGGGCGGATTCGCGGTACGGGCCGGCGACCTGTTAGCCTTGCTGCCGGCCCGCCCGGTGTAAGCCGGGTGGGACCGAAGCCGGTTCGCCGGCGGGGGGCTGTGGCGCAGACTGGTAGCGCACCTCGTTCGCATCGAGGGGGTCAGGGGTTCAAATCCCCTCAGCTCCACCACGAAACAGCAGGTCAGGGCGGGTTCTCGGATGATCGAGAGCTCGCCCTTCGCTGTTTGTCCGTTTCGGCCACCGGCACGCGGCAGGCCCCTGTCGCGCTGGACCTTGCCCCTGGGGTAAGCCCCAGCATCGTCGGTGCCGGGCACAGCCGGCGTGAGCCGACCGGAGGTCAGGGGCATGGGAGCGCCGACGACGACGGCGGCAACCGACAGCGCCGGGGGACGCCGACCAGGCGCGTATCTGGTGGACCGGCGGCCGCTGGGCATCCCCGCGTACCGGCGGCTGTGGGTCGCGTCGTTGATCGCCGCGGTGGGTGGTTCGTTCGGTGTGCTCGCCATCCCCACGCAACTGTTCACGTTGACCGGCTCGTCCACGTCCGTTGGCGTCTCGGCGGCGGTGTCGCTGGCCGCGCTCGTGGTCTCGGCGTTGTGGTGTGGCGCCCTCGCCGACGTCACGGACCGGCGTCGGCTGCTCCTCGTCGCACACGGGTGCCTGGCTCTGACGTACGCGGGGCTGTGGGCGCAGGCGGCGCTGGACCTGCGATCGGTGCCGGTGTTGATGGGACTTGTCGCCTGCCAGGGCCTCAGCTACGGAGCGGTCATGGTGACGATGGGGGCGGCGGTGCCGCGCGTGGTGCCGGCCGATCTGCTGGCCGCCGCGAACGGATTGAGCTCGCTGGTCCGGTATACCGGGTCGATCGTGGGCCCGCTGCTGGCCGGGGTGCTGATCCCGGTGCTGGGACTCGGTGCGTTGTACCTGTTGGACGCGCTGGCGCTGGTGGTCGTCCTGTGGTCGGTGTTCCGGCTGCCCCGGCTCCCGCCGCGATCACCGGCACCAACGCCTGCCGCGAGCGCCGTGCCACGTCGTTCGACGGTCGGCCAACTGCTGGACGGCTTCCGGTATCTCTTCTCCCGGCCGCTGCTGGTCGGGCTGATCGGGGTGGACCTGGCGGCGATGGTGTTCGGGGCACCGTGGGCGCTCTACCCGGAGCTTGCCCAGCGCGAGTTCGGCGGCCCGGCCGGGGGTGGGTTCGCGCTCGGTGTGCTGTACGCCAGCTACCCGGCAGGTGTGTTCGCGGTCGGGATGGTGTCGGGCGTGTTCACCCGTGCGCGGCGGCACGGCGTGCTGATGGTGTCCGCGGCTGTCGCCTGGGGCGTGACAGTCGTCCTGCTGGGGCTCGCGCCCGGGCTTTGGGTCGCCGTCGCGGCGCTGCTGGTGGGCGGTGGCGTGAACTTCGTGCTCAGCATGTTTCGGCGGGCCATCAGCCAGGCGAGTACCGACGACACGCTGCGCGGCAGGATCGAGGGCTCGATGATCGTCGTCACGATGGGCGGCCCACAGGTCGGCAACCTCCTGCACGGTGTGACGGGTGCGGCGTGGGGACCGCGCCTGGCGATTTCGGTGGGAGGGGTGCTGACCATCCTGTCCGTGGCAGGCATCGTCCGGGCGGTGCCGCAACTGTGGCGGTACGACGCGGCGGCCGACAGCTAACTGAACCGCTCGGTCGTCACGGGTAGCAGACCGTGCCGTCGCAGGACCGTCGTCAGGTCGGACAGGGCCGGACCCACCGCGTCGTCGGCGGCGGCGCCCAGCAGGACTGTCACGTCGAGGGCCCAGGCGCGGGTGTGGCCGACCCGCCGTAGCTCCCAGCCGAACCGGTCGCCGCCCTTCTCCAGGTGACCGCTCGCGGCTGACGCGCTCGTGCCGTCGACAGGCGTGCGCCAGCTCGCCCGGAGGCTCGTCACCTGGTCCGGGTGGAGGTCCTTGGCGAAGAGGACGCGGTAGACGCGCCGCTCGTGCCAGCCGTCCGGCGGCTGTGCGGGGCCGAGCCGCAGCGGCGCGGCGGTCGCGATCGGCTGGTGGACGAGGAAGTACGAGCGCAGCACCGTCTCGTCGGGCAGTTGCCCGCCACCGAGGGCACGGTAGTGCCCCTCGGCCTCGGCGCGAGAGGTGGGGAGCACCCGGGCCACCATGTCCGGGTCGGTGCGGATGCTTCGGCTGAGGGCCGCGGAACTCCACCAGCCGGCGGCCGGCGTCCAGCCCGCGCTGTCCAGACCCGTGCTGACGTGGTCGCGTTCCCGGGTGAACTCCTCGACGACGAGCCCCGCGACCGCGCTTGTCGTGTCGGGGTCGTCGGGTCGAGGCAGGACCAGGTAATAGTCCAGCGAGGACGGTGACTGGTGCACCGTGGTGACCGCCGGACGAGGCACGGCGCGCACGAGGTTGGCAGCCATCGGTGACATCTTTCGTCGTGCTTCCGTCGCGGACCCGGCAACCGTAGCGCCTGGCGGCCGGGTCGTGCCCGGCCGCCAGGCCGGACGGGTCAGGAGCGGGTGAGCCTGACGGTCGAGGTGTCGGTCACGAAGACGTACTCGTCGTGCGGGGTGTCGTAGCCGATGGCCCGGGTGATGGCCTCGGCCAGACCCCTGCCGAACGGGCTGATGCCGGTCGCATCGTCGCAGCCCCGCCCGATGTCGGACAGGTCGAGGCCGGGGCCGGCCCCGATTGTCACAGTCGGCCGGTGCGACAAGCCGTACAAAGAGGAGTGTCCGCCACCAGTCGTGGCGTACGACCCGAATCCGGCGAGAGGCCACGTGACCTGGGCACCGTAGGCCAGCCGGATTTTTTTGGTTGTCTTTTCTCCGGCACGCCGCAACCGGGCGACCCGCTCGAGGGTGACTCAAGTAGTAATCGGCGCCCGGGATCAGCCGGGCTCACACGGGGAGTGAAGATGACTCACACCGCTCGACGCACGCTGGCCGGCATCACCGCCGCCGGCCTGCTGACCACCGCTCTCGGCGTCGCTGTCTCCGCACCGGCGACCGCCGCGCCCAGGGGCACCGCCCTCGACACCTGCACGATCAGCACACTGCCGTACCCGACCGACACCTACCGGGCCGACGCGTACGTCATCGACCCGTCCGGCCGCTACATCGCCGGCGACGGGCTGCGCAAGACGGAGAGCGGCAACCAGTACCTGCTGCTGTTCTGGGACCGGAATCGGCTCACCGAGGTCGAGGCGCCGAGCATGGCGACCCCCGTCGACGTCAACGCGGACGGCGTCGTGATCGGCAACGGCTGGGGCAACAGCGGCCAGCCGTGGCGGTACCGCGACGGCAGGATCGAGCAACTGCCACTGGTGCCGTCCGCCTACGGCCTCTTCGTCACCGCCATCAACAAGGCCGGCGACATCGTCGGCCTCGGTAGTGACACCGACACCGGGGAGTACTTCGCGGTGCGCTGGCCGGCGGCGCGGCCGGGCACGGTCGAGGTGCTCGACGCCCCGGCCAATGCCCAGCCGACCGGAATCACCGACAACGGGACCATCGTCGTCACCGCCGGCGAATTCGGGTACTGGACCGGTTGGGTCCGCCGGCCGAACGGCCGGTACGACGCACTCACGGTCCCCGGCGCCCAGACGGCCCAGGTCAACGCGGCGACGGGTCACTGGGCGATCGGCCACGTCGACCTGCCGGACAGCCCCTGGGTCGCGGTGCGGTGGAACCTCCGGGACGGCTCGTACACGACGCTCGACCAGCAGTTGCCGTTGTTGGATGACGTCAACGCCAAGGGCGTCGTCGTGGGCGGCGACCGGGTCGGGCGCGGTACCACCTCCCGGGAGCTGCCGGGAGGCGGCGACGGGGTGGGCATCGGCGCGCGCTCCATCTCCGACACCGGCACCATCGTCGGATTCCGCAACGGGGAGCGACTCACCCCGGTGCGCTGGACGGGCTGCTGACCCGGCCGGCAACGGCACCTGATCGTCACTGAGGCGGGCGAGCATCCGAATGGGATGCTCGCCCGCTTCGCGTGCGGCGGTGGGGGCGTTACGAGGTCCAGGAGCCGGTGGCTCCGATCGCGTTGGCGCTTGTGTGGTCGGGCCGGTTGGTGCCGATGACGACCGCCACGATGCCGCCCGCGCAGCAGAGCAGGGTGAGCACCGCCGCGCTGACCGCGACGACCACGGCCGTCGTCTTGGCGGCGTTCGTCCGCTCGGTCGCGGGTGGGACGAGCGGATAACCCGGCATGCCCGTCACCGGGAACGCGCCGCCAGCTGTCGGGTACGCGGCGCCGGAGAACGGTGGCTGCGGTGTCGCCGCGAACGGATGGGTGGGCGCCGCGTTCGGCTGCTGGCGATGGTGCGGCCCGACGGAGGGCTGGGGGTGGGTCACCGTACTCCTTGACGCCTCGGTACGTGCGGTTCGAGAACTCCATCGACGCTACCGTGCGTGGCCGACGGCCCGGCCGTCGCGCCGGACCGTGCCGACCGGCGCCGACGGTGCGTCCCTCCGGCCAGCCTGGACGGAGACGGCCCGGCGGTGCGCCACCATGGACTGTCGACCCACCCGTCGCGGTGGGTGACTTCGCAGGTCAGCGGAGGGGCAGCACGGCGGCGGTGCGGACCAACCCGTCGGCGACCACGAAACGTCCGCTTATCGAGGCCGGCGGGTCGTCGACCTCGGCCTCGTCCACGCGGGCCGGCGCGATCCGGGCCGTGAACCTGCCCGCGTCCGGATCGATGTCGAGCCGGGCGTCGTGGAAATCCAACCAGTTCCCGACGACCGGATGCCAGACCTTGTAGACGGTCTCCTTGGCACTGAACAGCACGATCGGCCAGAGGATGTCGCCGGGCAGCCGCGCCACGTCGGCCTCCTCCTCGGGCAGCAGCACGAGTCGGCGTACTCCCGGGCTGATCTCGCGGTGCTGCTCGGCGTCCATGCCGACGGACCGGATGTCGGTGGCGTGCGCCGCCGCTGCGGCGCAGTAGCCGTCGGTGTGCGTGATGCTGCCGACCACCCCCGCCGGCCAGATCGGCGCGCGGTCGGCGGCGGCCGGCACGGCGGTGGGTGGCAGGCCAAGCCCGGTCAGTGCCCGGCGGGCGCAGACCCGCCCGGCGGTGAAGTCCCTCCGACGGGTCGGTACGGCCCGTTCGCTGAGGCACGCCCGCTCGGCGGCGAGCAGCTCGCCGACCCAGTCGTCCGGCCCGGCGACGGCGACCGCGACCGTCGCCGGCAACAGGTCACGCATCGCGCTGGCTTACCCGCCGGTAGGAATGACGCATCGGGTCAACAGTCAAATTTCCGACTCCCACAACCGGAGAAGGTACCGCAAGGATGTAACACCGGAGGGCCGCGCATCGCCCTCTCTGATGGCTCCGGGGGGACCACCATCGAACCCTGGCCGGGCACCGCTGCTGGCCAGACCCGTGGACATCTGGAAGGACGTGCGATGACCGACAGTGCCGAACGGTCGGGGGTGCGAGCCGATGATCACGCCCCGAAGACCCCCTGCTGGAGCTGCGTGTCGTGCGGTGACGAGTGGCCCTGTGCGACGAAACGCAGCCGGTTGTTGGCCGAGTACGGCAGCGACCGGGCAATGCTCAGCGTCTATCTGGGTTCCTGCCTCGCCGCCGCCACGGAGGATCTGCGTACCGCCCCGGTGATGTCTCTCCAGGACCGTTTCATCGGCTGGCTGCCCCGCGGCCCTCGACGCGGCTGAACCGCTGGTGGCCCCACCGTCGGGCGGGGCCACCAGCGGGGCCGGCCGTCGTTCAGCGGCGCCGGGGCCGCCGGGTCATCGTGAAACCCAGCACGCCGGCCACCGCGGCGAGCACGCCGCCGATGCCGGTCCAGACCCAACGCGAGCCGAGGTCCGGCAACCAGTCCGCGAGCGGGTCGCTCTCGTCGTCGGCAGCCGGCTCGTCCGGGGGTACGGCGGTGAGCACCGTGCCCGCCTTGGTGTTCGGCACCAGCGGTGCGGCCAACTCGCCGTCGTCGGCCGAGGCGCCCCGATCGGCGATCGTGCCGACCAGCAGGTCCACGTCGATCGGCGCGCCCAGATCCGGCTCCGGCAGGTCGATCACCGAGAGCCGGACGACGTACGTGCCGGGCAGCGGGTCGGCCGACCAGGGCTCGGCCCACGGCCGTACCTCGCGCAGCGTGCAGCCGAGCGCCACGTTCGTCGCCGCGGCGTCCACGGTCGGGGTCTGCGCCCCCGCCGTGCACGCCTGACGCCGACGCAGCCCGTCGAAGACGTCGACCGTCCAGGTGGATGCTCCGCTGCGCCCCTTCGGGAAGGTGACGGTGGCGCTGATCTCCTGCACCTGACCGGCGGTAGCCGGGAACGACCAGTAGAGGTGGTCGCCGATCGAGGCGTCCACCCGCACCGGTTGTCCGGCGGCGATCGGGGTGGCGCTGAGGAACGACGTGCCGGCCCGGTTCACCGGCGTGGCTCCGGGGGAGGGGCTCGGCGCGGCGACGGCCGCGGCCGGGAGCAGCGCGGCCCCGCCGGCGGCGAGCAGCGCCGCCAGCGAACGCGACAGTGGGGTACGCATCAGTTCTCCCTCCAGGTGGCGACCCACCAGCGGCTGAGTAGGCCGACGAGCAGCCCGGTGAGCAACCCGGCGATGGTGAGCAGGGCGAGCAGGACCCAGCCCCGGCCGAGGTCCGGTCCGTTGGGCGTGGGCGCGGCGGCGACCACGTCGATGGTCAACTCCACGGGCATGCCCGGAGTCGCCGCGGTGCCGGGTCGCGGGGCGAACGAGTTGCTCACCACCAGGCAGACGGTGGTGGGCTCGACGACCGGGTTGGCGCTCTCCTCGGCTCTCGGTGCGTCCTCGTCGTCGGCGGTGGCGGACCAGCGCAGCCCGGCGGAGAGCACGTCGGCTCGCCCGCTGCCGGCGTCCGCGCCCCGGACCAGTTCCCGGCCGTCCGCCGCGGTGGCCCGCAGCAGCACCCCGTAGTCCCGGTTGACCGCCCGGTCCAGCGCCATGCTCACCGACGCCCGCAGCTCCTGCCCGGGGCGTACCGGCACCCGGTAGTAGCGGTGCTCGGAGAACGCCTCCCGGTCGGCGTAGACGCCGGGGGCGAGCAGTGGCGCCGAGGCGCAGGCGTTCGCGCCGCCGACGACCGTCGGCGCCCGGGTGTTGGTGGCGCCGGCCCGCTCGACGAGCTGCTTGATCCGGCCGGTCAGCTCCTCGGCGCTCTGGGCGGCGGTGTAGGTGCCCCCGGTCGCGCTGGCGATGCAGAGCAGTTGCCGGCGTACCTTCTCGTCGGGGGCCAGGCCGAGGGTGTCGACGACCAGGCTGGTGCCCTGGGCGGCCACCTCGCGGGCCACCTCGCACGGGTCCGGCGGGGCGCAGGTGTCCTCCCCGTCGGTGATCAGCACGATCCGTCGGGTGGTGGCCCCGGTGCCCAGGTCCTGTGCGGCCGAGCGCAGTGCGAGGCCGACAGGTGTGAACCCGGTCGGTCGCAGCGTCGCCACCGCGGCCTTGGCCGCGGAGCGGTCCACCGGACCGACCGGGACGATCTGCTGGGTATCCTGGCAGCCGACCTTCTTGTCCTTGCCGTGGTAGGTCGCGCCGAGCACCCGGATGCCGAGCTGGGTGTCCTCCGGCAGGGCGTCCACCACCTCGTTGAAGGCCTGCTGGGCGACCGAGATCCGGCTGCGTCCGTCGATGTCGGCGGCGCGCATCGAGCCGCTGACGTCGAGCACGAGCTCGACCCGGGGAGGCTCGGGCACCTGCTCCTCGTCGGCCTGCGCCGGGACCGGCCCGGCCAGCGCGGTGGTCGCCAACAGTCCGAGAAGGACAGCCGCCGATCGTTTGAAGTTGATCACGGTCCGCAGTGTAGTGAGATCCACTTTGGATGATCACTGGGGTTGGTGCGGGTTTCCGGCCTGCCGTTCCCGGCCGAGTCGACGAGCACCGCTGGTCGGCCGCCTTCGTGCGCTGGGTCCACGCCAGGTCACCCTCGGTCAACTGCTCGATGGCAAGCATCGGTTCGGCCGCCATCGGTCGGAAATCTGACTTAAGTTGACCCGTTGTGCCGGTGGTGCACGGTGGTTAAGCTCTTCATGCGCGCCCCAATCGCCCGCTTCCCCCGTGGCAGGCGATCGGGGCGCGCGTCTATGTCAGAAGGGCCCGCACGCTTCGGCGTGCGGGCCCTTCTCCGTCGCGCTGTGCGGCGCGTCGCCTGTCGGTGCTTATATCCACCGGCCGTCGAGCCACATTCGGGACAACCAGTCCGAATACGCGATGCTCTTGCCGACGAAGATCGGGTAGAAGTACGCGAAGCAGAGCGCCACCAGCAGCACGTACGCCCCGGCCGCGATGCCGCCCACGAACCGACGCTCGTAACTCGGGTCGCCGGGCACCAACGGCGCCACCGTGCCCACCTCACTCCCGGCGGGGGCGATCAGCGCGCCGAGCACGTACACCACGGCCAGCACGAGGAAGGGCAGCGCCGGCGCGGCGTAGAACGAGAACATCGTCCGGCCGTCGAGGGCGAACCAGAACCACGGCAGCAGCCCGGCGGCCACGGTGAGCAGGATCGCGCCGGCCCGCCAGTCGCGACGGGCCACGCCCAGCCAGGCCAGCGCCGCCAGGGCCGGCAGGAACGACCACCAGAGCAACGGGGTGCCCAGCAGCAGGATCTCCGAGGCCCAGTTGGTGCCGTCGCCGGCCCAGTGGAACGCCACCGGGCGGCCGAGCAGCAGCCACTGCCACGGCCACGACTGGTACTTGTGCGCGTCGTCGAGCTGGGCGTGGAAGCCGTACGCCGCCTTGTGGTACTCGAAGAGGTTGATCAGCGGGCCGATCACCGGGCGGTCACTGAGGTGGGCGGCCGGGTAGGCGGACGCGAGCCGGTAGTAGCCGTCATCGGTGATCAGCCAACCCGACCAGGTGGCGAGATAGGTGCCGATCATGAGCACGCCGGCCAGCAGCAGCCAGGGCAGCTCGTCGAGCAGGGCGTCCCGCCAGGGCCGGCGGGCCCCCGCCGAGCGGCGGACGCCGACCTCCCAGAGGACGACGAGCAGCGCGAAGGCCGGGACGAAATACAGTGCGCTCCACTTCACCGCGCAGGCGCAGCCGATCAGCACCCCGGCGGCCAGCCGCCACCACGGCCAGGTGCGCCAACCGGTCGGCGGTCGGCCGGCCCGACCCGGCTGACTCGGGTCGAGCCCGTCGTCCAGGGCCCGCGCCCAGCGGCGACGGCGGGCGTCCCGATCGAGCACCAACGCGCCGAACGCGGCCAGCACGAAGAAGAGCAGGAAGATGTCGAGCAGGGCCGCCCGGGACAGCACCAGGTGGAAGCCGTCCAGGGCGAGCAGCAGGCCGGCGGCGCAGCCGAGCACCGTCGAGTGGAACATCCGCCGACCGATGCGCACCAGCAGCAACACCGACAGCGTGCCGATCACGGCCGCCGAGAACCGCCAGCCGAACTCCGGCGCGGTGGTCATCAGGTGCCCGGGGACCGAGACCTTCGAGTCGGCGTCCTGATAGCCGAACGCCCACTCGCCGAGGCCGATCAGCCACTTGCCCAGCGGCGGGTGCACGACGTACGACGGGCCGTTGTCCTTGTAGTTCCATTCGACGCCGCGGCTGATCAGCCCGTAGCCGTCCTTGGCGTAGTACGTCTCGTCGAAGATCTTGCCCTTGATGTCGGAGAGCCCGACGAAGCGCAGGATCGCCGCGATGGCCACGACCACAGCCGTGGCCGCCCAGGAGAACCGGTCCAGTTGGCTGTCGACGGTGGCGAACCGTCGTCGGACCTGGGCGGGCGCACCGCCCGCACCGGCGGGCGGCGCCGTCGGCTCCTGGTGGGGGCTGGGCTCGCCCGTCACCTCGACCATCTTGGCAGGATCGGCGCTCGGGCTCTGCGCAGTCGACGCACTCGTCACCCGGCGATCGTAGGCTGCCAAGGTGCTCGGTGGCGCCCGTCGTCCCCGATACCGGTACTCGCTGTCGATGAAGGAGACGAATTCGTGGGTGAAATGTCCGAAGCTGGGCGCCTGATCCTGCTCGGTGCCCCGCTCGGCAACCCCGCCGACGCCTCGGCCCGACTCCGGGAGGTGCTGAGCACCGCCGACGTCGTCGCGGCCGAGGACACTCGCCGGCTCACCCGGCTGGCCCGCGATCTCGACATCACCGTCGGCGGTCGCATCGTCTCCTACTTCGAGGGCAACGAGGAGCGGCGTACGCCCGAGCTGGTCGAGGTGATCCTCGGCGGGTACGTGGTGGCCCTGGTCACCGACGGAGGGATGCCGAGCGTCTCCGACCCCGGCTACCGGCTGGTCCGGGCCGCGTTGGACGTCGGGGCGCCGGTCACCGTCGCTCCCGGACCGAGCGCCGTCACCACCGCGCTGGCGGTGTCCGGGCTGCCCTGCGACAGGTTCTGCTTCGAGGGCTTCCTGCCCCGCACCCCCGGCGCCCGCCGATCCCGGCTGCGCGCCCTCGCCGCCGAGGAGCGCACGCTCGTCTTCTTCGAGGCCCCGCACCGGATCGGCGCGGCGCTCACCGACCTGGCCGACACGTTCGGCGCGGATCGTCCGGCCGCGCTCTGCCGCGAGCTCACCAAGACCTACGAGGAGGTGCTCCGGCGTCCCCTCGGCGAGTTGGCCCGGTGGGCCGCCGAGGGCGACCCGCGCGGCGAGATCACCCTGGTGGTGGCCGGGGCGCCGGTGACCGCTCCGGAGCGCCCCGACGACGACACCCTGCGCGCGGCGGTCGCCGAGCGGGAGGCCGGCGGCCGGTCCCGCCGCGACGCCATCACCGACGTCGCCACCGAGTACGCGCTGCGCCGCCGGGACGTCTACACGATCGTGCACAGCTGACCGAAGCCGCGCTGCGGCGCACCGGACGGCGGGTTCACCAGGCGGCGGCCAGGAAGCCGACGGTGATCAGCACCGGGCCGGTGACGGCGACCGCCACGGCCCAGCGGCGGTGCCGGCGGCCGGGCAGCCGGGCCGACCCGGTCCACCGCACGATGCCGGCGACGCAGCCCAGCACCACAAGCAGGCCGGGCAGCCAGCGCAGGTGCTGGACCACCCCGGTGTCCGCGTACGCGGTGCCGCCGTCGGGGCCGGTCATCCGCGCCGGTAGCGGTGTGCCGGTCGCGTCCGCGCCGGCGGGCACGCCGCTGACCCGTACCCCGTGCGCGACGAACCGCCCGTCCTGCGCCGTGAAGATCCCTCGGCACCGCTGGGTGAGCCCGCTGCCGGTGCACTCGGCGATCACCACGGTGCCCGCCCGCGCGTGCCCGACCGCCAGCCAGAACGGGCCGGCGCTGACCCAGGCGAAGAAGGCCGTGACCAGGGCCAGCGCCACAAGCGCGGCGAGCCCGGGCAGGGGATCGGGAGGTGGGACGGCACGGCTCGGAACGCGGCGGCCCGCCGATCGTGAGCCGCGGTCGCGCTCCGGCGACGGGTCCTCCCGGACCGGGGTGCCGTCCCAGTGCACCTCCTCGATCGGCGCCCAGAAGGCGCCGTCGTCGTCCGGTCGGTCACCGCCGGGCGGGTGGCCCCGCTGCCTGCCGCTCTGCTGCCGGACGGGCACCCGACTCGGCACCGCGTCCACCGGCGCCCCGGTCGTCGGCTCCACCTCGACGGCCTCCGCGCCGACCGGCGGGACCGGCGGGCCGGGTCGGGCCGGGCTGGGCGCGGGCGCCGCCGGGGTCGGACGGACGGGGGTGGGCCGGGCCGGTGCGGCGGCGAGACTCGCGGGGTCGTCGCGCCTCGGCGCGACCGCCCGTCCGGACGGCGCGGGCCGCTGGTCCGCCGGCCGGTCGGCGGCAGGGCCCGGTCGTGGGGCCGGGCTCGGTCGCGCCGCGAAACCCGGGTCGAGGCCCGGCACCGGCCGAGGCTGGGGCGCGACCCCGGCTTCGCGGGGCGCGGCCGGGTCGGGATCGCCGCCGACCGTCGGGCCGGTGGGACGGTCCTCGCGGTCCCGTGCCGCTCGTCTGCCAGTCACGAGGTTCATTGCACACCGCTCGGGAGGGCGGATCGGGCAGTTGAGCCGCGTGTCGGCGACAAATCGGACCATTGGGCGGGTGGTCGGTCCGGTCCGCCGGCCCGGCACCCCCTATTGGTTCGCGGTCGCCCCGGCCGGGTCACTAGGCTTGCTGCTCATGAGTCACGTTCTCGCGGCAGTGGCCTGGCCGTACGCCAACGGCCCCCGCCACATCGGCCACGTCTCCGGTTTCGGCGTTCCCTCCGACGTCTTCGCCCGGTACATGCGGATGGCCGGCCACGACGTGCTCATGGTCTCCGGCACCGACGAGCACGGCACCCCGATCCAGGTGCAGGCCGACGCCGACGGGGTGACCCCGCGCGAGCTGGCCGACCGGTACAACAGGGTGATCGTCGAGGACCTGCACGGCCTCGGCCTCTCCTACGACCTGTTCACCCGCACCACCACCCGCAATCACTACGCGGTGGTGCAGGAGCTGTTCGAGGGGATGTACCGCAACGGCTACATCGTGCCGAAGACCACCATGGGCGCGATCTCGCCGTCCACCGGGCGCACCCTGCCCGACCGCTACATCGAGGGCACCTGCCCGATCTGCGGGTACGACAGCGCGCGCGGCGACCAGTGTGACAACTGCGGCAACCAGCTCGACCCGATCGACCTGATCGACCCGAAGTCGCGGATCAACGGGGAGACCCCGAAGTTCGTCGAGACCGAGCACTTCTTCCTGGACCTGCCGGCCCTGGCCGAGGTGCTGCGGCAGTGGCTGGACACCCGGGACGGGTGGCGGCCCAACGTGCTGCGCTTCTCCCGCAACCTGCTCGACGACCTCCAGCCCCGGGCGATCACCCGGGACCTGGAGTGGGGCGTGCCGATCCCGCTGGACGGCTGGCGGGACCGGTCCGACAAGCGGATCTACGTCTGGTTCGACGCGGTGATCGGCTACCTGTCCGCCTCCATCGAGTGGGCCCGCCGCTCCGGCGACCCGCAGGCGTGGCGTAAGTGGTGGTCGACCGACGGGGAGGGCAAGGACTCCCGCTCCTACTACTTCATGGGCAAGGACAACATCGTCTTCCACTCGGTGATCTGGCCGGCGCTGCTCTCCGGATACTCCGGCGAGGGCTCCCGCGACGGTGAGCCGGGCGAGTTGGGCCGGCTCAACCTGCCCACCGAGGTGGTCTCCAGCGAATACCTGACCATGGAGGGGCGCAAGTTCTCCTCGTCCCGCAAGGTGGTCATCTACGTTCGCGACTTCCTGGAGCGCTACGACGCCGACGCGCTGCGCTACTTCATCGCCGCCGCCGGCCCGGAGAGCAACGACACCGACTTCACCTGGGCCGAGTTCCTCCGCCGCAACAACGACGAGCTGGTCGCCGGCTGGGGCAACCTGGTCAACAGGTGCGTGTCGATGGCGGCGAAGAACTTCGGGGCGATCCCGCCGGTCGACCCGGCCGGGCTCACCGAGGCCGACGAGGCGCTGCTCGCGGTGGCCCGCGCCGGCTTCGCGGGAGTCGGCGACCTGATCGGCCGGCACCGGCAGAAGCAGGCCATCGGCGAGGCCATGAAGGTGGTCGCCGAGGCCAACAAGTACCTCTCCGAGCAGGCGCCCTGGAAGCTCAAGGCCGAGGCGGACAAGCCCCGGATGGGCACCATCCTGCACGTCGCCCTCCAGGTGATCAGCGACGCCAACACGCTGCTCACCCCGTTCCTGCCGCACTCCGCGCAGCAGGTGCACGAGCTGCTCGGTGGCACCGGCGTGCACGCGCCGATGCCGGTCATCGAGCAGGTCGACGACCTGGACGGCGGTCCGGCGTACCCGGTGCTGACCGGGGACTACACGGTCGGCGCGCGCTGGGAGTCGGTGTCGATCGAGGCGGGCCGGCCGCTGGCCACGCCGAAGCCGGTGTTCCGCAAGCTCGACCCGTCGATCGTCGACGAGGAGCTGGCCCGGCTGGCCGACTGAACCGCTCGACACCCCGGGCGGCGGGGCATCCCGCCGCCCGGGACCGTCACATCGCGTACCGGGCGTCCATCACCTGGTCGTCGGTCACCTCGGCACCCGGCGCCCACGCCTCGTAGACCCCCCGTTCGTGGCACTGCGCGCCGGTCGCGACCACCGCGTCCGGGTTCGGGTAGCGCAGCCGCACCCGCAACCAACCGGCCTCCTCCCGCAGCACCAGGCACGGCACGCCGCGCCACTGGGCGAACCGGACCCGGCGGGCCACCGCGCTCACCGGGTAACGGGCCGCCCGGGTCATCGCCAGCACCCGGAACCCGCCGGGCAGGTCGGCCACCGCCTCGTACTCGGTGTCGCCGTACCAGCCGACAAGCTGGGTGGAGCGCGGCGCGTCGGCGTTCGGCACGTACTCCTGGTCCGGGGAGAGGCCGGGCACCGCGGCCAGCAGGTGTCGCCACTGCGGGCCCACCATCCGCAGCCACGCGCGCTGCTCGGCCTGGTAGGTGTAGAGCACCACCTCCACCCCCTCCGGCGGGTAGGCGATCAGGGCGGCGTTCGCCGGCATCGGCAGGTCGGCGAAGTCGCGGGTGACGAACTCCGGGATGAGCTGACCGTTGCTCGGCACGAAGCCCGTGCCCAGCACCGGCGCGCCGAGCCGGTCGCGGGATCCCAGCGCGGTCAGGCCGCGGTGTGCCTCGCCCACCGGCACGTCGTAGTCACCCGGGTCGGACGCCCGCCAGCGCAACGCGTACGCCACCTCCGGACCGTCCCTGCTGACCTCCCCGTCGGTACGCAGCACCGTCGTCGTCGCCGGCGTCCGCAGATGCGCCACGTCGTGCTCGCGGTAGCAGAAGCCGTGCGGCAACCAGCCTCGTACGTACCCGGCGAGCTGCTGGGCGGAGAGCACCTTCACCATCCGGGTGCCCCGCCGGACCACCGCCGACGCGCGTGCCATCGTCAGCGTCGGGTCCGCCGCGGCGGCCGGCTGCTGACTGAGCTGGTGCAGGTACGCCCAACCCCGCTCGCGGTGCGCCGGCACCATCAGCGGCGTCTCCGGCTCGTCGGCCGGCTCCGTGGCCCCGTGCACCGCGGTCACCTCGCTGACGTGCACGAACCGGTGCCACGGCAGCGCGCTGCCCGGTCGGGGCGCCCACTCGAAGCCGGCCACCTCGTCGGCGCTGAACAGCTCGTACGCGGCGCCCCGGGCGATCTCCTCGGCCGGGTAGACACCCCCGCCGAACGCCACGCGCAGCCCGGTGCGTTCGTCGGCCGCGCCGCTCGCGTGGGGTGTGATGCTCACGCCGCCGCCTCGCTGCGCTCGGCAGCGGCGTGAGACGCCACGCTGCTGTGCCTCATGGTTCGCTCGCTGCGCTCGCTCACGCCACCGCCTCGCTGCGCTCGGCAGCGGCGTGAGACGCCACGCTGCCGCACCTGATGGTTCGCTCGCTGCGCTCGCTCACGCGGCGACGGTAGAGTCGCGCGGCGTAGCCGAGGTGAACGTCGGGTGGCGGGCAGATGGACAGGCCCGGTGTGTGATGCTGTCGCTGATGAGCGAGCCCACTGAATCCCGTCGAGAGCGTGCCGCCCGGCGGGCCGGAGAGTTTCCGCCCGCCCCCGAGCCGCTGCCCCGGCCGGTGCTGGACAGCCACACCCACCTGGACATCACGGTCAGCGAGGCCGGCGTGCCCGGCGGCGGGCCGGCCGACGACCCGGTTGCCGTGGCGATCGCGTTGGCCACCACTGTCGGCGTGGACCGGCTGGTCCAGGTCGGGGTCGACGTCGCCTCCTCGCGGTGGGGCGCGGACACCGCCGACAAGTATTCCGCCGTGCTGGCCACCGTGGCGCTGCACCCCAACGAGGCGCCTCGCCTCGACGACCTCGACGAGGCGCTGCGGGAGATCGAGTCCCTCGCCGCCCGCGAACGGGTCCGGGGGATCGGCGAGACCGGCATGGACTTCTTCCGGACCGGCGACGAGGGGCGTGCCGCGCAGGAGGCCAGCTTCCGGGCGCACATCGCCATCGCCAAGCGGTACGACAAGGCGCTCGTCATCCACGACCGGGACGCCCACGCCGACGTGCTGCGAATCCTCGACGACGAGGGTGCCCCGGACACGGTCGTGCTGCACTGCTTTTCCGGCGACGCCGAGTTCGCCCGCGAGTGCGTCCGCCGCGGCTACCTGCTCAGCTTCGCCGGCACCGTCACCTTCGGCAGCGCCACCGCGCTGCGCGAGGCCGCCGCGCTCACCCCGCTGGACCAGTTGCTGGTGGAGACCGACGCCCCGTACCTCACGCCGACGCCGCACCGGGGACGGCCGAACGCCTCGTACCTGATCCCGGTCACCGTCCGCGCGCTCGCCGCGACCACCGGCAGTGACCTGGACGAGCTGTGCGCGGCCATCTCCGCCACCGGCGACCGGGCCTTCGGCCCGTGGTGAGCCCGGCCCGCCGGTCGGCGCCGACCCCGTCGTTACGCTGCCAGCCATGACCGGTCTCCTCGGCCCGGCGGAGATCCGGGAACTCGCCGCCCGGCTGGGTGTCGCGCCCACCAAGAAGCTGGGCCAGAACTTCGTGCACGACCCGAACACCGTCCGCCGGATCGTCACCGCCGCCGGGCTGACCCCCGACGACGTGGCCCTGGAGGTCGGCCCCGGGCTCGGTTCGTTGACCCTGGGGCTGCTGCCGGTCGCCGGGCACGTGCACGCCGTGGAGATCGACCCGGTGCTCGCCGGGGCGCTGCCGGAGACCGTCGCCCGGCACGCCGGCGCGGACGCCGGCCGGCTCACCGTGCACCGCGCCGACGCGCTGCGCGTCGACGCCGCCGAGCTGGCCGACCCGCCGCCGACCGCGCTGGTGGCGAACCTGCCCTACAACGTGGCGGTGCCCGTGGTGCTGCACCTGCTCGCCGTGCTGCCCACCCTGCGGCACGGGCTGGTGATGGTGCAGAAGGAGGTCGCCGACCGGCTGGTCGCCGGCCCCGGCTCCAAGGTGTACGGCATCCCGTCGGTAAAGCTCGCCTGGTACGCCCAGGCCCGAGGTGCCGGGCGGGTGCCGCCGAACGTGTTCTGGCCGGTGCCGAACGTCGACTCCGGTCTGGTCGCCTTCAGCTGCCGCCAACCGCCCCGCGTCGACGTACCCCGGGAGCAGGTCTTCGCCGTTGTCGACGCGGCGTTCGCGCAGCGCCGCAAGACGCTGCGCGCCGCCCTGGCCGGCTGGGCCGGCGGCCCGGACCGGGCCGCCGCCGCCCTCACCGCGGCCGGCGTCGACCCCGGCGCCCGGGGGGAGTCGCTGACCGTCGAGCAGTTCGCCGCCATCGCCGCGTCGGCTCCGACCGGTACGCGTACCGCGAAGTAGGCTGACGCCGTGCCCGCCGAGGAGGTGTACGAGTGACCGCGCAGCCGATCGAGCCCGCCGCCCACGGGATGTGGACCCCGGATCCCGTCCGGCAGCGGCTGGCCAACCACACCATCGAGGACGTGCTGGCCCTGCCCGACGACGCCCCCCGCGTCGAGCTACGTGACGGAGTCCTCGTCGTGGTCCCTTCCCCCACCTATGACCACCAGAACATCAGCAGCCTGCTCTGGATGTGGCTGCGACAGCACGCCCCGCTGGATCTGTCGCCAGCTACCGCCATCGGAGTGGCGATCAACCACCGCAACACCCTTGAGCCGGACGTGGTGCTGTTGCGCCGCCCCCTCGTTGGCACCAGCCACTACTTCGATGCTGAGCAGGTCATGCTGGCCGTCGAGGTTGTCTCGCCCGGCACCCGACGGCGGGACCGGCTGGAGAAGCCGGCCGACTACGCCGATGCCGGGATTCCGCACTACTGGCGGATCGAGCAGAATCCGGTGCACGTGTACGCGTACGACCTGGTCGACGGCCGCTACGAGCTGGCCGCTGACTCTGCCGAGGAGCTGATCGTGGCCAAGCCGTTCGACATCCGCCTGCGCGTGCGGGACATCACCCCGTGACCGAGGCCTGGCGACCGGACGGCGAGGACGAGCGGCGTGGGGCCATCGGGCCGGTGAAGGTCCGGGTGCCCGCGAAGGTCAATCTTCACCTCGGGGTGGGCCCGCTGCGCCGCGACGGCTACCACGAGTTGAACACCGTCTACCACGCCATCTCGATCTACGACGAGTTGACGGCCCGCCGGGGCGACACGCTCGCCCTGACCATGGAGGGCGAGGGCACCGGTGAGCTGGCGCTCGACGACAGCAACCTGGTGATCCGCGCCGCGCACGCTCTCGCCGGGTACGCCGGGGTGCTGCCGCACGCCCGACTGCACCTGCGCAAGCAGATCCCGCTCGCCGGTGGGCTGGCCGGTGGCAGCGCCGACGCGGCTGCCGCCCTGGTGGCCTGCGACGCCCTCTGGGGCACCGGGCTGTCCCGCGACGAGTTGGCCGGGATCGCCGCCGACCTGGGCTCCGACGTGCCGTTCCTGATCTACGGCGGCACCGCGCTGGGCACCGGCCGGGGCGAGGCGATCAGCCCGGTCCTGGTCCGCCCCACCTCCTGGCACTGGGTGGTGGCGATCGCCGACGTCGGCCTGTCCACCCCGGCCGCGTACCGGGAGTTGGATCGGCTCCGCGACACCGGCGCCGCCGGTGCCCCGTTGGGCAGCACCGACGGGCTGCTGGGCGCGCTGCGCCAGCGCGACCCCCGGGTGCTGGCCCGGACGCTCGGCAACGACCTCCAGGACGCCGCGCTGGCCATGCGCCCGGCGCTCGCCGACACGCTCAAGGCCGGTGAGGCGGCCGGTGCGCTCACCGGCATCGTCTCCGGTTCCGGGCCCACCTGCGTGTTCCTCGCCGCCGACGCGGCCGACGCGGAGCGGATCGCCGCCGAGCTGACCGCTGCCGGCGTGTGCCGCCAGGCGCGGGTCGCGCACGGTCCGGTCGCCGGCGCCCGCGTCGGCTGACGCGCGTCCCGGCGGGCGCGCGGCGCGGGCAGCGCGGGCATCCGCGTACCCTTGGGTCAGGCGTCCAGGTGCCCGCCGGCACCCGGACGCCTTGATCATGAAGGGTGGAACGTGGCGAACATCGTCAATCTGGACCGGGTGTCCAAGGGGTACGGCGCGGCAGGGCGGCTGCTCACGGACGTCTCGCTCGGCCTGGACGACGCCGACCGGATCGGCGTGGTCGGCCTCAACGGCGCCGGGAAGTCCACCCTGCTGCGGCTTCTCACCAAGCAGGAGGACCCCGACGACGGCCGGGTGACCCACCGCCGCGACCTCCGCGTGCTCTGGCTGCCGCAGCAGCTCACCCTCGCGCCCGACGCCACCGTCCGGGATGTCGTGCTCGGCACCGCCTGGCTCAACGAGGGCATGGGCGCCGAGCACGAGTGGGCCGGCGACGCAGGTGTCCGGGGCATCCTCGACGGCCTCGGCATGCCGCACCTCGGCCTCGACCAGCCGGTCGGCCCGATGTCCGGTGGCGAACGGCGGCGGGTGGCTCTCGCCGCGCTGCTCGTCCGCGACTCCGACCTGCTCATTCTCGACGAGCCCACAAACCACCTCGACGTCGGCGGTGTCGACTGGCTGGCCCGGCACCTGGTGGGGCGCAAGGGCTCGCTGGTCGTGGTCACCCACGACAGGTGGTTCCTCGACGCGGTCTGCACCAACACCTGGGAGGTCGCCGACCAGACCGTCCGCGCCTACGAGGGTGGTTTCGCCGCCTGGACCCTCGCCCGCGCCGAGCGCGAACGCGTCGCCGCCGCGACCGAGGCCCGCCGGCAGAACCTGCTCCGCAAGGAGATCGCCTGGCTGCGCCGTGGGCCGCCGGCCCGGACCTCCAAGCCCCAGTTCCGCATCGACGCCGCGAACGCGCTGATCGCCGACGTGCCACCGGCGCGCGACACCATGTCCCTGCAGCGCATGGCCACCTCCCGGCTCGGCAAGCAGGTGTACGACCTGGAGAACGTCGAGCTGCACGCCGGCCCGAAGGAGATCCTGCGCGACGTCACCTGGCTGGTCGGCCCGGGTGACCGGATCGCCATCCTCGGCGCCAACGGTGCCGGCAAGACCACGCTGCTGCGGATGCTCGCCGGCATCACCCGCCCCGACGGTGGTCGCCTCGGCACCGGCTCGACGGTGCGGCCCGCGTTCCTGTCGCAGGAGCTCACCGAGCTGCCCGGGCACCTGCGGGTGCTCGAAGCCGTCGAGGAGGTCGCCCGTCGGGTGCAGCTCGGCGACCGGGAGGTCTCCGCCGCGCAGCTCGCCGAGGTGTTCGGCTTCGACGACCGCCGGCTCTGGACCCCGGTCAGCGACCTCTCCGGTGGGGAGCGCCGCCGGTTGCAGATGCTGCGGTTGCTCGCCGGCGAGCCAAACGTCCTGCTCTTCGACGAGCCCACCAACGACCTGGACACCGACACCCTCGCCGCGCTGGAGGACCTGCTCGACTCGTGGCCCGGCACGATCATCGTGGCGAGCCACGACCGTTACCTCATCGAGCGGGTCACCGACACCGCGTACGGGATGTTCGGCGACGGCCGGCTGGTGCACCTGCCGGGCGGTGTCGACGAGTACCTCGCCCGGACCGCGGAGCGGGCCGGCTTCTCCCGGGCGGGCGTCACCTCGTCCTCCGCGCCCGCCGCTTCCTCGGGAGGCGGCATGTCCGCCGCCGAGGTCCGCCAGGCCCGCAAGGAGTTGACCCGACTGGAACGGCAGCTCGGCAAGCTCGACCAGCGCGAGACCACCCTGCTCGACCAGCTCGCGGCGGACGCCACCGACTATGCGCGGGTCGCCGACCTGGACGCTCAGCTCAAGGATCTGCGCGCCGAGCGGGAGCGGATCGAGGAGACCTGGATGACGCTCGCCGAGGAGCTTCCGGAGAGTTGACCGGGCCGGACGCACGGGCCCGGGGGCCGTGTGCGGCGTCACACCGCCACATGCGGGACAATCGTCGGCGACACCTACCCCACGGCGTTGGAGACTCAGACATGGCCCACACCCCCGTCAACCACCCCGCGCGGCCGATCTACCGGGCGATCGGCGGGCTGACCGGTCTGTACCTGGTGGTCTTCGGCGTGCTCGGCATCATCGTGAGCACCGGCAACGAGATCCTCGCCCAGGACGACACCCGGGTCCTCGGTCAGGGCACGAACCTCGGCTTCTCGCTGATCAGCGTGCTGCTCGGGATCGTCGTGCTGGTCGGCACCGCGCTCGGCCGCAACATCGACGTGGCGATCAACCAGTGGATGTCGTACGCCCTGATGGTGGTCAGCCTGGCCAGCCTCGCCTTCATCCGGACCGACGCCAACATCCTCAACTTCAGCATCGTCACCGTCATCGTCGTGATGGCCGTCGCCCTGGTGCTGCTCATGGTCGGGATGTACGGCAAGGTCGGGTCGGAGGACGAGGCGGAGGCTTTCCAGAAGGCTCGGCTTGTGCTCTGAGTTTGTTTGGTCGCGGTAGTGGTTTTCGCCGGAGCCCGAGTTTGGTCGCGGTTGTGGTTTTCGCCGGAGCCCGAGTTTGGTCGCGGTAGTGGTTTTCGCCGGAGCCCGAGCTGCTCCGGGCGGTCAGGCTTGATCCCTGCGCAGCTCGGGCTCCGGCGAAAACCTGACCTGGTCCAGCCTTCGGCGGACCCCTTCGGCTTTGGGGTTCTTCGGACAGTTGGCTCTTACCTGGGCGACAATCCTCCTGAAACCGGTCAATCAGGGGGTTGGGTATGCCGCACTTTCCGGTTAACCATCCGGCACGGCCGCTCTACCGGGTCCTCTCCGGTCTGATCGGCGTCTACATCCTGGTGTTCGGCGTCTGGGGCGTCGCCGAGACGATCGGCGACCCACTCTTCGACCGAAGCAGCACCTGGGCCCTCGGCCTGCGGACCAACCTGGCCTTCTCACTCGCCTCGGTGGTCTTCGGCGTCGTCCTGATCATCGGGGCGTCCCGGCGCACGAACCTCGGCCACTACATGAACCTCACGGCCGGTGTGGTGTTCCTGGTGACCAGCATCCTGATGATGTCGGTGCTGCAGACCGGGGCGAACTTCCTCAACTTCTCGATGTCGACAGTGGTCGTGTCGATGCTGTTCGGCCTGATCCTGCTCGGCACCGGCCTGTACGACAAGGTCGGCCCGGCGGAACACGCCGAGGCGGAGCTGGCGAACCGCAAACACCCGGTGGCCGACGTGCACCGCGGCTGACGAACGGTCAGGAACGCCGGGCGGTGATCAACGTCGGCTTCGCCTCCAGGTGCGACAGCCCGTTCCAGGCCAGGTTGACGAGGTGCGCCGCCACCGTCTCCTTGCGCGGCTTGCGCACCTCCAGCCACCAGCGGCCGGTCAGTGCCACCATGCCGACGAGCGCCTGCGAGTACAGCTCGGCAAGCTTCGGGTCGTACCCCCGGCTCTTGTACTCGGCGCCCAGGATGTGCTCGACCTGGTGTGCGACGTCGTTCATCACGCTGCTGAAGTTGGCCGTGCCGGACATCAGCGGCGACTCGCGGACCAGCACCCGGAAACCGCTGGTCTCCTCCTCGATGTAGGTCAGCAGGGCCAGCGCCGCCTGCTCCAGCAACTCCCGCGGGTGCCCGGCGGTCAACGCCGTGGTGATCCGGTCCAGCAGGGCCCGGACCTCCCGGTCCACCACCACCGCGTAGAGCCCTTCCTTGCCGCCGAAGTGCTCGTAGACGACAGGCTTGGAGACCTTGGCGCGGGCCGCCACCTCCTCGATGGAGGTGGCGTCGAAACCGCGCTCGGCGAAGAGCTGCCGACCGGTCGCGATCAACTGCTCGCGTCGCTGAGCCGCCGACATGCGGATTCGGGAGGTGGGTTTGGGCTTGGGCGTCGGGACCGGCGGTGTCACCCGCCGGCCGCCGACACCGTCACTGACCTCAGGCATGTCGCCGCCTCGCTGGCGCTCGGTGACGCCCTGCCGTGGAATGGTGCCTCCGCTGTGCCCGTTCACGTCGTCGCCTCACTGGCCGGCGGTCCGACCGCTCTGCCGCCCGTCCGACCGTACCCGGATCGGGCCCGGCCCCCGTCTGCCGAGCCGTCCGGTCCCCCGCGTGGCTCGATCATCCGGCCATCCTGCCAGGCGGCAACCCGGCGTACCGCCCGCTTTTAGTGGGGTGCGACAGGCTTCACCAGCTTGGCGGCGAGTCGTTCCGGCTTTGGCCAGCGCACCTGCGTCGCCGCGCCGGTCTTCTCGAACAACCAGATCACCCGCGCCGAGATGTCCACCTGGCCGCGCAGCACGCCGTGCCGGGCGCTGGTCGGGTCGGCGTGGTGCAGGTTGTGCCAGCTCTCGCCGAACGACAGGATCGCCAGCGGCCAGAAGTTCGACGCGCGGTCGCCCTGGCGCATCGCGAACGGACGCTCGCCGTAGACGTGGCAGACCGAGTTGATCGCCCAGGTGACGTGGTGCAGCAGGCCGATCCGGACCAGCCCAGCCCAGAAGAACGCGGTGAGCGCACCCTGCCAGGACCAGGTCACCAGGCCGCCGATCAGCGCCGGGCCGAGCAGCGAGATGACCACCAGCACCGGGAAGAGCCGGTCGACCCGGCTGATGTCCCGGTCGGCGATGAGGTCCGGGGCGAAACGCTCCCGGTTGGACAGCTCCCGGCGGAACAGCCAGCCCACGTGCGCGTGGAACAGCCCCCGGGTCAACGCCCAGAAGCTGGTGCCGAAGCGCCAGGGGGAGTGGGGGTCACCCTCCAGGTCGGAGAACGCGTGGTGGCGCCTGTGGTCGGCGACCCACTGGATGATCTCGCCCTGCACCGCGAGTGACCCCGCGACCGCGAGCGTCACGCGCAGCCAGCGCTTGGCCTTGAACGAGCCGTGCGTGAAGTAGCGGTGGAAGCCGACGGTGATGCCGAGCCCGGAGACGACGTACCAGACCAGGCCGATGACTACGTCGCTCCAGCCCAGCCAGCCACCCCAGGCCACCGGCACGGCGACCAGCAGGGCGACGAAGGGGATCACCACGAAGGCCCAGAGGGCGGCCAGGATGCCGGTGGCCTGACTGCCGTCGGTGAGTGGTTTGGGACCGTTGGCGGCCGGGTTCGGATCGAGCAGGGTGGTGGACATGAGACCTCGCAGGGGGGACGGGGGAATCACGAAGCTACGCCTACGTCACCGTAACTTACGGCACCGTAGATCGCACGGGGAAGTTTCGAACCCTCCTCGCGTAGCCAACCAAAGCCCCAGGTGAGAAGCCCTACAAAGGCGAACCAGGCAGCCCACGCGAGGGACCCATCCCCCGCGCGTTGATCATGGAGTTGTCCGCGCGTGTTGTCGGCGTGTCGGGCGACAACTCCATGATCACCGGGGTGGTGGCAGGCGGGGGCCGGCGCTGGGATGTGCTGGGCGCCGGTGGGGACTGAGTTGATCTGTGCTTGCGTCGGCGGGGATGAGCGATGGCGTCCGGTGGCGGGGGCGCTAAGGTGTAGCGGCGGGTGTTCGTCACCCGCGCGACGTCCTCGCGTCGCTGATCGGCCGTGGTGTAATTGGCAACACCCGGGTCTTTGGTACCCGTATTTCAGGTTCGAACCCTGGCGGCCGAGCTACCCACGTACGTCCGTTTTCGGCTGGGGTGGGGGTAAGAGGGAGAGGTGCCGGGCCTCGCGGTTAGCATGGCCGCGGAAGTGTCCGCCGTCCCGACGGGAGCCACGTCGTGCCCGAGCCCCACCTTCGTACCGTCGTCGTGCTCGCCGCCGGTGAGGGCAAGCGGATGAAGTCGACACTGCCCAAGGTGCTGCACCCCCTGCTCGGTCGGACGCTGCTCGGTCACGTGCTGAGCGCCGCCGCGCCGTTGGCCGCGGACCGGACCGTCGTCGTGGTGGGGCACGGCGCCGACCAGGTTCGGGGGCACCTGACCGAGATCGCACCCGACAGCACGCCCGTGCTCCAGGCCGAACAGCTCGGCACCGGACACGCCGTGCGGATCGCGCTGGACGCCGTCCCGGACGGCGCCGGGACGGTTGTGGTGATCAACGGGGACGTGCCGCTGCTGCGTCCCGAGACGGTCGGCGCGCTCGTGACAGCGCACGAGGAGGCGGCTGCGGCCGCCACCGTGCTGGCCGCCGAGGTGCCCGACCCGACCGGGCTCGGGCGGATCGTCCGGGACGCCGACGGCCGCCTGGAGCAGATCGTCGAGGAGCGCGACGCCGACGCGACGCAGCGCGCGATCCGAGAGATCAACGCCGGCATCTACGCGTTCGACGCGGTGCGGCTGCGCGAGGCGCTGAGCAAGCTCTCCACCGACAACGACCAGGGCGAGGAGTACCTGACCGACGTCTTCGGCCTGCTCCGTTCCGCGGGTGAGCCGGTCGCCGTGCACATGGCCGTCGACCACGTCGAGACGTTGGGCTGCAACGACCGGGTGGAGTTGGCGGCGCTGCGCCGGCTGCTGCGCGACCGGGTCAACGAGGCGTGGATGCGTACCGGGGTGAGCCTGCTCGACCCCGTGACCACGTGGATCGACGTGACAGTGGCGCTGGATCGCGACGCGGTGATCGACCAGAACACCCAGTTGCGCGGCGCGACGGTGGTCGGTGCGGGAGCGTCGATCGGGCCGGACGTCACGCTTGTCGACACGATCGTCGGCCCCGACGCGTCAGTGGTCCGCAGCCACGCCGTCGGCGCCGAGGTCGGCGCGGGCGCCAGCGTCGGGCCGTACGCGTACCTGCGGCCCGCCGCGCGGCTCGCCGCCAAGGCGAAGGTCGGCACGTTCGTCGAGGTGAAGAACTCCGAGATCGGCGCCGGCTCGAAGGTGCCGCACCTGACCTACGTGGGTGACGCGACCATCGGCGAGCAGACCAACATCGGCGCGGCGTCGATCTTCGTGAACTACGACGGGGTCAACAAGCACCGCACGGTGATCGGCAGTCACGCCCGGACGGGCGCGGACAACATGTTCGTGGCGCCGGTCGAGGTGGGCGACGGCGCGTACACGGCGGCCGGCTCGGTGATCGTGGACGACGTGCCGGCGGGCGCGATGGGTGTCGCCCGGGCGCGCCAGCGCAACATCGAGGGCTGGGTGGTGAAGCGGCGGGCCGGTACGCCGGCGGCCGAGGCCGCGCAGCGGGCCGGCGACGCGAAGGGTGCGCAGCGGGCCGGCGACGCGAAGGGTGCGTCGGAGATGTCCGGCGCCGCAAGCGACAGTGAGGCAATGCACGGCGTGGCCGAGACGGTGGGCGGCACATCCGGCGCGGGAGATACTGCAACCGAATAGTCCCCGACCCACCACCACCGGTTCGGGTACCGCCGACATAACGGGAGCAGACGGGCCCATGGGCAGCATCGTCGCCGAAAACCGCAAAAGCCTGATGCTCTTTTCCGGACGTGGCTTTCCGGAGTTGGCCAAGGAGATCGGTGAGGTGCTCGGCGTCGCGCCGACCCCGGCCGACGCCTACGAGTTCGCCAACGGCGAGATCTTCGTACGGTTCCGGGACTCGGTCCGTGGATCGGACGCCTTCGTGGTGCAGTCCGTCACGCACGGGGTGAACACCTGGGTCATGGAGACCCTGATCATGGTGGACGCGCTGAAGCGGGGGTCGGCCAAGCGGATCACCGTGGTGCTGCCGTTCTACCCGTACGCGCGACAGGACAAGAAGCACCGCGGTCGGGAGCCGATCTCGGCCCGTCTCGTGGCGGACCTGTTGAAGACCGCCGGCGCGAACCGCATCCTCACCGTCGACCTGCACACCGCGCAGATCCAGGGCTTCTTCGACGGCCCGGTCGACCACCTCTTCGCCATGGACATCCTGGCCGAGTACGTGGAGCACAAGTACGCGGGGCGACCGATGACAGTGGTGGCACCGGACTCCGGCCGGGTACGGGTGGCCGAGCGGTGGACCGACCGGCTGGGCGGTTGCCCGCTGGCGTTCATCCACAAGACCCGTGACCCGATGAAGCCGAACCAGGTCGTGGCCAACCGGGTGGTCGGCGAGGTGGAGGGCCGGGTCTGTCTGATCGTCGACGACATGATCGACACCGGTGGCACGATCGCCAAGGCCGCGGACATCCTCAAGGAGTCGGGCGCGGCGGAGATCGTTGTCGCGTCCACCCACGCGCTGCTGTCCGATCCGGCGACGGAGCGCCTGAAGAACAGCTCGATCAGCGAGATCGTGGTGACCAACACGTTGCCGCTCCCGCCGGAGAAGCAGCTGGACAAGCTCACCGTGCTGTCGATCGCGCCGCTGCTGGCGCGGGCGATCCGGGAGGTCTTCGACGACGGCTCGGTGACCACCCTCTTCGGCGGCCTGAGCTGAGCGCGGCCTGAGCTGAGCGCGGCTTGAGCCCCGTTTCCGCCAGTCGACACGCCGGTGGGTCATCGGACTGACAAACTGGGGGAAACGGGGCTGGCGCGCTGGCGGGAACACCGTCGGCGCGGCGGCTCGGAGCTGTGACCGGGGACTGCCGGAAACCCTGGAAACAGCTCGGGTAGACTGGTGCGGTTGCCACGGCGAGGGTGCCCGGCGGGCCGCTGAAAAGCGCCGCACGGAGGCACCGTCATCGACGCGGTGCTCCGGGCAGTCGTTCATGACGCATGAGCCCCAGCGAGCCCCTCGCCCCAGCACCGCCAGACGACAAGCCGCCGCAGCGAAAAGCATCAGGAGTTTCCCCGTGTCCGAGGTAAAGATCAGCGCCGAGCCCCGCACCGAGTTCGGCAAGGGTGGTGCCCGCCGTACCCGCCGGGCCGGCTTGGTGCCCGCCGTGCTTTACGGCCACGGCGAGAAGCCCAAGCACATCGCGCTGCCGTCGCGGGAGTTCGCCGCCGCGATCCGTAAGGGCGGCGCCAACCAGCTCTTCGCGATCGACATCACCGACGGCACCCAGGTGCTGGCGCTGCCGAAGGCGATCCAGCGGGACCCGATCCGGGACACCTTCGAGCACGTCGACCTGATCCTGGTCCGCCGGGGCGAGAAGGTCACCGTCGACGTTCCGGTGCAGCTGACCGGCGAGGCCGCCCGCGACACCCTGATCGTGCACGACCACGACACCCTCTCGGTGACCGCCGACGCCACAAAGGTTCCGGACCACCTCGAGGCGTCGATCGAGGGCCTGGAGGCGGGCAGCCAGGTGACCGCCGCCGACGTCGAGCTGCCGTCCGGCGTCGAGCTGGTCGCCGACTCGGAGCTGACCGTCGCATCGGTGACCGCTGCCCCGACCGCCGAGCAGCTTGAGGCGACGCTGCCCGAGGTCGAGGCGGCCACCGACGAGGCTGAGGCCGAGGTTGGCGAGACCACCGAGGGCTCCGAGGGTGCGGACACCGCCGAGGGCGGAGAGACCACCGAGGCGCGTACCGAGGCCTGATCGGTTCGTACTCTGCGACAGGCGCTCCCGACGTTCGGGAGCGCCTGTCGGCGTATCGGGTGGGATGAGCGTCGGAAGGGACGGGTCGTGACGGACGAGGTGGCGGGGCCGTGGCTGGTGGTCGGCCTGGGCAACCCGGGTCGGGAGTACGCCGGGAACCGGCACAACGTCGGGTTCATGGTGGTCGACCTGCTGGCCGGGCGACTGGGCGCGCGGTTCGGCCGGCACAAGCGGGCGGTGGCCGAGGTGGCCGAGGCGCGACTGGGATTCGGTGGGCCGAAGCTGGTGCTGGCGAAGCCACTGACGTACATGAACCTCTCCGGTGGCCCGGTGGCCTCTCTGGCCCAGTTCTACAAGGTGCCGACGAGCCAGGTGATCGCGGTGCACGACGAGTTGGACATCGACTTCGGCCAGGTGCGGATCAAGTTCGGCGGCGGCGAGGGCGGGCACAACGGCCTGCGCTCGATGTCGAAGTCGTTGGGCACGAAGGACTACGCTCGGGTCCGGTTCGGCGTCGGTCGACCGCCGGGGCGGCAGGATCCGGCGGATTACGTGCTGTCGGATTTCGGCACGGCAGAGCGCAAGGAAGTGGATTTCCTGGTCGACCGGGCTGCTGACGTGGTGGAGTCGGTGATCGTCAAGGGCGTGGAGCCGACGCAGAACCTCTACCACGGGGGCTGAACCGGGCGAGGCGTACCGGATCGGAAACGGTTGGCCGGTAGTCTGCGCCTTTCGGCGTGCCGCGACCGGCGACGTGGTCGCGGCGAATCGGTCCGTGCGGGCACGGGTCGCGGCGAGGCGACAGGAGCGGGCAGATGACCAGTCCTCCGATGATCGACGGCGCGTTCGCCCGATGGTTGGCGTCCCGGGCCGGGCAGGCGCTGCTCGACCTGCGCGCCGAGATGGGCTTCGCGGACGGTGGCGCGCTGAAGTCGGCCGGGGACAAGGTGTCGCACGACCTGATCCGCACGGAGTTGGCGAAGTGGCGGCCCGGCGACGCGGTGCTCTCCGAGGAGGACGAGGGGTCGCGGTTGGCCTGGGCGGCGGAGGTGAACGCCGGGGCGGTGTCGCGGTTGACCTCGGACCGAGTGTGGATCATCGATCCGCTGGACGGTACCCGCGAGTTCTCCGAGGAGGGCCGCTCGGACTGGGCGGTGCACGTGGCGCTCTGGGCGCGCAGCGCGCCGAGCCCACACGGGCTGGTCGCCGGGGCGGTGGGGCTGCCGGCGCAGCACCGGGTGCTGGGCACGGACTACCCGCCGGCGTACCCGCCGATGACTGTGGAGGCCGCGACGGCCGGCGTGCGGAAGATCCGCCTGGCGGCCAGCCGGAGCCGACCGCCCGTCTTCCTGACCGACCTGGCCGAGGACGTCGGCGCGCATCTGGTGCCGATGGGCTCGGCCGGCGCGAAGATCGCCGCAGTGGTCACCGGCGAGGTCGACGCGTACATCCACGCCGGTGGGCAGTACGAGTGGGACTCGGCGGCACCGGTTGCTGTGGCGACGGCCACCGGACTGCACGCTTCCCGGATCGATGGATCTGCGCTGAAATACAACGAGGCGGATCCGCGCCTGCCGGACCTGCTGGTCTGTCGCAAGGATCTCGCCAGCCGGTTGCTTGCAGCGTTGCAGAGACATTCCGGGTAGCCTGAGCGCACTTTCTTGACATGTCCGACCGGAAAGGTCTGGAAATCGGATGAGCGAGCGAATCGAGCCGGTGTCATGACCACCCCCGCCGCCTACCGGGTCTCCCACCTGGACGCCCTGGAGGCGGAGAGCATCTTCGTGATGCGCGAGGTGGTCGCCGAGATGGAACGCCCGGTGCTGCTCTTCTCCGGCGGCAAGGATTCGATCGTCATGCTGCGGTTGGCGCAGAAGGCGTTCGCCCCGGCCAGCATTCCCTTCCCCGTCATGCACGTCGACACCGGGCACAACTTCCCCGAGGTGTTGGAATACCGCGACCAGCGGGTCGCCGAGCTGGGGTTGCAACTCGTGGTCGCGAGCGTGCCGGAGGCGCTGGCCAGCGGCATGGTCCGGGAGTCCGGCGACGGGATGCGCAACCGGATCCAGACGCCGGTGCTGCTGGACGCGGTGGAGAAACACCGCTTCGACGCGCTGTTCGGCGGCGCGCGCCGCGACGAGGAGAAGGCGCGGGCCAAGGAGCGGGTGTTCAGCTTCCGCGACGAGTTCGGCCAGTGGGACCCGAAGAACCAGCGACCGGAGCTGTGGTCGCTCTACAACGGCCGCCACCACCCGGGCGAGTCGATCCGGATCTTCCCGCTGTCCAACTGGACCGAGCTGGACGTCTGGCACTACATCGCCCGGGAACGCATCCCGCTGCCCTCGATCTACTACGCGCACGAGCGCGAGGTGATCGAGCGCGACGGCATGGTCTACGCGGTGAACGAGTTCTTCCGCCCCCGCGCGGGTGAGGAGCGGTTCAAGGCGCAGGTGCGCTACCGCACCGTTGGCGACGCCTCCTGCACCGCGGCGGTCCGCTCCGACGCGGACACCGTGGAGAAGGTCATCGAGGAGGTGGCGGCCACCCGGATCACCGAGCGCGGCGCCACCCGTGGTGACGACCGGGTCAGCGAGGCCGCCATGGAGGACCGCAAGCGGGAGGGCTACTTCTGATGAGCACCGAGATCATGGCCCCGGCCGCCGAGGCGCGGGCGATGGACCTGCTGCGCTTCGCCACGGCCGGCAGCGTGGACGACGGCAAGTCGACACTGATCGGCCGGCTGCTCTACGACACCAAGTCGCTCTTCACCGACCAGTTGGCAGCGGTGGAGGCGGTCAGCGCGGCCCGCGGTGACGAGTACACGAACCTGGCACTGCTCACCGACGGTCTGCGGGCCGAGCGGGAGCAGGGCATCACCATCGACGTGGCGTACCGGTACTTCGCCACCCCGCGCCGCAAGTTCATCATCGCCGACACCCCCGGGCACATCCAGTACACCCGCAACATGGTCACCGGGGCGTCCACCGCCGACCTCGCGTTGATCCTGGTGGACGCGCGCAAGGGCCTGGTCGAGCAGTCCCGCCGGCACGCGTTCCTGTGCTCGCTGCTGCGGGTGCCGCACCTGGTCCTCTGTGTCAACAAGATGGACCTGGTGGACTGGTCGCAGGAGGTCTACGAGCAGATCGCCGACGAGTTCACCGCGTTCGCCGCGAAGCTCGACGCACCGGACCTGACAGTGGTGCCGATCTCCGCGCTGCGCGGCGACAACATCGTCGCCCGCTCGGAGAACATGCCCTGGTACGAGGGCCCGTCGCTGCTGCACCACCTGGAGCGGGTGCACATCGCGAGCGACCGCAACCTGGTCGACGTCCGGTTTCCGGTGCAGTACGTGATCCGGCCGCAGTCCACCACTGTCACCGACTACCGCGGCTACGCCGGACAGGTGGCCTCCGGGGTGCTCAAGCCGGGCGACGAGGTGATGGTGCTGCCGTCCGGCTTCACCAGTCGGATCTCCGCCGTGGAGACCGCCGACGGGCCGGTGCCGGAGGCGTTCCCGCCGATGTCGGTGACGGTACGGCTGGCCGACGAGATCGACATCTCCCGGGGTGACCTGATCTGCCGGCCGAACAACGCGCCGGCGGTGGCCCAGGACATCGAGGCGATGGTCTGCTGGATGGACGAGACGGCCCCACTGCGGGTCGGCGGTCGCTACGCGATCAAGCACACCACCCGGTCGGCACGGGCGATCGTGCGGGGGTTGCACTACCGGTTGGACATCAACTCGCTGCACCGCGACGAGTCGGCCGACGAGTTGCGGCTCAACGAGATCGGCCGGGTGCGGCTGCGGACGACGGTGCCGCTGCTCGCCGACGAGTACCGCCGCAACCGCACCACCGGAGGCTTCGTCATCATCGACGAGACCACGAACCGCACGGTAGGCGCCGCCATGATCGTCGAGGCCACCTGACCCCGAGGTCCGGCCCGCCGCCCCGCCGGCGGCCCGCCGCGCGGCGGTCCTCCGGCCGCCGGCAAGATCGCGCCGCCCCGCCGCCCGCCGCCCGCCGCCCGCCGCCCGCCGCCCGCCGCCCGCCGCCCGCCGCCCGCCGGCCGCCGGCAAGATCGCGCTCGATCCACGAAGTAGTGGCCTCGCCCAACGGGCGAGGCCACTACTTCCATGTTCGAGCACGATCACCCCGACCCATCTCCCGACGGGGTGGGGGGTCAGGGCAGGCGGGTGGCGCCGGGGGAGGGGAGGACCGTCAGGGTGCCGGGGGCCGTGAAACCTCGCTCGGCGTAGGCGGCCTCGACGGCGGCGGCGGTCTCGTCGGCGCGGTCGGCCTCGATCAGGGCCAGGACACAGCCGCCGAAGCCGCCGCCGGTCATCCGGGCGCCGAGCGCGCCGGCCGCCAACGCCGCCTCGACCGCCGTGTCGATCTCCGGCACGGTGATCTCGAAGTCGTCGCGCATGGAGACGTGCGACGCGGTGAGCAGCGGGCCGATGTCGCGGACCCGGGCCGCGCGCAGCAGCGCCACGGTGTCCAGTACGCGTTGGTCCTCGGTGACCACGTGCCGGACCCGTCGCCGAGTCTCCTCGTCGTCGAGCTGGGCCAGCGCGGTGTCGAGCTGGTCGACACCCACGTCGCGCAGCGCGGCGACGCCGAGCGCGGCGGCCCCGGCCTCGCAGGAGCGGCGGCGGGCCGCGTACTCACCGTCGGCGTGCCGGTGCGGCGCCCGGCTGTCGATGACAAGCACCGCGAGACCGGCGGCGTCCAGGTCGAACGGGATCTGCTCGACCGACTCGTCGCGGCAGTCCAGGAAGAGGGCGCGCCCGGCACGGCAGCGGATCACCGCGGACTGGTCCATGATCCCCGTCGGGGCGCCCACGTAGACGTTCTCCGCCCGCTGCGCCAGCCGGGGCTGGAGCTCCGCGGGCAACTCCAGCCCACCCAGGTCGAGCAGGGCAGCCAGCACGGCCGACTCCAACGCGGCCGAGGAGGAGAGCCCGGAGCCCAGCGGCACGTCGGAGGCGATCGCCAGCCGTGCGCCCGGAACCGGATGGCCGGCCTCGCGCAGCGCCCAGACCACCCCGGCGACGTACGCGCCCCAGCCGGTCACCCGGCCGGCCTCGGCGACGTCGTCCGCCCCGAAGGTGATCGTCTCGTCGGACAGCTCGGACCAGACCGTCCACTGCTCCGCGTCCTGCCGGTCGGCGGCGACGACGGTCCGCAACGGCAGCGCGAAGGGCAGCACGAACCCTTCGTTGTAGTCGGTGTGCTCGCCGATCAGGTTGACCCGGCCGGGAGCCGCCCAGCGGCCGGCGGCCTGGCCGCCGTACCGCGTGGTGAAGCCGGCGGCGGCCCGGTCGGCGACGGCACGCGTGGGGTCGGTCACGGCTGCTGCTCCAGGATGTGCGTGCGGTAGAAGGCCCAGGCGTCGCCGACCATGTCGTGCAGGGTCGGCTTCTGCGGCACCCAGCCCAACTCGTCGCGGGCCAACGCGGAGGAGGCGACCAACTCGGCCGGGTCACCCTCGCGGCGCGGGGCCACCTCGACGGGCAGGTGGTGCCCGGTGACCTCGCGGACCACGTCGGCGACCTGGCGGTTGGTGAAGCCGTTGCCGTTGCCCAGGTTGTAGATCCGGTGTTGGCCGCTGGTGGCCGCGTCCAGCGCCAGCAGGTGCGCGCGGGCCAGGTCGGCGACGTGGATGTAGTCGCGGACGCAGGTGCCGTCCAGGGTGGGGTAGTCGTCGCCGAAGAGCTGGAGCTTCTCCCGCCGGCCGGCGGCGACCTCGAGCGCGATCGGGATCAGGTGCGTCTCCGGGTCGTGCCGTTCGCCGAGCGCGACGTCGCCGTCGAGATGGGCGCCCGCCACGTTGAAGTAGCGCAGCGACACGGCGGCCAGCCCGTGCGCGATCGTCTCGGAGGTGAGCACCATGTCGGCGGCGAGCTTCGTGGCGCCGTACGTGTTCGTGGGCGCCTTGACCGCGGTCTCCGGAATCGGCAGCTCGGTGGGGTTGCCGTAGACGGCCGCGGTGGAGGAGAAGACCATGCGGGGCACCCCGGCGGCCCGGACCGCGTCGATCAGGGCGAGCGTGCCGACCGTGTTGTTCTGCCAGTACAGCTCCGGCTTGACCATCGACTCGCCGGCGGCGATCAGGGCCGCGAAGTGCAGCACCCCGTCGAAGCCGGCGTCGGGGGTGAGGACGCGGGCGGCGTCGTGGATGGACGCCTCGACGTGGGTCGCGTCCGGGGCGAGTGACTCGCGGTGCCCGGTGCGCAGGTCGTCGAGGACGACCACCTGGTGACCCGCGTCGAGCAGCATCCGGGTCACTACGCTGCCGATGAAGCCGGCGCCCCCGGTGACGAGCAGTTTCACGTCGTTTGCCTCCTGCCTGGCCCGCCCGGGACGTGGCCTTCGCTGATCACCCTAGGGTGGCGGCCGGTGCCCGAACCGACGGCACCGCCAACCTCATTCCATCATAAACTCTCATGATTAAACAGAGCCGAACATGTCGGGTACGCTCCGCCCGATTCCCGGTGCGGCGAGCAATCGGTGTCTACCATCTCTGTCATGCGGGAAGCGGCCCGTACCGGGCTCCGGCGACGCGTGCGGGTGCGACCCCGCCGCGACCCCGGGCCGCTCGCCCGAGCCGTGGCCCGCGTGCTGGTCCGCACCGCCGACGGCGCTTCCCGACTCGTCACCGACCTGCTCGGAGCCGGTCCGGCGGCCGGCCGGGAGCGCATCACCGAGGCCGAGTTGCGGGACCTGGTGGCGGCGAACACGCTGCTCGACCCGGACGAGCGGCGGATCATCGACGAGGTCCTGGTGGCCGGCGCCAGCCTGATCCGCGAGGTGATGATGCCGCGCACCGAGGTCGTCTTCCTCCCGGCGCGGCTCACCATCACCGAGGCTGCCCGGCTGGTCCGCGCCGAGACGCACACCCGCTACCCGGTCACCGACGGCACCCACGACGACGTGGTCGGCTTCGTGCACCTCCGGGACGTGCTGCTGCGCCCGGACGCCGATCCGTGTGCCACCGTCGGCGAACTGGCCCGGGAGGTGAAGCGACTTCCCGGTAGCAAGCGGGTGTTGCCCGCGCTGACCGAGATGCGCCGGGAGGGCCAGCACCTGGCGGTGGTGGTCGACGAGTACGGCGGCACCGCCGGCATCGTCACGCTGGAGGACCTCATCGAGGAGTTGATCGGCGAGATCCGCGACGAGTACGACACCCCGCCGGACCCGGTGCACGCCGGCCTGCCGGCCGTGGTGGACGGCCGCCTCAACCTCGCCGACTTCGCCGAACGGACCGGGGTGGCGCTGCCCGTCGGGCCGTACGAGACGGTCGGCGGTTTCGTGATGGCCGCGCTGGGTCGGCTTCCGGTGACCGGCGACGAGGTGCCGGTGCCCGGTGAGCCGGCCGACGTCGGCGGGCCGGATCCGGCCGACCCGCCGGAGGGCTGGCTGCTGCGGGTCCTCGCGCTGGACGGCCGTCGGGTGGCGCGGCTCGCGGTCTCCGCCGTCCGCGTGCCGGACCAGCGCCGCGAGCAGGACACCGGGCAGCGCCGCGAGCAGGACACCGGGCAGCCCCGCGAGCACGGTGTCGGGTCGGCGCGGGAGACGGTGGCCGGGCAGCGCCGTGGGTCGCTTGCCGGGCCGACGCGACGGGTCGGTCCGGGCGCGCCACCCGAGGTCAGCGCCCCGACACCGGCGGGCCGTGGCCGACCCGCCGGCCCGTCATGACGGACCCGCTTGCTTGCTGACAGAATTATCGCCATGTCCGACGTTCCCGCCCGTCCCCGCGTCTTCTCCGGCATCCAGCCGACGGCCGACTCGTTCCATCTCGGCAACTATCTGGGCGCGGTGCGGCACTGGGTGGCGTTGCAGGACACCCACGACGCGTTCTACTGCGTGGTGGACCTGCACGCCATCACCGCGGGGCACGACCCGGCGCTGTTGCGGCAGCGGACGCGGGTGGCCGCCGCCCAGCTCTTCGCGGTCGGGCTCGACCCGGATCGCAGCACCCTGTTCGTGCAGTCGCAGGTGCCCGAGCACCCGCAGTTGGCCTGGGTGCTCGGCTGCATCACCGGCTTCGGCGAGGCCAGCCGGATGACCCAGTTCAAGGACAAGTCGCAGAAGCAGGGCAACGAGCGGGCCAGCGTCGGGCTGTTCACCTACCCGGTCCTGCAGGCCGCCGACATCCTGCTCTACCAGGCCAACGCGGTGCCGGTCGGCGAGGACCAGCGCCAGCACCTGGAGCTGTCCCGGGATCTGGCCCAGCGGTTCAACTCGCTGTTCGGCCCGACGTTCACGGTGCCCGCGCCGCACATCGTCAAGGACACCGCGAAGATCACCGACCTTCAGGACCCGACGGCGAAGATGTCCAAGTCGTCGTCCTCGCCGGCCGGCATCATCGACCTGCTGGAGGATCCGGCCCGGTCCGCGAAGAAGATCCGGTCGGCGGTGACGGACACCGGTCGGGAGATCGTCTTCGACGCCGAGACGAAGCCGGGCGTGTCCAATCTGCTGACCATCTACTCGGCGCTCAGTGGCCGCGGGATCGACGACTTGGTGGCCGCGTTCGCGGGCCGCGGCTACGGCGACCTGAAGAAGGAGCTGGCCGAGGTGGTGGCGGAGTTCGTCCGTCCGGTCCAGGAGCGCACCCGCGCCTACCTCGACGACCCGGCGCAGTTGGACAAGCTGCTCGCCGCCGGCGCGGAGAAGGCCCGCGCGGTGGCGGCGGCGACCCTGAAGTCCACGTACGAGCGGGTCGGGTTCTTCCCGCCCGTGCGCGGCGAGTAGCTCCGCGGGACAGGTGAACGGGTCGGTGGCCGGAGGGGCGGCGCGAAGCGTGGATCGCAGTGGCGGGGTGCCGCCGACCGGCGACACCATCCAGATCGGCATCGCTGTGGACATTCCCGAGCCCTGGGGTGCCCAGCTCACCCGGCGGCGGGTCGAGGCCGGCGACTCGCTCGCGGTGCCCGCACACGTGACGTTGCTCGGGCCCACCGAGATCCGGTCGGCCAGCCTGCCCGCAGTCGAGCGGCACCTGGCCGACGTCGCCGCCACACACCTGCCGTTCGCGCTGCACCTGCGGGGCACCGGCACGTTCCGTCCGGTCACCCAGGTCGTGTTCGTCGCGGTGGCCGCCGGCATCAGCGAGTGTGAGTTGCTGGCCGCCGCCATCACCGCGACGCCGGACCTTCACCGCAAGACCCGCTTCCCGTACCATCCGCACGTCACCGTGGCGCAGGACGTGGCACCGGAGACCCTGGACCGGGTGTACGAGGATCTGGCCGACTTCTCCGCGATGTTCGAGGTCGACGCGTTCACCCTCTTCTCGCACAGCGGAGAGGCTCGGTGGCAGCCGCGTCGGGACTTCCGCCTCGGCGCCTGACCCGTCGGCGACGCGCCGGCAGGTGCGCATCGGCAGCCGGTTGCCACGACGGCGGTGGGAGATCGGCGAGGATGATCGCGTGAACGTGATCGGCTGGATCGAAGCGGGCATCGACCGCTGGGTGAGCGCCGCGCGCCACCGGTCGGGGCTCTTCGATCACGTGTGGCGCGCCGGCGCCCTGTACGGGGAGGTGCTGGCCGGGCGGCTGGCCGCCGCGATCGCCTACTACGGCTTCTTCGCGGTGTTCGCCCTCGCCCTTGTCGCGTTCTCCATCTTCGGCGCGATCCTGGAGGACAACGACGACGTCAGCGCCGCGGCAGCCGACTTCCTCAAGGAGAACCTGCCCTTCCTGGACGCCGAGCAGATCGCCAACTCCAGCGGCACGGTCGGTGTGGTCGGCCTGGTCATCCTGGTCTTCACCGGCATCGGCTGGGTGGAGGCCATCCGGTCCTCGCAGCGGCTGATGTACCACCTCAACCAGCAGCCGGGAAATCTGGTGATCCGGCGGTTGGTCGACCTGGGCGTGATGATCGGCATCTTCGTGCTGCTCGGCGTCTCGGTCGCGGCGGTGGACGCGCTGGAGTCGTTCCTGCGCTTCCTGCTGCGCAGTACCGGGTCGGTGGGTCTCACCACGGTCAGCGCGGTGCTCAGCGTGCTCGTCAACGCGGTCCTCGCCACCGCGTTGCTGCTCGCGGTGCCCCGGCTGCGGATGAGCCGGTCCCGGCTGCGCCCGGTGGTGCTGCTGGTGGCGGTCGGCATCACCCTGCTGAACACGGTGGGGCGGTACTACGTGGTGCGTACCGAGCGTAATCCGGCGTACACGGTGGTGGCCGGTGCCGTCGGTCTGCTGCTCTACCTCTATCTGCTCAACCAACTCGTGCTGTTCGGCGCCGCGCTCCTCGCCACCAGCAGGAACGGGCGGGTGGTGGACCTGGCCGAGGCCGCCGCCCCGGCGGGCGTGGTCGACGAGGACACCGATCCCGGTACGCCAGGTGGCGCGAGTTGAGGACGGAAGGTGTGCGGATGCTGATCTCGGTCGACCCGGACTCGTCGGTGCCCCCGTACGAGCAGGTCAGGGGGCAGCTCGCCGAGCTGATCGGCGACGGTCGGCTGCCGGTCGGGTGCCGACTGCCCACCGTCCGGCAGCTCGCCGCCGACCTCAGCCTGGCCGTGAACACGGTGGCTCGGGCGTACCGGGAGTTGGAGGCCGCGGGGCTGCTGGAGACCCGCGGGCGCAACGGCACCTTCGTCGCCCCCGGCCGGGACGACGCCGTGGATCGGCTCCAGCGGGCGGCGGCCGGCTACGCGGCCGAGGCGGCGCGGCTCGGCGTGCCGCCGGCCACCGCGCTCGCCCTGGTCCGCGCCGCCCTGGATGCCGTCCGCCCCGGCTGACCGCCGCAGGTCGCCCACCGGACGGGCGGAAACTGAGCCGAAAGGCGTCGGCGCTCGCGTTAGCGGACCATGATGAGCCGGTGGGCGCACTCATGACACTTGACCTGCCGGCCGACTCGCCGCTCCTCGGGCTGCCCTGGATCATCACCTTCGGTCCGCTCGGTGACCTCGACGAGTGGGAGCCGGTCGTCTGCGGGCCGTACGAGCGGCCGCACGCGTTGGCGCTGGCCGAGGCGGTGGTGGCCGAGGAGCAACTGATGGCGGTGGTGGAGCCGTTGCTGCCGGCGCTGTCCGCCGACGAGATCCGCAGTGAGATCGCCGCCGCCCAGGTCGCCGCCGAGGACGAGGCCCGCCAGGTCGAGGGGGCCGATCTGTACGGCGACTTCGAGGACGTGATCGACGAGGAGTTGGACGCCGCCGCCGACGAGGCTGGCCACGGTGCGCCCGCCGAGCCGCCGGACGAGGCCGAGGTACGTGCCGGCCTCACCCGGATCGCGGCGCTGCTCACCGCGAAGTGAACCCAGCGGGCGTCAGCGGGTCGGCGGGCCGTCCAGCACGCAGAACTCGTTGCCCTCCGGGTCGGCGAGCACCGTGAACCCCTCGGTCCCGGTCTGCCCGACGTCGACGTGCCGGGCACCGAGGCTCAGCAGCCGTCGTACCTCGGCCTCGGGGTCAACGTCCGCGACCAGGTCGAGGTGCAGCCGGTTCTTGCCCCGCTTGAGGGTGGCGGAGCCCTGCAACCACACGGTGGGCGCGGCGGCCGACGACTGCTCCGGCGGCCAGAGCTTGGCGCTGCCGTCGTCGCCCTGCTCGACCTCGTAGCCGAGCGCCGCGGACCAGAACGCGACCATCACGTCCAGGTCTTCGACGTCGAGTGTGCACTGCGCGACCCGTACCCCCATGGGTTCACCTCCGTAGTGACGGTGCCCGATGCGGTACCCGCGACGGCGGCCGGCAACACCACCGGCGGCACACGGACACCGGCGCCACGCGGAGCGGACTCCGCGTGGCGCCGGTGACACCTCACCCCCCACCACAAGGGGCCGGTAGCCCAGTCGCCCGTCGGCGCGGGGCACAACGAACGACCAGGTCGAGAGGTTGTTACCCGCTCAGCGCCGTTGTAACCAGACAGCCGCGTCGACGGGCAGCAACCGGCCGGCGTCCGGCCCGGTGAGCGCGTCGCTGGCGACGAGCGGCAGACCGTACCCGTCGATCGGGACCGGTGCGCCGCTGAGGTTGACCACGCAGGTCAGTGCGCTGTCGCCGGCGTCGCGGGCGAAGGCCAGCACGCCCGGCTCGCTCTCCAGCCAGGTGATCCCGTCGGCCTCGTCGGCCAGCGCCGGGTGCTGGTGCCGGATCCGCAGCGCGGTCCGGTACAGCTCCAACGTCGAGTCGGGCACGCCGGTCTGCGCGGTGACGGACAGGGCCCGCCAGGTTGCCGGGGTGGGCAGCCAGCTCAGCTCGCTGCCGGCCGGGCCGAAGCCGTACGGGGCCAGCTCGCCGCTCCACGGGATGGGCACCCGGCAGCCGTCGCGGCTCTCGCCGGTGCGCAGGAACGCCGGGTCCTGGCGCAGCTCGTCCGGAAGGTCGAGGACCTCCGGCAGGCCCAGTTCCTCGCCCTGGTAGAGGTAGGCGCAGCCGGGCAGGGCGAGCATCAGCAGGCTGGCGGCGCGGGCCCGGCGCAGCCCTTCGACGCCGTCGCCGTAACGGGTGACGTGCCGCTGCTTGTCGTGGTTGGACAGCACCCAGGTGGTCGGCGCCCCGACGACGCTCGCCTCGGCCAGAGCCGTGTCGATCACCTTGCGGAACGAGTCGGCCGACCAGGTGGCGTCGAGGAAGTCGAAGCTGAACGCCTGGTGCAACTCGTCCGGGCCGATGTAGCGCGCCAGGCGCTGGGGTGTCTCGGCCCACGCCTCGGCGACCGCCATCCGACCGCCGGGGTAGCTGTCCAGGATGGGCCGCCAGGCGCGGTAGATCTCGTGCACCTCGTCCTGGTCGAAATACGGGAGGCGGCCCTTGCCGAGCAGTTCGACCTGACGCTGGCCGGTGGTCGTCGTGCTGAAGCCGACGTCCGGCAGCCCCTCGGCCTTGATCATGCCGTGCGCCACGTCGACGCGGAATCCGTCCACGCCCCGGTCCAGCCAGAACCGCAGCACGTCCTCGAATTCGGCGCGGACCTCCGGGTGCCGCCAGTTCAGATCCGGTTGCGCGGGGTCGAACAGGTGCAGGTACCACTGGCCGTCCGCGACCCGGGTCCAGGCGGGGCCGCCGAAGATGCTCTCCCAGTCGTTCGGGGGCAGCTCGCCGTGTGTGCCCTGGCCCTCGGCGAAGAGGTAGCGGGCCCGCGCCGCCGAGCCGGGGCCGGCGGCGAGCGCGGCGGTGAACCACGTGTGTGCGTGGGAGGTGTGGTTGGGCACCAGGTCGACGATGATCCGCAGACCGAGGGCGTGCGCGTCGCCGATCATCGCGTCGAAGTCGGCGAGGGTGCCGAACATCGGGTCGACGTCCCGGTAGTCGGCGACGTCGTACCCGCCGTCGATCATCGGGGAGGTGTAGAAGGGTGTCAGCCAGAGCGCGTCCACCCCGAGGTCGCGCAGGTACGGCAGACGTTGCCGGATGCCCTGGAGATCGCCGGTGCCGTCGCCGTCGCTGTCGGCGAAGCTGCGGACGTACACCTGGTAGACGACCGCCGAGCGCCACCAGTTGTGATCATCGGTGCGGGGTGGGGTGGCGGTGCTGATCATCGGAGCAATATGCCGCCCGGCAGCTGCAAGAGTCAAGCAGATCTTGCGTAAGGCAGACGTGCGGCGCTCGGCACGACGGCGGTGGAGCCGCGCACCACCAGCTCCGGGCGGAACAGGTACTCCGAGTGCGGAGCGCCGTACCCGTTGATCTCGTCCACCAGCGCGCGGACGGCGGCCACCGCCATCGCGGCGACCGGCTGCCGCACGGTGGTCAGCGGCGGGTCGGTGAAGGCCATCAGCGGCGAGTCGTCGTAGCCGACCACGGAGACGTCGGCGGGCACGCGGAGGCCGCGTTGGCGGGCCGCCCGGATCGCGCCGAGCGCCATCAGGTCGGAACCGCAGACGACGCCCGTGACACCCCGGTCGAGCAGTCGGCCGGCGGCCGCCTCGCCACCCTCCACACCGAACAGCGACAGCTCGGCGAGTGGGTCGAGGTTGGCCTCCGCGACACCCGCGAGTCGGGTCATCGCGGAGCGCCAGCCGGCCACCTTGCGCCGCACCGGAACGAACCGGTCCGGGCCGGTGATCAGGCCGATCCGTCGGTGCCCGAGCGCGACCAGGTGGGCGACGGCCAGTTCGGCGGCCTCCCGGTCGTCACAGGAGACGAAGGGGGCGCCGACGTCCGGCACGTGTCCATTGATCATCACGATCGGCAGCGGTCGGGCGAGCAGCGCCCGGTAACGGTCGTGGTTGGCGGCGGTGTCGGCGTGCAGACCGGAGACGAAGACGATGCCGGAGACCTGCCGGTCCAGCAGCATCTCCACGTACTCGTCCTCGGTCACGCCGCCGGCGGTCTGGGTGCAGAGCACCGGGGTGAACCCGCTCTGCGCCAGGGTCGACTCGATGACCTGGGCGAAGGCCGGGAAGATCGGGTTGTCCAGCTCCGGCACCACGAGGCCGACCAGCCCGGCGCTGCGCTTGCGCAGCCGGGCCGGGCGCTCGTAGCCGAGCACGTCAAGTGCGGTGAGGACGGCCTGCCGGGTCTCCGCTGCCACGCCGGGGCGGTCGTTGAGCACCCGCGACACCGTGGCCTCGCTGACTCCGGCCTGCTGGGCGATGTCGGACAGTCGAGCGCGCATGGCGGCACTTTAGCCCACCGGCAAGTTCTTGCGAGGCGCTCTGCAAACCATTGCAACTCCGGCAACAAGTTGCCGGCTGCGGCTTCCCTGGCTCGCCGACACGACACGCGGCCGGGGCCCGCGGCAGCGCCGAGGGGCGCCGACGCGCCGACCGGTCGGACCCCCTACTACAAAGTGTCGTTGATGGGGGAGGATGGGCGACGTGGAAGCGCTGCGACTCATCCTCCTCTATGTCCACCTGATCGGCTTCGCCCTGCTGCTCGGCGGCTCGATCGCCCAATACATCAGTGGCCGGCTGCGGATCAACCCGGCGATGCTCTGGGGGGCGGTGATCCAGTTGCTGACCGGGCTCGGCCTCTCCGCGCCGCTGCGCGACGGCGACGAGCCGGCACCCGCGAAACTTGTGACGAAGTTGGTCATCGCGTTGCTGATCTTCGTCATGGTCTTCTTCTCGCGGAAGCGGGACGTGGTAAATCGCGGTCATTTCCTCGCGATAGTCGGTCTGACCCTGGTCAACGCGGCGGTCGCGGTCTTTTGGCGGTAACGTCCGAGGGGGGCCGCCGCCCCCGGGAAACGGACGTTAGGGACGCCTGGACACGCCGTTACCAGCGCCAGGAGTGACGTGCCCCACGCAAGGGTTACACCCGGGTAACAGGCGCTCAACAGTCGTGCACGATTGTCGGCCGGTGGGTGGGCGCGGGCGTACGCTCCCGTCCGTAACGTGGGACAGCCGGCGGCACACCGCAGGTCGGCTGATGGGCTGCCACCGCACTAGGCGCGGTGAGCAATGGGAAGGAGACGTCTTGCGCTCGGTGCGTGGGATGCGGATCGCCTCGATCGTCGCGGTGGGTGGGCTCGCGCTCACCGCCGCCGCTTGTGGCGAGGCCCCCAAGGATGACAACAACGCCGGCAGTGGCGCCAAGAAGTTCAGCGCCTGCATGGTGACCGACGTCGGCGGCATCGACGACAAGTCGTTCAACGCCTCGGCCTGGAAGGGCCTGCAGGAGGCCAAGGCCGCCAACGACAATATCGACATCAAGTTCGTCGCGTCGAAGGCGCAGGCCGACTACGAGCCGAACCTGACGCAGTACGTCAACCAGAAGTGCGACTTCATCCTGGCTGTCGGTGGCCTGATGGCCGACGCCACCTCGAAGATCGCCAAGGCGAACCCCAACCAGGAGTTCGGCATCGTCGACGCGAACCCGGGTGACGCCAACGTCTACCCGATGCAGTTCGACACCGCCCAGGCCGCGTTCCAGGCCGGTTACCTGGCCGCCGGGATGACCAAGAGCGGCAAGGTCGCCACCTACGGCGCCCTGCCGATCCCGCCGGTCACCATCTTCATGGACGGCTTCGTCGACGGCGTGACGTACTTCAACACCACCAAGAAGAAGAACGTCCAGGCGCTGGGTTGGAACAAGGAGACCCAGAAGGGCTCCTTCACCAACGACTTCGCCAAGCAGGACGAGGGCAAGAAGGTCTCCGACGCGCTGGTCGCCCAGGGCGCGGACATCATCATGCCGGTCGCCGGCGGCTCCGGCCTCGGCACCACCGCCGCGGCCAAGGCCTCGGGCGGCAAGTACAGCACCATCTGGGTGGACGTCGACGGCTGCCAGAGCACCCCGGACTGCTCGGCGATCATCACCACCGTGGTCAAGAACATCCCGGAGGCCGTCAAGGAGGCCGTGGTCAAGGCCGCTGGCGGTGACAAGCTGCCGGCCAAGCCGGGCTTCGTCGGCACCCTGGCCAACAACGGTGTCTCGCTCGCCCCGTACCACGACTTCGACAGCAAGGTCCCGGCCGAGCTGAAGGCGGAGATCGACAAGATCAAGGCCGACATCGCCGCCGGCACCATCACCGTCACCTCGAAGGCCCAGCCGACCAAGTGACAACCGGCCGGCCCCTCCGGTGAGATCATCGGGGGGTCGGCGGGGACAGGTACGACCGACCGGCCGCTCTGGCCCCGCGGGTGACCGTGGGGTCGGAGCGGCCGATCGCGCACCACGTCAACCAGGCCGCTCCGGTCGGTTCGACGGCAGCTAGGCTGCACCATCGCTCGCACTCCAGGAGGTTGCGCTGAGACTCGAACTGCGCGGCATCACCAAGCGGTTCGGTGATCTGGTCGCCAACGACCACATCGACCTGACGGTGGAGCCTGGAGAGATTCACGCCCTGCTCGGCGAGAACGGCGCGGGCAAGTCGACACTGATGAACGTGCTCTACGGGCTCTACCAGCCCGACGAGGGCGAGATCCTGGTCGACGGCGAGCCGCTGAAGCTGAAGGGCCCGTCCGACGCGATCGGCGCCGGGATCGGCATGGTGCACCAGCACTTCATGCTGGTGCCGGTCTTCACCGTCGCCGAAAACATCATGCTCGGCGCCGAGCAGACCAGGGGCGGCATCGCCGGCTTCCTGGACCGGCGTCGGGCCCGGCGCGAGGTCACCGAGGTGTCCGAGCGCTACAACCTGCGGGTCGACCCGGACGCGGTGATCGAGGACCTGCCGGTCGGCATCCAGCAGCGTGTCGAGATCGTCAAGGCGCTCACCCGCGACGTCGACCTGCTCATCCTGGACGAGCCGACCGCCGTGCTCACCCCGCAGGAGACCGAGGAACTGCTGACGGTCATGCGGTCGCTCAAGGCGGCCGGCAAGTCGATCGTCTTCATCACCCACAAGCTTGGCGAGGTCAAGGCCATCGCCGACCGGATTACGGTGATCCGACGCGGAAAGACCGTGGGCACCGCGTCGCCGGAGGCCAGCCGGGACGAGCTGGCGGCACTGATGGTCGGGCGCAACGTCCGGCTGACGGTGGACAAGGTCCCGGCCACTCCCGGTGAGCCCGTGCTGGAGGTGGCCGGGCTCGTCGTCGACGACGACCGGCAGATCCGCGCGGTCGACGGGGTGGACCTGACCGTGCGCGCCGGTGAGGTGCTCGGCGTGGCGGGCGTACAGGGCAACGGTCAGACCGAACTGATCGAGGCGATCATGGGCCTGCGGCCGGTGCTCGCCGGCACGGTCAGCCTGGTCGGCGACCGGATCGACGGCTGGAAGCCCAAGAAGGTGCTCCGGGCGGGCGTCGGCTACGTGCCCGAGGACCGCAGCGTGGACGGCCTGGTCAAGGAGTTCAGCGTCGCGGAGAACCTGGTGCTGGACATCTACGACCGGCCGCCGTTCGGCGCCGGGCTCGCGCTGAAGCCGGACGCGATCGCCGCCTCGGCGAAGGAGCGGATCGAGCAGTTCGACGTCCGCACCTCATCGGCCGACGCGGCGGTGGGCACCCTCTCCGGCGGCAACCAGCAGAAGGTGATCGTGGCCCGGGAGCTGTCCCGGCCGCTGAAGCTCTTCATCGCCGCCCAGCCGACCCGCGGCGTCGACGTCGGGTCGATCGAGTTCATCCACAGCCAGATCATCCGCGAGCGGGACATCGGCACCGCCGTCATGGTGGTCTCCAGCGAACTCGACGAGGTGATCGGGCTGGCCGACCGGATCGCGGTGATGTACCGCGGTCGGATCATCGGCATCGTCGGCCCGGACACCCCGCGTGAGGAGATCGGCCTGTTGATGGCCGGCATCAGCCCGGACGTGGCCCACGAGCGCAACCCGGACGCCGTGCCCAGCGACGGGCCGGCCACCGACGGGAGCCCGGCGAGCGACCCGGGCTCCGCGAGCGAGGACGAGGCATGACCAACCCCCCCAACCCGCAGTCCGGCTCGCCGGACAAGGAGCCGGCGAGCGAGGCGCAGGCCGCGCAGAACACGCTCGGCAACACCGAACGGGCCGAGGTGGCGACGAAGCCGGGCAGCCCGGCGCCGCAGCAGAAGCCGAGTCTGGGCCGGTTGTTCATGGACAACCTCTGGGCGGCGAACACCTTCACGGTGACCCTGCTGTCGCTGGTGCTGGCGATCGTGGTCGGCGCGGTGCTGATGATCGTTTCCGATCCGACGGTGCTGTCCACCTACTCGTACATCACCTCCCGACCGTCCGACGCGATCAACTCCAGCTGGACGCTTGTCAGCGAGGCGTACGCGAACCTGTTCAAGGGCTCGGTCTTCGACCCCGAGGCGTTCTCCGCCTGGGCGGACGGCACCGGTAGCTGGCAGGCAGTTCTCGCGCCGATCTCCGAGACGCTCACCTACGCCGCGCCGCTCGTCTTCACCGGCCTGTCGGTGGCGCTGGCCTTCCGAGGCGGCCTGTTCAACATCGGCGCCCAGGGTCAGGCCACCATCGGCGTGATCATGGCGGCTCTGGCCGGCTTCCTGCTGCCCCTGCCGCCCGGCCTGCACCTGCTGGTGGCGGTGCTGGCCGGCGCGCTGGGCGGGGCGATCTGGGGTTTCATCCCCGGCATCCTCAAGGCCCGCGCCGGCGCGCACGAGGTGATCAACACGATCATGCTCAACTACGTCGCCACGTACTTCCTCACCTGGTTGATCGTGCAGAACGGCGTGCAGGACCCGACCCGTACCGACGCGATCAGCAAGGCGGTGGACACCTCCGCCCAGCTGCCTCGGCTGCTCGGCGACAACCTGCGGGTGCACGCCGGCATCCTGCTCGCCGTGCTGGCCACCTGGGCGGTGGCCTGGCTGCTGAACCGCTCGACGCTCGGCTTCGAGCTGCGCGCGGTCGGCGCCAACCCGGACGCCGCCCGCACCGCGGGTATCAGCGTCACGCGGACGTACATCCTGATCATGGTCTTCGCCGGCATCCTGGCGGGTCTCGGCGGCTCGAACATGGTGCTCGGCTCGACCGCCAGCGCGTTGACCCCGCTCGTGGTCGCGCAGATCGGCTTCGACGGCATCCTGGTGGCCCTGCTGGGGCGGGTGAAGCCCTGGGGGGTGCTGCTCGCCGCGTTGCTGTTCGGGGCGCTGCAGGCCGGTGGCAACCGGATGCAGTCGTACTCCGGGATCTCGCTTGAGCTGGTGACCGTGCTGCAGGCGCTGATCGTCATCTTCATCGCCGCGCCGGCCCTGGTGAAGGCGATCTTCCAGCTCCGGGCCGCGCGCGCCGCCCGGTTGCAGACGAGCCTGGCGAAGGGCTGGTAACTCATGTCCACCATGGCTGTCCCCGACATCGCCGTCGCCCCGGTCGACGAGGGCTTCTGGACCCGGAGCCGCAAGGTCGGCCTCACCCTGCTGGGGCTCGGCCTGCTGGCCGCGGTGCTCTTCGGCGCGCTCGCCACCGACCAGCAGGCCCGGTTCACGCTCAGCGACGACGCCGCCGGCGCCGCACTGGAGATCAACGGCACGATCGGGGCGATCCTGTTCGGGATCATCGCCATCGCCGCCGGAGCGGCCCTGCTCGCCGGGGTGCCGAAGCGGTGGTTCCTCCCCGTGCTCGGGGTGGGGCTTGTCGGCTTCGTGCTGTCGTTCCTCTGCTGGCAGGTCTCCGCCGCGCCGGCCGGGCAGAACTTCATGCCGCTTGTCAACATCATCCGGGGCACGTTCATCCTGGCCCTGCCGTTGATCTTCGGCGCGCTCGCCGGGGTGCTCTGCGAACGCTCCGGTGTGGTCAACGTGGCCATCGAGGGTCAGTTGCTGATGGGGGCCTTCAGCGGCGCGCTCTTCGGCAGCATCTCGGGCAGCGTCTGGGTGGGTCTGGTGGCCGCCGCGATCGGCGGCGCGTTCATCTCGCTGCTGCTGGCCGTGTTCGCCATCCGCTACCTGGTCGACCAGGTCGTCATGGGCATCGTGCTGAACCTGCTCGCGGTGGGCGTCACCGGCTTCCTCTACGAGCGGCTGATGCAGACCGACGCGGCGAAATACAACAGCGCGCCCCGGTTCAGCAACTGGGAGATCCCGCTGCTGAAGGACATCCCGGTGCTCGGGCCGGCGCTGTTCCGCGGCAACATCTTCCTCTACCTCGGCCTGTTGCTGGTCCTGGTGATCCACATCGGGTTGTTCCGGACCCGGTGGGGGCTGCGGACCCGTTCGGTGGGCGAACACCCGATCGCCGCCGACACGCTCGGCGTCAAGGTGCTGCGGGTGCGCTACCGCAACGTGCTGCTGGCCGGTGTGGTCGCCGGCATCGGCGGCGCGTCCTACACGCTGGCGCTCTACTCGTTCACCAAGAACATGATCGGCGGCAAGGGCTTCATCGCGCTTGCCGCACTGATCTTCGGCCGATGGAACCCGACGGGCGCGCTGCTCGCCGCGCTCTTCTTCGGGTTCGCCGACCAACTCGCCACCTACCTGGGCGCGATCAGCAGCTCGATCCCCAGCCAGTTCCTGGCCATGCTGCCCTACCTGGCGACCATCCTGGCGGTCGCCGGCCTGGTCGGTCGGGTCCGGGCACCGGCCGCCGACGGCAAGCCGTACATCAAGGGCTGACGCCTGAGCCGTGCCCGGCGGGTCTCCCCGCCGGGCACGCTCCGCGTCCATCCCATGATCGGGTGATGAAAAGTAGGTCTCAGGGGCGACTCCGACCTACTTTTCATCACCTGATCACCGGAGCGGGTGCGGTGGCGCGGCCGAGTTTCCGAAGGGTGCCCGTGCAGCCGGCCCTGCTCGCTTCTGACCTGGGCTCCTTGGGCAGAATGGTGGCATGACCGACATTGACTGGGCGCGGCTGCGCGCCGCCGCAACCGAGGCGATGCGGCACGCGTACGCGCCGTACTCGACGTTTCCGGTCGGCGCGGCCGCGCTTGTCGACGACGGACGCGTGGTGGTCGGCTGCAACGTGGAGAACGCGGCGTACGGGGTGACGCTGTGCGCCGAGTGTGGGGTCGTCTCCAGCCTGCACGCCACAGGTGGTGGTCGGCTCGTGGCGCTGTCCTGCGTCGACGCGACAGGTGAACCGCTGATGCCGTGCGGTCGCTGCCGGCAGTTGCTCTGGGAGCACGGCGGGCCGGAGTGCCTGATCGAGAGCAAGACCCGCCCGCTGCGGATGGCCGAGTTGCTGCCGCACGCCTTCGGTGTGGAGGACCTGGAAGCCGTCACCGGGGAGACTCCGGTGCCTGTGGTGCCGGAGCGGCTGGCCGCCTGGCGTGGGCGCGGCACCGTCTTCGTCCACCCGGACATGTCGGCCGGGCAGCAGGTCTGGACCGCGTACTGGGAGCGGTCGGCCGGGGACGACGTCGGCGCCGAGACCGGGGTGCTGGAGGAGGCCCCGAGCTGGGACGACCCGGCCGAGGCGATCACCTGGGGCCTGGCCCGGACACCGCGCGTGGTGGTGGTCGACGCGACCGGCACCATCTTCTGGGCCGGCGAGGGTGAGCCGCCTTTGGAGATCCCGGTTCGCTGGTCTTGATTGTGGCTGCGGTTGGGTGCGGGGGCCGACCGTGCCCGGCTCCGGGCGGTCAGGCTTGATCCCTCCGCCGGGCACGGTCGGCCCCCGCCCCGACCTGGGCACGGACCGCCGGTCGGTTCCTCCAAATGACTAGGGAAGATCTTTTGATGAGTGGTTTTGCTGCTGTTGACGTTATTCGGGTCAAGCGGGATGGCGGGGTGCTGTCGGACGCGCAGATCGACTGGGTGGTCGACGCGTACACCCGGGGCATTGTCGCCGACGAGCAGATGTCGGCGCTGGCGATGGCGATCCTGCTCAACGGCATGACCGGCCCGGAGATCGCCAGGTGGACCGCCGCGATGATCGCCAGCGGTGAGCGGCTGGACCTCTCGGCGGTACGCCGGCCGACCGTCGACAAGCACTCCACCGGCGGCGTCGGCGACAAGATCACGCTGCCGCTCACCCCGCTCGTGGCGGCGTGCGGCGCGGCCGTGCCGCAGCTGAGCGGCCGTGGCCTCGGGCACACCGGCGGCACGCTCGACAAGTTGGAGTCCATCCCGGGCTGGCGGGCCACGGTGAGCAACGACGAGTTCATCGCCCAACTGGACGAGGTCGGCGCGGTGATCTGCGCGGCCGGTGCCGGGCTCGCCCCCGCCGACCGCAAGCTGTACGCCCTGCGCGACGTCACCGGCACCGTGGAGGCGATCCCGCTGATCGCCAGCTCGATCATGAGCAAGAAGATCGCCGAGGGCACCGGCGCGTTGGTCCTCGACGTCAAGGTCGGCTCGGGCGCCTTCATGAAGTCCGTCGACCAGGCCCGCGAGCTGGCCCGCACGATGGTCGAGTTGGGCGGGGCGCACGGAGTTCGGACGGTCGCCCTGCTCACCGACATGTCCACCCCGCTCGGCCTGGCCATCGGCAACGCGGTGGAGGTGACCGAGTCGGTCGAGGTGCTGGCCGGTGGTGGCCCCGCCGACGTGGTGGAGCTGACGCTGGCCCTGGCCCGGGAGATGCTCGACGCGGCCGGCCTGCCGGACGCCGACCCGGCGGCGGCGTTGCGGGACGGCCGGGCGATGGACTCCTGGCGGGCGATGATCCGCGCGCAGGGCGGTGACCCGGACGCGCCGATGCCGACCGCCAACGAGGTCGAGGTGGTCCGCGCCGAGCGGGACGGGCACGTCGCCGCCGTCGACGCGTACGCCATGGGGGTTGCGGCGTGGCGGCTCGGCGCGGGTCGGGCCCGCAAGGAGGACCCGGTGAGCGTGCCCGCCGGTGTGGTGTTGCACAAGCGGCCGGGTGACCCGGTGCGGGCCGGTGACCCCCTCTACGAGCTGCGCGCCGAGGACCCGGCGCGGATTCCGGCGGCGCTTGCCGAGGCCGCCGACGCGGTGCGGATCGCGTCGACCGCCGGGGCGGCGACGCCGCTTGTCATCGAGCGCATCGGCTGAGGCGAACCCGGGGTCGGGGTGCCATGGTGCCGGTCCCCTGGGAGCGCTATTGTCGCAGGCCAAGGGGGGACAACCGGCCTTGAGCCGGCGCGAGCAGACAGGAAGACCCGCCGTGACAGTTGCTGCTCCCGACCCACGCGAGGTGCGCGAGGCGAGCCTGGACGAGCTGTCCCGGCTCGGCCTGCCGCTGCCGCCGGCCCAGTTTCCGCTGGTCTGGGAGCCGGGTGACGCGATCGATCTTCGTCCCACTGTGGAGATCGAGGCGCGGATCGCGGTGCTGCACCTGATCCTGGCGCGCTGCTTCGGGATGCCACCGGAGGCGGCGATGAGCTGGCTGCTCGGCTCGCACCTGGTCGAGATGGTCACGCCGCCGGAGTGGCAGTTCGTGATGGGCGGCAAGGGTGACCACCGCTCGTTCGTGCTGCACCACGACGCGCTCTTCGCGCTGGCCTGGGTGCTCGGGTTGAGCAAGCAGCTCGACCCGACGCTGGCCGTCGACGAGAGGCTGGTCGAGCAGCTGCCGCACATCGCCGAGGGCGAGACGTTCCCGCACTGGCGGACCCGGATCCTCACCGCGCCGCAGCACCCGGCCGACGCGGCCGCCCTGCTCGACCTGCACTACTGCCTGGACTGGGCGTACCTGGAGACCGAGCGCGGTGGTCGGCGGGCCCCGGGCCTGATCGACGCGAACGCGATCGGGCAGCGCCGTTGGGCGCTGGAGTGGGCGGTGATCCTGCGCGGGCCGTACCACGACGAGCCGCCGGGCTGGGAAGAGGTAGACCTCTCCACCTGAGTTCAGCGAGGTCGGTACGCGTCCACCCGGACGGCCACGGTCACCCGGACCGGCTCGGGCAGCGCGGCCAACCGGGCGGTGAGCGCTTCGGGGTCGGTGTGCCACGCGTTCGGGCCCATCCCCACCAGGGTGGCGACCTCCGGCCGGGTCAGGGTCAGCTCCGCCCGGTGCACCGCCGAGCTGACCGCGGTGAAGTGCCCGCCCAGGCTGCCGGTCACCCGGTCGGCCTTGTCCGGGTCCACCCGCAGCAGGCCCAGCGCGCCCACCAGTTCGCTGAGGTGGTCGGTGTCGGGTGTGACCACCAGCAGGGTGCCGGCCGGGTCGAGCACCCGGTGGAACTCCGGGCCGTTACGCGGGGCGAAGACGTTCAGCAGCACGGCGGTCGAGGCGTCCGCGAGCGGCAGCCGCTGCCAGGTGTCGGCGAGCGCCGCGGCGGCCCGGGGGTGCGCGCGGGCCGCGCGGCGCAGCGCCGGCTTGGACACGTCCAGGGCCAGACCCACGGCGTCCGGCAGCGCCGCCAGCACCGCGCCGAGGTAGCGGCCCGTGCCGGCGCCGGCATCCACCACCAGGGGGTACGCCCCGACGCCGGGTTCCGGAGTTGGGACCGTGGACGTCGCGGCCGAGGCGCGGAGCCGTGCGACGGCCTCCGTTGCGGCGGCGGCGAGGGCGGCCGAGATGACGTCGTAGTGCCCGGCGGCCTGGAAATCCGCACGGGCCGCGACCATCTCGGCGGTGTCACCGACGTGCGGGGCCCGACCGGTGAGCAGGTTGACGTAGCCCTGGCGGGCGATGTCGAAGCTGTGCCGCCGCGGGCAGCGCAGCGCCCCCGTGTCGGTGGCCTGCCCCAGTGGGTCGCCGCAGACCGGGCAGCGCAGCCGGTCGAGGATGCGGGGGTCCACGTCAGGCCGTCGGGCCGCGTCGCGCGCGGACCCTCACCGTGGTGCTCCCATGCCGCCCAGCTTAGTTCGGGCCGGGTCCGGGCAGGCCTTGCGGACCTGTGCCCGGGGCGGCCGATCGGGGACGACGCGGTTCTACCGCACGTAGCTGCTGGCCTGCGATCCCAGGACGTCCAGGAGGGCCAGCCCCTCGGCGCCGGGCGAACCCGGTGGTGCGGTGAAGAGCACAAGGAACTGGTCGCGGTCGGTGAGGGTGAGTGTGTCGCAGTCGACGGTGATCTCGCCGACGGCCGGGTGGCGGAAGGTCTTGGTGAGCATCGGCGCGGCCTGTACGTCGCGCCGTTCCCAGAGCCGGGCGAAGTCGGGGTTCGTGGCGCGGAGGTCGTCGATCAGCCCCGGCATCATCGAGGCCAGCAGCGCGGCGACCCCGCTCGGCCGGATGGCCGAGCCCCGCGAGGTCGCCGAGGCGGCCGCGTGGCTGCTCAGCGACCGCGCCTCGATGGTGACCGGCGCGATCCTGCCGGTCGACGGCGGCGCCGGCGCCTGAGCGGAGCGGCCAGGACGCAGGTCGACAGCGGCGGCGCACCGAGGTGAGCGACCTCCTACACCCGGTCACACCCGTCGCTGACTAGGGTCTGAGCATGGTCGCAACTATCCGGTACGAGGACATTGTCAAGGTTCCGAAGGCGCTGCTGCACGACCACCTGGACGGCGGGCTGCGGCCGGCGACGATCGTCGACCTGGCCGCGGAGGTGAGCCACGAGCTGCCCACCACCGATCCCGAGGCGCTCGGACGCTGGTTCGTGGACGCCGCCAACTCCGGCTCCCTGGAGCGCTACCTCGAGACGTTCGCGCACACCGTGGCGGTCATGCAGACCCCGTCCGCGCTGCGTCGGGTGGCCCGCGAGTGCGCACTGGACCTGGCCGCCGACGGGGTGGTCTACGCCGAGGTGCGCTTCGCCCCGGAGCAGCACCTGGAGCAGGACCTGACCCTGGACGAGGTCGTCGAGGCGGTGCTGGCCGGGTTCGCCGAGGGCACCGCCCAGGCCGTCGAGGCGGGCCTGACCATCCGGGTGGGCACACTGCTCACCGCGATGCGCCACGCCGCCCGTTCGCAGGAGATCGCGGAGCTGGCCGTGCGGCACCGCGACGCCGGGGTGGTCGGCTTCGACATCGCCGGCGCCGAGGCGGGCTTCCCGCCCACCCGGCACCTGGACGCCTTCGAATACCTGCAACGGGAGAACTTCCACTTCACCATCCACGCCGGCGAGGCCTTCGGTCTGCCGTCGATCTGGCAGGCGATCCAGTGGTGCGGGGCGGACCGGCTCGGCCACGGGGTACGGATCGTCGACGACATCGCCTCCGACGGATCGCTCGGTCGGCTGGCCGCGTACGTGCGGGACAAGCGGATCCCGCTGGAGCTGTGCCCCTCGTCGAACGTGCAGACCGGCGCGGTGGCCTCGATCGCCGACCACCCGATCGGCCTGCTGCGGGACCTGCGGTTCCGGGCCACCGTCAACACCGACAACCGGCTGATGAGCGGCACCTCGATGTCGCGGGAGATGTCGCTGCTGGTGGAGACGTTCGGCTACGGCTGGAAGGAGTTGCAGTGGTTCACCATCAACGCGATGAAGAGCGCCTTCATCCCGTTCGACGAGCGGCTGCGGATCATCGATGAGGTGATCAAGCCGGCGTACGCCGAACTGCTGGCCTGACTCCCGCTCAGCCGTGCGGGTGGCCAGCGAGCAGGCCGGCCACCCGACGCAGCACCTCCCGGGCACGGGCCGACTCCGCGCCCAACCCGGTCTGCCGGCGCAGCACCGCGGGCTCGGCCCGCAGCAGCGCCACGCCGCGCCGGACCAGCACCCGGGGTGCCTTGCGCTGCTCGGACAGGTCGCGGACCAGCCGGCGCAGGAAGGTCGCACCGCGCGGCCGGCGCAGCGCGTACGCTCCGGCGAGCAGCCCGAGGCGACGACACTCCTCCACGATCTCGGCGGCGAAAATCCCTTCGGCCACGAAAAGTGGCGATCCGGCGAGATCAAATGACCGGGTGGCCACCCGTCGATCTGCGCCGATCGCATAAACCGGCACATCGGCTCGACCCTCGCGAGCTAGTCGGGCAATGATTTCCACCGCACTCGGGGCGTCCCAGGACTGCGGTGATTCCCAATCCACCTGGTCGTTTCGTCGCGGCAACGTAGGGTCATCGCCGTCTTTGTAGAAGTCGTCCAAGCAGAGCACCGGCAGGCCGGTTTGCTGCGCTATGTACGACTTTCCGGACCCTGATGGACCGGCGAGCAGGACAACGCGGTGCGGATGTTCCATTACCTTCAGTTACTCCGGCCAGACGGACTGCTATCAAATCGCATCAACATCTCATCACACCTTCGGTAGGTGACAACCTGGGCTTTCTTCTTGTCGACGGGCGTGATGGAATCTCGGGGGTCCGACCCGCCGGGTCGGTCGCTGGGCGTTGCCCGGAGGCAACGCGTTCAAGCTGTAAATCGCGAGGGCGGTGACGTGAGCAAACGGCCAAAGACGGCGGGCTCCTTCCTGTCGCGGCTGCGCCGGCCGGCCAGCCGGCTCCGGGACATGCCGATCTGGTCCAAGCTCGGTCTCATCATGATCGTGCCGACCATCGCCACGGTCGTAGTGGGCACCAGTGGTCTTGTCGACCACGTGGAGACGCTCAACAATGCCAATCGAGCCGGCGACCTGGCCAACCTGTCGAGCTATTCGGGTGACCTGGTCGACGCTTTGCAGGACGAGCGGACCGCCGCCGTGCTGCTGCTCGGCGCGGACGGCACGCAGCCGACAGCGCAGTACCAGGAGGCCTACAACCGGGTGAACTCCCGGGTGGATCAAGAGGCGGGTCCCTACCGGCAGCAGCGCACCGAGGTCGAGGACCTGCCGAGCAGCCTCGAGACACTGCTCGACGGCATCGACCAGAACCTGCAGGACCTGTCCGGCATCCGCAGCCAGGTGTTCAACGGCAAGCTCGCGCTCACCGAGACCGTCCAGGCGTACGAGGGTCTGATCAGCGACCTGCTCGCCATCCGCGACTCGGCCACGCAGCTCGCCGGCGACAACGACCTGAGCGACCGGATGCGCGCCGCCGCGGCGGTCGCCCGGGAGAAGGAGTTCCTCGCCGCACGCCGGGTCGTGGTCCACCGCGCGCTGGGCGTGAAGGGCGGTCAGCGCCTGACCCCCGCGCTGCGCACCGACTACATCGCCAGCGGCACCGGCCAGCAGCAGGCGCTGCAGAGCTTCAAGGCCGTCGCCACCCCGGACGACGCGAAGTTCCACGACCAGACGGTCGCGGGCGGCGACCGTCGGGAGGCGCAGAACTACACCGGCTGGATCGACGGCAACACCACTGGCGACATGCGCGGCGCGCCGTTCAAGCCGGACCAGTGGGAGGCCGCCATGACGGCCAACGCCCGGCTGATCCGCACCGTCGAGCGGAAGCTCGACGGTGAGGTGGTCACCGGGGCCGACACCCTCCGCGCGGACGTCCAGCGCCAGGTCTTCCTGGAAACCGGCCTGCTGCTCAGCATGCTGCTCCTGGCCATCCTCTTCGCGTACCTGGTCGCCCGCTCGATGGCCCGCTCGCTGCGTGAGCTGCGCCAGGGCGCGCTGTCCGTCGCCCAGTACGGCCTGCCGCAGGCGGTGGCCCGACTGCGCGACCCGCAGGTCGTCGGGCAACTCTCCCCGGTGCAGCTGGCCAACCAGATCGCCGAGCCGCTACCGGTGCGCAGCAGGGACGAATTCGGTCAGGTGACCGAGGCGTTCAACGCCGTCCACCTGGAAGCCGTCCGGACGGCCGCCGAGCAGGCCGCACTGCGTGCCTCCGTCGCGACCATGTTCGTCAACCTGGCCCGCCGTTCACAGATCCTGGTCGACCGCCTCATCGGGCACCTCGACCGGCTGGAGCGCGGCGAGGAGGACCCGGACCGGCTGGCCGAGCTGTTCCAGCTCGACCACCTGGCCACCCGGATGCGCCGCAACGACGAGAACCTGCTGGTGCTCGCCGGTGCCGACTCCACTCGCGTCCAGCGGGAGCCGGCCGCGCTCATCGACGTGCTGCGCGCCGCGCAGTCCGAGGTCGAGCACTACACCCGCATCGAGTTCGGTGTCATCGACCGCGACATCGAGGTCGCCGCTCACGCGGTAAACGACCTGGTGCACCTCGTGGCGGAGCTGTTCGACAACGCCACCGCGTTCTCGCCGCCCGACTCGCAGGTGATGGTCGAGGCCCGCCGGGTCGGTGACCGCTCCTCGCTCTACGTCGAGGACCGCGGCATCGGCATCAGCGCCGAGCAGTTGCAGGACCTCAACGAGCGGCTCGCGACGCCGCCGCAGGTGGACGTGGCGGTGTCCCGGATGATGGGCCTCGTCGTGGTCGCCCGGCTGGCGTCCCGGCACGGTGTCCGGGTCGAACTGCGCCCCGGATCCGACCGCGGCACGGTCGCCGACGTGACCCTGCCCACCTCGGTGCTGGTGCCCCGTGCGCTCTCCGGCCGGGTGCAGCAGCCGCCGGCACTTCCCGCGGCCGGCGGTCCTCAGCACGGTGCGCCCGCGCCGGTCTTCGGCGCGCTGCCCGCGCTGGGCAACCACCCGCGCTCCAGCGAATCCGGCAACCAGGTCACCCTCGGCGGTCGTCCGTTCGAGCCCGCGACGCGCAACGGTGCCGGCACCCCCGCCAACACCGGTGCGTACGGTTCGATGCCGGCCTGGTCGGATCTGACCGGTGCGGCCGGAACGAACGGCGTCAACGGCGGCGACGGGTTCACCCCGAGGCCGGCCAACGGCCAGCCGATCGATCCGTTGCCGCAGCGCCGCTCCGGGGACGACACCCCGACCACCGGTCAGCAGCCGTCCATTCCCCGGCAGTTGCCGAGCAGCCCCGAGACGTACCCGTACTCGACGCCGCCGGTCTCCGCGCAGCCCTACTCCGGCGCGCCGGTCTCCGCCTCGCCGGCCTCGGGTCAGCCGTACTCCGGGCAGCCCTACTCGGGTGCGCCGTACGGCGGTCCGCCGGTGTCCGCGGCCCCGGCCTCCGGTCAGCCGTACACCGGTCCGCCGGTGTCCGCGTCGCCGGCCTCCGGTCAGCCGTACTCGGGTCAGCCGTACTCGGTGCCACCCGCCTCCAGCCAGTCGTTCAGCGGGTTCGCGCCCCGATCCGCGCCACCCGCGCAGGCGCCGAGCGTCCCCGCGCCGCCGGCCTGGCCGCCGGTGCCGGGCGGCGACCGGGACGCGGTGACCCCGCCGGTGCCGGAGCGGCTCGCCGCCGCCCTGGACATGACGACGGAGCTGCCGCGGGTGCCGCGACCCGGCGAGCAGCCGGCCGCGGCCCAGCCTCCGGTTCCCGCGCCAGCTCCGACGCCGGCGCCAGCACCGCAGACCCGGCCGACGCCGCAGCAATCCCAGGCGCAGAACCGGCAGCGGTACGCGGACGAGACGATGGAGCTGCCGATCTTCCGGGAGCTGGAGTCGGCCTGGTTCCGCACCCGCCGTCCGGGCTCCGAGGAGTCCGCGGCTGATGCCCAGCCGAGCACGAACGGCGACACCGCGACCCAGCAGTTCGCCACGGTCGAGGCTACCGGTCGGACAGTCCACAAGACACCACCCGGGACGACAGGTAACACGCCGATGGCAGACACTCCGATGTCCGGAGGAGCGCCGCGGGACAACGGCTCCACAGCGAGCGAGGGCACCCGCCCCGGCCTCGCCGAGAGCCTGCCGAACCGCCGGCCCCAGCCGCAGCAGAGCAACGGCTGGCAGACCGCAGCCGACGATGGTTGGCGTGCCGCCTCGGCCGCGGCCGGCGCGGTGCCGGTGAGCGAGACCACCACTACCGGCCTGCCGAAGCGCAAGCCGATGGCGCAGCTCGTGCCGGGTGCGGTGGAAAAGCCCACCACCTCGGTCCAGCGCCGTTCTCCGGAGGCGGTCCGTGGACTGCTCTCCGCCTACCACCGGGGCGTGCAGCGAGGGCGTAGCACCTCGGACAACCCGACCAACCCGGAGGCGACTCCGGGAGGGCAATCCTCGCAGTCTGGCTCAGGCCCGGTGGCCGGGAGCGGGCAGAAGGAGCAAGAAGGATGACAACTACGCAGGATCTTGGTTGGCTGCTGGCCAACTTCGCCGACCGGGTGCCCGGCGTCGCGCATGCGGTCGCCGTCTCGGCGGACGGCCTACTCCTCGCGTCGTCACGGGATCTGCCGCGCGACCGGGCGGATCAGCTTGCCGCGATCTCATCGGGTCTGGTCAGCCTGACCCAGGGTGCAGCCCGCTGCTTCGAGGGAGGGGCGGTGTTGCAGACCGTGGTGGAGATGGACAATGGCTTCCTGTTCCTGATGTCCATCTCCGACGGTTCGTCCTTCGCCGTGCTGGCCGCCCGCAGCTCCGACGTGGGCCAGGTTGGCTACGAGATGGCGCTGCTTGTCGACCGGGTGGGCGACGCCCTGACCCCGCAGCCGCGTGCGGCCGCGGGCATGCTTGGCTGACGCCTCGCCGATCGTGAGGTCGGCACGACTGCAACGACGACAACGACGGGTTTCACCGGTGGGAGCCGGTAGCGGGTACGAAGGAGGTGAGCGGCGAGATGGCCGATCGTGACGAACCAACCGGAGCGCTGGTCCGTCCATACGCCGTGACCCGTGGTCGTACCCGTCCTCGGCTCGACATCGCGCTGGAGGCGCTCGTCGAGACGACGGTGCGCGGCCGGGCCGCTGCCAATGGCAACGGCGGCCAGGGCCGCGAACACCAGTACATCGCCGCGCTGTGTGACGGACGCGTGCAATCGCTCGCAGAGATCGCGGCGCGGATGCAGCTCCCGCTCGGTGTGGCCCGGGTGCTCATCGCCGACATGGCGACGGACGGCCTGGTCGCGGTCCACGAGCCGACCATTTTGGACGACTCCGACGACGCGGTGGGCACTGAACTGCTGGAGAGGGTGCTGAGTGGACTTCGCAGGCTCTGACATGTCGCACCGCCCACCGAACCCGAGTGGGCGCGTGACGTCGGCGAAGATCGTTATCGCCGGTGGATTCGGCGTCGGCAAGACGACGCTGGTCGGCTCGGTCTCGGAGATCACGCCGCTGACCACCGAGGCCATCATGACCTCCGCCGGCGTGGGCGTCGACGACAACCGGCAGGTGCCGGGGAAGACGACGACCACGGTGGCTATGGACTTCGGCCGGATCTCGATCGACCGTGACCTGATTCTGTACCTGTTCGGTACGCCGGGTCAGACCCGGTTCTGGTTCATGTGGGACGAACTGGTCCGGGGCGCCATCGGTGCGGTCGTGCTGGTGGACACCCGCCGGCTGGCCGACTGCTTCGCGGCGATCGACTTCTTCGAGCACCGACGCCTCCCGTACCTGGTGGCGATCAACTGCTTCGACGGGATGCAGTACCACGACCCGCAGGACGTTCGGGACGCCTTGGCGATCTCGAGCGACGTGCCGGTGGTGGCGTGCGACGCCCGTAACCGGGAGTCGACGAAGCACGTGCTGATCTCGCTTGTCGAGTACGTGCTCACCATGCGCCGTACGCGCGCGGTGGCCCCGGCCTGATCGGGCACCGCAGGCCCGGTGGTGGCTCCGGCCGCCACCGGGCGTTTCGCCTTGCCCGTCGTGCTGCTGGTGCCGGCGGGCACCCCACGCCGCCTTCTTGAGCTCTGGCGGATGTCTGCCCCGCTCGGGGAACTGACGTCCGGCCTGGGTCTTCGAGGGGCGGCGTTTTCGCGTCGACGTTCCGTCCCGCCGACACGATCGCGCCCCCAGTCGGCTGACTGGGGGCGCGATTCGCGTGTGGTGGGGGAGCTGCTGACGGTCAGGACTGGTAGCCGGCGGAGCGGTACTCGTACTCCCGGTCGTCGTCCCGGTCGCCGTGGTCGCGGCTGAAGTCCCAGCCACCGGCCGCCTCGCGGCCTGGTCGTCCGCCTACCGCGAAACCGCCGATCTCCTGCCCGCGACGCCAACCGCGGAAGTAACCCGTGGTGTTCTCCGCGAGGCTCGCCGCATCACGCACTATGCGCAATGGGCGCTCCTCGCGTATCGGGGAACCGGGGACCAGATTGGCCTGTGGCACACGCTTGGGCAGCCCGGCGTTTGTCGCGGCTCCCACCGCGGGGCGGGCTGCCTGCTCGGCGGCCTGCCAGCCGGTGTCGGCGGTGGTCGACCAGTCCAGGTCGGTCTCCTCGGCCTGCCCCACGAACCAGGCCGACTTGGCCTGCGCGAAGATCAGCAGGTCGCCGTCGCCCTCGTCGGCGACAGGTGGTGGCCGGTGCTCGACCGGAGGCGTTCGGCGCTCCAGCGGAGGCGGCCGGTGCTCCAGCGGAGGCGGCCGGTGCTCCACCGGGGGTGGCGGCCGGTGCTCGGCGGCGCGTGCGGCCGCTCGGCCGTTCCGCGCGGCCTGCTCCCGGTCGACCAACCGCAGCGGCGGCGTCTCCAGGTGCGGGTCCGCCTGTGGGCTGAGCCCCTCACGCAGCGCCCGATCAGCGAGTGGCGGTGGCTCCACCAGGCGCAGCATCGGGGGCTCCTGCGGCAGGTCGTCCGCCAACCAGGGCGGGGTGACCCGACCGTCGGCGCGACCCGGGTCGGTCGGAGGGTCGATGCCGCGGCTGCCGCCGTAGGGATAGGCCGCCGGGTTGTTCGGTGGGCTGTCGGCCGGGTCCTCCGGGTTGTTGACAAGCGGCCAGTTGGCGCGGGAGCCGGGCGGTGCCGACTCCTGACCAGGCCGGGGAGTCGGCACCGGAATGCTCAGATCGGTGGCGCTGAACCCGCCCGTCGGCGGCTCGTCGACCGGGCGTTGCAGGTGACTCGGCCGGGGTTCGCCGTTGGTCTTCGGGCGGGGCGGGATGACCGTACGCTGCCGTTCGGCGCGCGCATTGTTGATCGCGGCGGTGGTCAGCGTCGGCCGGAACGGCTCACCGGCCTCGGCCGGAGGCACCATGCCGCGCTGCGCCGGCGCGATCGGGGTGATCCCGGGCGGCGGAGGCGGCGGCGAGGAGACCGGCCGGTTGGTCGGGCCGTCGATCCGGCTGGGGAGCGGCTCGCTGCGACTGGGCAGCGTGGACGCCGGAGGCCCAGCCATCGCCGCCGGAGTCATCGGCGCGGGTGCGACAGGCGGCGGCGTGACCGGGGCGGGTGCGACAGGCGGCGGCCCGAGTGGACGGGGTGACGCCAACGGCGCGTTACCGGGGACCGGCTCGGGACGGCTGCGCCGACCGACGGCGGGTGCCGGGTCGGCGGCTGGCGTGGGGGGTCGGACCGACCGCAACCCGGCGTTGGTGCCGGCGAGACCGGTCAACCCGGCGTTGGCGCCGGTCAACCCGGCGTTGGCACCGGCCAGGCCGGTCAGCTCACCGACCGACTCACCACGGCGGGCAGCGGCCCGGCGCCCAGGCGCCTGGGCGGGCGTGCTGACCCGAGAGCTGAGGGCGCTGACCAGCGCCTCACAGCCCGCGTCGCAGGCTCGTACGGAGGCGACGGCCTGGCGGACCGTCTCGGCCACCGCGGACGTGAGAGCCCGGTTGACCGCCGCGCGGCGCGGCGTCTCGGAGATGGCGACCCGCAGTGCGGTGACCGCCTCGTTGATTTCCTCGGCGTCGGCGACCCCGTCGGCGGCGAGGTGCGCGGCGATCGCATCCGCCGCGACCGACACCTCGCGGCCCCGGGCGACGGTGCCGCCGAGCATGCCCGGCTCGGGCAGCGCGTCCAGCACCGCGAGCGAGACCGGCTCGGCCGGGTCCGGGTACGCCCGCAGGGCCGCCGGGTAGAGCTCACGCAACACCTCACGCAGCGCCACGGCGGCGGAGTGTCGACCGCTGGCCAGGGCGGCGTGCGCGGCGAGCACCTGCTTGTAGCCGGCGAGGTCCCGGGGCGCCGGCAGGGTGACCGCGGAGAGCGCGCCCGCCTGCAACGCGCGGGCCAGGCCGACGGCCCGTCGTTCGGCCGGAGGCGACTGCATCTCCTCCAGCGAGTCGTCGTCGGCGAACCGCTCGGCGAAGTCGTCCACCGAGTCGTCGTCGGCAATGGCCAAGGGTCGCCCCGCCGCGCTCAGCAGCGAGGTGACCGTGTGGTCGTCACTGTCGGCGGCGATGGCCGCTCCGCTCGGCCCGCCCGACCGCTCCACGAGCAGCGCGACGAGCTGGGCGTAGCCAGCGGCGTCGTCGCTGATCTCGCAGACATGCAGCAGACGGCCTGCGTCGTCGACCACAGCGGACGTCAGCGTCGAACCGGCGGAGGCCGGTCGGTCAGCCGGATCCGCCGAGGCCAGACCGCAGTAAACGCGCACGAGCGCCACGGCGTCGTCCTCCTCCCGGGACAGGTCTTTCCTCTGCCAGCAACTGATGCTCCCCGGTACGGGTCAGTCGCGCCAGTCCACCACCGCAGAGATCTTGCCGACAATGGTGCGCCAACCCAAACTCGCGGTCTGTGCTCCGATCTTCTTCAGCCGCCGTCGACCCAGGAAAGCACCGATTCCGCCGTTGGCGGTGGCCCGCAGCGCCTCGTCCAGGTCGTCGAGGCTGGAGCCGGCGGAGAGCATGTCCAGGACCGCAGGCAGCCGCAATGCGTACGAGATGTCGCGGGCGATCTCGCCGGCCTCGATCAGCAGGGTCGAATCCCAGGTGTCGTGGCCACCGCGCAGGTTCTCCACGACCAGGTCGAGTTCGTAGTTGTCCTCGTCCAGTGGAACGATATCGGCCGGCTCCACCCGTTCGGCCAATTCATTCCAGCTGTCCAGTTGGGACAGATCGTTTGGCGCGCCGGACCGGATGAAACTGACCAACGACTCGGGGGTCTTGAACAGCAGCAGCTTGCCCCGGTGGCTGAGGAAGACCGGCACCTCCTCGTCGTCCGCCTCGTCCGGGACGTCCTCGTCCGCCTCGTCGCCCTCGGCCTCGTCCTCGGCCTTGCTGTCGGCGCGGCGGCGCGTCGACTCGTCCTCGTCGCTCTCGGCGAACTCCTCGGCCAGGTCCTCGTCGAGGATGACGACCGTCTCGTCGTCCTCCTCCTCGACGACCTGGCGGCGGGCGAGGAACGGGTCGTCCTGGTCGCGTTCGGTCACATCGGTCGGGGTCAGCGCGCTGGCCGGCCGGTACGCCCGCAGCGTGAAACCGGTGCCGGCGGGCAGGGAGATCTCCACCGGATCGATGCGCAGCTCGTCCCAGAGCGACCTGTCGATCGAAGCCGACGGGCCGTCGGTCTCCGCGGCCTCCTCTGGCTCGGCCGCGTTCGTGGTGTCGTCGAGCTCGGGCTCGTCGGCGTCGGGCCGTTGGGGCGACTGGCGGGCCACGCTGACCTCCGTGTGCTTCGGGTTGCCCACCCGTCGGGGTCTCTGTCCGACGAGTGACTCTGGGCACATACCCTAGTCGGCGGCGCTGGGTGACCGATGCCCGCACCCCGGTGGCCGGTTGGCGCACGGGTTCGACCTGCTGGTGGCCGACGCTGGCGAACGGGCCGCTCGACAAGTAGCGTAGCTACGTATGAAGGCCCAGTCGTTGCACGGCCATCTCGACGCTCTGCTGCTCGCCGTGCTGGAGCAGGGCGAGCAGCACGGCTACGCCATCATCGAGGCGCTGCGGGAGCGCAGTGATGGCAGCCTGGATCTGCCCACCGGCACCATCTATCCCGCGCTACGTCGCCTGGAACGCGCGGGGCACGTGGCGAGCACCTGGAGCACTGTCAACGGTCGGGAGCGGCGGACGTACCAGCTCACCGACTCCGGCCGCCGCGCGCTGGCCGGAGAGCGCGCCGGTTGGCACGAGTTCCAACTGACGGTCGGCCGGTTCCTCGACCCCGGCAGCCCGCCCACCCCGGCCTGACCCGGCCGGACCGTGCCCGCCCGCGCCCGACCGCGAGCGGGCGTGCACGACGCGGGGTCAGCGCCGACACGGCTGGCGCGGGGCAGAGCAGGGCGGCGTGGGTCAGCGGGCGATGGCCAGCAGCCAGCCGCGCGTCGCGCGGGTCAGCGAGAAGTACGCGCCGCTCACCAACACCCCGCCGATGATCATCGGTGGCCAGCTCAGCGCCGCGTCCCAGAGGTTGAGGGACCAGGTGAAGAGGGCGCATCCGGTCACCATGGCGAGGGCCAGCAGGCCGGTCAGGCCGGCGCCCACCGCGCGTTGCGCCATGACCAGCCCCGGTCGTGCCGAACGGGCGCTCGCCGCCACCACGAGCAGACCGACCACCGCGAGCAGCAGCGTGCTCATCCAGATCAGGTCGACCGAGTCGGAGAGCAGCAGGTAGCCGGCCGGCGGGCGAGGGCCGTCACTCCAGCTCGCCCCACGCCAGGTCAGGTCGCCAGCGGCCATCCCCACCCCGGCGACGGCCAGCATCCGCAGGGACAGGCCCCGCAGCGCGCCCACCGCCAGCTCGGCCTGCCAGGAGGGGAGCAACTGCGCCGGTGAGCCGAACTCGACCACCGCGCGGCGCTGCGCCTCCGTGGGCGGCACGCCGCTCTCCTGGTACGCCTCGACGGCGTCCAGCAGCCCGTGCCGGGCCTCGATCAGCAGGTCGGACTTGAGTCGCGCCGGCCCCTGCAACCGGGCGGCCAGGTCCCGCAGGTGCTCGTCGACCAACACATCCTCACAGCGCGGCATGCCACCACCCTGCCACGGACTCCGGAGCCCCGACGTCGGGGAGAACCCTGGTCCGTCCCCGAGCCAGGTCAGGGCGCGAGCGCCAGGTAACCCCGTTCGGCAGCCGCCTGGAGCAGCCACTGGTCGCGGTACCAGCCGTCGGTGGCGACGAGCTCGGCGTGCCGACCGCGCTGGGTCACCCGACCTCCGTCGAGGACGACGATCTCGTCCAGTTCGGCGAGCCCGCTGAGACGGTGGGTGATCAGCAGCACCGAGTGCCCGGTAGGGGTGGCGGCGAGGGCGGACGCGAGCACCGCGTCCGCGGCGGTCGGGTCCAGCCCTTCGGTGGGCTCGTCGAGCACCAGCACCGGCGGCGCGGCGAGCAGGGCCCGAGCGAGCGCCAGCCGCTGCCGCTGGCCGCCGGAGAGCTGCCCGCCCTCCTCGCCGACGAGCGTGTCCCAGCCTGCCGGCTGGGCGCGTATCCACTCCAACAGGCCGGCCGCCGCGGTGGCGGCGGTCAGCTCGTCCTCGCCGGCCCCGGCCCGTCCGAGCAGCAGGTTCTCCCGCACCGTGGCATGGAAGACGTACGCCTCGGCGAGCAGCCCGCCGACCGCGCGGGGCAGGGCCTCCTCGGCGTACGCCGACAGGTCTCGACCGTCGAGGGTGACCCGGCCGGACACCGGCCGGACGGTGCCGGTCAGCACGCCGGCCAGGGTGCTCTTGCCGGCGCCGCTCGGGCCGACCACCGCGATCCTCCGCCCGGCCGGCAGGTCCAGGCTGATGCCGTCCAGGGCGGGGGCCGCGCCGGCCCGGTACCGCACGGTCACGTCGTCGAAGCGCAGCTCCGACGGGCCGGTCAGGTCGGTGCTGCCGTCCGTGGCCGGGCGGGCCGGCGGGCCGGCGTCGAGCAGGGTGGCCACCCGGGCCAGGCCGGGCCGCAGTTGTGTCCATTGTCGGGCCGCCCCGACAAGCGCCAGGGTCACCTCGACGGCGGCCAGCGCGCCGACGGCCAGGACGCCCACCAGCACGCCGGGGACGTCGGCGGACAGCGCCGCCAGCACCACCGCCGCGGCGGTCGACCCGGCGGTCAGCACCCCGGCCGCGTCCACGGCGAACCCGGTGGCGGCCAGCCGGCGTTCGAGTCGGGCCAGCCGTCGGGCGCGCTCCTCGGCGGCGTGCAGCGCGCCGCCGGTCGCGCCGAACGCGGCCAGGTCGGCGGCGCCATGGGTGAGGTCGATCGCGTCGGTGGCCAGCGCGCCGCGCAGCGGGGCCACCTCGGCCGCGCTGCGGCGGGTGACCGCCGTCGCCAGCGCGGGCAGCGCCACGCCGGCGACCAGCAGCCCGAGGGCGAGCGCTCCGGCGGCCGGCGGCGAGATCAGCGCGGCCCCGGTGACCGCCAGGACACCGACCAGGGCCGCCGCCGAGCCCGGGACCAGCACTCGCAGCAGCAGGTCCTGGACCGCCTCGACGTCCGAGACCAGCCGACTCAGCACGTCTCCCGAGCGGTGTACGGCGTCGCGACGGGCCGCGAGGGTGGCGAAGACCTGGGCCCGGACGTCGGTGATCATGCGGAGCACCGCGTCGTGCCCGGCGAGCCGTTCGGTGTAGCGCAACACGCCCCGACTGATCGCCAGCGCCCGGACCGCGACGATCGCCACGGTGAGCCGGTCCAGTGGGGGTTGACCGGCGGCGCTCATCAACAGCCAGGTGGCCGTGGCCATCAGGGCCAGCCCGGCGAACTCGGTGGCGGCCGCGAGCAGCCCGGCACCGACCAGGCGGCCCAGGTACGGCCGGGCCAGCCGCAGCACGGCCCGTTCGGCGCCGACCCGCCCCTGCGGTGCCGCGTCGGCCGGCCCCGGGTCGACCGGCCCCGGGTCGACCGGCCCCGCGTCGACCGGGCCCGCGTCGACCGGCCGTGGGTCGACCGGGCCCGACCCGTTTGCCGCGCTCATCGGGGTGCCTTTCCGGTCGGTTCGGGCGTCAGCTCGGTGACCCGACCGTCCTCGACGCGCAGGATCCGGTCGGCGTCGGCGAGCAGCGCCGGCCGGTGTGCGACAAGCACCGCGGTCCGGCCGGCGACCAGACGGCGGGTGGCGTCGAGCACCACCGTCTCGGCGGCTGTGTCCAGGCGGGCGGTGGGCTCGTCGAGCAGCACCACAGGTGCGGCGCGCAGGAAGGCTCGGGCCAGGGCGACCCGCTGCCGCTGCCCGCTGGACAGTCCGTGGCCGCGTTCGCCGAGCAGGGTGTCCAGGCCGTCCGGCAGACCGGCCACCACGTCGTCCAGGGCGGCGTCGCGCACCGCCGCGGCCAGTACGTCGGGCGGGGTGTCCGGAGCGCCCAGCCGGATGTTGTCGGCAAGCGAGGCGGCGAAGAGGTGGGCCCGCTGCGGCACCCAGGCGAGTTGCCGGCGCCAGGCGTCCGGGTCGGCGGTGGCGAGGTCGACCCCGTCCACGGTGACCCGGCCACTTGTCGGCGTCACGAAGCCGAGCAGCAGGCCGAGCAGTGTGCTCTTCCCGGCGCCGCTGGGCCCGATGACGGCGATCCGTTCGCCGGGCCGGATGGTCAGGGTCACGTCCCGCAGCGCGGTGGTCCGCTCGTACGCCACGGTCACCCCCTCGAACCGGATCTCGCGCCGCGCGTCCGGGGTGGTGGCGCCCTCGGCGGCGCGGGGTGCGACGGGCGCGGCCGAGATGGTCAGCGCCTCGTCCAGCGCGGCGAGCCCCTCCATGCTGGCGTGGAAGCGGCTGCCGGCGGACCGCAGCGGCAGGTACGCCTCGGGGGTGAGCAGCAGCACCAGCAGCGCGGTCTGCAGGGCCAGCCCGCCGCCGAGCAGCCGGATGCCGACCGGCACCGCGACCAGGGCCACCGAGAGGGTCGCGACGAGTTCCAGCACGAGCGCGGAGAGGAACACGATGCGCAGCGTCTTCATGGTGGCGACGCGGTGTCCGTCGGCCATCCGGCGTACCACGTCGGTCTGTGCCCGGGCCCGTCCGAACGCGCGCAGGGTGGGCAGCCCGGCGACCATGTCCAGGAAATGACCGCCGAGCAGCGACAGCCGCCGCCACTGCCGTTCGGTGGCGGCCTGCGCCTGCCAGCCGAGCAGTGCGCCGAAGACCGGGATCAGCGGCAGGGTCAGCGCGATGATCACCGCCGAGCTCCAGTCGGCGAAGACGACCCGGGCCAGCACCGCCAGCGGCACCGTCACGCTCAGCACCAACTGCGGCAGGTACCCGGTGAAGTAGGCGTCCAGCGCGTCCAACCCGCGCCCGGCCAGGGTGGCGAGCTGACCGGCGCGCTGACCTGCCACCCAGCCGGGGCCGTGCCGCCCCACCGCGCCGAGCAGGTCGGCCCGCAGCGTGGCCTTGACCGTGGCGGCCACCCGCGCGGAGACCGTGCCCTGCGCCCAGACCAACGCCGAGCGGGCGGCGACAGCGAGCACGAAGCCGGCCAGCGCCTGTCGATCGAGTCGTCCGTCGACGGCGGTGGCCAGCACGGCCGCGAGTGCCGTGGCCTGCGCCACGATCAACCCGGCGGCGAGCACACCCAGCAGCCCGAGCACGGCAAGATCGCGCCGGGCCGCAGGGACCCGGCGCAGCAGACGCCTGTCGAACGGACGGCGGCTCACCAGTACACCGGTGCCCTACCGTCGGTTCGTCCTCGGAAAACCCACCAGCACATCGCCTGGAAGCCTAGTAGGGCCGGAAGCAGCGGCAGCGCCACCCAGCCGAGCAGCCGCAGGGTCGGTGCGCTGGCGGCGGCGTCGGCCACCGCGAGCGAGGCGCCCGGGTCGGTCGTGGACACCAGCACGTAGGGCCAGAGGGCGGCGCCGACGAGCACCACCGGCAGCGCCAGGGCCGCGCCGGTGGCGACCAGAGCCCACCCCGGCCGCCGCCGCCCCAGCGCCGCGCGGGCCACCAGCAACGCCGCCACCAGGAGCACCGGCAGGAGTACGGCCAGCGCCGGCCGCTGGACCGCGTCGCGTACCCGGGCGGAGAGCAGGCCCACGACGGTGGCCAGCGCGACAGCGGTGAGCGCCACCGGCACCAGCCGGCGGGCCGTGCGGCCGACCACGGCGGCCTCGGCGGCCGGCAGTCGCAGGGTGAGGAATGTCGCACCGTGCACCGCGACCAGGGCGACCATGGCCAGCCCGGCGGCGGCGGCGAACGGGGTGGCGAGGTGCGACACACCGGCGACGTGCCCGTCGGCCTGACGGGGTACGCCCTGGAGCAGCGCGGCGAGCACCACACCCCAGCCCAGTGCGGCGAGCGCGCTGCCGATCGTCACGATGCGGTCCCAGCGGGCGCGGATCCGCTCGTCGGCGTGCCGGCTGCGCAGTTGCACACCTGCGGTGACCAGGATGACGCCGACCAGGGCGCCCGCGACGGCCGGATAGCAGCCGGACAGCAGCTCACCCTCCAGCACGGGAAACGCGCCGAACAGGATGCCCACGGCGGCCACCAGCCACACCTCGTTGCCGAGGAAGAACGGGCCGAGCGCGGTGAGCGAGGCCCGCCGCCCGGCGGGACTTCCGCCGCGTGCGAGCAGCAGGCCGACGCCGTAGTCGTAGCCGGCGAGCACCAGGTAGCTGGCGAAGAAGAGGCCGAGCAGGGCGTACCAGGCGAGGTCCACGGTCTTCTCCTCAGATCCTCAGACGAGTGCGGGTTCGGGACGGGCCGGCTCGTCGGGCGGCGTCGGCGGGCGGCCGAGCGCCGGGTCGAGCGCGCCGCGTTTCGCGTACCGGGCGAGCAGCCGCCAGTTGGTGACGGCGAGGGCGCCCAGCAGCAGGCTGAAGCCGACGAGCGAGGCCAGCATCACCGGCGCGCCGACCGGGGAGACCGCCTGCTCGGTGGGGAGCAGCCCGTACGCCACCCAGGGCTGCCGGCCGACCTCCCGGGAGATCCAGCCGAGGATCACCGCGACGAACGGCAGCGGCAGGGCCAGCAGGATCAGCCAGAGCGGGAAGCGCAGCCGGATGATCCAGTCACGGAAGAGCAGGGGCAACAGCAACCAGAGGCAGCCGAGGGTGAGCCCGGTCAGGATCATGAAGCCGAGCCCGACGCTGGCCAGCACCGGCGGGGTGTAGTCGCCGGGGCCGAAGCGCGCGGTCCACTCGGCGATCAGCGCCTGGGCCTCCGGCCCGTCGCCACCGAACTTGGTGGGCTGCACGCTGCCGACCGGGCCGAACTGGGCGAAACCGAAGCCCTGCACCATGCTGATCGCCAACGCCGAGGTGACCAGGCCGATCCGCAGCGACGTGCGGAAGAGCGCGAAGTCCGGGGTACGCCGGATCAGGTGCCACGCGCTGACCGCCGCCATCAGCATCCCGCCGATCAGCAACGCTGCCGACACCACGTGCCCGAACGCCATCCCGAGACTGGGGTTGGTGAGGAGCGCGCCGAAGTCGGTGAGGTGGGCGATCCCGTCGCGGACCTCGTAGCCGACCGGGTTCTGCAACCAGGAGTTGGCCACCATGATCCAGAAGGCCGACGCGTACGCGGTGATCGCCACGCCCCACAGCAGGGCGAGGTGGACCCCCTTGCGGAGCCGGTGCCAGCCGAAGATCCACATCCCGAGGAACGTGGACTCCAGGAAGAACGCCACAAGCGTCTCCAGGGCCAGTGGCGCGCCGAAGACGTTGCCGACGTAGCGCGACAGGCCACTCCAGTTCAGCCCGAACTGGAACTCCATCACGATGCCGGTGGCGATGCCGAGCACGTAATTGATCACGTAGAGCTGGCCCCAGTAACGGGTCAGCCGCTCCCACTTCGGGTTGCCGGTGAGGACCCAGGCGGTCTGCATCCCGACCAGCAGGGTGACCAGCCCGAGCGTGACGACCACGAACAGGAAGTGGATCGAGGTGGTGGTGGCGAACTGCAGGCGGGCGAGGAGCAGGGTGTCCATGGCCGGCTCTCCGTAGTGTTGGCTCCCTTGTCGTAGCCACCCTACACGTAGTTTCTCTACACGTCTGTCTACTACGCGACGTCGTAGGCAAGTCTACGACATCGCGTAGTAGTTAAGGGTGTCGGCACGATCGCGCTGCCGGACAGGGTGGCGGGCGCGGCGGCCGGGCCCGATGGCGACGCGGTGGTGGGCGGGTTTGTGCTGGTCGGGCGGGTGGCGGGTCGCCGGACGGCGTGGCGATGGTGGGGCGGGGTCGTGCTGGCCGGACGAGGGCGCGCCGGCCGGGCTGTCGCTCGTGCTGATGGCGGCAGGGGGTCGTGCTGACCGCGCAAGATCGCGCTCGATCCAGGTTGTAGTGGCCTCGTTCAGCCGCGGATGCCACTCGATCCTGGATCGAGCGCGATCTTCAGATCGGGAGGCGGCGCGGCGCGCGGGGACGCGTGCGAGCGCGCGGGCACGGGTCCGTGGGGGGTGCCCGGGGGTGCGCGGGGTGCTGGGGTTAGCTCAGGAAGAGCGTGACCGGGAGGGCGACGAGCGTGGTGGCGACCGCGAGGGCGGTGGCGCCGAGCACCCGGGGTGGGCGGTCGCTGACCAGGAGGCGCTGGACCCGTACATCAAGATCGCGGTCGCCCATGCCCAGCGCACCCGCCGGGGTGATGCGGTGGCCAGCGGCGGCGAACCGGCGCAGCGCTCCCGCCAACGGCGCCTCGGCGTGTAGCTCGCGGGCCTTGTCGTCGGCTCGCATCTCGACCAGCAGGGCGACCCGCTCGTGCGCGTCGCGGACCCAGGCGAACCACGGCAACGCGCGGCACAGCGCGGTGAACGGCAGCAGCACCAGGTCGTGCCGTTCGTGGGCATGCGCGCGCTCGTGACTGAGTACGGCGGCCAACTCGGCCCGATCCAGCAGGCTCAGCGTGCCGGCGCTGACCACCACCTGCGGTTTCACCCCCGGCAGGCAGTACGCGGCGGCACTCGGATGGTCCAGCACCAGCGCGCCGGGGGCGGCCGGATCGTCCCTGGCGACAAGGGAGAGCAGGTCCCGGTGCCGGCGCTGGGCGCGTACGGTGCCGTGGATGCTGCGCACGGTCGTGGTGACCAACACCGCGCCGATGCCGAAGCCCACCCCGACGCCGGCCAGGTGGAAGGTGCTCATCCCGGCCGGCAGGGTGCCGTGGCCGAGGTCGTTGGCGAGGGCGAGTAGTGCGCTTCCGGTCGGCAGGTCGTACGTGCTCAGGCCGAGCGCCATCGGCAGGCCCATCGCGGAGAGGCCCAGCGCCAACCCGACGGCCTGCCAGCAGATGATCGCCACTCGGGGGCTGCGCCACGTCCAGGTGGAGCGGGCCAGCACCTGAGCCGTCAGATAGCAGGCCAGCATGGTGGCGGCGAAGTGCACGGCGTAGGCCATGGCGCGCGCCCTACCGCTCCGCTGTCTCGCCGGCGGGTCGCCGGCCCGCCGGCCCGTCCACCCGATCGGTCAGTTCGGCGCCCGACCCGGCCCGGCTCGGCCCGTCTGGCCCGGCGACACCCGTGCCTGTGGTGTCCGGCCCGGTCAGGCCGGCCTCGCTGCCCAGCGCCGCGCGCAGCACCTCGGCCTCGGTGCCGGTGACCGAGCGGGCGAAGCGCACCAGCGCGGCGTCCCGGCTGCCGCCCAGGTCGAGGGCGTCGAGCATGAGCTGGGCGATGTGCGCCTCGCGGCTGGCCGCTGGCCGGTATCGCCAGGCCCGACCCTCGCGCTCGCGCGACACCATGCCCTTGCCGGCGAGCCGGTCCAGAACGGTCATCACCGTCGTGTACGCCAGCTCACGGCCGTCGAGCGCGTCGGCCACCTCGCGCACGGTCACACCATCCGACGTGCCGGGGACCACGTCCCACAACACGTCCATCACCGCACGCTCAAGATCGCCCAACCGAGTCACAGCCCAATCCTACCCCCGGTAGTAGACCCCCCACCCACCCCGGACCCCACCCCCTTGCCCCGGACCCCACCCCCTTGCCCCGGACCCCACCCCCTTGCCCCGGACCCCCACCCCCTTGCCCCGGACCCCCACCCCCTTGCCCCGGACCCCCACCCACCCCGGAACCCCCACCCACCCCGGAACCCCCACCCACCCCGGAACCCCCACCCACCCCGGACCCCACCCTCCTGCCCCGGACCCCCGCCCTCTTGCCCCGGACCCCGCCCTCTTGCCCCGGACCCCGCCCTCTTGCCCCGGACCCCACCCTCTTGCCCCGACCCCGCCCTCTTGCCCCGGACCCGGCCCTCTTGCCCCGGACCCCACCCTCTTGCCCCGACCCCGCCCTCTTGCCCCGGACCCCGCCCACCCCCGGGGTGATCATGAGGTTGGCCGGCCTCATTGAGGCCAGCTGCCCGGCTAACCCCATGATCACCGGCCGAGGTCGCCGAGAGGGTGCAAGATCCGCACAAGAACAGGGATGTTGCTGCCTCCAGCGCCCCGGAGGCAGCAACATCCCTGAAGTTGCGCAGATCTTGGCCGCGACGGCGGCACGGTGGGTAGGTGGATCTTGGGTGGCCGGAGGGATGGCAGCGGGGCGGCGGGGCCACCCCGCTGGTCGGCAACTCGGCGTCAGGCAGGAGTCGCGAGACGACCCCCCCGTACGAACCCGGCCCACGTCAGGTTTTCCGGGGGAGCCCGCCCACGCAGGGATCAAGCCTGACCGCCCGGAGTGGGCGGGCTCCCCCGGAAAACCCAAAGGCCGCGCAAACCCAAAGGCCGCGCAAACCCAAAGGCCGCGCAAACCCAAAGGCCGCGCAAACCCAAAGGCCGCGCAAAACCCAAAGGCCGAGAACCGAATCACACCCCCTTGGGGTGCCACACCGTCTTCGTCTCCAGCAGAACTGTCATCCGAGCCAGACCCGGGTCGGCCGACCAGTCGTGGTCGGCCGGGGCCGGTCGGAGCACCCGCTTGAGGTTCTCCGCGGCCTTGACCTCCAGCTCGGTGGCGAGCGCGGTGTCGGTCACCCCGGTCAGGTCGATGGCGTTGACGTCCATGTGGGCCGCCAGCGCCGGCGCGGTTTCGGTGATCGCGCCGGTAAGGATGTTGACCACCCCGCCGGGCAGGTCGGAGGTGGCCAGCACCTCGGCCAGCGTCACCGCCGCCAGTGGCTCCGACGGTGACGCCGCCACCACCACCGTGTTTCCGCTGACGATCGCCGGGGCGATGACGCTGACCAGGCCGAGCAGCGCCGGGCGCTCGGGGGCGACCACCGCGACCACGCCTGTCGGCTCCGGGGCGGAGAGGTTGAAGTACGGGCCGGCGACCGGGTTGGCCCCGCCGTACACCTGGGCGAGCTTGTCGGCCCAGCCGGCGTACCAGACCCAGCGGTCCACCGCGGCGTCCACCTCGTCGCCGGGGATGCCCAGGGCGACGAACTGTTCGCGGCGGCCCTCCAGCATCTCGGCGGCCCGGTAGAGGATCTGACCCCTGTTGTACGCGGTCGCGCCGGCCCAGCCCTTCACGGCGGCGCGGGCGGCGACCACCGCGTCCCGGGCGTCCTTGCGGGAGGCCAGTGACACATTCGAGGACTGCACGAGATACGACCGTCCCGACTCGCTGCGCGGGAACTTCCCGCCGATGAAGAGCTTGTACGTCTTGCGTACCGCGACCCGCTCAGACATTGAGGTAGCCCTCCAGCCCGTGCCGGCCGCCCTCGCGACCGTAACCCGACTCCTTGTAGCCACCGAACGGCGAGGTGGGGTCGAACTTGTTGAACGTGTTGGCCCAGACGACGCCGGCGCGCAGCCGGTCGGCCATCCACAGGATCCGGGAGCCCTTGTCGGTCCAGATCCCGGCCGACAGCCCGTACGGCGTGTTGTTGGCCTTCTCCACGGCCTCGGCCGGGGTGCGGAAGGTGAGCACCGACAGCACCGGGCCGAAGATCTCCTCGCGGGCGATGCGGTGGGCCTGGGTGACGCCTGTGAAGATCGTCGGCGCGAACCAGAAGCCCCGGTCGGGCAGCTCGCACGGCGGTGACCAGCGGTCGGCGCCCTCGGCGGAGCCGGCGTCGGACAGCTCGCGGATCCGCTCCAACTGGGCCGCCGAGTTGATCGCGCCGACGTCGGTGTTCTTGTCCAGTGGGTCGCCGACCCGGAGTTGGGCCATTCGTCGCTTCAGCGACTCCAGCACCCGGTCGGCCACGTTCTCCTGGACCAGCAGTCGGGAGCCGGCGCAGCAGACGTGCCCCTGGTTGAAGAAGATGCCGTTCACGATGCCCTCGACGGCCTGGTCGATCGGCGCGTCGTCGAAGACGATGTTGGCGGCCTTGCCGCCCAGCTCCAGGGTGAGCTTCTTGCGGGTGCCGGCGACGGAGCGGGCGATGGCCCGGCCGACCTCGGTGGAGCCGGTGAAGGCGACCTTGTCGACGCCGGGGTGCTCGACCAGGGCGCGGCCGGTGTCGCCGGCCCCGGTGACGATGTTGACCACGCCGGCCGGCAGGTCGGCCTGCTGGCAGATCTCGGCGAAGAGCAGCGCGGTCAGCGGGGTGGTCTCGGCGGGCTTCAGCACCACCGTGTTTCCCGCGGCGAGCGCCGGGGCGATCTTCCAGGCCAGCATGAGCAGCGGGAAGTTCCACGGGATGACCTGCGCGGCCACGCCGATCGGCTGCGGGTTCGGCCCGAAGCCGGCATGACCCAGCTTGTCGGCCCAGCCCGCGTAGTAAAAGAAGTGCGCGGCGACAAGCGGCAGGTCGACGTCGCGGGACTCGCGGATCGGCTTGCCGTTGTCGAGTGATTCGAGGACGGCCAGTTCGCGGGAGCGTTCCTGGACGAGCCGGGCGATGCGGTACAGGTACTTCGCCCGGTCGCGGCCCGGCATCGGACCCCAGACCTTGTCGTACGCCTTGCGGGCGGCGCGTACCGCGCGCTCCACGTCGGCAGTGCCGGCCTCGGCGATCTCGGCCAGCACCTCCTCGGAGGCGGGGTTGATCGACTTGAAGCTGCCGCCGTCGGTCGGGTCGACGAACGTGCCGTCGATGAACAGCCCGTACGAGGGCTTGAGGTCCACCACCGAGCGGGACTCGGGGGCGGGGGCGTATTCGAACATCGGCTATCAGTCCAGGGTGAAGTAGTCGGGACCGGAGTAGACGCCGGTCGTCAGCTTGGTGCGCTGCATCAGCAGGTCGTTGAGCAGGCTGGACGCGCCGAAGCGGAACCAGTCCGGGTCGAGCCAGTCCGGGCCGACGGTCTCGTTGACCATCACCAGGTACTTGATGGCGTCCTTGGTGGTCTTGATGCCACCGGCGGGCTTCACGCCCACCTGCCGCCCGGTCGCCTCGCGGAAGTCACGGACCGCTTCCAGCATCACGAGCGTCACCGGCATCGTCGCCGCGACCGGCACCTTGCCGGTGGAGGTCTTGATGAAGTCGCCGCCGGCCAGCATGGCCAGCCAGGAGGCCCGCCGCACGTTGTCGTAGGTGGCCAGCTCGCCGGTCTCCAGGATCACCTTGAGGTGGGCGTCGCCGCAGGCCTCCTTGGTGGCCACGATCTCGTCGTAGACCTCGGAGTACCGCCCGGCCAGGAACGCGCCCCGGTTGATCACCATGTCGATCTCGTCGGCGCCGGCCGCCACGGCGGCCCGGGTGTCGGCGAGCTTGATCTCCAGCGGCGCCTGGCCGGACGGGAATGCCGTCGCCACGCTGGCCAGGTGCACGATGCCGGGTCCGGCCGGCGCCGAGCCGTCCGCCTCGACCGGTCCGCCGGCCGGCCGTCCGGCCCCGGCGGCGCTGCCGCGCAGCACCTCGGCGACGTACGGGACCATCGCCGGGTAGACGCACACCGCGCCGACGTGCGGGCAGGTCGGGTCGGCCGGGTCGGGGCGCAGCGCCTTCGCGGCGAGCGCGCGCACCTTGCCGGGGGTGTCCGCGCCCTCCAGGGTGGTCAGGTCGACCATCCGGATCGCCAGGTCGATCGCCTGGGCCTTGGCGGTGGTCTTGATGGATCGGGTGCCGAGCTGTGCCGCCCGCTGCTCCGCGCCGACCTGGTCCACGCCCGGTAGGCCGTGCAGGAAGGTCCGCAGAGCGGTCTCGGATCGTCCCAGCTCGGAGAGCTCCGACCGGGCCGACGTCGTTGTCGCCGTCATGCCCCGAAGTCTACGCACCGGAACGCCAAGTGATCTTGCTCACAGCGGGCCGCCGGACGTGAGCGGCGTCGCTGGTCCGACCGCACCCGCACCGGCGTGCCGTACGGACCGGTAGGTTGAGCGATCGTGGACGTACACGTCATTGACCACCCGCTGGCCCAGTCGAGACTGACCGCCATGCGGGACGCGCGCACCGATTCCTCGACGTTCCGGGCCGCGCTGCACGAACTGACCACCATGCTGGTGTACGAGGCGGCGCGCACCTTCCCCGTCGAGCGGTACCCGGTGCAGACGCCGGTCACCGGCACCGAGGGCACCCGGCTGGCCAACCCGCCGCTGCTGGTCCCGGTGCTGCGGGCCGGCCTGGGCATGGCGGACGCCGCGCTCGGCCTGCTGCCGGAGTCCTCGATGGGCTTCGTCGGCCTGGCCCGCGACGAGGAGACCTACGAGCCGCGCGCCTACATGGAGTCGCTGCCCCGCGACCTGGCCGGGCTGCCGGTGCTGGTGCTGGACCCGATGCTGGCCACCGGTGGCTCGCTGGAGCACTCCTGTCGGCTGCTGGCCGACCGCGGCTGCACCGACATCACGGTCGTCTGCGTGCTCGCCGCACCGGTCGGCATCGAGCGGCTGGAACGCTCCGGTCTGCCGTTGCGCCTGGTCACGGCCTCGATCGACGAGGGGCTCAACGACCGCATGTTCATCGTCCCCGGGCTCGGGGACGCCGGCGACCGCCAGTTCGGCGGCATGCCCCGGTTCTGAGGGCGGCACAACCGGTCGGTGCCGGGTTCGGCGGGTCCGTGCGCGGTGTGCACGGACCCGCTACCGTCTCCGGCCATGACTGGTGTTGCGCTCGCCGAGGAGTTGCTGCTCCTCGCCTACGACGACACGACCGGCAAGGCGACCATGCCCCGAATCAGCCTGGACCTGGGCATGGCCGCCGCGGTGCTGGTCGAGCTGGCCCTGGCCGGCCGGATCGCGTACGCCGACGGATCGTTGGCAGTGATCGACCCGACGCCCACCGGCGAGCCGGTCGCCGACGAGGTGCTGGGCCGGGTCGCGGCCGACACCCCGCACAGCCCGGCTTCCTGGGTGCAGCGCCTGCGGCACGGCCTGCGGGACCGGATTCTCGGCGACCTGTGCAGCCAGGGTGTGGTCCGCGACGTCGACGAGACCGAGTTGGGCTTCATCCACGTGCACCGCTACCCGGTCGTGGACGCCACCGTGGAGGCGGAGACCCGGCAGCGGCTGGCCGAGGCGCTGACCGGCGCGGCGGCCCCGGACGAGCGGACCGCCGCGCTGGCCACCCTGGTCGTGGTGCTGCGGATGGAGGCCGCGCTCGGGGTGGACGGCGAGACCGCCGCCGACGCGCGCCGCCGGCTGGAGGAGATCGCCACCGGCGCCGGCTTCTCCGGTGAGGTGAGCACCGACGACTCGGTGGTCCGTCCCTCGGTCGGCCTGGTCGTCGCCGCCCTGGGCCGGGCCGTCGACCAGGCCCTCGGCCCGCGCCGCTGACCCCCGCCGGTCACAGCCCCAGAGCTGTGGCGATCTCGCCGCGCAGGGCGGCGACCGCCTGCGCCGCCCTGCCGCGGGCCGTCCGGACGTCACCGTCCACGACCGGCTCCACCACCTCGAGGTACGCCTTGAGCTTCGGCTCGGTCCCGGACGGGCGGATCACCACCCGGGCCACCCCGGTACGCAGGATCACCACGTCCGCCTCGGGTAGCAGGTCCCGAACGCTGTCGACCGGGTGCCCGAGCAGGGTGGTCGGGGTGTCCGCCCGGATCCGGGCCATCGCATCGGTGATCACCTGGAGGTCGTCCACCCGGGCGGAGAGCTGGTCGGTGTGGTGTACGCCGAATTCGGCGGCCAACTCGTCCAGCCGGTCGGTCAACGTACGACCCTGCGTCTTCAGGCCGGCGGCCAGCTCGGCCACGGTCAGCGCGGCGGTGATGCCGTCCTTGTCCCGGACGTGCTCGGGCGCCACGCAGTAGCCGAGCGCCTCCTCGTAGCCGAAGACCAGCGGTGCGCTGCCGCCGCCGGCCCGGACGATCCACTTGAAACCGGTGAGCGTCTCGTCGTACGGCAGGCCCCGGGCCGCGCACATCGCCCGCAGCAGTGACGACGACACGATCGTGGTGGCGTAGAGCCCGGTCACCCCACGGCGCATCAGGTGGTCGGCGAGCAGTACGCCCACCTCGTCGCCGCGCAGCATCCGCCAGGTCTGCCCGCCGTCAGCGCTGTCGCGGACGACCACCGCGCAGCGGTCGGCGTCCGGGTCGTTGGCGATGGCGAGGTCCGCGCCCGTGGAGTCGGCCAGCGCGATCAACCGGTCCACCGCCCCCGGCTCCTCCGGGTTGGGAAACGACACAGTCGGAAACGCCGGGTCCGGCTCGGCCTGGTCGGGCACCACACCGGGCACCGGGAAACCGGCGCTGGCGAAGGCCGCGGTGAGCACCGCCGCGCCCACCCCGTGCAGCGGGGTGTACGCCACGGTCAGGTCCCGGGGCCCGTCCGGATCGATCACGGCGGTGGCCCGTTCCACGTACGAGGCGGCCAGGTCGTCACCGAGCACCTGCCCGGGCGGGCCCAGCGGCACCTGAGTCAGCGGGCCGACCGCCCGGATGGCCGCCTCGATACCGGCGTCGGCGGGCGGCACGATCTGCGCGCCGGCACCCAGCTCACCGCCCAGCTCCGCGCCGAGGTAGACCTTGTAGCCGTTGTCCTGGGGTGGGTTGTGGCTGGCCGTGACCATCACTCCGGCGACCCCGCCGAGTTGGCGCACCGCGTACGCCAGCACCGGGGTGGGCAGGGGGCGGGGCAGCAGCAGCGCCGGCCGGCCCGCCCCGGTGGCCACCTGGGCGGTGCGCTCGGCGAACTGCCGGGAGCCGTGCCGGGCGTCGTACCCGATCACCAGGGGACCGGTGCCACCCTGGGCCCCGAGCCAGCCGACCAGGCCGGCAGCGGCCTGGGTGACCACGGCGAGGTTCATGCCGTTCGGGCCGGCACGCAGCGGGCCGCGCAGGCCCGCCGTGCCGAAGGTCAGCGGACCGGCGAACCGGTCGGCCAGCTCCGGGGCGCTCGCCGGCAGCCGGTCGAGCACCGCCGTCAGCTCGTCCCGGCTGGCCGGGTCGGGGTCGTCGGCCAGCCAGCGCTGGGCTTGCTCGCGAATGTCGTCGATGTCAGTGGTGTCCGCCGCCATGCCTCTTGATAGCACGGCGGCGGATCACCGCTGGCGGTTCCCTCGGCTCAGCCTGTCCCGGTGAGCTTGAACGTCCTGGCCATCTCGTCGAAGATCGGCTTGCTCGCCGCGAACTTGGCGTCCGTCGAGGTGAGGTAGAACGAGTACGCCTTGCCGCCCTCGGCCACGCCACGCCAGACGCCGTGCCGCATGACGTCGCCCTCGCCGCAGGTGTACTCGAATTCGGCGGCCGGCTTGCTGTCCAGTTCCGTCGCGGTGGCGTTGAGCTGCTGGTACGGCTTGACGCAGGAGGTGCTCCTGGTCTGGAGGCCGTTCGCCGCCGTCTCCGCCCACCGGTTGGAGTCGGTCGACCACTTCTCGGTGATGATGCGGACCTTGCGGCCGCTGTCCTCCGGGTCGATGTAGTCGGTGTACGTGCCGCCGGTGGCCTTCTTCCACCCCTTCGGCACCATGACCTGGATGCCGCGGGCCGCGTGCTGCTCCATCTCGACGGTGGGAGCCGCCGGGGCGGACGCGGGTGGCTGCGCCGCCGGGCTGTTCGGCGAGGGGTCGTCGCCGCTGGTGAGGGCCACCACGGTGAGCAGCAGCACGACGGCCAACCCGCCGGCCGCGGCGAGCTGCACCTTGCGGGGCCAAGCCTTCACCGTGCCGACGAGCTGACCACCTGTGGCGCGGACCCTGCCGAGAGCGCCGCCGGCCGGCGCGGCGGGCGAGGTGGCCCAGGGCTGGCCGGTGCCGGGCACCGACCACTGGTTGCCACCGCCGTAGGTGCCGCCGATGCGTTGGGTTGCCTCCGGCGCGCCGCCGTATCCGACCTGCTGGGTGGCGTCGGCCGAGTTGCCGTAGCTGACCCGCTGGGTGGCGTCCGGGTGCCCGCCGGCGTCCACCCGCTGAGTGGTGTCGGCGCTGCCACCGTAGGTGCGCCCGGAGGACGGCTGGCCCGGGCCGGGCATCGCGCCGGTGGGCGTGTGCAACGGGCCGGCCAACGCGTCGGCGCTCGTCTCGTCGAACCCGGTGGCACCGGCCGGGGTGGCCGGCTGGGGGCGCTCGCCCCGGCGCAGTGAGGCCAGCCGGTCGGTCAGGGACTCGTTCGGGGCCAGCATCGCCGGGCCACCGATCTGGTGGTCCGGCTTCGGCTCCGGCGGGGGCGGCGGCGGGAGAACCGGCACCGGGCGTTGCTGCACCGGCACCACCGCGTACGGGTCGGTGACCGAGTGCACCGCGGTGGCGGTGCTGCCGAGCGGGCCGGCGAGCAACTCGCGCAACATGGCCCGGGAGGTGTGCACGTCCAGTCGCCGGGCCGGGTCCTTCTCCAGCAGGCCCATCAGCACGCGGGTCAGCGGGCCGCTGCGCTGCGGCGGGGCCGGCGGGTCCTCGACCACCGCGTGCATGGTCTCGATCGGGTCACCCTTGTCGAACGGGGGTCGCCCCTCCACCGCCGTGTAGAGCGTCACACCCAGCGAGAAGAGGTCGCTCGGCGGGCCGAACTCCTGGCCCATGGCCCGCTCGGGCGAGATGAAGTGCGGCGACCCGAGCACCATGCCGGGGGTGGTGAGCTGCACGTCGGTGGGCATCCGGGCGACACCGAAGTCGGTGAGCACACACCGCCCGTCAGAGCAGATCAGCACGTTTGCCGGTTTGACGTCGCGGTGCAGCACACCGATCGCGTGCGCCACCTCCAAGGCGCCGAGCAGCGCTATGCCGATCTTGGCGACGGCGCGGGGCGCGACCGGCCCGTCCTCGATCACCATGTCGGCGAGGCTGCGGGCGTCCAGCAGCTCCATCACGATCCATGGCCGACCGGCCTCGGTGACCACGTCGTACACCTGCACCACCGCCGGGTGCTGGATGGCGGCGGCGGCCCGCGCCTCGCGCAGGGTGCGTTCGTACATGGCGTCGCGGTCGCTGGGGGCCAGCCCCGGAGGCAGGACGACCTCCTTCACCGCCACGTCGCGGCGCAGCAGGGTGTCGGTGGCACGCCACACCGTGCCCATGCCGCCGTTGCCCACCGAGGACCGCAGCGCGTACCGGTCACCGATGGTGGTGCCGGGTGCTGCGCGGCCGTTGGCGGGACTGACGGGTCCGCCGCTCCACGTCGGGATCTGAGTCACAGAAAAGCCACCGGGGGAAATCGAGGGGGGCTGGGACACAACTCCCCTATCTTGCTGGTTCCGACGCCCGATGCGAAAGCCGACGCGACGGACGTTTGTCGAACTCGACAGAAAGTGCCTCGTCGTTCACCTCCTGTCGACGGCTCGGAACGGGCTGTGCGGTATCCCTCACCCGACGACGCGCCGGCGCGTCCTACCATCCGGGGATGAACCAACGGCGGTCAAGCGAGTCCGATTTTCCGATCAAGGGCGTCTACACGGGCGCGGACCTTCCGGAGGACCTGGACTCCCGGCTGGGCGCCCCCGGCGAGTTTCCGTACACCCGGGGGGTCTACCCCACCATGTACACCTCCCGTCCGTGGACCATGCGTCAGTACGCCGGCTTCGGCACCGCCACCGAGTCCAACGCGCGGTACCACCAGCTGTTGCGGGCCGGCACGATGGGCCTCTCGGTCGCGTTCGACCTGCCGACCCAGATGGGCTACGACTCCGACGAGCCGATCGCGCACGGCGAGGTCGGCAAGGTGGGCGTCGCCATCGACTCCATCGAGGACATGCGGCTGCTCTTCGCCGACATCCCGCTGGACAAGGTCTCCACCTCGATGACCATCAACGCGCCCGGCTCGGTGCTGCTGCTGCTCTACCAGCTCGTCGCCGAGGAGAACGGGGTACCCGGCGCGGCGCTCAACGGCACGATCCAGAACGACATCCTCAAGGAGTACATCGCCCGGGGGACGTACATCTTCCCGCCGAAGCCGTCGCTGCGCCTGGTCGCGGACACGTTCGCGTACTGCCGCAAGGAGGTGCCGAAGTGGAACACCATCTCCATCTCCGGCTACCACATGGCCGAGGCCGGCGCGACACCCGTGCAGGAGATCGCGTTCACCCTGGCCAACGGCGTGGAGTACGTGCGGGCGGCGCTGGCCGCCGGGCTCGCGGTGGACGACTTCGCGCCCCGGCTGTCGTTCTTCTTCGTGGCCCGCACCACACTGCTCGAGGAGGTGGCGAAGTTCCGCGCCGCCCGGCGGATCTGGGCCCGACTCATGCACGACGACTTCGGCGCGAAGGATCCGAAGTCGATGATGTTGCGTTTCCACACCCAGACCGCGGGCGTGCAGCTCACCGCGCAGCAGCCGGAGGTGAACCTGGTCCGGGTGGCGGTGCAGGGGCTGGGCGCGGTGCTCGGCGGCACGCAGTCGCTGCACACCAACAGCTTCGACGAGGCGATCGCGCTGCCCACCGAGAAGGCGGCCCGGCTCGCGCTGCGTACCCAGCAGGTGCTGGCGTACGAGACGGACCTGACCGCCACCGTCGACCCGTTCGCCGGGTCGTACGTGGTGGAGGCGATGACCGCCGAGATCGAGGCCGCCGCCCTCGAGTTGATGGAGCGGGTGGCCGATCACGGCTCGGCGGTGGACGCGATCGAGGCCGGGTTCCAGAAGCGGGAGATCGAGCAGTCCGCGTACCGGATCGCGCAGGAGATCGACTCGGGTGAGCGGGTGGTGGTCGGGCTCAACCGGTTCGCCGTGGACGAGGAGGAGCCGTACGAGCCGCTGCGCGTCGACCCGACGATCGAGGCGGCCCAGGCCGAGCGGCTGGCGCGGCTGCGCGCCGAGCGGGACGGCGCGGCCGTGACGCAGGCCCTCGCCGACCTGCGGGCCGCCGCGGAGGGCTCGGACAACGTGCTCTACCCGATGAAGGAGGCGCTGCGGGCCCGGGCCACCGTGGGTGAGGTGTGCGGGACGCTGCGCGAGGTGTGGGGGCTGTACCGGCCCACCGATCGCTTCTGAGCGTCCCGGTCGCGGTGTGTCCGTCGCGCTGGGCGGGTACCGGGTCGGAGGAGCGCGGACGCACACGGTGTGCGCCCGTGGCGGACGGCTCCGTGTGAGCGTCCATCCGGCTTGTCGCGGAGTGTGGTCGGCTAATTGTCGGAGTGTCAGTTCATCACCCCGACTAATGCGACAATTTGCACCAGCATCCGCGCGCGTCACGCCGGATTCTGAGCCGCCGCGATCGGTTACGCGTTGTAGGAGGTGAGGGGCGGATGTCGGCGTTCGACAGCGATCTACCTGCTATCCCACACATCTCCGAGCGCTCCGAACAGGGCATATCTGACGCTGCGCGATCTGATCACTACCGTAACGAGGTTGCGCAGCGTCACCGTCGGAGGTCTAGGCTGTCTGCTGTCCCCGATGATCCATCCATCTCTAGTGATCGAGAATTCGACGTGACGAGTGCGTTGACGTTGCCCACGGGTGGCCAGCTGGCGTCCTGGCTGGAGACGCCGCCCGGCTCCCAGCCGCTGCCGGGTGAACTGGACCACCTCCTCGCCCTCCGGGTTCCGGGGCTGATCGCTACGCGCCGTCACCTCCACTCGCACCCTGAGCTCTCCGGCAACGAGTTCGAGACGGCCGCCCTGATCGCCCGGGAGCTCTCGCTGGCCGGGCTCAACCCGCGCCTGCTGCCCAAGGGCAACGGTGTGATCTGTGACGTCAACGGCCGGCCGGACGGCCCCGTGGTCGCGCTGCGCGCCGACATCGACGCCCTGCCCCTCGACGACCTCAAGGACGTGCCCTACCGGTCGACCGTCGAGGGCGTCTGCCACGCCTGCGGGCACGACGTGCACACCACGATCCTGCTGGGCGTCGGCATGCTGCTGGCCCAGCTCGCCGACCTCGGTGAGCTGGACGGGCGGGTCCGACTCATCTTCCAGCCGGCCGAGGAGATCCTGCCCTGCGGCTCGCTGGAGGTCATCGAGGCCGGCGGCCTGGACGACGTGGTGCAGATCTTCGCGCTGCACTGCGACCCGAACCTGCCGGTGGGGCGGGTCGGCCTGCGGGTCGGCCCGATCACCGCGGCCGCCGACAACGTCACCGTCCGGCTCTCCGGCCCGGGTGGGCACACCGCGCGGCCGCACCTGACCGTCGACCTGGTCGACGCGCTCGGCCGGTTGGTCACCGAGGTGCCCGCCCTGGTCAGCCGCCGGGTGCCGGCCAACAGTGGTCTGCTGCTGGTCTTCGGCCACGCCTCGGCCGGCACCCGCTACAACGTCATCCCCTCCGAGGCGAGCGCCTCCGGCACCCTGCGGGTGATGGACCGCGACACCTGGGAGCAGGCACCCAAGATCGTCGCTCAGGTGGTCCGGGACGTGATCGCGCCGACCGGCGCCACCGTCGACCTGGAATACCTGCGCGGCCGGCCGCCGGTCAGCAACGACGCCCGGGCCATCCAGGTGCTGACCGCGGCCACCGCCGCCGCGCTCGGCCCGGAAGGGATCGCCGAGACGCCGCAGAGCATGGGCGGCGAGGACTTCTCCTGGTATCTGGAGTACGTCCCCGGCGCCCTCGCCCGGCTCGGCGTGGGCCGCTCGGGTCCCAACGTCGACCTGCACCGGGCAAGCTTCGACGTGGACGAGCGGGCGATCCCCGCGGGCGTCCGCGTCATGGTGCAGACCGCGCTGCGGGCACTGGCGGCGGCGCGCTGACTCCAGCGGTCACGGTCGGGGCCTTCCTCCGCCGGCGCAGCACCAGCAGCAGCGCCGCCACCGGTACGCCGAATGCCACCAGCCACGGCAGCAGCGCCCCCAGCACGGTGAGCAGGACGGTCAACGAGGCGACGAACGCCTTCCAGCCGCCCTTGAGCCCGACCAGGAAGCCGCTCTCGTCCTTCTCCTCGGTGACCTTCGCCGCCGGCCCGACAAGTGTCACGGTGATCGTGGAGAGGGCGGTCAGGTCGGCCAGTCGCCGCTTCTTGGCCTCCAACGACGCCAGGTCGGCCTCGCGGCGACCCAACTCGTTCTCCAACGACACCAGGTCGGTGATCGAGCTGGCGCGGGCCAGCAACCGGCGGGCGCTCTCCACCCGGGCCCGCTGAGTGGTGATCCGCGCGTCGAGGTCGACGATCGCCTCGGTGGCGTCCTCGGTGCTGATCTCGCGGCTCTGCTGGCGGCCGCGCCTCGCGATCTCGTCCACCACGGCTGTGAACTTCTCCGCCGGCACCCGCAACTGCAACTCGGCCACCGCGTCGGCGTCGGCACTGCGCCGCTGGTCCCCGCCGATGAAGCCACCCGCGCGGGTGACCAGGGCGCTCACCTCCCGGGCTTCGGCGTCCACATCGTCCACCTGCACCCGCATCGCACCGGTGTAGATGATGGCCCGCTGGTCGACGCGCAGGTCCGGCGCCCCGGTGCCGGCCTGCTGGGGTGCCCCGACCCCACCCTTCTGTGGTTCCCCGGGTTTGGCGGCCTCGGGTGCTGCCGCCGCGTTGTCCCGCTGAGCGGCGTCGCCGTTGGCCACCGCGGGGGCGACCGAGTCCGCGGTCCCGCTGTCGTCGGCCCCGCAGCCGGTCAACGCCAGCGCCGCCGCCAGTGCGGTCACCGCCAGCAGTCTGCCGCGGTGTCGTACCACCTGTCCGTCCATCCCCGCTCCCTCGTCGTCGTCCGGTGTGGCGATAGCTCGGACGCGGCGCACACGTCGGCTGGTTCCGGCAGACTGCGCTGAGGACATCACGATTCGATAATCGAGGAGTCACGATGCGGCTCACCAAGTACGCCCACTCCTGCCTCCGGGTGGAACACGACGGGGGAGTGCTCGTCGTCGACCCCGGGGTGTTCAGCGACTCCGCGACGGCGTTGGACGGCGCGGACGCGGTGCTGATCACCCACCTGCACGCCGATCACCTCGACCTGGCCGCGGTACGCCGACAACTCGACAGGCAGCCGTTCCCGATCTACGGACCCGCCTCGCTCGCCGAGACCCTGGGCGACGCGGCCGAGGCGTTGCGCCCGGTCACCCCCGGTGAGTCGTTCACCGCCGCCGGGGTCGCCGTCCGGGCGTACGGGGGGCGACACGCCGTGATCCACCCCGACATCCCGGTGGTGGACAACCTCGGTTACCTGATCAACGACGTGGTCTACCACCCGGGCGACTCCCTGGTGGTGCCCGACGAGACACCCGTCGACACGCTCTTCGCGCCGATCCACGCCCCCTGGTCGAAGTTCTCCGAGGTGCTCGACTTCATCCGCGCGGTCGCGCCCCGGCGGGCGTACGCCCTGCACGACGGCCTGCTCAACGACAACGGCCTGCGGGTGCTGAACGGGCAGTACACCGCGCTGTCCGGCACCGAGTACCAGCGGCTGGAGCCCGGTAGCCGGGTGGACGTCTGAGGCGATGCCCGGCCCCTCAGCGGAGCTGGTGCAGCAGCTCTACCGCATCCCACCGGACCGGTTCGTGGCCGCCCGGGACGCCGCCGTGGCCGAGGCGCGCCGTGCCGGCGATCCGGGCGCCGCCCGACAGTTGGCCCGGCTACGTCGCCCGACGGTGGCGGCCTGGCTGGTGAACCTGCTCGCCATCACACGTCCGGAGTTGGTCGCCGACCTGGTCCAGTTGGCCGACGCGCTGCGGACGGCCCAGCGGGAGCTGCGCGGGCCCCGACTGCGGGAGTTGTCCGCGCAGCGCCGGGCGGTGGTCGGCGCCCTGGTCGCCGAGGTCCGCAAGCTCGCCGCGGCCGAGCCGGACGCGCCACCGGCCGGTCGGCTGCCGCTGGCCGAGGTGGAGTCGACACTGAACGCGGCGTTCTCCGACGTCGAGGTCGCCGAGCAGGTCCGGGCGGGCCGCCTGCTCCGGGCGGCCAGCTACGCCGGTTTCGGTGAGGTGCCCCGGCCGCAGCTCAGGTTGGTCACCGCCGACGACGAGGAGCCCGAGGAGGAGCGCCCGGCCCGTCGACCGGGTGCCCAGCGAGGGCGTCCCGAGGCGGTGCCCCGCCCGGATCGGGCCGCGGAGCGCGCCGAGCAGGCCGAGCGGACGGCGCAGCGGGCCGCCCGTGCCGAGCGGGCCCGGCAACGTCGCGCCCTGGACCGGGAGCTGGCCCAGGCTCGGAAAGACCAGCAACGCGCGGAGGCCGAGCTGGCCGAGGCGGCCGGACAGGAACGGGACGATGCCGCCGTACTCGATGGGATCGAGGCCGAACTGGCCGAGCTGGAGCGGCGGCGGGCGGTCGCCGAGCAGGATCTCAGCCGGGCCAAACTCGCGCGGCGGGCCGCCGAACGGGCGGTCACCGTGGCGCGGCGGCGCGCGGGCGAGGTGGAGGCGGCGGTGGAGGCGTTGGCGGCCGAAGAGGGGAATGCGGACGCCGGCGGTGGCGCGGCAGACTGACAATCGATGGACGACGACGAGTGTGCGGGCCGTCCAGGGCGGGTGCCCCCGGATCGGGGCCTTGCCGTGGTCGACGGATCGGGTTGCCCGAGAGGGTCACTCGGATGACACCGGAGCAGGTCGCTGCCGCCAGCAAGCCGGTCGTGCTCGACCTCGGCGACGCGTTCACCCGGGACCCGGGCACGCTGCGCCGTGCCCGGCTGCTCGGCATCTCCGGCTGGGCGTTCTACATAAGTGGCCGGGCCGGCGCGCTCGGCGACGTGCGGGCCGAGACGGCCGCCGCGGCGCTCGGGTTCATCGCGCCGGACGCGGTCGCCGACGGGTGGGATGCCGCCGCCCGGATCGTCTCGCCGGTCGAGGTGGCCGCAGCGAGCCTCGCCGAGTGTTGCCGGTGGGGCGCGCAGCGGCTCGACGCCCTGCCCGCCACCGAACGCCTGGCGGTGCTCGTCGAGCGGGCGGTGGTGGCGGCGGACGCCAGCGCCATGCCGCTCTTCGCCGCGTGGCGGGCCATGCCGCTGCCGGATCTCTCCGCCGGGGCCCGCAGTGCGGCCGGGCTGCGACTGCTCCGGGAACACTTCACAGGCGCCTACCTGCTGGCGGTACGCGCCGCCGGGATGACCCCGCTGGAGGCCGTGCTGTCCGGGCCGGAGGGGGAGGCCGGGGCGGTGGCCTGCGGCTGGCCGCCGCCCTACCCGCCGATCGGGCCGTTGGTGCGCCGGCGACTCTGGGCGGAGGCGGTGACCAACCGTCTCGTCGCGCCGGCGTTCACGGCCCTCGGCCCGGCTGCCGGCATCGAGCTTGTCGAGTTGCTGCACCGCACCCGGGCCGACCTCGCCGCCGGTGTGTGATTGCCGACCCCGGTCGCACCCGACCCGCGGTCCGGTGCGCGGCGGTAGCAGACTGGGGAGGTGCGATACGCGCTGCTACGCCGACGCGGTGCCGGTGGGGCGGGAGCGCAACTCGGTGACGTAGTCGTCCGGGGCGCCCGCCTTCTCGGCGGCGTTCGCGATCTCGGAGAGATACCACGAGGTCGGCAGGCCGCCCTCGTACCCGTTGAAGACGTAGATCCACGCGGTCACGTCGCCGTCGAGGGTGGAGACCCGGACGTGCAGCTTGCGGTACGTGCCGGCGGTCACTCCCTCGATCTCGTCGAGCTGGCCGGCGTCGTACGGGTGGATGTCGTAGAGCGCGACGAAGACCCGGTCACCGGGCGACTCGACGAGGGTGCTCACCGCGCCCTCCCAGCCGATCACGTCCGCCCCGGCGAAGGTCAGCCGCCAGCCTTCCAGCCAGCCGGTGCCCACCATCGGCGAATGCGGACAGTAGGCGCGCATCCGGGCAGGGTCGAGATTTGAGCCGTAGGCGGCGTGATGACGCACGGCGATGACGATAGCCCGACGGACGGGTGGGGGAGAATACGACAGTGCGTGTCGAATGCGCTCGGGAGAACAAAGTCACTGTGAAATTGGACGAAGGGCGAACGCTGTGAGCCGGATCGTGATCATCGGTGGGGGGCCGGCCGGGTACGAGGCGGCCCTGGTCGCCGCCCAACTGGACGCCGATGTCACAGTCGTGGAGGCCGACGGTGCCGGTGGGGCCTGCGTGCTCTCCGACTGCGTACCGTCGAAGACCTTCATCGCCAGCTCGCAGGTGGTGACCGGTTACCGGGACACCGAGGAGTTCGGGGTGCACTCGGACGGCCTGGAGGCGGTCACCGTCGACGCGCGGGCCGTGCACGAGCGGGTCAAGCGTCTGGCGTTGGCGCAGTCCGCCGACATCCACGCCAAGCTGCTCAAGGCCGGCGTCACGTTCGTGGCCGGCTCCGCCCGGCTCGGCGAGGACGCCCTCGGGCACACCCACCGGGTCGTCGTGACGCCCGCCGACGGCACGGAGGAATACTCCATCGCGGCGACCACGGTGCTGGTGGCCACCGGCTCGACACCCCGCCAGTTGCCCACCGCCGTACCGGACGGTGAGCGCATCCTGACCTGGCGTCAGGTGTACGACCTGCCGGAGCTGCCCGAGCACCTGATCGTGGTCGGCTCGGGTGTCACCGGAGCGGAGTTCGCGAGCGCGTACCTGGCCATGGGGGTCCAGGTCACCCTGGTGTCCAGCCGGGACCGGGTGATGCCGCACGAGGACGCCGACGCCGCGTCGGCGATCGAGCGGGTGTTCCGCAACCGGGGCATGGAGATCCTCAACAACTCCCGGGCGGACGCGGTCCGGCGTACCGCCGACGGCGTCGAGGTGGAGTTGTCCGACGGCCGCCGGGTCACCGGCTCGCACGCGCTGATCACCGTCGGGTCGATCCCGAACACGGCGAACCTGGGCCTGACCGAGTACGGCGTCGAGCTGGGCCGGGGCGGCTACGTCACTGTCGACCGGGCCTCCCGGACCAACGTGCCCGGCATCTACGCCGCCGGTGACTGCACCGGGGTGCTGCTGCTGGCAAGTGTCGCCGCGATGCAGGGCCGGATCGCCATGTGGCACGCGCTCGGCGAGGCGGTGCGTCCGCTGCGGCTGCGTACCGTCGCGGCGAACGTCTTCACCGACCCGGAGCTGGCCACCGTTGGCGTCTCGCAGGACGAGGTGGACGCGGGCAAGACCCCGGCCCGGCAGGTGATGCTGCCGTTGTCCGGCAACGCCCGGGCGAAGATGGACGATCTCTCCGACGGTTTCGTGAAGCTGTTCTGCCGGCCGGCCAGCGGCCAGGTGATCGGCGGTGTGGTGGTCGCGCCGAAGGCCAGCGAGCTGATCCTGCCCATCACCATGGCCGTGGAGAACAACCTGACGGTCAACGAGCTGGCCCAGACCATCACCATCTACCCGAGCCTCTCCGGCTCCATCACGGAAGCGGCCCGCCAGCTGATGCTCCACGAGCTGGAGTAGCTCCCGCCCCCGTCCGCTCAGGTCGATCATGGAGTGGTGGTGGCGGGTTCACACCGTCACGTCCCTCTCGCGGCGCACCACGACTCCATGATCGACGGCTCGGGTCTGGGTGACCGCCACCGTGGCGAGGACCGCTACCTCGGTGAGGATGAGCAGGCGTTCGGCCAGGCCGATGAGCGCCCGGTCGCCGGGGTAGGCGGACCAGACCATGGCCGCCGCCAGGGCCAGGCTGAGCAGGACGAGGGTGCGCAGCGTCCGGGCCGCGGTGGCCAGATCCGGCCGCCGGGCGAGCAGCCAGCCGCCGACCGGCAGCGCCAGGAAGGCGACGACCGAGGCGTACCGGTGCAGGTAGGCCGACGTGGTCATGGCGGTGCCCGGCTCGTTCGTCGGCACCAGCGCGGCCAGCAGCAGCCCGCCCACCCACGCGCCGAGCAGCACCTCCGCGGTCCCGGCGCGCGGTCGGGGTGGGCCGGTGCGGCGCAGCCCCCACAGCAGCGCCACCGTGGCGAGCGCCAGCACCACCATGGCGACGTCGATGACACCGCCCCGGTCGGAGACCGCGAAGTCGCTGACGGTCAGCGCCCACGGGTTGAGGTCGTTGTTGACTTCGAGGTGACCGATCACGGTGAGCAGGGCCGCCAGGGCGATCCCGCCGAGAGCCAGCAGGCCGGTGTTCCGGGTAACGGGCATGCCTCAGCCTGTCGCCGAGGGCACCCGAACCGGATCCGGGAAGCCCACCGACATCGCCCCGAGGGACCACCCCTAGAGGTACGCCAGTCGCAGGCAATCTTGTGGGGCCGACGGGCCCACACTCAGTCGATGGGGACGTCTACCGCGGCGGCGCGGGCATGGCGGGCGCTGACCAGAGTCATCGCCCATCCCGCCGCGGCGAAGCCGGCCGCGGCGGCGGTGGCGATGATGGCCAGTCGCCACGCCGACTCGGTGAGCGCGGTGCCGCCGAGGTGCCCCACCAGCGCGCCGTAGGTGGCCCAGCCCAGCGCGGCGACGGCCTCGTAGAGCACGAACAGCCGGTACGGGTAACGGCTGCGGCCGGCCGAGAAGCAGGCCGCCATCCGGCCGCCGGGCACGAACCGGCAGAGCAGGATGACGAGCGGTCCGGGTTGGCGGAGCCCCTGCGTCACCCGACTGGCCATCCGGCGGGCCCGGCTCAGCTCGGCGTGCCGGGGTGGCCGTCGGTCCGGTGCGACCCGTCCGAGCAGATAACAGGCCAGGTCCCCGGCGAAGACACCGAGTGCGCCGACGGCGATGGTGACCGGCAGGTTGAGCCCGCCGTAGACGGTGAGCGCCCCACTGGTGATCATGATGATCTGGGTGGGGATCACCGGAACGAAGGCGTCCGCGATCAGCAGGGCGAGCAGCACCAGGTACGCCCACGTCGGCGATGCGACGTCAGTCAGTAGTTCGGGCACGCCTGCCACCTCGCCGAATGCGGCCGATTGGGTGTCTTGAGCCTGACGGCGTGTCCGGCGTCACCGAGGACGGGCCCGGCCCGTCGTGACGGTCGACACGACGGGGGCCACCCAGGTACAACGAGGTCAACCGATCCCGGGTGACGGGTTCGCCGCCCGTCCCACCCGTCCGGTACCGGTCGGCGGATCGGCGTACGTCGGCGTACCGTTGACGGGCGCGGCCCATGCCCGTCGGGTCCCCCGTTCCTGACGATTCGGGCCGCCAGGGCCGCCGGCGGGTCCCGCGCCGGCGGCCCACCTCTCTGCTCGCCGCCGTAAATCCGGGTGCGTCCCCGGTTGCCCCGCGAGTACGGTCGCCGTATGCGCAGCGCGGTAGTGGTGACCACGACGCCGGGAATCCCCGGCGTGCCGCTCTGACGTAACCACAGTCGACCAGGCCCCGGGGCGATCCGCCCCCGAGGGCCGCGCGCCGAACGGGTCCCAGGTCGCCTCCGGGTCGTACCCGATCCAGGAGCCCGACATGATCGACCACCGTAGGCTCGGCCGTGAGCTGGACCTCTTCGTCTCCGATCCGCTGGCCGGCGCCGGCCTGCCGATCTGGCTGCCGGCCGGCGCCGCCGCCCGGCATGCCGTCGAGGAGTACGTCCGGGAGTTGGAGCGCGTCTCCGGCCACCAGCACGTCTACTCGCCCCCGCTGGGCAAGCGCGAACTCTTCGAGCTCTCCGGGCACCTCGGCTACTTCGCCGACGACATGTTTCCGCCGATGCGGTTGAGCGCCGACGACGAGTTCGTGCTCCGCCCCGCCCTCTGCCCGCACCACGCCCTGGTCTTCCGGGCCCGGGGCCGCTCCTACCGGGAACTGCCGTTGCGGATCGCGGAGCTGGGCGGCATGTACCGCTCGGAGCGCTCCGGGGTGCTCGGCGGGCTGGCCCGGGTGCGGGCCATCTCGCTCAACGACGCGCACACCTTCTGCGCCCCCGAGCAGGTGGGCGGGGAGGTCGTCGAGATCCTCGGGTTGATCCGCGCCGCGCACGCCGCGCTCGGCGTCCGCCCGGCCGGCTTCCGGCTCTCGTTGCGCGGGCCGGGGGAGAAGTACGTCGGCGACGACGCGCAGTGGGCGCACGCGGAGGAGCTGCTCCGGGGCGCGCTGGCCGGGGTGGAGTACGTCGAGGCGCCCGGCGAGGCCGCCTTCTACGGCCCGAAGATCGACATTCAGATCGTCGACGCGGCCGGCCGGGAGTCGACCATCTCCACCATCCAGCTCGACTTCGACAAGCCGGAACGGTTCGACCTGTCGTACACCGACTCGGACGGCAGCCGGCGTCGACCGGTGCTGGTGCACCGCAGCCTGGTCGGCAGCATGGAGCGGCTCTTCGCGTACCTGATCGAGGTGCACGAGGGAGCCTTCCCGGCCTGGTACGCGCCTGTCCAACTGGTGCTGCTGCCGGTCGACGACGGGCAGGCCGACGCGGCGGACGACCTGGCCCGCCGGGCCGTCGACGCCGGCCTGCGGGTCGAGGTGGACGGCACCGGTTCGTTGGGTGCCCGGATCCGGGACGCGGCCCGCCGTCGCGTCCCGTACCTCGGGGTGTTGGGTTCCCGGGAGGCGGCCGACGGGCGCCTCGCGTTGCGCCTGCGCGGCGGCCGGGCCCTGGACCCGATGCCCGCCGACGCGGCGCTGGCCCTGATCGGCGGGCAGGTCGCCGCCCGCGCCACCGAGCTGCTCCCGGCGGGCTGACCCACCCGCCGAGCGGGGGTGGGTCGCCGCCGGTCGCGTGGCGCGCACGGCGGCGACCCGCCTCTCAGACCGACGCCGGCTGGGCGGCGGGGTCGGCCGGTTCCTCGTCGGTCACCCCGCCGGTGAACTGGGAGCGGTAGAGCCGGTGGTACGCGCCGTGGGCGGCGAGCAGTTGCTCGTGGGTGCCCTGCTCGACGATCCGGCCGTCCTCCATCATCAGGATCAGGTCGGCGTCGCGGATGGTGGACAGCCGGTGCGCGATGACGAAGCTGGTCCGGTCCGAACGCAGCGCGGCCATCGCCCGTTGCAGCAGCACCTCGGTGCGGGTGTCCACCGAGCTGGTGGCCTCGTCCAGGATCAGCAGCGACGGCTCGGCGAGGAACGCGCGGGCGATGGTGATGAGCTGCTTCTCGCCGGCGCTGACGTTGCTGCCCTCCTCGTCGATGACCGTGTCGTAGCCGTCCGGCAGGCTGCGCACGAACCGGTCCACGAACGTGGCCCGAGCCGCGGCGAGGATCTCCTCCTCGGTGGCGTCCGGCCGCCCGTAGGCGATGTTGTCGCGGATGGTGCCGCCGAAGAGCCAGGTGTCCTGCAGCACCATGCCGATCCGGCCGCGCAGGTCGTCGCGGCGCAACGTCGTGATGTCCACCCCGTCGAGCGTGATCCGGCCGGCGTCCAGCTCGTAGAAGCGCATGACCAGGTTGACGAGTGTGGTCTTGCCGGCGCCGGTCGGGCCGACGATCGCCACCGTGTGCCCCGGCTCGGCGACCAGCGACAGGTCGTCGATCAGCGGCTTGTCCGGCTCGTAGCGGAACGAGACGTGCTCGAACTCGACCCGCCCGTGCGGGTCGGTGACCCGGGCCGGCTCGACCGGGTCGGGGGTCTGCTCGTCGGCGTCGAGCACCGCGAAGACGCGCTCGGCCGAGGCCACCCCGGACTGGAGCAGGTTGGCCATCGAGGCCAGTTGGGTGAGCGGCTGGGTGAACTGCCGGGAGTACTGGATGAACGCCTGCACGTCGCCCAGGCTCATCGTGCCGGAGGCGACCCGCAGCCCACCGACCACGGCGATCGCCACGTAGCTCAGGTTTCCGATGAACATCATCGACGGCATGATGATCCCGGAGACGAACTGCGCCCCGAAGCTCGCCCGGAACAGCTCCTCGTTCTTCGCGTGGAACGAGGCCTCCACCTCACGCTGCCGGCCGAAGACCTTCACCAGCTCATGACCGGTGTACGCCTCCTCGATCTGGCTGTTCAACTCGCCGGTGTGGGTCCACTGGGCGATGAACTGCTTCTGTGAGCGTTTGGCGATGCGCTGGGTGACGAGCACCGACAGCGGCACCGCGACCAGGGCCACCAGGGCCAGCAGCGGTGAGATCCAGAACATCGCGGCCAGCACGCCGATCACGGTCAGCAGTGAGGTGAGCAGCTGGCTCAGCGTCTGCTGGAGGCTCGTCGAGATGTTGTCGATGTCGTTGGTGACCCGACTGAGCAGCTCGCCGCGGGGCTGCCTGTCGAAGTACGGCAGCGGCAGCCGGTTGAGCTTCTCCTCCACCTCGGCGCGCAGCCGCAGCACGGTGCGCTGGACCACCCCGTTGAGCAGCCAGCCCTGCCACCAGGCCAGCACGCTCGCGGCCAGGTAGAGCCCGAGCGCCAGCAGCAGCACCCACCCCAGGGCGGTGAAGTCGATGCCCACGCCGGGCACCACGTCCATCCGGGTCAGCATGTCGGCGTAACTGTCGTTGCCGTTGGCCCGCGCCTCGGCGACGGCCTGCGCGACGGTGGTGCCGGCGCGCAGGTCCCGGCCGACCACCCCCGTGAAGATCAGGTCGGTCGCGTGGCCGAGGATCTTCGGCCCGGCCACGCTGAACCCGACGCTCACCACGGCCAACGTGATGATCGCGGCCAGGTGCAGTCGGTGCGAGCGCAGCCGGCCGAGCAACCGGCGGGCGGACGGCCCGAAGTTCATCGACTTCTCGGCGGGCATCCCGGCACTCATCCACGGCGGACCACCGCCCGGACGGCCGGGCGGCAGCCGCTTCGGCGTCACCGCGCCGCCGCCGGGCGGCGACGCGTCCCCTCCCGGCGTCCGCTCGTCGCCGGCCGGCTTCTGACTGGGTACGGCCGCGGTCCGCGGCTCGTCGCGCTCGCTCACGCCGCCACCTCCGTCGTCTGCTGGGACGCCACGATCTCGGCGTACGTCGGGCAGGTCTCCAACAGTTCCGCGTGTCGTCCCACTCCGACGACCCCTCCGTTCTCCAGAACGATGATCTGGTCGGCGTCGATGATCGTGGACACCCGCTGGGCCACGATCACCATCGCGGACTGCGCGGTGATCGGCCGCAGGGCGGCTCTGAGTCGCGCGTCGGTGCCCAGGTCGAGCGCCGAGAACGAGTCGTCGAAGAGGTAGATCTCGGGTTGCCGGACCAGCGCCCGCGCGATCGCCAGGCGTTGCCGCTGCCCACCGGAGACGGTGGTGCCGCCCTGGGCGATCGGTGCCTCCAGGCCGCCGGGCATCTGGGCCACGAAGTCCCGAGCCTGGGCGATCTCCAGTGCCGCCCACAGCTCCTCGTCGGTGGCGTCCGGGTTGCCGTAGCGCAGGTTGCTGGCGACCGTCCCGGTGAACAGGTACGGCCGCTGCGGCACCAGGCCGATCCGCCGCCACAGCTCGTCCGGCGCCAGCTCACGCACGTCCACCCCGTCGACGAGCACCGCGCCGGCGGTGACGTCGACCAGGCGGGGAATCAGCGACAGCAGGGTCGTCTTGCCGGCGCCGGTGCTGCCGATGATCGCCGTGGTGGTGCCCGGTGTGGCCCGGAAGGAGATGTCGCGCAGCACCGGCTCGACCGCGCCGGGGTACTGGAAGCGCACGCCGCGTAGCTCCAACTCGGCCCGGGTGGCCAGCTCGCTGACCGGCTCGGCGGCGGGGACCACCGAGGAGTCGGTGTCCAGCACCTCGACGATCCGCTCGGCGCAGACCGCGGCCCGGGGCACCATCATCAGCATGAAGGTGGCCATCATCACGGCCATCAGGATCTGCATCAGGTACTGCAGGAAGGCGGTGAGCGCGCCGACCTGGATCGCGTTGGCGTCCACCCGTTGCGCGCCGAACCAGAGCACCGCCACGCTTGACACGTTCAGCACCAGCATGACCACCGGGAAGATCAGCGCCAGCAACCGGCCGGTCCGCAGCGCGGTGGCGGTCAGGTCGGCGTTGGCGACGCCGAACCGGTCCGTCTCGTACGGTTCGCGGACGAACGCGCGGACGACCCGGATGCCGGTGATCTGCTCGCGCAGCACCCGGTTGACCGTGTCGATGCGGGTCTGCATCAGCCGGAAGCCCGGCACCATCCGACGGATGATCGCGCCGAGCGTGATGGCCAGGACCGGCACGCTGACAAGCATCAGCCAGGAGAGCCCGACGTCCTCGCGCAGCGCCATCACCACGCCGCCAACGCTCATGATCGGGGCGGCGACCAGCATGGTGCAGCTCATCAGGACGAGCATCTGCACCTGTTGCACGTCGTTCGTGTTGCGGGTGATCAGCGAGGGTGCTCCGAATCGGGCCACCTCGCGGGCGGAGAAGCGGTTGACGTGCCCGAACAGCTTGGCCCGGACGTCCCGGCCGAAGCCCATCGCGGTCCGCGCGCCCAGGTAGACCGCGGCGGTCGCACAGACGATCTGGATCAGGCTGACCAGCAGCATCCAGCCGCCGGTGTGGACGATGTAGTCGGTGTCGCCCCGCGCCACGCCCTTGTCGATGATGTCGGCGTTGAGGCTGGGCAGGTAGAGCGAGGCCATGGTGCCCACGAACTGGAGCAGCACCACCGCCAGCAACGGTCGTTTGTAGGTGCGCAGTTGGCCGCGCAACAGTCGGATCAGCACGCCGGGTCCTTCGGATCGGTAGGGCGGCCGGTCATCCGCGGGTCGTCCCCGCTGCCGATGACCTCTAGCAGGAACTCCCGGATCACCTGGGCCTTCACCGGGTCGGCGTCGACCGAGGTGATGGGGCGTCCGGAGTGGATCATGGCGGTGAGTTTCGCCACCCGTTCCCGACCGGCGGGGGTGATGGCGAGCCGGATGCTGCGCCTGTCGCTGTCGTCGCGCTGCCGCTCGACCAACCCGTCCCGGGCCAGCGTGTCCACGATGCCGGTCAGGGTCGCCGGGCGGACGAAGCCCATCTCGGCGACCTCACGGTGCGGCAGCTCGCCGTGTCGGGCGAGTGTCATCAGGGTCACCATGCCGGCATGGGTGAGCCCGTGCTCCTCGGCGAGATAGCGGTTCCACCGCTGTTCGACGAGGTGCCCGGCCACCAGTAGGAGGCGGCCGAGCGGCACGTCCTGGAGGGTCACGAGGTCCACGAGAAGCACCTTAGCCACCTGATAGTCAGGGGCCAAACGAAATAATCGCGGCCGTGACCACGAACACGATCTGCAGGACCGTGCGCTGGGCGAGCGGTGTCACCGGACGTCCGGCGAGGGTGAGCTTCCGGCGGGCGGCCGACACGTTGGCGGGAAACATGGCGAGCATGAGCAGGCCCAGCCCGGCCGCGGCCGGCCGTGCTGTCGCCGGGATCAGCAGCCCGACGGCGCCGACGAGTTCGAGGACGCCGGTGAGGGTGACCAGCAGATCCGGGCGGGGTAGTCGTGGCGGGACCATCGCGATCAGGTCGGCGCGGCGCGGACCGACGAAGTGCGCGACACCGGTCAGCACGAACAGCAGGGCCAGCCCGACCCGCAGTGCGGGATGCCATCCGTCCAGCGCGGAGATGCCGGCCAGGCCGGCCAGTCGGGCCAGCGCGGTGCCGACGATCAGGGCGATCAGGGGTGCCATCGGAAACCTCCTCGAGCAATCTTGTCGCTGGCAAGATTGCCCTTCGGGTGGCATCTTGTCAACGACAAGATAGAATTCGGGCATGACCGAGACGCGCGGCTACCACCACGGCGACCTCCGTCGCGCCCTGCTCGCCGCCGCGCTCGACGCGATCGAGGAGGACGGGCAGGCCACGCTGAGCCTGCGTGACCTGGCCCGTCGGGCCGGTGTCTCGCACGCCGCACCCGCGCATCACTTCGGCGACAAGGCCGGCCTGCGCACCGCGCTCGCCACCCAGGGCTTCGACCTGCTGGCCCAGGAGTTGGCGGCGGCGGGTGACGACCTGCTGGCCGCCGGGGTCGCGTACGTCGACTTCGCCGTCCGACACCGTGCGCACTTCGAGGTGATGTTCCGGCCGGAGCTGTACCGGGCCGACGACCCCGAGCTGATCGCCGCGCGGGAGCGTGCCGGTGCCGCACTGCGGTCCCAGGTGGCAACACTGCCCTCCGGCGACACGCCCGCCGACACCGACCGGGACGCGCTCGCCGCCTGGTCGATCGCGCACGGCTTCGCGACCCTCTGGCTGGCCGGCGCTCTCCCCGACCGGGTAGGCGACAACCCCCGGGACGCGGCCCGCGAAGTCCTGAGCCGCCTGGCGCGCGAACCGTTCCGGCCGGACCAGCCGATCGCCGGAAAATGATCATCCACCGAGGGGTCAACGCGCATGATGCCTTCGCTCGCCCCGAGAAACGACAGCCGCTCTGCTCCCGGCACCGGCTCCGGCAGCCACCGGACGGGCGGGCGCCGAGGCGCCCGCCCGTCCGAGCAAGATCAGAGTGTTTGACCGACTCGGTCGACGATGGCGAGAGCCAGCACGGCCGACGATCCCGCCGACCCACCCACGCCGAGGAAGGCGTAGGTCTCGGGATGGAAGACCAGCACGATCTGTCCCGGGCCGCCCGTCGACGACCAGGTGATCCCGATACCCGATCGGCCCGCGCCGTCCTTGGCGTGCTCCACAGCCCGCAGGCCCGGCGTCGTCGCCGCCGCCTCGTAGAGCGCCGCACGTGATCGGGGGCGTAGGTAGCCCTCGCCGAGGTAGTAGAGGAGGTCCTTGCCGGCAGCATTGGCGTCACCCGGTCCACCGCTGCGATTCTTCGTCAGGAAGGCCCGCATGGCGGCGGCGTCGGTGGGCATGTCGGCACGGTAGGCGGGCGTTGGAGTGCACCGCTCGGTCTCGCCCGGCACCACCTGGTTGCCCCTAGTCACCGCGGACCTTCCGTTCCGGCAGCCGGGCAGGATGGTCTCCGTGCGGCCACCGGTAGCGGTCTCGATGATCAGACCGTCCCGGACTCCGTCCACCGACTGCCAACTTTCCCGGATTTCCGGACCCTGCTGGCTGCGCGAGTAGACAAACTGATGTGGCCGGGGATTGACGTCGGGCAGCTCCAGCGCAGCGGCCGCCGCGTTCCGGAGAACCTGGGCCGCATCGGCCCGGGCGGCCGGCGTGCTGCCACCGAGCCGGTCCGGGGCAAGGACCAGTACGGCAGCCAGCGACGCAGCTACGCTGGCCGCCGCCACCCCGCTGAGCACGAGCCGCCAAACGGGCTGCCGCGAGCGAGGAGGCGCCGGAAGTACGACCGTCGTCACGGGTACGGAGGGCAGGGTGGTCATCGCGGTCGTCAGCCGGTTACGGGCCGGCTCCAACCGCTCGGTCGTCGGCAGCCCGGTCTCGCCACCGAGTTGCTGGAGCAGCCGCATCTCATCCATTGCGCAGTGCCTCCTTGATAGTGCCGGCCGGTTCGCCGCCCAACCGCTCACGGAGCAGCCGGCGGGCTCGGTTGAGTCGTGATCGCACGGTGCCGACCGGAATCGTCAGAGCGGCGGCAACCTCGTCGTAGGTCAGGTCCTCCCACGCGACCAGCAGCAACACGTCGCGGTCTCCGTCGGAGAGCACGGCCAACGCGTCCACAAGGAGTCGACGTAGCGATTGCGCGGTCACCACATTGGTGACCCGGTCGGCGTGCTCCGTCTCGCTCGTCGGGGGGACGTACGCCTGCCGTAACCGGTACTCCCGCTCCTCATTGCGCCAGTGTTGGCTGACGATGTTGGCTGCGATTCCATACAGCCATGGCCGGGCGTTCGAGTGGGTGACGTCGAATCGATCCCGACGACGAAATCCCGCGAGAAACGTCTCAGCAACCAGGTCGTCCGCCGCCGGCCCGCCGAGACGACGGGCCAGGTAACGATGGATGTGCGGCGCGTGTCGGTCGAAGATGACCGAGAAGATCTCCGGTTCCTGCACGGACCGGGCGATAATCGCTCCGTCCGCCATCGCACCGACATCGACATCTTTTGCTCGCCGCAGGTGCTTCATATAAAGCCTTTCGCGGAGCGGGATGGGTCACCTGTTATCCGCGTCCGGCGGCCAAACGGTTCATGGGCGGCGCGAGCAGCGCCGGCACGGCGGCGGCCGATGCCGCTCGCCGCTCAGCTCCTCGGCACGCCCGCCCGGGCGTCGTTCATAAAGTGGTGGTGGTTTCGCCCCTTGCCGCCCGTCGAACAAGGCGGCGCAACTCCATCGTGACGCAGGCGGGGCCGGGGTCACCAGCTCGTGGGCAGGGGCATTCCTTCGGTGAAGCCGGCGGCGCTCTGCACGCCGACGATCGCCCGCTCGTGGAACTGCGTCAGGTTTCGTGCGCCGGCGTAGGTGAAGGCGCTGCGAACACCGGCGATGATCTCGTCGATCAGGTCCTCGACGCCGGGTCGGACCGGGTCCAGGTACATCCGCGCCGAGGAGATGCCCTCCTCGAACACCGCCTTGCGAGCCCGGTCGTACGGGCTGTCGTCGGCGGTACGGGCACTGACGGCCCGAGCCGAGGCCATCCCGAAGCTCTCCTTGTAGCGCCGGCCGTCCGGCTCGGTGTACAGGTCGCCGGGAGACTCGTAGGTGCCGGCGAACCACGAACCGATCATCACGTTCGACGCCCCGGCGGCGAGCGCGAGCGCCACGTCCCGGGGGTGCCGCACCCCGCCGTCGGCCCAGACGTGCCGGCCCAGTTGCCGGGCTGCGGCCGCGCAGTCGAGTACGGCGGAGAACTGCGGCCGACCCACGCCGGTCATCATCCGGGTGGTGCACATCGCGCCCGGCCCGACGCCGACCTTGATGATGTCCGCACCCGCCTCGACGAGGTCACGTACTCCCTCAGCGGTGACCACGTTGCCGGCCGCGACGGGGACCCCCGGGTCCAGCTTGCGGACCGCCTGGAGCGCGGAGATCATCCGCGACTGGTGGCCGTGTGCGGTGTCCACGACAAGCGTGTCCACCCCCGCCTCCAGCAGCGCGGCGGCCTTGCCGGTCACGTCGCCGTTGATCCCGACGGCCGCCGCGATGCGCAGCCGGCCCCGGTCGTCCACGGCCGGCGTGTAGAGGGTGGCGCGCAGCGCGCCCTGGCGGGTCAGCACCCCGACCAGCCGACCGTCGGCGTCCACCACCGGTGCGAGCCGACGACGGCCCGCGGAGAGCAGGTCGAAGCCGGTACGCGGGTCGGCGTCGGCCGGGACGGTGTGCAGCTCGGTGGACATCACGTGACGGAGCTGGGCGAACCGATCCACTCCCGTGGTGTCCGCCTCGGTGACCACGCCCATCGGCCGGCCGGCGTCGTCGACCACGATCACCGCGGCGTGCGAGCGCTTGGGCAGCAGGTGGATGGCGTCACCCACGGTCTCCGTCGGGCCCAGGGTGATGGGCGTGTCGTAGACCAGGTGCCGCTGCTTGACCCAGGCGACGACATTCGCCACCACCTCGATCGGGATGTCCTGCGGGATCACCGTGATCGCGCCTCGGCGGGCCACCGTCTCGGCCATCCGCCGGCCGGCGACCGCTGTCATGTTGGACACCACGAGCGGGATGGTGGTGCCGGTGCCGTCACCGGTGGACAGGTCGACGTCGAGCCGGGAACCCAGGTCGGAGCGGGCCGGCGCCATGAAGACGTCGGTATAGGTCAGATCGTGCGCGGGGGCCGCGCCGTGAAGGAACCGCACCCGGCCATCATTCCCGGCCACGGCCGTCCGCGCCCGCCTCGGTGCCGCAAACCACCCCGCCGGCAGGACGAAGTAGCAGGACTAGGGTCAAAGCCCGTCAGGCGATGGTGCAGATGGGAGCACCGGCGGTGAGCACCGCGCCGACCTCGGCGGTGAGCCCGCTCACCGTGCCCGACTTGTGGGCGTGCAGCGGCTGCTCCATCTTCATCGCCTCCAGCACCACCACCAGGTCCCCCTCGGCCACGGTGTCGCCGTCGGCTACCGCGATCTTGACGATGGTGCCCTGCATGGGTGAGGTGAGCGCGTCGCCGCTGACCGGCGCGCCCCCCTTGGCCGCGCCGCCGCGTCGTCCCGGCTTACGGGTGGCGGGTGCCGCGGTGGTCGTACTCCCGCCGAAGCCGGCGGGGAGGCTGACCTCCAGGCGCTTGCCGCCCACCTCGACCACGACGGTGTCGCGCTCGGCCGGCGCCTCGGCGGCGGCGGCGGCGGCGAACGGCGGCACGGTGTTGTGGAACTCCGTCTCGATCCACCGGGTGTGCACGGTGAACGGTTCGGCGGTGAACGCCTCGTCCCGCACGACCAGCCGGTGGAACGGCAGCGCGGTGGCCATCCCGTCGACGACCATCTCGTCAAGCGCGCGGCGGGCGCGCTCCAGCGCCTCGGTGCGCGTCTCACCGGTGATGATCACCTTGGCCAGCAGCGAGTCGAAGTTGCCGCCGATCACGTCGCCGGCCGAGATGCCGGTGTCCACCCGAACGCCCGGGCCGGTGGGCAGGCGCAACGTGGTGACGGTGCCCGGCGCGGGCAGGAAGTTGCGGCCGGGGTCCTCGCCGTTGATCCGGAACTCGATGGCGTGCCCGCGCGGCGTCGGGTCCTCGGTGCTGCGCAGCTTCTCGCCGTCGGCGATCCGGAACTGCTCGCGGACCAGATCGATGCCAGCGGTCTCCTCGGTGACCGGGTGCTCGACCTGGAGCCGGGTGTTGACCTCCAGGAAGGAGATGGTGCCGTCCCTGCCGACCAGGTATTCGACAGTGCCGGCGCCGTGGTAGCCAGCCTCCCGGCAGATCGCCTTGGCACTCTCGTGGATCTGTGCCCGCTGGGCGTCGGTGAGGAACGGCGCGGGGGCCTCCTCCACGAGCTTCTGGTGGCGACGTTGCAGCGAGCAGTCCCGGGTGCCCACCACGATCACGTTGCCGTGCTGGTCGGCGAGGACCTGCGCCTCGACGTGGCGGGGCTGGTCCAGGTAGCGCTCGACGAAGCACTCGCCCCGGCCGAACGCCGCGACCGCCTCTCGGGTGGCCGACTCGAAGAGCTGGGGGATCTCCTCCATCGTCCGGGCGACCTTGAGGCCGCGGCCGCCGCCGCCGAAGGCAGCCTTGATGGCGACCGGCAGGCCGTGGTCGACGGCGAACGCCATCACCTCGTCCGGGCTGGCCACCGGGTCCGGCGTGCCGGGGACCAGCGGAGCGCCGGCACGCTGGGCGATGTGCCGGGCGGTCACCTTGTCGCCCAGGTCGCGGATCGCCTGCGGGGTGGGGCCGATCCAGGTCAGCCCGGCGTCGATGACCGCCTGGGCGAAGTCGGCGTTCTCGGACAGAAAGCCATAACCCGGGTGTACGGCGTCCGCGTCGGCCCGCGCGGCGACGTCGAGCAGCTTGTCGATGCGCAGGTACGTCTCGGTCGCGCTGTCCCCGCCGAGCGCGTACGCCTCGTCCGCGAGGGTGGTGTGCAGGGCGTCGCGGTCGGAGTCCGCGTACACGGCGACGCTGCCCAGGCCGGCGTCGCGGCACGCACGGATCACCCGGACGGCGATCTCGCCGCGGTTGGCGATGAGTACCTTGCGCACCTTCGTGGCTCCTCCCCGGCAGGTTACTGACGGGGAGTGTATCGGCCGCCCCGGTCACCCTAACGATCGCTCAGTGTGGAATGCGGCACGCACCATAGTCAAACTTGGCTATTACGCTTGTGCGGTGTCTGCAACTCGAATGATGATCCTCGGTCTGGTGCGGTGGATGCAGCCCGTGCACGGCTACGACGTACGCCGCGAGCTGTTGAGCTGGAGCGCCGACAAGTGGGCGAACGTGCAGCCCGGCTCGATCTACCACGCGTTGCGCAAGCTCACCGAGGAAGGGCTGCTCCGGGCCGTCGCCACCGAGCAGGTCGGAGCCCGCCCGGCTCGGACCACCTACGAGGTGACCGCAAAGGGTGAGGACGAGTTCGAGACGCTGCTGCGCAACCTCTGGTGGAACCTCGGCGAGCAGTCCGACCCCTTCGCGGTGGCCTTCTCCTTCCTGCCCGCCATGCCGCGCGCCGAGGCCGCGGCGGCCCTGCGCAATCGGGCCAATCTGCTGCGCGCCGGTGTCGAGTCGATGCGTGCCTCGTTGGAGTCGGACTGGGTGCGTAACCGCAAGCCGGTGCACGTGGGTTGGATGTTCGAGCTGTGGGCGGCGCGGGCGGAGGCGGAGATGGGGTGGTGTGAGCGGATCGCGGAGCGGATCGACTCCGGAGTGTCGTACCTGCCTGCTGAGCTGGAGAGCGCCGAGGGTTGGTCGGGTTTCAGGGACCGTCGGGAGTCGGCGCCACCGAAGCAAGCGGAATAATCAACGTTGACTAAAAAAGCTATATCGCGTTAGCCTGCTGGCGGCACTGCGGGGGAGTGCGCCGTCCGGCGTCGTCCCCACTCGACGGCCGGCGCGGCCGGCCCGAACGACCAGGAGCAAAAATGATCGAGACCAGGGGGCTACGGAAGTCGTTCCGCTCCCGCGCGGGTCGAGAGACGAAGACGGTGGACGCCGTGCGGGGCGTCGACCTCAAGGTCGCCGAGGGCGAGATCTTCGGCTTCCTCGGCCCGAACGGCGCCGGCAAGACCACCACGCTGCGGATGCTCGCGACGCTCATCGAGCCGGACGGTGGCGACGCCACCATCGCGGGCGCCGACCTGCGCAAGGACCCGGCCGAGGTGCGCCGCCGGATCGGCTACGTCCCGCAGGGCGGCAGCACCTGGGACGAGTCCACCGCCCGCGAGGAGCTGGTGCTGCACGCCCGCATGTATGGCATCGGCAAGGCCGACGCGCAGCGGCGCGCCGTCCGCGCCCTGGACGCCTTCCAACTCACCGAGTACGCCGACCGCGCGTGCAAGACCTACTCCGGCGGCCAGCGTCGGCGGGTCGAGATCGCGCTCGGCATCATCCACGAGCCGAAGATCGTCTTCCTGGACGAGCCGACCACCGGCCTCGACCCGCAGAGCCGCGCGCACATGTGGGACGAGATCCGGCGGCTCCGCGGCGACGGCATGACCGTCTTCATCACCACGCACTACCTGGACGAGGCCGACGCGCTCTGCGACCGGATCGCGATCATGGACAACGGCGAGGTCGTGGCCGAGGGCACCCCGGCCGAGTTGAAGCGCGAGATCTCCGGCGACGTGGTGCTTGTCGGTCTCGACCTGGCCGTCACCCCGCAGGCCGCCCAGGTGCTCGACGACGAGTCGTACGTCAACAAGCTGGAGGCCATCGACGAGGGCGGGCTGCGCCTCTACGTCGACGAGGGTGCCATCGCCATCCCGCAGGTGCTGCGCAGGCTCGACCACGCCGGGCTGGAGTTGCGCTCGATCGAGCTGCACCGACCCAGCCTGGACGACGTCTTCCTCACCAAGACCGGTCGCTCGCTGCGCGAGTCCTGACAACCCGGAGATCACTCATGAAATTCGCCCGTGACACCTGGCTGATCTTCCAACGCCAGACCCAACTCCTGCTGCGCAACCCGGTCTGGGTCTTCGTCGGCGTGTTCCAGCCGGTCATGTACCTGCTGCTGTTCGCCCCGCTGCTCAAGCCGGCACTGAACGCGCCCACCCAGGCCGCCGCCTACAAGATCTTCGTACCCGGCCTGTTGGTGCTGCTGGCGATCTTCGGCGGGCTGTTCCAGGGCTTCGGCCTGATCGCCGAACTGCGCGCCGGTGTCATCGAACGCTCCCGGGTCACCCCGATCAGCCGGCTCGCCCTGCTGCTCGGCCGCTCGCTGCGTGACGTCGTGTCGCTCGTCGTGCAGGCGATCATCATCACCCTGCTGGCGCTCCTGTTCGACCTGCGGGTGTTCATCGGGGACCTGCTGCTGGCGTACCTGATGCTCGCCCTGATCGCCCTCATGACCTCGGCCGTCTCCTACGGCGTCGCCCTCAAGGTCAAGAGCGAGGACGCGCTGGCTCCCCTGATGAACACGGTGGCGCAGCCGGTGCTGTTGCTGTCCGGCATCCTGCTGCCGCTCACCTTCGCGCCCGGCTGGTTGCAGGGCATCGCCAACTGGAACCCGTTCTCCTGGGCGGTCGACGGCACCCGGGCGCTGTTCGCCGGCGACCTGGCCAGCGACAAGGTCTGGCAGGGCCTCGGCATCACCGCGGTGCTCGCCGCGCTGGGCGTCTACTGGGCCGCTCGCCAGTTCGCCCGCAGCGTCCGCTGACCCGAGCTGCCGGCCCGGCGTGATCGGCGCATGGTCGTGGCTTGATCGACTCGGGTTACTGGAAGTCGGGGTGTCCTACTGGTGAGGATGCCGCGACTTCCAGGAACCCGAGTCGATCAGTGTGACCGACGGGCGTCGCCGGTCAACGCACCCGGGCGAGGGTGAGGCCGTCCGCGATCGGCAGCATCACCGGGTCCACCCGTACGTCGGCCAACACCTCATCATTGAAGGCGGCGATCGCCCGGTCGCCCTCGTTCTGCGGCGCCACGATCCGTCCGCCGCGCAGGACGTTGTCGACAGCGATCACGCCACCGGGCCGCATCCGGGGCACCAACTCAGCCCAGTAGACCGGGTAGCCCGTCTTGTCGGCGTCGATGAACGCGAAGTCCAGGTAGCGCTCGTGCGGCAACTCCCGCAACGTCTCCCCGGCCGGGCCGATGCGCAGCTCGATCCGGTCCTGCACGCCGGCCCGCTCCCAGTAGCGCCGGGCGATGCCGGTGAACTCCTCGGAGATGTCGAAGCAGGTCAGCCGCCCGCCCTCGGGCATCCCGCGGGCGATCGCCAGCGACGAGAGCCCGGTGAACGTGCCAACCTCAACAGCCTGCCGTACGTCGAGCAGCCGGGTGAGGAACGTCAGAAAGGCGGCCTGCTCCGGTGCCACCTGCATGGTGGCGTGCTCCGGCAGCACCGACAGGGTCTCCTCGGCCAGGTCACGAATGATTTCGTCGGGCGGGGAGCCGTGGGCGACCAGGTAGGAGTGCAGCTCGTCAGTCAGCGGGATCGATTTGGTGGTCATGACCGGACGTTACCGACTGGCTCGACCGATTGGCCGCCCGGCGCGACCTTCGTCCACAGGTCGGTGATCCGCAGATCCAACTCGGCGAGGAGACGGCGCAGCAGCGGCATCGACAACCCCACCACAGTCCCCGGGTCACCCTCGATCCGCTCCACGAACGGCCCGCCCAACCCGTCGATGGTGAACGCGCCAGCCACCGCCAGCGGCTCGCCACTCGCCACGTACGCGGCGATCTCGTCATCGCTGATGTCCGCGAAGTGGACAGTGGTCGAGGCGACCGCCTCCGCGCGCCGCCCGGCGGAAACGTCGATCAGGCAGTGCCCGCTGTGCAGGACGCCGCTGCGCCCCCGCATCCGCAGCCAACGCCCGGTGGCGTCCGCCGCGTCCGTGGGCTTGCCGAGGATGTCCCCGTCGAAGGCGAGCACGGAGTCACAGCCGATCACCAACGTCCGCTGGCCGGCGTCCGGACTCAGCCGGGTCAACACCGCCTGCGCCTTGAGCCGAGCCAACTCCAGGCACAACTCCTCAGCCCGCTCGGTCACCACCAACGACTCGTCCACCCCACTGACCAGCACATCCGGCTCAATTCCGGCAGCCTGGAGGGACTTTCGACGGGCAGGGCTCGCCGAGGCGAGCACGAGGCGGAGCGGCAGGGTCTCAGACACCCACCCGACGTTACCGGTCAACCATCCCCACAACGACCTCCCGCCACGCACCCGTCCCGACGTCGTCCCCCGGGCGTGCTCGACCTCCGTCAACCGAGCGCCCAGCCTGATCAACTCGCCGATGCTGAAACCGCGGTATCCCACCGCCTCGGACACCGCGACATCAAGGAACCCGAGTCGATCGCCATATCGCGGACCGATCAGCGACTAATCCTGGGCGGCGGGTCATCCCCGCGCCGACGCCGCCGCGCCACCACCGCCCACCCAACCCCCACGGCCAAGATCACTCCAAGGGTGGCCAGGCCACGCGCCGTCGCGCCACCGTCACCCGGCTGAGCATCGGTCGTCGTTGGGCCAGCACCGGCCGGCGCGCTCACAGATTCAAACCCCAGCGGCGGTACGTCCGCCGTCAGCGCCGCCACCAGATCGATCACGCCATAGCCGTACTCGTCGTCACGCCCAGGCGGGCCCTTGTCGATCGCCGTTGCCGTCAGCCGGTGCGCCACCTCCCGCGCCGGCAGGTACGGGTACTTGGACCGAATCAACGCCGCCGCCCCCGCCACAATCGCCGTGGCGCTCGATGTGCCAGTGCCTTTCGAGTACTTTCCGTCGTAACTAGTGCTGTAAATGTCAACAGCGGGAGCAGCTACGTCGATCTTTGGTCCGGTCACCGAGATGGCGGCGTGCAGTCCATCTCGACCGACGCCGCCAACGGCGATTACGCCGTCTTCGCTTGCCGGGTATCCAAGCGACCCGAAAGGCAAATTACCTGCCGCTGCCACGATGGTAATGTCCGCTGCGAGTGCAGCTTGGACTGCCCGAATTAGACGTTCAGTCGACGGGCCGTCGCTTGAAATGCTGATCACTTGGACTCTTTTAGATGTGGCGTACTCCAAAGCTGCAGCGAGATCATCTGCTTCGCCGTAATTATCTGCCGCAGCCGCCTTTATTGGAAGAATCTTAGATCTCGGCGCCACGCCAAGAGCACCACTGTTTCCGCCTCTGCCATGTGCGGCGATTAGCCCTGCCATGCTCGTGCCGTGACTGTTTGAGTCAGTCTGGCCATCCCCCGAGCCTCCCGATACAGTGTCGATGCCCTGAAGTAGGTTGTCTCTAAGGTCAGGATGCGGATCTACACCGGTATCAGGCACCGCGACGACGACTCCGTCGCCTTGGCTAATGGTCTGCACTCTTGTGAGGTCGAGGTAGCGGAGGTGCCACTGGTCCTCCCGAATGCGCTCGGCCTCATTGGGCTGGTGGGCGTAGTGTGTTAACTGTGAGTTCGTGTCCTCTGATGGAGCTGTGACCATCATGGTCGAAATTAGCGCGATGAGTGCGAACTTGGCAATTAATGTCATTACCGCGTGAAGCCAATAGCCGGGCCGGGATCAATGTGTCCCTCATCATCGGGTGGTCGCACAACTGGTGCGACCCCATTCTCAGTCTCCCATGGATTGTCGGGATCCCAATACGGTAAGGTGTTCTCTGGTTGCCTGCGACCATTTGGTCGAGCAGAGCTCGGCTGTGTACCGGTGGGATTTGCCAATCCGGGAGCGCCGCCCCAAGGCGGGAAACTCTGTGCTGATGAGAAGCTTCGACCAGCACCAGGTCGAGACCCTGCTCCTCCGCTAGGGGCAGTGCCGGCTCCACCGCCCCCGATCACGCCGCCGATTGGGTTGACGCGGCGGGGCGAGCTCGGTTCCGCTCCCGGCCGGCCCAGGTTAATTCCTGGTGGGCCCCCGATAAGGCCTCCGTGTGGCAGCGGGTGGGGGGAGGTGGGTGGTACCGGTCGCTGGGGAGGCTTGTTCTGTCCACCTGGCGGAGTGCCGATTGGCCCTGCCTGAGTGTGTGGCGAAAGTTCGCTAAGGGGCCGAAGAGAGAAGTTGGACGGCGGCCCCGCAGGAGCGCTAAGGGGTGCTGTGGGGGGATTCGTAAATCCAGGCGGAGTCAGGTTAGTCGTCGTCGGGATTGAGCCTGAACTTATGCCGCCCAGGATCGGACCGACTCCCGAGGAAGTCTGAAGAGGCGCCCGGCCTGCCGGTGCTGGCTCCGAGGTTTGCAACCGTGCTGCCGGCACCATCGGCACAGCAACAACCGGAGGGATGAGCGGACTCTGAGTGTTGGTCCCATATATGTCCGGATCGTTTGGCTGGTGGCCAGGTCGACGAGGCGGTGCGGGTGGTTTTTGGAGGGTTGCTTGGGCTTGTTGGAGTTCGCCGCTGAGGCTGAACATCGCCGCTCGTGCCTGAGTATTGAGCCGCTCCAGGTCCGCGTCGGTGACCGGCGCTTTCGTAACCCGATTGCCCATCACCGCCAACGGGTCGGCGGCCATCGACTCGAACGCCTGCTTCTGCTGGGACTTGGTCGCGTACTCCTCGTGGATTTTGCGGAGCGCGGCGCGGGTGGTGCCGATGGCCTGGGTGGCGGCGGAGAGTGCGGTGTAGTTCGCGGCGGCGGCGTTGTGGGTGCGCTGCACCTTGTCGATCAGCTCGTCGAGTTCGGCAAGGTAGGTGCTGGAGGCGGCGCTGGTTTCGGGTGGCCACGCCTCGGCGAGCCCGCGCCGGTATTCCTGGAGGCGGCTGAGGTGGGTCTGCGCCAGGTCGCAGACCTTGCGCCAGCCGGCGACCTGCTTCCAGTGGTTGTCGGTCTCGTGGTCCTGGAGGCAGGCCCACATGCTGTTGACGTCCATCAGTTGCCAGTCGGTGAGGCCGGAGGTGCGGCCGGTGCCCCGTTCGATCATGGCAGCACCACCGGCCCTTCGGCGTCGGGGCCGGTCGGGTCGGTCAGCATCGGTGTCGGGCCGCCGGGCAGCATGCTGGTCGGGTCGGCGAGGGCCTGTCGCACGTCCACCACGCGGGCGGCGGTGAAGGCGTCGCTGTCGGCGTATCTGGTGGCGACCTGGTCGGCGGCGGCGGCCAGGTGGCCGGTGGCGCCGCGGACGGCGTAGACCATGTCGGCGGTGGCCTGTTGCGTCTCGTGGTGCGCGTGCAGGAACGTGACCAACTCGACGAAGGCGTCGCACGGGTTGGGCAGCCGCGCGGACATGTCCTCGGCGATGTATGGAAGGTGCGGCGCGTAGTTGCTCTCGACCTCGGCGGCGAGCCGGTCGGCGAACTCTCTGAGCTGGCTGATGTCGGCCTCGATGCCGCCGTAGCCGCGCAGCCAGGGCGCTGGCCGGTCCTCTTCGGGGATCACGGGTCCTCCCTAACTGTCACGACACCGTCTCCCTGAGTGAGGGTAACGGCTGCACGCGCCCCTGGCAGCCCCCGCCGGAGGGTCGGGTCAGCGAGGCAGGCCGGCGGTGCGCCACCCACCGGGGCTGACCGGCCGAGCGCTGCGCGCCCAGACGGACGTGGTCGTCGGCGTGGGCGCGGCGGCGGGGCGGGTTCGCACGATGATCGCCCCTACCAGGGCGGCCAACTCCTCCGCGGTGGGCACGCCCCGGACGACCCGGAACAGCGGCTCTTCGGCAGACATGACGCCAGGGTACGCGGCGCGAAGTTGCGGGAAGCGCACAGTGGCGTGCCGGCGGTGTGAGCGTCGGCGGGTCCGGGTACCGTCTCAGCGATGTCGAACGCGCTTCCCCAACTTGTCGCTGACCGATACCGGCTTCTGACGCCGCTCGGCCAGGGTGGCATGGGCAGGGTGTGGAAGGCGCGCGACGAGGTGCTGCACCGGGACGTCGCCATCAAGGAACTGGTGCCGCCGCCGGGTCTCACCGACGAGGAGCGCCGGGAGATGCGCGAGCGCTCCCTGCGGGAGGCGCGGGCCATCGCCCGGCTCAACCACGCGAACGTCGTGCGCATCTTCGACGTGCTGCGCACCGATGGTGATCCGTGGATCGTCATGGAGTACGTGGCGTCGAGGTCGTTGCAGGACACTCTCGCCGAGGACGGCCCCGTGTCGGTGGCCCGCACTGTGGAGATCGGCCTCGGCGTGCTGGGCGCGCTCAGTGCCGCGCACAAGGCGGGCGTCATGCACCGCGATGTCAAGCCCGGCAACGTGCTTCTGGGTGAGGACGGCCGGGTGGTGCTGACCGACTTCGGTCTCGCCACGATCCCGGGCGACCCCAACGTGACCCGCACCGGGATGGTGCTGGGCTCACCCGCGTACATCTCGCCGGAGCGGGCCCGGGACGGCACCGCCGGCCCGGAGGCGGACCTGTGGTCGTTGGGCGCGACGCTCTACGCGGCTGTCGAGGGCAAGTCGCCGTACGCGCGGCCGTCGGCGATCGGCACCCTCGCAGCGCTGGCGACCGAGCCGATTCCGCCGCCGAAGAACGCCGGTCCGCTCAAGGCAGTGCTCAACGGCCTGCTCCGTAAGGATCCGCACGAGCGGATCACCGCCGAGGTGGCGGAACGCCTGCTGCGCCGCGCCGGTGGCAAGCGTGCGCGCGGGATCTCGCTGCTGGATGGCGTACGCCGGCCGGGGCCGAACGGTCCGCGCGAGCCGCGCCCGCCGCACGTCCCCGCCCCGCGGCCGGCCGAGAGTGCCGACCGGCCGGTGTCGCCGCCGCCGGCCGCCGCCGCGACCTCGGTTGTCGCAGCTGCGAGTCCCGCCGCCGATGCCACGCCGACGACAGTCGTTCCCTCCGGCGAGCACTCCGATCCGCCCGCGCCGGTGCCAGCCGACCCGCCCGCACCGGTGCCAGCCGACCCGACGGCGGCGGTCCCGGCCGACCCGACGGCGGCGGTCCCGGCCGAGCCGACCGCCACGATCGACCGCCCGTCCGATGCCGACCCGACCGCGAAGGTCACGGCCGCACCCGACACGAGCGGCGACGGTACGACGCACACCGACGACAGTACGGCGACCATCGACGACGAACCGACTGTGGTCGACGGCCCGCCGGTGGCGCCGGAGCAGCGCAAGCCGACGACGCCGACGTCGCTCATGCCGCCGGTGGGTCCGGCCGGGCGTGCGGCGGTGCCGGCGTTCGACGGTACGAAGCCGAACAACACCCGACGCAACGTGCTGATCGGGGCGCTTGTGGCCCTGCTGCTGATCGGCCTCGTGGTGATCGTGCCGATGCTCACCAAGGGCGACGACAACGAGACCCCGCAGACCGGCCCGACGACCGGTGCGGCCGCGACGTCGGCGCCGGCGCAGTCCTCGGCTCCGGCGGCGCCTCCGCCCACCACGGGCGCACCGAGTGCGTCGCCCTCGGCCACGCCGTCGACCGACCCGACCGCGCTGCCGGCGGGTTGGAAGCTGCACGAGGGGCCGATCTTCTCCATCCCGCTTCCACCCGGCTGGAGCGGCCGTCAGACCAGCAAGGACACCTTCGTCTTCAACCAGTCCGGCGGGCCTGGCATAATGCTGGTCCAGTGGACCCCCACCCCGAAGAAGGACGCGGTCGCCGACTGGAAGGCGATCGAACCTGACCGTCGGGATCTGGTCAAGAACTATCAGTTGGTGGGCAGCATCAAGGCCTGCGACTGGTATCGGACCTGCGCCGACTGGGAGTGGTTGGAGACCCGGGACGGCACCCGCATCCACGTGCGTAACCGGGGCTTCGTAACCGCCACCAACCGGGGTTTCGCCATCCGGTGGGAGATCGCGGAGAAGGACTGGCAGGCCAACCTCGCCAACTTCGACCAGATCGTCAAGGGCTTCAAGCCCGATCGGGTCAACTGACAGGCGTTCCGCACCTGCGCGAACCTCTCTCGCATGTTCTTGCGTCGTTCGGGGTATCTGATCTCCAACGACGGAGGGAGGTGCGACATGGGTTACCGATACAGGAACGCCCGGCCCCGGCTGGCACTGTGGATGCTCGTCGCACTCGGCGATGTGGCACTGCTGCTGATCAGCGTTGGTCTTCCGGTACTCGTCGCGCTGTTCGGCGTCGTTGCCATCACCGCTGGTGCGGTGGGCGTCCGGCGACTCAGCCGGCGGGACGCGCTGGTCCGCGAGGATGCTCCGGTGATGGTGCCGGTGTTGAGCCGACGGCGGGTCTGACCCGTACCCGGTGGGTGGCGGCAGCCGGACCGATTGTCAACCGTGTGGTGACCGTCGATCCCGCTGCCGCCAACGGCCCGATCAGGTGTTGTTGGCCAGCGCGACCAGTCGACTGCGGTCACCGTTCCAGTAGTTGCGGTCCACGTTGCCGCTGATCCCGGAGACGGCGCCGGTGCTCGTGTACTGCCAGAAGCTCCACACCGGCGCGCCGGCCGGCAGGGTGCCGGGAGCGCTCGACCAGCGGGCCAGCCAGAGCGGGTGGTTCGCCCACGGGCCGGTCCAGCTTCCGGTGCACTGGTTCCACCAGCTCGTGGTGGTGTAGATGACGGCGTACCGGCCGGTGCGGGACCGGTAGGTGTTCAGGAAGTCCTGCACCCAGTTGCGCATTCCGGTCGTGCTGAGCCCGTAGCAGTAGCCGCCGCTGTACGGGTTGGCCTCGATGTCCAGCGCCGCCGGCAGGGTGCGGCTGTCCGCCGACCAGGCGCCGCCGTTGGAGGCCAGGTAGTTGGCCTGGGTCGAGCCGGCGGAGATGTTGGGCCGGGCGAAGTGGTACGCCCCGCGGATCACCCCGGCGTTGTACGAGTTGACGTAGTTGGCGTTGAAGTTCGGGTCCTTGTAGGTGGTGCCCTCGGTTGCCTTGATGAAGGCGAACTGGATGCCCGCGTTGCGGACGCTCGTCCAGTTGATGCTGCCCTGGTAGCGGGACACGTCGATGCCGGGTGTGGTGGCGGCGGCCGCCGGTCCGGCGGTCGCGACCAGGGCCGCCGCCGCGGTGGCGAGGACGGTGAGGCCGGCCGCGAACGCGCGGCGCAGCGATGACGAGGTACGGGCCATGAGTGCCTCCAAGGACGTCGCTCTATCGACAACCATCTTTGGAGATAAGTGCCCTAGATCACAAGGGTGACTGAAAAAAGCTTCATCGACGAGTGTCGGTCGCACAGGTGACCGGAGCGGAACGAATCAGCCCAGAGTGGCCGGGTCGAGCTGCCAGCGGAACGGCTCGACGACGGTCAACGTCTCGCCGGGCTTGGCCACCTGGTCCTCGACGTAGTGCCCACCGTCGAGCCGGTAGAGCCGCAGCGAGTGACCGTCGCCGTCCTGCTCGACCAGCAGGTACCAGGGGATTCGCGCGATGGCGTAGAGCTGCATCTTGACCAGCCGGTCGGCGGCGGCGTTACCGGGCGAGACGATCTCGCCGACGAGCACCACCTCGGCGGCCTCCACCACCGTGCCCTGGTCGTCGACGTCCGCGACAACCACATCGGGAATGACGATCCGATCCACCTCGAGTCGAACGTTGACCGCCCCGAAGACTGCGAGGCCGACTGCTGCGCGCTCGACATGGTCTGCCAGTCGGCGCGACACCAACTGGTGGCGCTTACTCGAGACAGGGCTCAGAAGCAGGCTCCCGTCGAGCAGTTCGATCCGGTCCGGGGTCTCACCCAGGGCGAAGTAGTCGGCCTCGGTCCAGAGCCCGACATGGTGTTCCACGGGCAATGACCTCATCTGCAATCACCTCTGACCTCGTTGGCTACCCGAAGTCTCAGGCATGACGAGTCGGTGCTCCGGAAGCGACACGGAACGCCGCCGGTAGGCTCGCGCCCCATGATGTCGATCGACGGGCTGGGCGAGATGTGGGACACGCTGTTCGGCGCTCAGCCGGACCCGCCCCCGCTGCTGGTGCTGATCACCGCTGCCGTCGCGCTTGTGGTGGTGTCCACCCGGCTGCCGTGGCGGATCGCCCGCAACGCCATCACCATCGCCCACGAGGGTGGGCACGCGCTCGTCGCCCTGCTCACCGGCCGCAAGCTGCGCGGCATCCGGCTGCACTCGGACACGTCGGGGCTCACGCTCTCCGCCGGCCGTCCCACCGGGCCGGGCATGATCCTCACCCTGCTCGCCGGGTACGTCGCCCCGCCGCTGGTCGGGCTCGCCGGTGCCTGGCTGCTCGGCGGCAACCGGATCACCCTGCTGCTCTGGGTGGCCGTGGTGCTGCTGCTGGCCATGCTCGTCATGATCCGCAACGTCTTCGGGGTGGTGTCGCTGCTGGTCACGGGCGCACTTGTGTTCGCCGTCTCGTGGTACGCCACGCCGCAGGTGCAGGCCGCGTTCGCGTACGTGGGGGTGTGGTTCCTGCTGCTCGGCGGGGTGCGACCGGTGGTGGAGCTGCAACGGCTGCGGTCGCGGGGCCGGATGCCCGCCTCCGACGCCGACCAGCTCGCCGGGCTCACCCCGTTCCCGCCGCTCTTCTGGGTGGCCTTCTTCGCCCTGGTCAACCTGGCCGCCCTGGTGGCCGGCGCCCTCCTGCTGACCGGCCCCATCCTCACCAGCGCCGGCCTCACGGTCTGACCCAGCGGGCAGAATGAGGCCATGCGATACGTGATCATCGGGGCGGGTGCGGTCGGTGGGACCATCGGCGTACGGCTGGCCCAGGCCGATCGGGACGTGACAGTGGTGGCCCGTGGTGCACACCTGGCTGCGATCCGGGCGCGCGGGTTGACCCTGCGGCAGCCCGACGGCGAGGTCACCGCCCGGCTCGCCGCCGTGGACGGGCCCGACGACCAGCCGCTGCCGGCGGACACGGTGCTGATCCTCACCGTCAAGTCGCAGGACACCGCCGGAGCGCTGGCCGCCTGGGTGGACGCGCCGGTGGCCGGCGGTGGCACGGCGGGCGAGCGGCTGCCGCTGGTGACCGCGCAGAACGGTGTGGCGAACGAGCGGGCCGCGCTGCGGCTCTTCGCCGACGTGCACCCGGTCTGCGTTTGGCTGCCGGCCACCCACCTGGACCCGGGCGTGGTGGTGGCGAACGGCTACCCACATCCGGGGATGCTCCACATCGGGCGATACCCGGAGGGCGCCGACGACACCGACCGGGCGATCGCCGCCGATCTGAGCGCCGCCGGATTCGTCGCGCCGGTCCGTGCGGACGTGCTGCGCTGGAAGTACGGCAAGCTGCTCAGCAATCTCGGCAACGGTCTCCAGGCGTTGCTCGGCCGGGACGTCCCGGACGTGTTTGTCGAGCGGGTACGCGCCGAGGGCGTCGCCGCGCTCGCCGCCGCCGGGATCGCGCACACCTCGCCGGCGGAGGAGAAGGCCGAACGCGGTGACCTGGTGCAGCAGCGCCCGGTCGACGGTGCGGCCCGTTCCGGTGGCTCCACCTGGCAGAGTCTGGCCCGGGGCACCGGTTCGACCGAGGTCGACCACCTCAACGGTGAGATCGCGCTGCTCGGCCGGCTGCACGGCGTACCGACGCCGGTGAACGTCGCGGTCCAGCGGGCTGTCCGCCGGGCGGTCCGGGAGCGGATCGGGGCCGGCGGGTTCCCGCTCGCCGAACTGGAGAAGATGATTCCCTGATCTCGGCAACCGACGACCCGACCCGGCGCGTGTTCCCTGCGACCGACACGGGGAGGTAGCGGGTGCCGGACAGCGACGGGTTCGACGAGTTCTACACGGGGAGCCGGCAACGGCTGCTCGGGTTCGTCTATGCCCTGACCGGCGACCGGGTCGAGGCTCAGGACGCCGTGCAGGAGGCGTACATCCGGGCGTGGCAGCGCTGGTCGACGGTCCGGGGGTACGACGACCCGGAGGCGTGGGTGCGGGTGGTGGCCAGCCGGGTCGCGGTCAGCCGGTGGCGCAGCCTGCGCAGTCGTGCCCGCGCGTACCTGCGGCACGGGGCCACCGAGACCGTTCCCGGCCCGGGCACCGACACCGTCGAGGTGGTCGCCGCCATGCGCCGGCTGCCCGAGGAGCAACGCGTCGCCATCGCCCTCTACTACCTGGTCGGCATGCCGGTCGCCGACGTGGCGCGGGAAACCGCGGCCCCGGTGGGCACCGTCAAGGCCCGCCTCTCCCGGGGGCGCGCCGCGCTCGCCGGTCTGCTCGCCGTCTCTGATCTGGAGGAGGCCACCGATGCGTGATGACCTGCCGTTCGTCGAGCAGATCCACAGTGACCTGCGGGATGTCCGGTGGCCGGCCCCGGAGGAGATCCGCTCCCGGGCCCGCCGTCGCAGCCAGCGCAGGATCGTCGTGGCCACCGTCGTGCTGGCGTTTGCCGGGGTCTCCGCGGTGGCGGTCGCCGCGCCGAGGAAGTCGCCGTCGCCGGCCCTGCCGGCCGCCGCGCCCTCGGCCGCGCCGACCCGGCACGAGATCACCACCGACGCTCTGTTGCCGCCAGCCGAGCTGCCGCAGCAGGTCGAGGTGCAGCTCAGCGACTCCGGGCTCGGTGAGCCGGTCCAACTGGATCACCAGCTCGACTACTGCCGGACGAGCCAGGGGCGCTCGGACGGCCGGAAGATGTCCATCCTGTCCCGCTCGCAGACCCTGGTGCACACGCAGTCTCCGAGCGTTGCCACACAAAGCAAGGGCGTGTTGACGCAGGATCTCTTCCGAATGGTGCCCGAAGCGGCCACGCAGCTCTTCGCCGAACTGGACGAGTTGGTCGCACCCTGCGCCGAGTGGCGCAGCGTCGGGCAGGTGAAGACGGCGGAGGGCATCCGCACGATGGAGGCGGTCCACCGGTGGGCGGTGGTGCAGCGGGGCTTCGCCGGGGACGACGCCGCCATCCTGCGGGACTCGCTCACCGCCCCCCGGGACGTGCAGACAGGGCAGCCGCTCGCCGACGATCCGTCGCCCATTCTGGTGGCGGTCGTCCGGGTCGGCGACACCGTCTCGGTGCTCCGCCCCTGGGCGGGGGGCACCGAGGCGGACCTCGTGCGGCTCGCCGTGGCGGCGGCGGCCCGGATGTGCGCCGCCGCCAACCCGCCCTGCTGACCCCCGGTCCGCGGAGCGGCCTCAGAGCGGGATGTTGCCGTGCTTCTTGGGCGGCAGGGTCTCCCGCTTGGTACGCAGCACGCGCAGTGCCCGGACGATCTGGGTGCGCGTCTCGTGCGGGGCGATCACCGAGTCGATGTAGCCGCGCTCGGCGGCCACGTACGGGTTGGCCAGGGTGTCCTCGTACTCGGCGATCTTCTCGGCGCGGACCGCCGCCGGGTCCTCCGCGCCGGCCAGCTCGGAGCGGTAGAGGATGTTCACCGCGCCCTGTGCGCCCATCACCGCGATCTGGGCGGTCGGCCAGGCGAAGTTCAGGTCCGCGCCCAGGTGCTTGGAACCCATCACGTCGTACGCCCCGCCGTACGCCTTGCGGGTGATCACCGTGACCTTGGGGACGGTGGCCTCGGCGTACGCGTAGATGAGCTTGGCGCCCCGGCGGATGATGCCGTCCCACTCCTGGCCGGTGCCGGGCAGGAAGCCGGGCACGTCCACGAAGGTCAGCACCGGGATGTTGAACGCGTCGCAGGTGCGCACGAACCGGGCGGCCTTCTCCGAGGCGGCGATGTCCAGGGTGCCGGCGAAGTGCATCGGCTGGTTGGCGACGACACCCACCGGGCGGCCCTCCACCCGGCCGTAGCCGACCACGATGTTCTGCGCGTAGAGCGGCTGGACCTCCAGGAACTCCCCGTCGTCGAGGACGTGCTCGATCACCCGGTGGATGTCGTACGGCTGGTTGGCCGAGTCCGGGATCAGCGTGTCCAACTCCCGGTCCTCGTCGCTGATCGCCAGGTCCGCGGGCGCCTCGAAGACCACCGGCTCGTCGAGGTTGTTCGACGGCAGGTACGACAGCAGCGCCTTGACGTAGTCGACCGCGTCGTCCTCGTCGCTGGCGAGGTAGTGCGCGTTGCCGCTGCGGGTGTTGTGCGTGCGGGCCCCGCCCAGCTCCTCCATGCCGACGTCCTCGCCGGTCACCGTCTTGATCACGTCCGGTCCGGTGATGAACATGTGCGAGGTCTGGTCGACCATCACGGTGAAGTCGGTGACCGCCGGGGAGTAGACCGCGCCGCCCGCACAGGGCCCCACGACCAGGGAGATCTGCGGGATGACGCCGGAGGCCCGCACGTTGCGGAAGAAGATCTCGCCGTAGAGGCCGAGCGAGACCACACCCTCCTGGATGCGGGCGCCGCCGGAGTCGTTGATGCCGACCACCGGGCAGCCGATCTTCATGGCCAGGTCCATCACCTTGACGATCTTCTCGCCGAAGACCTCGCCGAGCGAACCACCGAAGACCGTGAAGTCCTGCGCGAACACGCACACCTGCCGGCCGTCGACAGTGCCGTAGCCGGTGACCACACCGTCGCCGTACGGGCGGTTGCGCTCCAGCCCGAAGGCCGTGGACCGGTGCCGGGCCAGCTCGTCGAGTTCGACGAAGGAACCCTCGTCGAGCAGCATGTCGATCCGCTCACGGGCGGTCTTCTTGCCGCGCGCGTGCTGCTTCTCGACCGCGCGGGCCGACCCGGCGTGCACCGCCTCGTCGACCCGGCGCTCCAGGTCCGCCAGCTTGCCCGCGGTGCTGTGGATGTTGGTCCCGGTCTCGGTAGTCACCCAGGGAATATAACGATGGTTCAGGTCGGTGCCGCTGTGCAGTACCCCTCAGTGTCGACGCCACCACCGCCGTAGGCTGGCGGAATGTCGGGCTCCCCGTACACCGATCTGGACCGCCCGCCGCTGTCGGCGGCCCGGTTGCGCCGCGCGCTGGTCGCGCCGAACGGGCCGTGGGCCCGACTGGAACTGCGCGCCGAGACCGGCTCCACGAACGCCGACGTGGCCGAGGCGGCCCGGGCCGGCGAACCCGAGGGTCTGGTCGTGGTGGCCGAGCGGCAGACCGCCGGGCGTGGCCGGCGCGGCCGGGTCTGGCAGTCGCCACCCCGGGCCGGCATCGCGACAAGCGTGCTGCTGCGGCCCGGTGTGGCCGTGCCGGACCGCGACTGGCGGCCCGTGCCACCCACCGGGTACGGGTGGCTGCCGTTGCTGGCCGGCGTGGCGCTGGTCGAGGCGGTGGCCCGGCTGGCCGAGCTGGACGCCACCCTGAAGTGGCCCAACGACCTGCTGATCGACGGCGCGAAGTGCGCGGGTGTGTTGGCCGAGGCGGTGCCCGGACGTTCACCGGACCAACCGCCGGCCATCGTGCTGGGCATCGGGCTCAACGTGACGCTGCGCGCCGACGAGCTGCCGGTGAATCCGACCGGGCTGCCGGCCACCTCGTTGCAGTTGGCCGGTGCCACGGCGACCGACCGGGACCCGCTGTTGCGGGCGCTGTTGCGGGCGGTCGCCGACTGGTACGACAGGTGGCGCTCGGCGGGTGGCGACGCGGTGGCCAGCGGCCTGCGCGACGCCTACCTGGCGGCGTGCGCGACGATCGACCGTGAGGTACGCGTCCTGCTCCCCGACGGCGAGACTCTCACCGGCACCGCCACCGGAGTCGACCCGGACGGCCAGCTGATGGTCACGACAGCTATCGGAGCGCGCACCCTGGCCGCCGGGGACGTCCTGCACCTCCGCTGACCGCCGTCCCCGCGATCGTGCGGTGTCGGTCGGGCCAGATCGGGTGCGCGCCGCGCGACGACGACCGAGAGCGCAAGATCGCGGAGAGCGGTGGGGGCCGCGTGGCGGATGTCGGCGTGGGGCTTGTGGGGTTTACCGTCGGCGCGTCCAGAAAATGGCGATGGAGGTTGTCGTGGCGTTTCCTGAAGACGTGCTCACCGCGGACGAGCATGTCGTGCTCCATCTGCACCCGCACTGGAAGGCGCTGATCCGGCCGATCCTGGTGCTGGTGCTGGCCATCGCCGCGGTGGTGGTCGGTGTGCTCCTGCTGCCCGAGGGTGGTGGCGGTTCGGTCGCGCTGGCCGTGATCGGAGTGATCGCCCTGGTCGGGGTGCTCTGGCTCGGGCTGTGGCCGTTCCTGGTCTGGCGCACCACGCACTACCTGTTCACAAACGAGCGAGTCCTGCTACAGCAGGGTGTCTTCTCCCGCGACCGGCGGGACCTCCCGCTCGCCCGGGTCAACGACCACTCGATGAACCAGCGGTTCGTCGAGCGCCTGCTCGGCTGCGGCACGCTCACCATCGAGTCGGCAGGTGAACGCGGTCAGTCGGTGCTCGCCGACGTGCCGGACGTCGGAAAGGTGCAGACCACCCTGTACGAGTTGGTCGAGGCACAGCACGACAAGCACTCGCTGGGCGATGGCGAGATGCGCGACATGCTCGCCGACATGCAGGACGGCAAGCCGCTGCGGGACACCACGACCTGATCCGGGTTGACTGCGGTCGGGGCCCGCCTCGGCCGCAGTCCGTCGAGGCGGGGTCAGTCGGTCGGTTTGGCCCGGGAGGGGCCGTCTCCGGGGCTGATCTCGGCCGAGCCGGCGTCGGGCGGACCACCCGCCGGTTGGCCGGCGTCGGGCGATCCGCTCCCGGTCGGGTCTGCCCCGGTCGGGCGCGCCTCGACCGGTTCGGCCTCGGTCGCGTCGACCCCGCCTGGGCCGGCCTCGCTTGGGCCGGCCTCGCTTGGGCCGGCCTCGGTCGATTCGACCCCGCTTGGGCCGGACTCGGCTGGGCCGGACTCGGTTGGTTCGGACTCGGTCGGTCGGACGGCGAACCAGCCACGGAAGCGGGTCCGCAGCACCTCCTGCTCGGGCCGGTCGTCCGGGCCGAGGCGCAGCATGGTGCCGGTGAGGCTGACGGTGCCGAGCCCCGGGCGGGCGGTCGACGGTCGGGCGCCCATCACGTCGACCCGGACGGCGAGCCGGTCGCCGGCGCGCACGGGGGCGAGCCAGCGCAGCTCTTCCAGGCCGGGGGACGCGTCCGCGGCCGCCCGGGACAGCAGGTGGTCGACGTAGGCGCGCATGAACAGGCTGACCGTGTAGAACCCGCTGGCGATCAGTCCGCCGTGCCGGCTGGCACCGGCCAGGTCGGCATCGACGTGGTACCACTGCGGGTCGAAACGGCGGGCGAAGGCGACCATCTCGTCGCCGTCCACGGTGACCACACCGAGGTCGACGGTGAGCCCCGGGACAAGATCCTCGAAGAACAGCTCGGCGGGTTGCCCGGTGCCGGAGCGAGCGTCGGGCGTCGTCACCGGCGGGGAGCGCGGCGAGTGCTGACCTGCAACTCCGCGGCGAGTTCCGCGTCCAGGTCCGCGGCGGGGCTGACGCTCAACCGGGGGCGGCCCTGGGGCGGCGCGCCGGGCGGTGGGTCGGCGCGTCGCGCGGCCTCCGCCTCCTCCAGCTCCGAGACGGATTCGGCCAGCTCGGCGACCGGGTCCATCTCCGCCATGGTGTCCCACTCGTCGCGCGGGATGTCGTGCCAGGTGGGCTCGGTCTTCGCCGCGTCGTCATCGGTGACGGGCTGGAAGACGAAGGTCCGGTACGACCAGAACCGGAACAGCGTGGCCAGCAGGACGCCCGCGGTCTTGGCCACGTTCAGTGCCAGCAGGCCGTGGACGCCGAGGCCGTACTTGGCCGCCGCCACGGCACCCAACTCGATGATCAGGCCAGCCCCGTTGAACAGGAAGAACAGGACGTACTCCCGGCGCATCGCCGATTTCGGGCGATCCCGGTACGTCCAGTGCCGATTCATGAAGTACGACGTGATCGTGGCGACGACGGTCGCAATCACCGTCGCCTTCAACTGACCATTGACGAAAACGGTCAGTGCAAGGGCGTTGAACACCGCGTAATTGATGACGGTGTTGATGCCACCGACGATGCCGAACTTGAGCGCCTCGTGGATGAACTTCTGCCAGCGCTCAGGCAGCAGGCGGACAAGACGCATGCGAAACACCTTAGGGCAGTCGGTGCGGCCGGCGATCACCGGCCGAACGAGGTGGGCGGCAGGTCACGCCCCGTGATCACGGTCGGGATCCACCTGCGGAAGGGTCGGGGTTCCCGCTTCGACGAAGACGAACCGCCGGTACGACCAGAATCGAAACAGCGTGGCGAAGCCCGTGCCGACGATGTAGCTGGCGAGGTTGTCCGCCAGGCGGGTCTGGAACACCGCCGGCCAGATGGCTCCCAGCCCGTAGTGGCTGAGCGCGAGGCAGGCCACCGTGATGCCGAGACCGACCGCGTTGAAGAAGAAGAACAGCGCGTACTCGCGGGCCGCGTTGTTGCGCTGGCGGTGCCGCCAGGTCCAGAACCGGTTGCCCACGAAGGCGACGGAGGCCGCGATCACTGTCGAGATCGTCTTCGCCGTCACCTGTTCGACGTCCTGCTGACTCAACAGGTAGTTGAAGAGCGTGAAGTCGACGAGGAAGGCGAAACCACCCACCGTGGCGAATTTGCCCATCTCGCGGATCAGGTGACCGAAGCGGTCGAGGAGTATGCCGACGAGACCCCGTCGGGTCTGCCGGGGACCCGGTTGTTCCCCGGTCATCGTGGCGGCCACGAAGGCAGCCTACCGGCTCTGGACCAGTCAGCGGGGTAGCTACGGCAAGCGGGCGTGGTCGCCCGTCGCTACTGATCACCGTGTGCGAAACCGTCGTACGCAGCGTAACCAAATGGGAGGACTGACGCGCCTCGGAACGGGAATCCACGCACCGGTCGGCGGGGCAGGTCCACGGCCCCACCGCGACAAGCGTCCGCCGGGGCGCACAACAAGATTTGCGTGAAACTGCGCGGGAAAGCGGGTATCAGATCGTGATGCCGCAGCGTGGCCGTAGCTTGTGCAGTTCTTCACAACCTGTCCCACTGACTCGGAAGGCTGCCCGGTTTACGCTGAGGCCAATCCCAGGTTTCCACGAAGGCGACGCATCGCGCCGCCGAGTCTCGTGCATCCCATAGATCGGTCAGCGTCGACCACAAGGAGATGTGTCATGGTTGCTCCGGCTGTTGTGCGGGGTATTGATCAGGCCCCGACGTCCCATCCGAAACTGCTCGCCTGGGTCCGTGAGGTCGCGGAACTGACCACCCCCGACCGGGTCGTCTGGGTGGACGGGTCCGACGAGGAGTGGCGCCGCCTCACCGACGAGCTGGTCGAAGCCGGCACGCTGATCCGGCTGAACCCGGAGAAGAAGCCCAACTCGTTCTACGCGCGTACCGACCCGACGGACGTCGCCCGGGTCGAGGAACGCACCTACATCTGCTCCGTCGACGAGGCGGACGCCGGCCCCACCAACAACTGGATGGCGCCGCCGGAGATGAAGCGGACCATGACCGAGTTGTACCGCGGCTCGATGCGGGGCCGGACCATGTACGTCATCCCGTTCGTCATGGGCCCGGTCGAGGCCGAGTCCCCGATGTTCGGTGTCGAGATCACGGACAGCCCCTACGTGGTCGCCTCCATGCGCATCATGACGCGGATGGGCACCCGCGTCCTCGAGGCGATGGGCGACGACGCGGACTTCGTGCACGCGTTGCACTCGATCGGCGCCCCGCTCGCCCCTGGCCAGCAGGACGTCGCCTGGCCGTGCAACGAGACCAAGTACATCTCGCACTTCCCGGAGACCCGGGAGATCTGGTCGTACGGCTCCGGTTACGGCGGCAACTCGCTGCTCGGCAAGAAGTGCTACTCGTTGCGGATCGCCAGCGTGATGGGTCGCGACGAGGGCTGGCTCGCCGAGCACATGCTGATCCTCAAGATCACCTCGCCGGAGGGCAAGGTCCACCACATCGCCGGCGCGTTCCCCTCGGCCTGCGGTAAGACCAACCTGGCGATGGTGGAGCCGACCATCCCCGGTTGGAAGGTCGAGACCATCGGCGACGACATCGCCTGGATGCGGTTCGGCCCGGACGGCCGCCTCTACGCGGTCAACCCGGAGTACGGCCTGTTCGGTGTCGCGCCCGGCACCGACTGGAAGACGAACGCCAACGCCATGCGCACCCTGGACCGGGGCAACTCCGTCTTCACGAACGTCGGCCTCACCGATGACGGCGACGTCTGGTGGGAGGGCATGGGTGAGCCGCCGGCGCACCTGATCGACTGGAAGGGCAACGACTGGACGCCGGAGAGCGAGGGCCTCTCCTCGCACGCGAACAGCCGGTTCTGCACCCCGATCACCCAGTGCCCGATTCTCGCCGACGAGTACTTCGACCCCAACGGCGTGCCGATCGACGCGATCCTCTTCGGTGGCCGTCGTAAGGACACCATCCCGTTGGTGACCGAGGCCCGCGACTGGGTGCACGGCGTCTACATGGGTGCCACGCTCTCGTCGGAGACGACGGCAGCCGCGTCCGGTGCGGTCGGCGTGGTCCGCCGGGACCCGATGGCGATGCTGCCGTTCATCGGCTACCACGCGGGCGACTACTTCCGGCACTGGATCGAGATGGGCAAGGGCACCGACGGCGACGAGGCGAAGCTGCCGAAGATCTATTACGTCAACTGGTTCCGCAAGGACCCGGACGGCTCCTTCCTCTGGCCCGGCTTCGGGGAGAACTCCCGGGTGCTCAAGTGGGTCGTCGAGCGGATCGAGGGCACGGCCGACGCGGTCGAGACCCCCGTGGGCATGGTGCCGACGCCCGAGTCGCTGGACGTCGAGGGCCTGGACATGACCCCGGAGGACGTCCGGATCGCGCTCAAGGTCGACCCGGACGAGTGGCGCAACGAGCTGCCGATGATCACCGAGTGGTTCGAGAAGTTCGGTGACAAGCTGCCCGGCGTGCTCTGGGCCGAGTTGGACGCGTTGCGCGCCCGCCTGGACGCCGTCCAGCCGCAGCGCTAGGTGTGAAGATCGCCCCGCGTGGGCATCATCGGATCCCATGAGGACGGCCGCCGAGACCCAGGTCCGGCGGCCGTCCGCCGTCCGGGTGCTCACCATCCTGCTCGCGACGACGGCGGCGGCCACCGTCGTGGTCGAGCTGCTCAATTGGTGGTACGCCCCGGAGCAGGGCTTCGGGCTGGCCGTACGGACCGGCTGGGCGATGCTGCGCTCGCTCGGCTTCCTGCTGCTGATCGGGCACGTTCGCCGGGGCCGGACGGTGGCCCGCCCGTTCGGGCTGATCCTCGCGGTCACCACGGTCTTCGCGGTCGGCCGGTTGATCGTGCCCCGGCAGGGGGTGCCACCGCTGCCCGGCCTGCTCGGCTTCGCCGTGCTCACCGCGCTCTGTGCCGCGGTGGTCTGGCTGCTGTACCGCTCGTCGGCGCTGGCCGGGCACCTGGTCCGGCACCGACCCCGGCTGGTCCTCGACCGTGCTGGTTTCTCCTGGCGGGAAACCCCGCCGCGCCGGCCGGAGGCGAACGCCTGGCTGTTGACCAGCCGGGTGGCGGCGTTCACCTACAGCCCACTGATGCTGGTGCCGGCCCTGGTGGCCGGCGGCTCCATCCTGGACGGCCGGCTGACCGCGCTACCCGCCGTGGTGTTCTGGTTCGGGGCCGGCATCACGGCCAGCTACGCGGTGTTGTTCTGCACCGCGTTCCTGATGCGCGGCAAGGACTGGGCACGCGGCCTGCTGGTCGGCGTCACACTTGTCGTGCTCGCCGTGGATCTGCCGCTGTGCTGGTGGCTGCTGGGCGTGGACGGCCTGGTCCGCGACGGCGCCCCGCTGCTCGCCGCGGCCGGGCTCACCCTCTACGGCCTGCGCCGCGCGTCCCGCGCCGACGACGTCGACCCCGGCTGACGGCAGCACCACCCGCGCCCGGGCGGCTCGCAGCCTCCGTCTCTGGCCAGGTAGTCACAGCCGCTGTAGAGCTGCCCCAGAGGTGGGGCAGGTCTACAGGCGGCTGGACAGGTGGGCGGCCTCCGCAGCGCTGATGTCTCCCGGCATGGGTGGCCTGCTATTCGTCACGCCTGGACCGCTGGTGCCTGCCACGGCAGGAGATCGCCTTCTGACGGCAGGTAGTCAGCGCCGTGCGGGTGCGGCACGCACGAGCGGGCAGGGGGCAGGATGGCGGGTGGCGTCGGTCACAACGGTCGGCGTGGGCGGCGCAGGTGGATCGTCGGGCGGTGCGGGAACGGCACGGCCGCGCCGCGTTGGTCGGAGGGAGGCGCGCGGTGAGCGACGAGTTCGACGTGGTGGTGGTGGGAGCGGGGCCGGCCGGGGCGGCCGCGGCGTTGACGGCACGCCGGGCGGGCGCGAGCGTGCTGCTGCTGGACCGGGCCGACTTTCCCCGGGACAAGGCGTGTGGCGACGGGATCGCCGCACACTCGGTGGACGTGCTCGCTGAACTGGGGGTGACCGAGGCGGTGGCGGGCTACGCGCCGCTTCCCGCGTTGCGGATGATCGCGCCGGGTGGTGGTGCCGTGGCGCGGGCGCTGCCCCGACCCGCGTACACGGTGCCCCGGGAGGTCTTCGACGCGCGGCTGGTGGCGGCGGCCGTGGCGGCCGGCGCGCAGTTGCGCCGGCACACCGTGCGCCGGGTCGAGCCGCGCGCCGACCGCGTGGTGCTCGACGGGGAGGTGTCCGGCCGGGTGGTGGTGGGCGCCGACGGCGCCGCTTCGGTGGTGCGTCGGGCGCTCGGGCACCCGCAGAATCCCGACCGGCACCTGGCGCTTGCCATCCGGGGGTACGCGCCGGCCCTGCCCGGCCCGTCCGAGCAGCTCATCGTCACCTCGAAGGCGCGCTGGCCGGCGTACGCCTGGTCGTTTCCGATCGGCGACGGTCGGGCGAACGTCGGGTACGGGGAGGTGCTGCGCGGTGAGCCGTTGAACCGGGCCTACCTGCTGGACCGGCTGGCCGCGCTGCTGCCCGGCACCGACCTGGACACGGTGACCGCGTTGCGCGCCCATCACCTGCCGCTGTCCACCCACCGGCCGACACCGGGCCGTGGCCGCACGTTGCTGACCGGGGACGCGCTGTCACTGATCAATCCGTTCACCGGGGAGGGAATCTTCTACGCCCTGCTCTCCGGTGCGCTCGCCGGCACGGCGGCGGCCCAGTCTCCCGAAGCGGCAGCCGGCCGCTACGCGCACGGGTTGCGCCGCCGCCTCGGCACCCACCTGCGGCACAGTTCGGTCGCGGCCTGGTTGGCGCGACGCCGCCGGGTGGTGGACGCGGCGGTCCGGGCGGCCCGGCGGGACGACCGGGTGTTCTACGACGTGGTCGAGCTGGGACTGGGTGACGGACGGCTCACCGCCCGTACGCTGGCGATGATCGGCATCGGTCTGCCGGGCCGGGATGGGGCTCCGAGGCGGTGATCTGACCGAAGGGTCGCTACGCTGCTAGGTGATGACGCTGCGGGACCTTATCTACTCCGTGTACGAGCGCCGGCTCACGGCGAAGCTCGCGGGTAAGCCGGTGCCCCGGCACGTCGGGGTGATGTGCGACGGCAACCGCCGCTGGGCGAGGGAGATGGGCTTCGTCGACCCGAACGACGGGCACCGGGTCGGCGCGGCGAAGATCAAGCATGTCCTCGGCTGGTGTGACCAGGCCGGCATCGGGCACGTGACCCTCTACCTGCTGGCCACCGACAACCTGCGCCGACCGGCAAGTGAGCTGGACCCCCTCCTCAAGATCATTGAGGATCTGGTGGTGGAGTTGTCGGAGGAGGGCAACCCCTGGCGGTTGCGCATCGTCGGCGCGCTCGACCTGCTCCCGGCGCAGACCGCGGCGGCGCTCAAGGGCGCCGAGGAACGCACCCGCGAGCGCACCGGCGGCGCGGAGGTCAACATCGCGGTGGGCTACGGCGGTCGTCGGGAGATCACCGACGCGGTCCGCTCGCTGCTGTTGGAGCACGCCGCCTCCGGCGGCACGATCGAGGAGTTGGCCGAGGTGCTGGACGTCGAGCACATCGCCGAGCACCTCTACACCCGTGGCCAGCCCGACCCCGACCTGGTCATCCGCACCAGTGGGGAGCAGCGGCTGTCCGGCTTCATGCTCTGGCAGTCCGCGCACTCGGAGTTCTACTTCTGCGAACTCAACTGGCCGGATTTCCGGCACATCGACTTCCTGCGCGCCCTGCGCTCGTACGCGACGAGACAACGCCGCTACGGCGCCTGAGCCGGCGGCGGGCGACGCCTCTGTCGCCGCGCGGCCGGGTCAGGGCAGGTGGGTCAGCGCCTGGGTGAGGAAGTCGCCCAGGGCGGCCGGCGACTCGATCGTCAGGTCCGCGGCGTTGGCGACCTCGTGGCCGGTCTCCGGGTTGGCCACGGCCACGCAGATGCCGAGGAAGTCCGGGTCGGCGGCGGCGCGGGCGCGCAGCGCGGCGAAGGCCTTGATGTCCGAGACGTCGTCGCCGAAATACCAGGCCCCGGTGGCACCCTTGATCGCCTCTCCGATCACCATGCCCTTGTCCCGGTCGACAGGGGGTTTGAGCTCCAGCACCATCCGCCCGGCCTGCACGCGCAGCCCCAGTCGGTCGGCCTGCGCCTGCCCCCACTGCTGCACGGTCGAGCCGAGTTGCGGGGCGGTACGCCAGTGCAGGGCGACGGAGAGCCGCTTGTATTCCACAAGCGTGCCGGGTGGCAGCTCGGCCCGGGCGAGGTCGGCCAGCTCCACCATTGTCGGCACCCAGGGCAGCGCGGCCGGCTCGGTGACGGTCTCCCCGCCGGAGTGGCTGTGCTCCAGCCCGTAGAGGCCGTAGAGGTCCACGCCGGTGAGCCCGCCGAGCTGATCCCGAAGGAACTCGACGGGCCGGGCGGAGACGATCGCGACCCGCTGCACGACCGGGGCCAGGGCCTCGATCGCGGCCAACGCCTTGGGCGCCGGGCGTACCGCGGTCGGATCGTCGTCGACGGGCGCGAGCGTGCCGTCGAAGTCGAAGAAGAGCACGGTCCCGGCCGCCCGGCTGGCGGTGGTCCGCCAGGCCTGGTCGGCGTTCAACGGGGTCCTCGGCTGGTGGTTGCCCAGATTCAACGGCGGCACGCGCGTCAGCGTACCCCGGCGATGAAGGGTCATTCCTGGCCGAGCGGATCCGTTGCGGGGTGGGCGATCAGCGTTCGGCGGCTCCCCGTCCACGCCGGCCGAACGGCACCACCGCCGCGTCCTGGCCGTGGCTCAGGAGGTAGCCCTCCACAAACCCGGTGTTGCGATCGCCGGTGTGGTTCTCGATCTCGTTGAGTCGTGCCACCAGGAATTCGGTGAGCGCGCTGATCCGGTCGTTCATGCGCTCGTGCAGTTCGGCGACGACGGCCAGGACGACCGCGGTGCCGGCGGTGATCAGCACGAAGAGGTTGACGAGCAGCGGAAGCTGCCCGCCGTCGACCGCGAGGGTCACCGCGTTGCCGGTCGCCCACAGTGTCATCGACACCGTCGCGACCACGACTGCCAACCACTTCAGGGTCATGGACAGACCCCTCCTTTGTCCCGCAGGGCTGGGTTCGGCCTTGTCCCGTCCCCCCGCCGATGACGAGCCCAAGCAGTACGAGTAGGGACGCTAGCGTGCCCGTTCCGGCCCCGGAGGCAAACGAATAAACCTGACCAGGCGTTCTTTCGCCATCTGAGGAACTACCCTGCTTGATTGCCTCTATTTCGGACATCGACCGGCAACGTTGGGCGGTATGCGAGATATCTGATGGTTTCCCGGATGTGGAACTTCTCCGCGTCCGACACGTTCGGATCGACCAGGCGGCGGAGCAGGGCCTCCACGTCCGGGTCCATCGGAGGGGCGGGCTGGCCGCCGCGAGGGCCGGCCGCGGTGCGGTCCCAGCCGAGCGCGGCGAAGGCGGCCGCCGGATTCAGACCCAGGCCCTCGCAGAAGGCGACCACCCGTTCGGCCTCCGGGTCGCTGGCCCAGTCGCCCCGGACCCACCTGTTGATGGTCTGCCGGGAGACCCCGGTGCGCCGGGACACCTCGGTGCCGCTCCAGGCTCGGGTCGCTCGTGCCTCGTCCAGGGCGCGGCGGACGAAGGTGGCGAAGGCGATCTTCCGCGCATTGGCCGTCTCGGTCACCCCGTGACCGTACGGCCAGCCGCTGGCGAGCGCGCGCCCCGGCTCGCCACTGTCACGCCTACGTGACGGGATCTTCGGATTTCCGGTAAACGAGTCAGTGCCACTGTTGAGGGGTGTCACGCGGGCAGAATAGATGCCCGTAGTGGCGAGCGTAAGCGGACGAAAAGCTGATACTGTCACGCCCATGGGACAATCTACGGTGTGTCACGTGCATGAGACGATTGGTGCTCACATGCGTCACGCCCCCGGTTCGGAGGGGGTGTGGTGACCGAGCTCGCCACCCGCGCCCAGGCCTTCGGGCTGATCGCCGAGGGGGTGGCCGCGGGGCTGACCGCCCCCTGGCGCCTCTACCTCGCCCGAGGCTGCCGCTACCTGTCGCTGAGCGTCGGCGACCGCGCCGAGTGGAACGCCTGGCGTACCCATCTCGGCTGCCCGGAGCTGAGCGTCCGGGTCTACGACGCCGGCGGCGAGATCCGCCGCTCCTCGGTGGCCGAGATCGTGCTGGACGGCTGCCGGATCAGCGTCGAGCTGGTCGAGGAGGTCAGCACCGACGACCTGGACCGGCTGCTCGTCGCCGATCCCACCACGATCGAGCCGGAGGAGCGATGACCGGGCGTCCGAGCCGGGCCGGGGCCGCCCGATGAGCCCGTTCCTCGCGGTGTTCCTCGTCCTGGTGCTCGGCGCGACGAGCTACGCGGCCGGCCGGTTGCACGGGCAGCTCAGCTACCGCATCGGCTACCGCTTCGGCTACCGGCAGGGCTACTTCGACGGTGACCGGGGCGCCTGGAACCGGCGTCGCCGCGACGCCCAGGCCGCGATCGCCTCCGCCCTGTCGGTGTCCCCGGCAGAGGTCGTCCGCTCGGCCAGCACCGTCGCCCGCGCCGGCACCACGTACACCGGCTCGTCGTTCAGCGCGCCGGCCGCCCCGATCACCGGGCGGCACCCGACCGGCACGCTCGTTCGGCGTACCGGTTGAGGTCGGTCGGCGGGCGTGGGCCCGCCGACCGGCACCACCGACGCGGTGCGTCGTCCGCGGCGGACACGCACCGTCGGGGTCACGTCAGACCGGTGACGGTGGCCCCAACCCGGCCGGGGTGCGCGCAGGGGGCATGCATCCCGGCCGGTTCCGCCGCCGGCCTTCCCGGTGGTGCGGGGCCCCGCGAAGCCGTGTTCACACGCCCGTCTAGGTAGATCCACGTTCGCCCCCTAGCCGGGAGGGTCCGGCGGGGCTAGCGTCTAGCTATGGCACGGGGTTCTCCCGGGCCAGCCGGTCCGCCCGGATCTGCGACCTCGCGCATGGGGTTCCGCATCCGACCCCGTGTCCCCGGGCACCGGAGGAGGCGGAACACGGGTGGCGGGTGCCCATCCGTCGGAGCAGGCCTGTGACGACTCGCCGTACCACCGCCGGTGCCGACCAGACCCCGGCCGCGACTGCCACGACCCGCCGTGCCACCAGGAGCCGCCGTACGGCGGCCGCCGCGCCGGCCGACCCGAAGGAGCCACGACCAGCCGGCCAGGCCTTTGTCCTGGACACGTCCGTGTTGCTCTCCGACCCGGCGGCGTTCCACCGGTTCGCGGAGCACGAGGTGGTGCTGCCACTGGTGGTCATCACCGAACTGGAAGGCAAGCGGCACCATCCGGAGCTGGGCTGGTTCGCCCGGCAGTCGCTGCGGATGTTGGACGACCTACGGGTCCGGCATGGCCGACTCGACCGACCGGTGCCCGCCAACGACGTCGGTGGCACCCTGCGGGTGGAGCTCAACCACACCGACGACGGCGTGCTGCCGCCCGGTTTCCGGACCGAGAGCAACGACGCCCGGATCCTGTCCGTCGCGCTCAACCTCGCCGCCGAGGGGCGGGAGGTCACCCTGGTCAGCAAGGACATGCCGCTGCGGGTCAAGGCGGCCTCGGTGGGCCTGCGCGCCGACGAGTACCGGCACGGCCAGGCCAGCGACCCGACCTGGACGGGCATGTCCGAGCTGGACCTGACCGACGAGCAGATCGGGTCGCTGTACGCCGGCGAGACGCTCGACCTCGACGAGGCGGCCGGTCTGCCCTGCCACACCGGCCTGGTGTTGCACTCGGGGCGGGGCTCCGCGCTCGGCCGGGTGCTGCCGGACAAGTCGGTCCGGCTGGTGCGGGGCGACCGCGAGGCGTTCGGCCTGCACGGCCGCTCCGCCGAGCAGCGCATCGCGCTCGACCTGCTGCTCGACGAGGCGATCGGGATCGTCTCGCTGGGCGGCCGGGCCGGCACCGGCAAGTCGGCGTTGGCGCTCTGCGCCGGGCTGGAGGCGGTGATGGAGCGCCGCCGGCACAAGAAGGTGATCGTGTTCCGCCCGCTGTACGCCGTCGGCGGCCAGGAGCTGGGCTACCTGCCCGGCTCGGAGTCGGAGAAGATGTCGCCGTGGGCCCAGGCGGTCTTCGACACGCTCGGCGCGGTGGTGCACGAGAACGTGCTGGAGGAGGTCACCTCGCGGGGAATCCTGGAGGTGCTGCCGCTCACCCACATCCGGGGACGCAGCCTGCACGACGCGTACGTGATCGTGGACGAGGCCCAGTCGCTGGAGCGTGGGGTGCTGTTGACGGTGCTGTCCCGCATCGGGCAGGGCTCCCGGGTGGTGCTCACGCACGACGTGGCCCAGCGGGACAACCTGCGGGTGGGCCGGCACGACGGCGTGACCGCGGTCATCGAGGCGCTCAAGGGTCACCCGCTCTTCGCCCACGTCACACTCAGCCGGTCGGAGCGGTCGCCGATTGCCGCGATGGTCACGGATCTCCTGGAGGACATCCCGATCTGATGATGTTATGCGGGCTTTTGTCCGCATAATTTATGTGGCACAGATCACAAACAGCGTGGTTGGTTTCCCATCAGCCTCACTGTGCGCAATCGTGTCCCACGAGCGTCCACGCACCATGGGCATCGTCGGCTGTCGAACGTCGCGAGACGGGCGATATCGGCGGCGGTCGGTGCGTCGGCGCGACCGGCAAACGGTCGGGGCGCTCGTGGCACGGTTGACGGTCCATTGCTGGCCCGCGCCGCGCCGCGTCCATGCCCCCGACGAAGGGACCACTTCGTGAGTCGGCTGTGGAGCCGGTTGGGTGCCCGTACGGCTGCTGTGGCGCTGCTCTCCGTGGGCGTTGCCGGCGGCTTCTACCTGGGCGAAGACCGGGAAACCCAGCAACAGGGGCTGACCGAGCAGGTCAGCCGCGAGGTCGACCAGGCCGACCTCGCGTACCAGCGTGAGCGGCAGTCCGCCCACCAGGTGCAGTTCTCCAAGCAGCGGGCCGCCGAATACCAGGCCAAGCTGCGGGCGGCGCAGGCCGCGAAGGAGGCCGCCGAACGCGCCCGCCGAGCCGAGGCCGCCGCGGCGTCCCGCAAGCGCGAGCGCGAGGCCGCGAACGCGCCCGCCAAGCCGTACGACGGGCCGATCCCGGCGTCCTGCGAGGAGTTCAGCGGCAACCGCAAGACCGGCTGCGCCCTGATGATCAGCTCGGGCTTCGGCATCTCCGAGTTCCCCTGCCTGGAGAAGCTCTGGACCAAGGAGAGCGGCTGGAACCACAAGGCCGCCAACAACTCGTCCGGCGCGTACGGCATTCCGCAGGCCCTGCCCGGCAGCAAGATGGGTACGGTCGCCGCCGACTGGCGGACCAACCCGGCCACCCAGATCACGTGGGGGCTGGGCTACATCAAGGGCAGGTACAAGTCGCCCTGCGGCGCCTGGACGTTCTTCCAGAACAACAACCACTACTGACGGCTTTCGAAGGCGGGGCCGGGTGGATCTCCACTCGCCCCGCCTTCGCGCGTACTCCGGACGGGACGCGAGTGGCGGTCGGCCGCTTTTGCTGATAGCAGTTGTCAGGTGACCCTGCACCCGTCAAGCGGCGACCCCTTCCGGTTCGGCACCGAGGCGTTCTACGCCTCGCTCGGCCGGGCGTTCGTCGCCATGTGCGCGGTGGTCCCGTTCCTCTTCCTCATCGAGGCCGTCGACCAGGGGCTCGCGTTCGGTCTGGACGCCAACGCCGGCATCATCCCGCAGCGCATCGAAGGGCTGGACGGGGTCTTCTTCTCCCCGTTCCTGCACCACGGCTTCGACCACCTCTACAGCAACAGCATCCCGCTGATCCTGCTGGGCACGTTCGTCCTGGCGGCCGGCGCCCGCCGCTTCCTCTGGTCGACCCTGGTCATCATCCTGGTCAGCGGGCTCGGCGTCTGGTTCACCGGATCGCCCAACTCGGTGGTGGTCGGCGCGAGCGGCGTCATCTTCGGCTACCTGGGCATCCTGCTCACCCGGGGCATCGTCGAACGCAGCTGGTGGAACTTCGCGGTCTTCCTGTTGGTCGGCCTGCTCTACGGCTGGCAACTCGTCGGCATCCTCCCCACCGACGAGCGGATCTCCTGGCAGGGCCATCTGTTCGGTCTGCTCGGCGGGGTGGTGGCGGCGATCCTGTTCCGCCGCCGACGCCCGGCGGTGGACGGGCCGGACTACTCGGGCTCCACGCTGAGCATGCCCTGACCAATTCCCCGGCGCGCCCCTGAGACGTGCTTGCCGGACCGCCGCCACCCGCCTACGGTCGAGATCAGCAAGCGTTGATCCGTAAGCGGAAAGCGACGGTACGCCATGCGTGAGGTCGATGTCGCCGTGATCGGGGCCGGTCCGGCCGGTCTCTTCGCCGCGTACTACGCCGGGTTCCGGGGGCTGTCCGTGGCGGTGATCGACGCGCTGCCCGAGCCCGGCGGTCAGGTCACCGCCATGTACCCGGAAAAGTTGATCCTCGACGTGGCCGGCTTTCCCGCCGTCAAGGGCCGGGACCTGGTGGCCAACCTTGTCGCACAGGCCGCCCCGTTCGATCCGCAGTACCTGCTCAACACCCGTGCCGAGAAACTTTCGTACGCCGACGACCGCCCGGTGCTCGGCCTGGCCGGGGGAGAGCAGCTCGGCTGCGGGGCGGTCGTGGTCACCGGTGGGCTCGGCAGCTTCAGCCCGCGTCCGCTGCCGTGCGCCGACGGCGCTCCCGGCACCGGGATCGTCTACTTCGTCACCGAGCCGACCGACCTGGCCGACCGGGACGTGCTGATCGTCGGTGGTGGCGACTCCGCCTTCGACTGGGCGTTGACGCTGCAACCACTTGCCCGTTCGGTGACCCTGGTGCACCGTCGGGAAAAGTTCCGGGCGCACGCCTCGACGGTCGCCCGAGTGCTGTCCCTGCCGGTGCGGGTGGTGGTCAACGCCGAGGTCAGCCGGCTGATCGGGGATGGCACGGTGACCGCCGCCGAGGTGACCGTACGCGGTGGTGCCACCGAGACGCTGCCGGTGGACACCGTGGTCGCCGCGCTGGGCTTCACCGCCGACCTGGGCCCGCTCGCCGAGTGGGGGCTGCGTCTGGACCGCCGGCACATCCTGGTGGACAGCGCGATGGCCACAAACCTGCCGCGGGTCTTCGCGGCGGGCGACATCACCGAATACCCGGGCAAGGTGCGGCTGATCGCCACCGGCTTCGGCGAGGCGGCGACGGCTGTCAACAACGCGGCCGTGGCCATCGACCCGAGCGCGCACCTCTTCCCGGGGCACTCCTCCGACGCCGGTTGATGGTCGATATCGGACCCAGACCGACCTGAGTCCGGATCGAGACGGGTCGACCGGACCCTGAGGTGATGACGGGTTCCGAGACACCGCGAGATGGCGCACCCACCACGCTGTCCTGGCTCTGCCATCCCGCCACCGTGATCGCCCTGGTCCTGCTGCTGGTCAACGACCACGTGCTGAAGGCGACCTTCCCCGGCCCGGTGACCGGGAAGCTGAGCGACGTGGCCGGCCTGGTGCTCGCCCCACCGCTGGTCGCGGTCCTGCTGACCCTCCTGGTGCCGCGGTTGCCAGCCCGGGCCGCCGCGCTGGCCGGTCTGGTCGCGGTGGGCGCCGGCTTCGCGCTCGTCAAATCCAGCGGGTACGCCGCCGAGCTGGCCTCGTCGGCCTGGACCGTGCTGGCCGGGCCGTCGCTGGTCCGGGCCGACCGGACCGACCTGCTGACCCTGCCGGCGCTCGGCCTGGCGTGGTGGAGTTGGACCCGGTCGCGCCGCCGGCCGGTGCGCCAACGGACCGCCCGGGTGGTCCGGCTGCTCGTGGTGCTACCACCAGCGGTGTTGGCGGTGGCCGCGACCAGCCCGGTCTACTATCCGTACGCAGTGGCCACCGCCGTGGTCGACGGTCACCCGGCGATCTCGGTCGGCACCGGCTACAGCACGTCGGACTGGCCGGCCGATCCGTTGGACGGGCAGTGGGCGGTCAGCGAGGACGGCTCGACCACCTGGCGGCAGGCCACGAAGGATGAGCAGCGGCAACTGTCCCGCCAGGAGTTCGGGCAGCAGCAGGCGTGCGCTTCGAATGAGCCCCGGCGTTGCTACCGGATCGTCACCGGGCACCTACGCGTCGAGGAGAGTGACGACGCCGGCGCGACCTGGCGGGTGGCCTGGGAGGTGCCTGACGGGCAGCGGGAGGAGTTGGCCCGCCGGTCGCCGAACCCGGGCGATGTCCCGCGCCACTTCGCCTCCCGCGATCTCGTCGTCTATCCCCATGCCGGGGGTGGTCACGAGGTGCTGGTCGCCAACGGGCGGGACGGGTTTCTCCGCCGCCTGCCCGACGGTGGGTGGCAGCGCGTCGGGTTCCTCTTCGAGGAGGGGCAGTCCGGCACGTCGTGGGACGGACCGCCCCGACTGGACGGTGGCGGCCCCGGCGACCGCGAGATGGACCTGTTGCTCGCCGTCGCGCTGGCGCTGACTCTCGGCTGCGCGGTCACTGCGCTCGCCGGTCATCTCGCGATCCGCCGTGGTGGAGGTCCGCGCTGGTGGGGGGTCGTCAGCAGTGCGTCGATGCTGGTCGCGGGGATCGTGTTGGCCGCGGCCTGGGGGCGCGACGACGACACCCTGGCGTTCATGGCCGTGCCGTTCGTGCTGGCGGTGGGCGTCCTCACCACGGTGGCCATGATCGTTCGAGCCTCCTACCAGGGCGCTCTGCGGAGCTGGATCGGCCGCGTGCTCACCGGGTTCCTCCTCACCGTGCTCCTGGCTGGCCTGCCGCTCGTCGGTTGGCTGTACGGCACCCCGTCGCGGACCCGGTTCGCGGTGGCGCTCGCCCTGCTGGCCACGGTGCCGGGCGTGCTGCTGGCCACCCGGATCGCGCGGCTGGTGGACCCGGCCCGCGGGTTCGAGCGCCGGTACCCACCGCGCCCGCCCTATCCGCCATACGGGCCCTATCCGCCGCACGGGCCCTATCCGCCTGCGTCATACCCGGCTGGCCCGCCGACGGTGCCTGATCCGCCGTACCCGTCGCAATCACCGCCGCGGTGAACCTCCGACAGGCGGCTGGCCCCTTTGCGGGCGGTTGGTCAGCGGCGGGCCGCTAGGTCAGCGGGCGGGCCGGTGGCGCCAGCGCGGCGATCAGCACCGCCACCATTGTCAGCGCCGCCCCGAGCAGGGTGTTCACACCGGGGTGCGAGGCCGCCGTGGGCAGCACCAGGTCCAGCAGGACCGCCCCCACGATCTGGCCGGCGATGGTGGCCAGGCCCAGCAGCAGCACCCCGGTGAACCGCACGATCGCGGCGGCGATCGCGATGAACACGATGCCGATCGGGCCGCCCACGTAGAGCCACGGCTCGCTCGGCAGGTGGCCGGTCGGCCAACCGCGTACCGCGACGTCGATGGCGAACGCGACGAGCAGGGTGGCGGTGCCGACGACGAAGTTGACGAGTGTCGCGGTCAACGCGCTGTCGGCCGCCGCCCGGACCCGCCCGTTGACCGCCTGCTGCCAGGCGGTGCCCACCCCGGCGACCAGCGGCAGCAGGGCCAGCGCCAGCGTCCCCGGACTGCCGAGCCGGTCCCCGACCGCCAGGCCGACCGCCAGCACGGTGAGCACCGCGCCGGCCAGCCGTTGCCGGGTCACCGGCTGCCGGCCGGTCGGGCCGATGCCGGCCCGGTCCACGGCGAGGCTGCTGCCGGACTGGCCGGCGACCACGGCCACGGTGAAGACCGCCACGCCCAACGTGCCGATGGTGAGGCCCTGACACGCCACCAGGAACGCCCCGCACATGCCACCGAGGCACTGCCACGGCCGCAGCGTGCCCGCCGCGAGCGCGCGCCGCACCCCGACCAGGCCACGCCGCCCGGTCGCGGTGGCGGGCACCAGCACCAGGAGCACCAGCAGGCCGAGGCCGAACGAGACGACCGCGGCGGCGAAGCCGTCGTCGAGGCGTACCCCCAACTCGCCGTTGATGCGCGACTGCACCGCCACCGCGAGCCCGGCGACGGACGCCAGCGCGACGCCGCCGATGCGGCGGGCGGCCGACAGGACCTGCGGTGTCTCCGTGTTGGCGGTTGTCACTCCTGCTCGGCCAGCGGACGACCGTCGAAGTCGACAGCGGAGTAGAGCGCCAGCTTCTCCAGCCGGTGGTACGAGTCGATCACCCGGATCGTGCCGCTCTTCGACCGCATCACGATCGACTGCGTGTACGCGCCGCCGGCCCGGTACCGCACCCCGCGCAGCAGATCCCCGGAGGTGACCCCGGTCGCCACGAAGAAGCAGTTGTCGCCGGTCACCAGATCATCGGTGCCGAGCACCCGGTCCAGGTCGTGCCCGGCGGCGAGCGCCTTCTCCCGTTCCTGCTCGTCGCGCGGCCAGAGCTTGGCCTGCATCGCACCGCCCATGCACTTCAGGGCGCACGCGGAGATGATGCCCTCCGGGGTGCCGCCGATGCCCATCAGCACGTCGACCTCCGACTCGCCCCGCGCGGCCGCGATGGAGCCCGCGATGTCACCGTCGGAGATGAACCGGATGCCCGCCCCGGTCCGGCGAATCTGTGCGACCAGGTCCTCGTGGCGGCTCCGGTCCAGCACACAGACCGTCACCTCGGAGACGTCGGTGCCCTTGACCTTGGCGATCCGCCGCACGTTCTCGGCGACACCGGCGTTGATGTCGATCACGTCGGCGTACGCCGGCCCGACGGCGAGCTTCTCCATGTAGAAGACGGCGCTGGGGTCGAACATCGCACCCCGCTCGGAGACGGCGAGGACCGCGACCGCGTTCGGCATGCCCTTGCTCATCAGGGTGGTGCCGTCGACCGGGTCGACGGCGACGTCCACCTCCGGGCCGGTGCCGTCGCCGACGTGTTCGCCGTTGAAGAGCATCGGGGCGTTGTCCTTCTCGCCCTCGCCGATCACCACCACGCCACGCATCTGGATCGAGTTGATCAGCTTGCGCATGGCGTCGACGGCCGCGCCGTCGCCGCCCTCCTTGTCGCCTCGGCCCACCCACCGACCGGCCGCCATCGCGGCGGCCTCGGTGACCCGGACCAGGTCGAGGGCGAGGTTTCGGTCGAGATCCTGTGGGATCCGCGTCCTGGTGTTGGTCATGACGGCTGCTCCTCCTCGCGACGGTGCGGGGACGACCGGCGGCGGGGCGGTCCCCACTGCCGGCTCTGTCGCTGATCCTCACACGATGGCCGACCGGGCGTTGGCGCGGGGCGGTGATGGCCTGGATACCGCCGGTCGGGCGGCTGCGAAGATAAGGGGGTGGAACCCGCACAGCCAGCCGACCGCGTACCCGCCGACCGCACGCCACCCGACGGTCAGCCGCCGGTCGACGTCCCAGTCGCCGCCGGTGGTGAGCCCACCGGCGACGATCCGACGCCACCGCCGCGGGCGAAGCCCGCCAAGTCCGAGCGGTCGCCGAAGGACATGGCGATCTCGTTGCTGGTGCTGCTCGTCCCGATCGCGCTGCTGCTGGCGTTCTACCGGGGCTTTCTCGGTGGTGACCAGGCCACGACCGTCGATCCGGCCCCGGCCATCGAGCAGGCCCGGTCGGCGAACGTGTTTCCGGTGAGCCAGCCGGAGGGACTCGGCTCCGGCTGGTCGACGGTCAGCGCCCGCTACCAGACGGTCGACGGCGGTGCGAACCTGCGTATCGGCTACCTCACCCCGGAGGGGCGGGGCGTCCAACTCCTGCAGAGCAGCGTGCCGGCCGAGCGGCTGCTCCCCGCCGAGCTGACCGACCAGGGCCAGCCCCAGGGCCCGACCGAGCTGGCCGGGCGGACCTGGCAGCTCTACGCGGCCCGGGGCAACCAGCAGGCGCTGGTCCTGCTGGAACCGACCCGCACGGTGATCGTCGTCGGCGATGCCCGGGACAACGAACTGCGCGAGTTGGCCGGCTCGCTGCACTGAACGGACAGAAGGGCGATTGTCCGACCCGACAACAGGGAACAGAGAGGGAGTGATCCGGGCGCGCTGCTCGGCCCGGATCGCGCGGCGCGGCCGACGGTGCTGCCGCGTCGCCCGGTTTCCGGCGCCGCCCAGGTCGTCGGGTGACCCTCTTGGGAGACACGTATGACTGTCCGACGACTCGGCGCCGGCCTGGTAGCCGCCGCTCTGATCACGCCCGCCCTGGCCGCCTGCGGCGACGGTACGACAGGCACCGCCGGATCGACCGCGACCCCGACGGTGACCGCGTCCGCCACGGCCAGCGCGTCCGGCGCCCCGGTGGCGGGCGACGCCAAGCAGGCCCTGCTCGACTCGACCAAGGAGATCAGCAGCGGCAACTTCCGGTTCACCCTCGCGGGTGCCGGCTCCACGGCCGAGGGCCAGGTGCACCAACCGAGCCAGAGCGCGGAGATGAAGATCGCGGTCGGTGGTCCCTCGTCCGACCTGGCGATGAAGCTCGACGTGATCCACTTCAAGCCGGACAGCTGGGTGAAGCTGGAGCTGACCGGCTCGACCGCCAACAGCCTGCCCACCATCAAGCAGCTCAACCTCGGCAAGTACCAGCACCTGGACCAGGCCCGGATCAAGGGCAACCGCAGCCTCGGCTTCGACTTCGACAAGGTCGACCCGGCCGGCAGCGCGGTGCTGACCCAGGGCATCACCGAGGTCCGCAGCACCGGCACCGGCGCGTACGCGGGCACCATCGACGTCACCAAGGCCGCCGAGGCGGGTTCGCTGAACGCCGCCACGATCGCCGCGCTGGGCACCCAGGCGAAGACGGTTCCGTTCACCGCGAAGGTGGACCCGCAGGGCCGGCTCAGTGAGTTGGTGCTGCAGTTGCCGGCCGCCGGGCAGACCGCCGCCCAGGAGATCAAGATGACGTACTCCGACTACGGCGCCGCCACGGCCGCGCAGAAGCCGCCGGCGGCCCAGGTCGTCGAGGCGCCGGCCGAGCTGTACAGCCTGTTCAACTGACGCGTCCACGTGGGGCGGCTCCGGCCGCCCCACCGGCGGTCGGTCAGGAAGCGGGCTCCTGCCGGGCGGCGTCGATCCGTGCCCGCGCCCCGTCCAGCCAGCGTTGACAGATCACCGCCAGCGCCTCGCCGCGCTCCCACAGTGCCAGCGACTCCTCCAGTGACGTGCCGCCGGCCTCCAGTCGCTCGACCACCGAGGCCAGCTCGGCGCGGGCCTGCTCGTAACTGAGCCGTTCGTCCGGCCCGGCCTTCGTGTCGTCAGTCATCGCACCCATCTCAGCACACCGCTCGCCCGGTCACCGCGTCGCCACTCAGCCGTCGACGGTGGCGGCCAGTTCGCCGTCGGCCAGCCGTACCCGCAACGGGTCGCCCTTGCCGACGTCGGACGCCGCGCGGACGACGTGGCCGTCGGCGCGCTGCACGATCGCGTACCCCCGGTCCAGGGTGGCGGCGGGGGAGAGCGCGCGCAGCCGGGCGAGGGTGTGGCGCAGGTCGTCGTCGGCGGCGACGAGCCGGTGCTCCAGGCAGCGGCCGGCCCGCTGGCGCAGCGCGGTCAGCTCGGTCGCCCGATGCTCCACCATCACCTGCGGCCGGGCCAGCACCGGCCGGGAGCGGAGCCCGTCGAGCCGGTGCGTCTCCCGGTCGACCAGGTTGCGCACCGCCCGTTCCAGGCGGTGCCGGGCCTGGCCGATGAGGCGTACCTCCTCGGTGAGGTCGGGGACGACCCGCTTGGCCGCGTCGGTGGGGGTGGAGGCGCGGACGTCGGCGACGTAGTCGATCAGCGGCGCGTCCGTCTCGTGACCGATCGCGCTGACCACCGGAGTACGGCAGCCGAACACGGCGCGGCAGAGCGCCTCGTCGGAGAAGGGCAGCAGGTCCTCGATGCCGCCGCCGCCCCGGGCGATGATGATCACGTCGATGCTCGGGTCGGCGTCCAGCACCCGGAGCGCGTCGACGATCTGCGGCACGGCGGACGGCCCCTGCACGGCCACGTTCACCGTGCGGAACTCCACCGCCGGCCAGCGTCGCCGGGCGTTCGTCAGCACGTCCCGCTCCGCCGCCGACGCGCGCCCGGTGATGAGCCCGATCCGGCCGGGCAGGAACGGCAGTCGGCGCTTGCGGGCGCGGTCGAAGAGCCCCTCGGCGGCCAGCAGCTTCTTGAGCTTCTCCAGTCGGGCCAGCAACTCCCCGAGCCCCACCTGGCGAATCTCGTCGGCGCGCAGGCTCAGCGTGCCCCGGGCGGCGTAGAACTCCGGCTTGGCGTGCAGCACCACCCGGGCGCCCTCGCGCAGCTCCGGCGCCCCGGAGTCCAGCACGTCCCGGTTCGTGGTGACGGTCAGGCTCAGGTCGGCCGACGGGTCACGCAGGGTGAGGAAGACCGTGCTGGCCCCGGGACGGCGGCTGATCTGCGCGACCTGCCCGTCCACCCACACCCAGCCGAGCTTGGCGATCCAGGCCCCCACCTTCTGGCTGACCACCCGCACCGGCCAAGGCTCCTCGGCGCTGCTACGAGCCCCCTCACTCACCGCCCACCCCCGCTCACCCGCTCACCCACCCGCCCATTCACCCACCCGCCCACCCTACGGACCCCCACGGCCTGCCCCGTTGATCATGAGGTTATTGCCCCTGGTGTCGGCGTGTCGCAGCGATAACCTCATGATCAACGGATTACGGGGTTGGTGGTCTTGGGGGGGACGGCACGTACGATGGGGTCGTGACTGAGGCTGAGGCGACTCCCCGGACCGGCAAGCGCGTGCTCCTGGCGAAGCCCCGCGGTTACTGCGCTGGTGTCGACCGCGCCGTGCAGACCGTCGAGGAAGCACTGAAGCTCTACGGCGCCCCGATCTACGTGCGCAAGCAGATCGTGCACAACAAGCACGTGGTACAGACGCTGGAGGCCCAGGGCGCGATCTTCGTGGAGGAGAACGAGGAGGTGCCGGAGGGGTCCACCGTCATCTTCTCCGCGCACGGCGTCGCCCCCGAGGTCTACGAGCAGGCCAGGCAGCGCTCGCTGAAGGCGATCGACGCGACCTGCCCACTTGTCACCAAGGTGCACCACGAGGCGAAGCGGTTCGCCGCCGAGGACTACGACATCCTGCTCATCGGCCACGAGGGGCACGAAGAGGTCATCGGCACCGCCGGTGAGGCTCCCGCGCACATCCAACTCGTCGACGGCCCGGACGGCGCCGACAAGATCACCGTACGGGATCCGGAGAAGGTCGTCTGGCTCTCCCAGACCACGCTCTCGGTCGACGAGACGCTGGAGACGGTGGCCCGGCTCAAGCAGCGACTGCCGCTGTTGCAGTCCCCGCCCAGCGACGACATCTGCTACGCCACCTCCAACCGGCAGCACGTGGTCAAGGAGATCGCCGCCGACTGCGACGTGGTGATCGTGGTCGGCTCGACCAACTCCTCCAACTCGGTCCGACTGGTCGAGGTCGCCCTGGACGCGGGCGCGCGCGCCGGCCACCTTGTCGACTTCGCCCACGAGATCGACGACGCCTGGCTGGAGGGGGCCACCACGGTCGGCCTGACCTCCGGCGCGAGCGTCCCGGACGACCTGGTCCAGGAGGTGCTCGCCTACCTCGCGGCGCGGGGCTTCGCCGACGTCGAGGAGATCACCACCGCCAACGAGCGGCTCACGTTCTCCCTCCCGCAGGAGCTGAGGCGGGACATGAAGGCCGCGGCGGCGCGCGGCTGAGCACGGGAACGAACCCGACCCGGCGTACGTCAGATCCGGCATGAGGACCTTTCGGCTCGCCGTCTCCGCGCTGACCATCTGCGTGGCGCTGAGCGCCTGCGCCAGCGAGGACGCCGGACCCGGCAACCCCCCGCCGATGCCGACCGGCACGGTGACCAGCCAGCCCACGCCGGACCCGACCGGCACGCCGTCGATCGTCGACCCCGCGCCGACCAGCACGCCGTCGGTCGTCGACCCCGCGCCGACCGGGATGCCGTCAGGCCCGAAGCCGGGCGGGCCGAGCACGCCACCGGGAGTCCGGGCCACCACCCTGTCCGGGGTGGTGCAGGGCGGGGTGGAGCCCGGCTGTGTCCTGCTCGACGGCTACCTGCTGCTCGGGGGGCCGCGGAACGTGCTGACCCCGGGCGCGCGGGTGGAGGTCACCGGCCGGGCCGAGCCCGGCATGATGACCACCTGCCAGCAGGGCACCCCGTTCGTCGTGTCGAACGCCAACCCGTCCTGACCGGCCGAGCTAGCGGGTCGCGACCTCGTCGTCGGCCGGATCGACCAGCTCGGGCGCCTGCGGCTGGCGGGGCGTCAACTCGACCTGCGCGGGCGCGGCCAACTCCTCGTCCGACACGCCCAACTCGGCGAGCTTGCGCGCGCTGACCAGCACCCGGGCCTCCAACGAGCCGACCGCCCGGTTGTACGCGGTCACCGCCCCGGCCAGCGACGACCCGAGCTTGCCCACGTGGTCGCCCAGGGTGGAGAGCCGACCGTACAGCTCCCGGGCGAGGGTGTGCACCGCCAGCGCGTTACGGGCCAGAGCCTCCTGCCGCCACGAGTAGGCGACGGTGCGGAGCAGGGCGACGAGCGTGGCCGGCGTGGCCAGCACCACGTTGCGGGTGAAGGCGTGCTCCAGCAGGGTCGGGTCACGCTGGAGCGCGACGTCGAGGAACGGATCGGCGGGGACGAACAGCACCACGAACTCGGGCGAGTTGTCGAACGCCGACCAGTACGACTTGGCGGCCAGGGCATCCACATGCCCCCGCAGGTGCCGGGCGTGCGCGTCGAGGTGGGTGTCGCGGCCGCGCTCGTCACGGGACTCCATGGCCGTCAGGTACGCGTCGAACGGCGCCTTGGCGTCCACCACCACGGATCGGCCGCCGTGCAGCCGAACCACCAGATCCGGTCGGACGACCTGCTGGTCGGTGGCGGCGGTGACCTGCTCGGAGAAGTCGCAGTGCTCCAACATTCCGGCCGCCTCGACGATCCGGCGCAACTGGTGCTCGCCCCACCGACCCCGCACCTGCGGCGCGCGCAGCGCCGCCACCAGTTGTTTGGTCTCGGTGCGCAGCTCACCGGAGACGGCGGTCATCGACCGGACCTGTTCGCGCAGCTCGGCGTACGCGTCGACCCGGTCGTGTTCCAGCTCGGCCACCCGCTGCTCGTAGCGGCGCAGGGTGTCGTGCAGCGGCGCGACCGCCCGGGCCACCGCCTCCTGGGACTGCGCGGTGGCCTCGTAACCCAACGCCCGCATCGACTGCTCCAGCCGGCCCTCGCCCTCCCGGGTGGCGGCCAGCGTGGCATCGAGGCGGGCGATGTCGGCCGCCGAGCGGGACCGGGCCGCGAGCCAACCCACCGCCCCGCCGGCACCGAGGCACACGATCACCAGGAGCAGCGTCGAGACGTCCATCACCGGAGCTTGCCAGACCGGTACGACGTGCGAGCCGGGGGTACGTTCGATGACATGGAACTTGTGTTGTGCCTCGCCGTGGTGGTGGTCGGCGCGTTGGGTGCCGCGGCGCTCGTCCGCGCCCAGGCCGGCGCTCGGCAGCGCACCGCGCTCGGCGACGCCCGCGCGGAAGCGCAGCGGTGGTACGAGCGCCTCGGTGGCCAGTTGATGAACCTGAGCGGCGACGAACCAGCGGTACGCCAGGCGCTGGCCGATGCCGGTGAGCGGTACAACGCGGCCGGCTCGCAGTTGGAGCAGGCGCGTACGCCGCACCAGTTCGGGCTGGCCCGGGAGACCGCGCTGGAGGGGCTGGCGTACATCCGGGCGGCGCGTACCGCGCTGGGCATCGACCCGGGCCCGGAGGTGCCGACGCTTGCCGCCGCGCGCGGCGTCGGGCAGCTCACCAAGGAGCGCGAGGTCGACGTGCAGGGGCAGACCTTCCGGGCCGGTCCGCAACCCGGCCGGGAAACGCCCTACTACTACCCGGGTGGGCGTTACCAGGGCCGGCCGGTGCCCGCCGGTTGGTATTCGACGCCGTGGTGGAAGACGGCGCTGGGCGCCGGCGCCGGTGTGCTGGGCGGCATCCTGATCGCCGACGCGCTGTTCTCGCCGGCCTTCGCCGACCCCGGGTACGGCTACGACGCCGGCTACCAGGAGGGCTTCGGTGACGGAGTCGACCAGGGCGGCGACGGTGGCGACCAGGGCGGCGACTTCGGCGGCGGCGACCAGGGCGGGGACTACGCCGGCGGTGACTACGGCGGCGGCGGTGACTACGCCGGCGGCGACTTCGGCGGCGGCGGGGACTTCGGTGGCGACTTCGGCGGCGGCGGGGACTTCGGTGGCGACTTCGGTGGCGGCGACTTCGGTGGCGGCGACTTCTGACAGTCGTTCACACCTACGGAAACGGGCCCCGGTCGCAGCGACCGGGGCCCGTTCTCGTACCTGTTGATCAGCCGGTGTTGCGCATTCCGGCGGCGATGCCGTTGACCGTGGTGAGCAGTGCCCGCTCCAGGGCGGTGCCGTCGCTCGGTGCGCGTCGGCCGCCCGGGGCGGTGGCGATCGCCCGTCCGGCGGCGCCGGACTCCCGGTACTGCCGCAGCAGCGCCACCTGGAGATGGTGCAGCGGCTCCAGATAGGTGTCACGGACGGCGAGGGTGCGCTGGAGCACCGGCGAGTTTTCCAGCAGGGCGGGCGAGGCGGTCACCGCCAGCACCTCCCGCTTGGTCAGCTCGTACTCCTGCTCGATCTGTTCGAAGATCGGGTGCAGCTTCTTCGGGACCAGGGTCTCGACGTACCGGCGGGCGATGCTCAGGTCGGTCTTGGTCACCATCATCTCGACGTTCGACAGGAACGTGCGGAAGAAGTGCCAGTTGCGGTGCATCTCGGCGAGCACGTCCGCCAGGCCGGCCTCGCGGGCGGCGGCCAGACCGGAGCCCACGCCGAACCAGCCCGGCACGATCTGCCGGGTCTGCGTCCACCCGAACACCCACGGAATGGCCCGCAGACCGGACAGCCCCGCGCCGGTGTTCGGACGCTTCGCCGGCCGGGAGCCGATGTTGAGCGCGCCGAGCAACTCGGTGGGCGTGGACGCCCAGAAGTACGCCGGCAGGTCCGGGTCCTCGACGAGCGACCGGTAGGACCGGTACGCCGACTCGGAGACCACGTCCATGGTGGCGTCCCAGCGTTCCAACATCTCGGCCGGTTGCCGGGGCGCGGTGTGCAGCAGGGTCGCCTGGAGCACCGCGGCGAGGGTGAGTTCCAGGTTTTCCCGGGCCAGGGACGGCAGGGTGTACTTGTCGGAGATGACCTCGCCCTGCTCGGTCACCTTGATCGCGCCGTCCAGCGTGCCGTACGGCTGGGCCAGGATCGCCTCGTGCGTCGGCCCGCCGCCGCGACCGACCGTGCCGCCCCGGCCGTGGAACAGCCGCAGGTGCACCCCGTGTCGGGCGGCCACGTCACGAAGCGCGCGCTGCGCCCGGTGGATCGACCACTGGCTGGTGGTGATCCCGGCTTCCTTGTTGGAGTCGGAGTAACCGAGCATGACTTCCTGTACGTCGCCCCGGGCGCTCACGAGTGCCCGGTAGGCGGGCAGCGACAGCAGGTCGTCGAGGAGTTCGCCGCCGGCGTTCAGCTCGGCCGGGGTCTCCAGCAGCGGCACGAACCCGATCCGCGCCCGCCCGCTGTGCACGTCCACGAGACCTGCCTCGCGGGCCAGCACCACCGCGGCCAGCACGTCGTCGACGCCCATGGTCATCGAGATGATGTACGACTCGATCACCTCGGTGCCGAACCGGTCCTGGGCCTCGCGGATCGTGCTGAACACGTCGAACGTCTTGCGGGCGCTCTCGGTCAGCGGCGTGTCCAGTGTGGACAGCGGTCGACGGCCGGTCAGCTCGTCGGCCAGCAGCTTTGTGCGTTCCAGCCGGCTCAACGCCGGATAATCGGACACCTCGCCGACGGCCCCGTACAACTGGGTGAGCACCTCGTGGTGCTTCTGGGCGTGCTCCCGGACATCCATGGTGGCCAGGTGCAGGCCGAACGCGGAGACCGTACGGATGGTGGAGGCCAGCCGGCCGACGGCGGTGAGCTGCCCGGAGTTGCGGGCCAGCGAGGCACGCAGCAGGTCCAGGTCGGCGATCAGCTCGGCGGAGCCCTGGTAGTCCCGGCCGGGCACGTGGGCGGTGCCCTGGCGCAACCGCTGCCGGGTGTTGGCGAGCTTCGCCTTCACGCAGCGCGCCTTGAGCCGGTACGGCTCCTCGGCGTTGACCCGCCGGAACCGCGTCGCCACCTCGGGCAGTGCGTCCAGGTCGGCGGCGAGGCTGGCGGAGAGGTCGAGCGACACCCCGCGCAGCCGACGCGAGACCGAGACCTCGTTGATCAGGTGGTCCATCGCCTTCTCGGTGGCCGCGATGCCGTGCTCGTGCTGGATGGTCAGCACCTCGCGGGTGACCGCCGGGGTGACGAACGGGTTGCCGTCGCGGTCGCCGCCGATCCAGGTGCCGAAGCTCAGCGGCCGGGCCGTCGGCGAGGTCTCCACGCCGAGGGTGCGCAGCGTGTCGGCCAGGTCGTCGAGCACCTGCGGGGCGGCCTCGGCGTAGAGGTCGCGCAGGTAGTAGATGGCGTTGCGGGCCTCGTCGGTCGGGTCCGGCCGGTCGAGGCGCAGCTCGTCGGTCTGCCACATCAGGTCCAGCAGCTCGGCCAGGCGACGGTTGGCCGGGCCCTCGTCGCTGGCGCCGTAGAGGATCGCGTTCGCGGTCTCGGTGTCCAACTCGTCGGCGATCGCGCGCAGCTTGGACAGGATCGAGCGGCGGGCCGCCTCGGTCGGGTGGGCGGTGAAGACCGGGCGCACCGCCAGCCGGCGTGCCGCGTTCGCGATCTCCTCGGCCGGCACCCCGCGCTCGGCGATCATCTTGGCCGCCTGGTCCAGCCAGCCGCCCTGCACCGCGCGACGGCGGCGCAGGTCCCGTGCACGGTGCACCTGCTCGGTGATGTTGGCGAGGTGGAAGTAGGTGGAGAAGGCGCGGGCCAGCTTGGTGCCGGTGGTCACGTCGAGCCCGCCGAGGCGTTGGGCGGCCGCGGGGGCGTCGGTGCGGACCTGGGCGCGGATCTCCTCGACGAGGTCGAGCAGCGGCCGACCCTCCTGGCGGGCCAGCGTCTGCCCGAGCAGGGTGCCGAGCCGGCGGATGTCGGCACGCAGCGCGGCGTCGGGGCCGTCGTGGTCGTGCTGGTCAGTCACGGTGCGCTCCCTCACGTGGATACGAAGGACAGCGCTGTCCGACTTACTGGATGGTATCCGCGCGCACCGGGTGTCCGGAGGGCCCCCTGGTGATCCACTGTCTTCGAGGTGGTGTTTTCGGGCGTGATCTCAGCCACCGTGACGGGCTGATCCGGGGTCGGGGCGGGGCGAGTCGGGGCCTGCGGTGGTGGCCCGGCGACCCCGCACCAGGCTCGCGCTGACCAGGCCGAGCGCGCCGAGGACCGCCCAGAGGGTGAGTGCGATCGCCGGCCAGCCGGCCGATCGCCAGTGGAAGTAGACGGCGGCCTTGGTCAGGTCGTTCGCGAGCCCCGGGATGTTCCAGCGGTGCATGCCGCGCAACAGGCCGGGCAGGAACTCGGGCGCGTAGATGCCGCCGGAGCCCGGGTTGCCGAGCACCACGAGGAGCAGGATGACGAGCGCGGTGCCCGCGACACCGAGCCAGCCCTGGATGGCGCTGGCGAACAGCGCGGCGGCGAAGACGGCAAGCGCGCCGATGGCGGCGATCGTCGGTACGTCGTGGTGCCAGATGTCCAGCACCGGCCCGACCACTACCGCGCCGGCGATGCCGAGCAGCGCGCTGTAGACGGCCAGGGCGGCGATACGCAGCCCGGCCCGCCGCGCCGTACGCGGGGTGGTGCCGGCGGATATCCCCAGCACCGTCGAGGCGAGGTAGCCGCCGAGCACGTACCCGACGTTCAGGTAGAAGGGCACCACCCCGCGCGGGTCGGACGAGGTGACCGGCACCTTGTCGACGATCTGTAGCGGGGTGCCGGTGCGGGTGGCGGCGGTGCTGAGCACCTCCCGGATCGCGCTCGTGGCGGAGGGGCCGGAGGCGCTGGCGACGGTGAGGAGCAGGCCGCTGTCGGGGCCGGTGCTGAGCACCGCGTACACGGCGCGGCTGAGCAGGCCGTCCTCGGCGGAGCGGGCGTCGTCGTACCCGATGGGGGTGATGATCGTGGTCTGGCCTCGGATGGCGTCGAGCGTCGCCTGGGCGCGCTGGTCGCCGTTGGCGACACCGACCGGCAGGTCGCGCGGGGTGGGCTGGTGCAGCGCACCGACGTAGGCGGCGATGAACGCGGTGGCCAACGCGAGGGTGCCGAGCAGCAGCCCGATGCTGCGCGGTGCCCAGTCCCGGGCTCGACCCTGCGGGATTCCGTCCATATTGCCAGCGTATGACCCGGTTCGTCATTCGCCGGGCGAAAACCGATTGGCTGGTCGGATAGCTTCTGATCATGGTGTCGCTGCGCTATCCGCCCAAACCGCGGCCGGGCGACCGGGTCGCGGTCGTCTCACCGTCCGCCGGCCTGCCGGCGATCTTCCCCCACGTGTACGAGTTGGGGCTGCGCCGGCTGCGCGAGGAGTTCGGACTGGAGCCGGTGGAGTATCCGACCACCCGGGTCCTGGGGGCCGACCCGCGCGACCGGGCCCGCGACCTGACCGCCGCCTTCGCCGACCCGAGCGTCACCGCCGTGCTCGCCACGGTCGGCGGGAACGACCTGATCACGGTCACCCCGCACCTCGACGACGACGTGGTGCGGGCCAACCCGAAGCCCTACTTCGGCTACTCCGACAACACGAACGTGCTCAACCACCTCTACCGCCTGGGCATCGTCGCCTATCACGGCGGGTCGGTGCTCGTGCACCTCGGCCGGCCGGGCGCGCCACACCCGCTGACCTTCGACTCGCTGCGCGCGGCCCTGTTCAGCACCGACTGGTACGAGTTGACGCCCGCCCACGAATGGGGTGACCGGCCGAACCCGTGGACCGAGCCCGAGACGCTGGCGTACGAGCCGGAGATGCTGCCCGGCGAGGGCTGGCGCTGGCAGGGCCCACAGCGGGCGGTGCGGGGACGCACCTGGGGCGGCAACCTGGAGATCCTGCACTGGCTGCTGGCCACCGACCGGGTGCCCACGGCCGCCGAGTTGGCCGGATCCGTGCTCGTCGTCGAGACCTCGCAGGAGATGCCCGCCGCGCAGGAGGTGTTCCGGATCGTGCGGAACATGGGGGAGCGGGGGCTCCTCGCCGCCTTCCCGGCGATCGTCGTCGGTCGCCCGAAGGCGTGGGATTTCGACAAACCGCTGTCGGTGCCCGAACGGTCCGCGTGGGGCGAGGCCCAGCGGGAGGCGATCACCCGCGCCCTCACTCCGTACAACCCGGACGCGGTGGTGGTCTTCGACGTCGACCTCGGTCACACCGACCCGCAGTTGATCATCCCGTACGGCGGCGAGATCCTCGTCGACGCCGTCGACCGCCGGATCTCGGTGCGCTACTGACGAGACCCGGGCGTGCCGTACGCACCGGCGGGGAGGTGCCACCTCCCGCCGGTGCGTGCCCGTCGGCGTCAGTCGGTCGGGCAGAACACCGATCGCAGCGCGGCCAGGAAACCCGCGCTCGCCGGAGCCGGCGACAGCCCACGTGCGTCGGCGTCGATGTCGTAGACGTTGGCGGCCAGGACGAGTTGTCGGGAGTTGTCGAGGCTCGTCGCCGTGAGGCTGGTGAAGCCCGGCCCGCCGCCGTCCGTCGTCCACACCGTGGTCGGGCCTCCGCCGCAGGGGAGCGTCCTCCGCTGCACGCCCAGCCCGTACCCGTCCGACCCGTCGTCCGTCGCCACAAGCGTCTCCAACTCACGCTGCTGCGCCGGCGCGAGCAGCCGCCCGCCGAACAGCGCCCGGTGGAACCGTGCCAGGTCCGCCGTCGTCGAGATCATCGCGCCGGCGGCCCAGTCGTACGACGGGCTGAACCGGGTCACATCTCGCCCGGCCAGGTCGTAACCGTGCAGGTGCCGGCCGTGGATCTCCGGGTCGGTGACCGGGAACGAGGTCTGGCTCAGGCCCAGCGGGCCGACGATCCGCCGCCGCACCTCGCTCGTCGCGTCCCGGCCGGTGACCGCCTCGATGATCAGACCGGCGAGCAGGTAGTTCGTGTTGGAGTAGGCCCACGAGGCGCCCGGGGCGAAGTCCGGGCGGTGGGCCACCGCCAGGGCGATCACCGCGCGGGGCGAGATGACCCGGTCCCAGTCGTGCTCGTCGAGGTACGGCGCCCAGAAGCTTCGTTCGCCGGTCGGATCCCAGATGCCGCTCGTGTGGTTGAGCACCTGCCGGACGGTGATCGTCGAACCGTCGTTGCCGTTACGCCGGACGACCCCGGGCAGCCACCGCTCGACCGGATCGTCGAGGGTCAGCCGTCCCTCGCCCACCAGTTGCAGCAGCACCGTCGACACGAACGCCTTGGTGTTGCTGGCGATCCGGAACCTGTCGTCCGGCCGGGCCCGCGCACCGGTGGCCCGGTCGGCCACTCCCGCGGCCACCTGCCACCGTCGGCCGTCCACCCGGCCGTACGCCACCGCGCCCGGGAAGCCGTCCCCGACCAGCTGGTCGAGCGCGGCGGCCATCGCCTGGCGTTCCGCCCCGGGCTGGCCGGCACCGGCCGGCAGGGGTGGGACGGCGAGAGTGGCGACCAACGAGCCGACCGACACCACAACGGTCCACAACGGACGCATCATGACCTGCTCCTATCGACGATCCAACGTCTGTCCCCGTCGACCCTGCCGAAGCGCGTGCCGCAGGAGAATGCGGATCTCCCGCCGGCCGGGTGGGGTTAACCCGACAGATCACGACGGGCTGGCCGGTTGGGCGGGTGGCTCGTGCCGCCGGCATGCTGAGCCGGCACCCGGTGCCGGCCCGCGTCCGGCACGATGTCGTCCGGTGTGGCGTCGTCCGGTGCGGTGCGGTGCGGTGCGATGCGGTGTCGTCCGGCAGGTCGGGAGGATCAGATGACGCGTCTCCGGCAGCTCCGCAACCAGGTCGCGTACGTGCTGGTGGGCCTGCCGCTGGCGGTCGTCGGCCTCGCGTACGCCGGCCTCACGGTCGTGGTCGGCGGCATGTTGTCGCTGACGCTGCTCGGCCTGCCGCTGCTGTCCAGCGGCGTCCTCGGCGCTCGCGGCTGGGGGCGGCTGCACCGCGCTCTCGCCGGCGCGACGCTCGGCCTGCGGGTCGCCCCTCCACGCCCGGTCCGCCGACGGCCCGGCCCGGTGGGGTACGTCCGGACGGGTCTGGGCGATGCCACCGGCTGGCGGGCGATGGCCTACCTGATCGTGAAGCTGCCGCTGGCCCTGCTCGCGGCGGCGGTGGTCGCGGTCTTCCTCTGCTACCCGGTGTTCCTGCTCAGCCATCCCCTCTGGTGGCGGTTCGTCCGGCCGGTCAACACCGACAGTTTGGGTCGGCCGCACCGCGCCGCCCTGCAACTCGGCGACTTCTTCTTCGACACCTGGCCCCGGTCGTTCCTGCTGGCCGGGATCGGTGCCGGGCTGCTTCTCGCCGGTCCCTGGCTGCTGCGCGCCGTGCTGTTCCTGGACGCGCTGCTGATCCGTGGCCTGCTCGGCCCGACCAGCCTGGACGACCGGGTGGACAACCTCGAACGGACCCGGGCCCTGGCCGTCGACGACGCCGCCGCGCTGCTGCGCCGCATCGAGCGCGACCTGCACGACGGCACCCAGGCGCAACTTGTCGCCCTGGCCATGAAGCTGGGGATGGCCAAGGAGAAGCTCGCCGACGGAGCCGGGCCGGAAGCCAGGGCGCTCGTGGAGACCGCGCACCGGGACGCGAAGACCGCCATCACCGACCTTCGGGACCTGGCCCGGGGCATCCACCCGCCCATGCTCGACAACGGGCTGGAGGCGGCGCTGGCCACCCTGGTGGCCCGGGGCGCCGTACCCGTGGGGTTGCGTGTCACCTTGACCGAACGACCGTCGCCGGCCGTGGAGACGATCGTCTACTACTGCGTCGCCGAGCTGCTCACAAACGTCGTCAAACACTCCACGGCCCGGCGGGCGACCGTCGAGGTACACCACGAGGGCGGTCTGCTGCGGGTACGGGTCTCCGACGACGGTGCTGGAGGAGCCAGGATCAGGTCCGCGGCTCACGCGCTACCCGGCGGCGGGTTGGCCGGCCTGCGCGACCGGGCCCGTACCGTGGACGGCACGATGCGGATAGACAGCCCGCCCGGCGGGCCGACAGTTGTCACTGTGGACCTCCCGGTGCGGCCGTGACCGGGCTGCGAGTGGTCCTCGCCGAGGACTCCGGGATCCTGCGCGACGGGCTCACCTACCTGCTCACCGACCGGGGGCACCGCGTGCTCGCCGCGGTGGCCGACCCGGAGGCGCTGCGGGCGGCCGTCGACGAGCACCGGCCGGACATCGCGGTGATCGACATCCGGATGCCGCCGACGTACACCGACGAAGGGCTCCGCGCCGCGCTCGCCGTCCGCGCGGATCATCCCGGCACGCCGGTGCTGCTCTTCTCCCAGTACGTGGAGACCAGGTACGCGGCGCAGTTGCTCGCCGGAGGCGCCGGGGGCGTCGGCTACCTGCTCAAGGACCGGGTGGCCGAGGTCGGCGAGTTCGTCGACGCGCTCACCCGGGTCGCGGGCGGGGCGACAGTGCTCGACCCGGAGGTCGTGACGCAACTACTCGGGGCAGCCCGGGGTGTCGAAGAGCTGGCCGGCCTCTCCGAGCGGGAACGCGGCGTACTGGCCCTGATGGCCCAGGGACGCTCGAACGTGGCGATCGCCGCGGCGCTGTTCCTCAGCGTGGGAGCGGTGGAGAAGCACATCACGAGCATCTTCGGCAAGCTCGGCCTGCCCCCGTCCGAGAGCGACCACCGTCGGGTCATCGCGGTCCTCCGCCACCTCCGGTCCGGGTCCTGACCGGTCGCTTCGGCGATGCTCCCGTGGAGCCAGCGCCGCACGCCGCGTTCCGTCTGCGGACCTGACTGCTCCGACGCAACCTCCGGCGATCTTGCAGTTTCTGTCGTCGATCTGGGCGGATATGCCACTTGTGTCGGGACAGAAAGTGCAAGATCGCGGGGTGGAGGCGCGGGGAGAAGTCAGTGGGTTACGAGGGCGAAGGCGCGCACCGGGAAGGTGCCCATGCCGGCCACCCTCGGTGGGGCCGCCGTGAACCGGAATCCGCTTGGCGGCAGAGCGTCCAGGCCGGTCAGGTGCTCCACGATCGGGATGCCGGCGGCGAGCAGTGTGCTGTGCGCGGGGCGTACGCCGCCGGCCGTCGGACCCATGTCGTCGATGTTGATCGAGTCGATGCCGACAAGTGCGGCGCCAGCGTCGGCAAGCACCTGGGCGGCGTCCCCGGTCAGGTACGGCGCTTCCGGGTCGCCGTACCGCTCGGTGCCGAAGTGCACGTCCCACCCCGTGTGCAGCAGCACCGCGCACCCGGCCACCTCGTACGGCGCCAGCATCAGTCGGTCCACGGCCCGCGTGCCGGCCGGCACGCGCACCACCACACCGGGCAGGTCGGCGAGGCGGCTCAGTGACACCCCGGCCAGGTCGTTGCCGCCGGCCCAGCGGTGGGCGGGGGTGTCCAGGTACGTGCCGGTGTTGGCGATCATGTCGATCCGGGCCACGTGGAACTCGGTGCCGGGCGCGTAGTTCGCCCGGGACGCCGCGAAGGTCAACCAGTCACTGATCCGCGGCGCCGGCCAGCCCGGCAGCGTGATCATCCCGTCGCTGATCACGTGGCTCAACTCGACCAGCCGACGATCGGAGCCGGACTCCTCGACGGCGACGCCCCGGCCACCCTTGTGCGGCTCCTCGATGATCGTCTTCGCGCTGACCCGGACCTCGGCGACCATCAGCAGCCCGAGGTGCCGGACGAACAACGCCGCCAGGTCGTCGTCGCTGATCTCCGGACCCGGAATGTCCAGTCGGAACTCCTCGGTGCGCAGCCCGCCGCCGTTTGCGAAACTCACCTGCGCGTCGAACTGTGCCCGCCACTGCCGCATCACACCCGCAACCCGACCACGCAGCCGCCGATCGGTCAAGATCGCCGCTGCCGCTGCCGCTGCCGCTGCCGCTGCCGCTGCCGTTGCCGTTGCCGTTGCCGCTGCCGCTGCTGCTGCTGCCTACTGGCCCGGTGCGGCCCGGTCGGCGGTCGTCCGAGGCGCCTTGCGCGGGGTTCGCACGTCCAGGTGGGGCAAGATCGTGCTCGATCCAGGAAAGAGTGGTATCCCCTGGGCTTTGAGGCCACTAAATCCTGGATCGAGCACGATCTTGATGCGTCGTGCGAACCAGCGGCAGCGGCCCTCGCAGGCGGTCACCTGGTGCGCTCGCCAGCAAGATCCGCACAACATCGGGGAAACTGCTGCCTCCGATGACCCGGAAGCAGCAGTTTCGGGGAAGTTGCGCCGATCTTGGGGCGGGCGTGAGGGTGGGGGCGTAGCTGCGCACGAGGCGCCTGGCGGCGCGCGGGGTGCGCGGGAGCGCGCGGGTTTGCGCGCGGGGTTGCGCGCGGGTTGCGCGCGGGGCGCGAGGGTGGTGCGCGGAGTGGGCGGGGCGCGGGGGTGGGCGGGAGTGGGCGGGGCGCGAGGGTGGTGCGCGGGAGTGGGCGGGGCGCGAGGGTGGTGCGCGGGGGTGCGCGAGGCGCGAGGGTGGTGCGCGGGGCGCGAGGGTGGTGCGCGGGGGTGCGCGGGGCGCGAGGGTGGTGCGCGGGGCGCGAGGGTGGTGCGCGGGAGTGGGCGGGGCGCGAGGGTGGTGCGCGGGAGTGGGCGGGGCGCGAGGGTGGTGCGCGGGAGTGGGCGGGACGCGGGTGGCGCGGGGGTGCGGTGGCGCTGCTGCGGGGTGTCGCGTGAGGCGAGTAGTCGCACGTGGTGCGGGTGGTGCGCTAGGGGTGTCGCGTGAGGGGTGGCGCGGGGCGCGGGAGGCGCGACGCGGCGTGGACCTTCGCGGAAGGGGGTGTGTGTCGGTGGACGGGGATAGGCTTGTGTCAGGCACCCCCCGTCCGGCTGGACGAGGGGCCGCCGTCGTGTGCGTCGACTCCCCAGGAAGGTTTCCCTTGCTCACCGGTCTGTTCTCCGCCGCCCTGGCCGACCCGGCTCTGGCCCGGGCGCGTGACCTGGCGCGCTCCGGTGCCGCCCAGGTCGACGGCCTCGACATCACCGCCCCCGCCGCGCTGCGCCCGTTCGCGGTCGCGGCGGTCGCGGCCGACAACGACGGGGCCGGGCGACCCGTGCTGGCGGTGACCGCCACCACCCGCGAGGCCGACGACCTGGCCGCCGCGCTGGGCGGGCTGCTGCCGGCGGATCAGGTGGTGGTCTTCCCCTCCTGGGAGACGCTGCCGCACGAGCGGCTTTCCCCGCGCTCGGACACCGTGGGTCGGCGGCTGGCCGTGTTGCGCCGGCTGGCGCACCCGGAGTCGACCGACGCGCACGGCGGCACCGGGCCGCTGCGGGTGGTCGTGGCCCCGGTCCGTTCGCTGCTCCAGCCGCAGCTCAAGGGGCTCGGTGACCTGGAGCCGGTGCAGCTCGCCGCGGGCGAGGAGGCCGACCTGGAGGAGGTCGCCCACCGCCTTGTCGACATGGCGTACGCCCGGGTCGACCTGGTCACCAAGCGCGGCGAGTTCGCCGTACGCGGCGGCATCCTGGACGTTTTCCCGCCGACCGACGAGCACCCGTCCCGGGTCGAGTTCTGGGGCGACGAGGTGGAGGAGATCCGCACCTTCGCCGTTGCCGACCAGCGGACCATCGAGCAGGTTCCGCTGCTCTGGGCGCCGCCGTGCCGTGAGTTGCTGCTCACCCCCGAGGTCCGCGACCGGGCCGCCGCGCTCGCCGAGCAGCACCCCGAGTTGGCCGAGATCCTGGACAAGCTGGCCGAGGGCATCCCCGTGGAGGGGATGGAGTCCCTCGCCCCGGTGCTGGTCGGCCCCGACTCGCTGGAGTTGCTGCTGGACGCCATGCCGCCCGGCACCCACGTGCTGCTCTGCGATCCGGAGCGGATCCGCACGAGGGCGCACGATCTGGTGCGTACCTCGGAGGAGTTCTTGCAGGCCAGTTGGGCCGCCGCCGCGGTCGGCGGCCAGGCCCCGGTGGACGTCGGCGCCGCCGCCTTCCGGACCCTCGGTGAGGTGCGCGCCACCGCCGGCCAGCTCGGCCAGCCGTGGTGGACGCTGTCCCCGTTCGGTCTCACGGAAGGGGAGACCGCCGAGGCGCGGCAGCCCTGGGAGGACGCGCCGGAGCAGGCCGCCGTCACCCCGGACGACGCCATCGCGGTGACCCTGTCCGCCCAGCCGGCGCCGCTCTATCACGGGGAGACCTCGCGGGTGGTCGAGGACCTCAAGCGCTGGGCCGGCGAGGGTTGGTCGATCGCGCTGGTCTTCGAGGGGCACGGCCCCGCCCAGCGGGCGGTGGAGGTGTTGCGCGACGCCGGCCTGGGCGCCCGGTTCACCGAGGAGGTGCCGACCGCGCCCGTCCCCGGCGAGCTGGTGGTGACCTGTGGCGCGCTGAGCAGCGGGTTCGTCGACGAGGCGTCCCGCTTCGTGCTGCTCACCGGCAACGACGTGACTGGTGGTCGGGGCACCTCGACGCGGGACATGCGCAAGATGCCGAGTCGGCGGCGCAACACCATCGACCCGCTGGAGCTGAAGGCCGGCGACCACGTGGTGCACGAGCAGCACGGCATCGGCCGCTACGTCGAGCTGGTGCAGCGCACAGTCAACGGCGCCAGCCGGGAATACCTGGTGATCGAGTACGCGGCCAGCAAGCGGGGTCAGCCCGGCGACCGCCTGTTCGTGCCGACCGACCAACTCGACCAGCTCTCCCGCTACGTGGGTGGCGAGCAGCCGACCCTGCACAAGATGGGCGGCTCGGACTGGCAGAAGTCCAAGGCCCGGGCCCGCAAGGCGGTCCGGGAGATCGCCGCGCAGCTCATCCAGCTGTACGCCGCCCGCAAGGCGTCCAAGGGCCACTCGTTCGGCCCGGACACCCCGTGGCAGCGCGAGCTGGAGGACGCCTTCCCCTGGCAGGAGACGCCGGACCAGCTCGCCGCGATCGACGAGGTCAAGCGGGACATGGAGCAGACCGTCCCGATGGACCGGCTGATCTGCGGCGACGTCGGCTACGGCAAGACCGAGATCGCGGTACGGGCGGCGTTCAAGGCCGTGCAGGACGGCAAGCAGGTGGCGGTGCTGGTACCGACGACGCTGCTGGTGCAGCAGCACTACAACACGTTCGCCGAGCGGATGAGCCAGTTCCCGGTGCAGATTCGGCAGTTGTCGCGGTTCCAGACCCCGAAGGAGACCGAGCGGACGCTGGAGATGGTCGCCGACGGCACCGTCGACATCGTCATCGGCACCCACCGGCTGCTGCAGACGGCGACCCGGTTCAAGCAGCTCGGGCTGGTGATCGTCGACGAGGAGCAGCGCTTCGGCGTCGAGCACAAGGAACACCTGAAGACGCTGCGCGCCTCCGTCGACGTGCTGAGCATGTCGGCCACCCCGATCCCACGGACCCTGGAGATGGCGATCACCGGCATCCGGGAGATGTCCACGATCGCCACCCCGCCGGAGGAGCGGCACCCGGTGCTCACCTTCGTGGGCGCGCAGGACGACCGGCAGGTGGCGGCGTCCATCCACCGCGAGTTGCTCCGCGACGGGCAGGTCTTCTACCTGCACAACCGGGTCGAGTCGATCGACCGGGCGGCGCGCCGGCTGCGGGAGCTGGTGCCCGAGGCGCGGGTCGCGGTGGCGCACGGCCAGATGGGCGAGGACGCCCTGGAGAAGGTCATGGTCGGCTTCTGGGAGAAGGAGTTCGACGTCCTGGTCTGCACCACGATCGTCGAGTCGGGCATCGACATCCCGAACGCCAACACGCTGATCGTGGAGCGGGCCGACCTGCTCGGCCTGGCCCAGCTGCACCAGATCCGGGGCCGGGTCGGCCGGGGCCGCGAGCGGGCGTACGCGTACTTCCTCTACCCGCCGGAGAAGCCGCTGACCGAGCACGCCCACGAGCGGCTGGCGACCATCGCCCAGCACACCGAGTTGGGCGCCGGCATGTACGTGGCGATGAAGGACCTGGAGATCCGGGGCGCCGGCAACCTGCTCGGCGGCGAGCAGTCCGGGCACATCGAGGGTGTCGGCTTCGACCTGTACGTGCGGATGGTCGGCGAGGCGGTCTCCGCGTTCAAGGGTGAGCGGTCGGAGGACGAGCCCGACGTCAAGATCGACCTGCCGATCGACGCGCACCTGCCGCACGACTACGTGAGCGTGGAACGGCTGCGCCTGGAGATGTACCGTAAGCTCGCCGAGGCACGCGACTCCGACCGGCTGACCGAGGTGGTCGCCGAGATGACCGACAGGTACGGCGAGCCGCCGGCACCGGTGCAGAACCTGGTGGAGGTGGCCCGGTTCCGCCTGCTGGCCCGCCGCTACGGCCTCACCGACGTGTCCATGCAGGGCAAGCACGTGCGGTTCGGTCCGCTGCCGTTGCCGGATTCGAAGCAGATGCGGCTCAAGCGCTACCACCCGGACGCCGTCTACAAGCTGGCCACCGACCAGGTGAGCGTGCCCCGGCCGAGCACCCGTCGGGTCGGCGGGGAGCCGCTGCGGGACCAGGCGCTGTTGCAGTGGTGCGCGCAGTTGCTCTCCGATGTGCTGGGTGCCCCCGCCCCGCTCGCCGTCGCGGCGGGGTGAGGTGGGGGCGGCCGGGACGCGTGGGGCCGGGGTGAGGTGGGGGCCGTTCCAGCACGGACGAGGGCATGAGAGAGTGACGGGCATGCGTGCTCGCCGTGTGATCGCCGCCGCCAGCGTCGCGGCCCTGGGTGTCCTTTCCCTCACCGCCTGCGGCAGGTCCGCGCCGGACGTCGCCGCGTACGTCGGTGACACCACCTATTCGCTGGAGCGGGTCGACGCGATCTACGCCGATGTGCAGGCGAAGTACGGCGATGCGGTCCGGCAGCAGGCGGCCCAGGCGGGTGCGTCGCCGTCGCCGGAGCAGTTGCGCTCCACGGTCACCCGTCAGGACGTGGTCGACCTGCTGGTCAGCCTGGATCTGGCCAAGCGGGTGGTGAAGGCCAAGAACGTGCAGGTGCCCGACGAGATCACCCCGCAGCAGCTCGAAGAGGGCCTGCGGGTGCCGGCCACCACCGAGTACGCCCAGCTCTTCGCCGAGTGGGTCGACCTGTCAGGTGTCCTCAGCCAGCAGCTTCCGCCGGCCGATCTGAGCGACGACTCGATGATGGCCGTCTACGACGCCCTGGTGGAGGTCGAGGCGATCCCGGCCGGGATGTCGACGGCGAACGTCCGTCAGGCGTTCGGCGACGGCGGGTTCGTCCGCAGCGCCACCGCCCTCGGCGTCGCGCTGGGTGAGGAGGCGGACCGGGTCGACGTCTCGATCAACCCGCGCTTCCGGGCGGTCGGGGTGCCGTCGATGGTGAACAAGGGCCAGCAGGTGTTCGTCTACTCGCTGCCGTTCATCGACGAGGACGGCCCGGTCACCGACATCTCCACCCCGGAGGCGGTGCCGTCGACCGGTTCCCCGAGCGCCGAGGGCCCAGCACCGGACCAGGGCACGGCCAGCTGAGCATGACGGCACGGATCGTCCTCCTGGTCACCTCACCCCGGCTGCCGGCCGGCCTGTTGACCTCCGCGGCCTGGGACGTCGTACGCCAGCACCGGGTGTTGACCGGCGCGGAGAGCGAGTTGGCGACGGCCGTGCGCCAGGCGGGCGCCGAGGTGACCGTGGTGGACGGTCCGGCGACGCAGCCGTTGCTGGACACGGTGGCCGAGCACGGCACTGTGGTGTGGTTGGCCGGCCCCGCGGGCGACGAGGCGTTGGCTCGGGAGTTGGGTCTGCGGTTGGCCCGGCAGCCCGGGTTGGCCGAGATGGAGCTGATGTACGGCTCGTGGGACCCGCCGGGCGCCCGGCTGCTCGACGCGGTGGCCGTGCTGGACCGACTCGCCTCGCCGGGTGGCGACCCGTGGAAGAGGGCGCAGACGCACCGCAGCCTCGCGGGTTATCTGCTGGAGGAGAGCTACGAGGCGTACGACGCGATAAGCGCCGACGACACCGACGCGCTGCGCGAGGAGCTGGGTGACGTCCTGTTGCAGGTGGTCCTGCACGCCCGGCTCGCCGAGGAGTTGCCCGAGGACGAGCGGTGGACCATCGACGACGTGGCGGGTGGCCTGGTCGACAAGATGATCCGGCGCAATCCGCACGTCTTCGCCGGGGCGGAGGCGGGCACGCTCGAGGAGATCACCGAGAACTGGGAGCGGATCAAGCGGGCGGAGAAGGCACGGAATTCGGTGCTGGACGGGGTGGCCCTGAGCCAGCCCGCACTGGCCCTGGCCGCGCAGATCCTGGACCGCGCCGCCCGTGCCGGCCGAGCGGTCCCGCCACCACTCGCCGACACCCTGGTGGACCCCGAGGCGCGCCTCGGCGCCAGCCTCCTGGCAACTGTCGCGGCTGCCCGCGAGGCGAATATCGATCCGGAAGCAGCCCTCCGCCGCGCCACCCTCGCCCACGCCCAGTCCATCCGCGCCGCCGAACCCCCACCCCCACCCCCACCCGCAGATCCTCGTTGATCATGAGGTTATTGCCGCGACACGCCGATGCGGATGGCAATAACCTCATGATCGGCGGGACGGGTGGCGGTGCAGGTGGCGGTCGGTAGGGTGGGGCGGGTGGAAGCCTTTGGGGTGCTGGCTGAGCGGGTTGTCGAAGCGTTGCTGGAGTCGCGGCCGGGGGTTGCCACCTCGGCCGGGGATCACCGGTTTGACGATCGGCTACCGGACCTGTCCGCCGATGCCGTGGCCGCCGACCGGTTGATGCTCTCCGACGCGGCCAACGCACTGTCCGAGCTGGACCCAGACTCGCTCGACGTCGACGCGCAGGTCGACCATGCGCTGCTCAGCTCGTTCGTGGATCGGGAGCTGTTCGAGCTGACCGAGATCCGGTCGCACGAGTGGGACCCGCTGGTGCACAATCCCGGCCCGCTGCTGCATGCGCTACTGGCCCGCCCGTACGCCCCCGCGGACGTGCGGCTGACCAGCCTCGCCGGCCGGCTCGCCGCCGTACCGGACGCCCTCGCCACCGCCCGCGCGACGCTGCGGGACATGCCGCGGATCCACGCCGAGACGGCGGTCGGGCAGTTCACCGGCACGGCCGCGCTGATCCGCGACGAGCTGCCGGCACTGCTCGCCCAGGCGCCGAGCACCCTCGACCGGGTCGAGCCGGCGGCCACCGCCGCGATCGAGGAGTTCGTCGCCTGGCTGCGCGCCGGCCTGGCCGCCGACGCCGCCCCGGGCCGTGACCCGCGACTGGGCCGACGCCGCTGGGAGGCCCGCCTCTGGCACACCCTCGACACCGAGCTGAGCGCCGCCGAGATCCAGCGCCGCGCCTGGGCCAACCTGGACCGGGTCACCGCCGAGATCCGCGAGGCGGCCGTCGAGCTGGTCGGTGGTCCCGCCGACGACGCGGCCGTACGCCGGGCGCTCGACCTGCTCGCCGCCGAGCACCCGAACGACGGGACCATCGTCGACCTGGCCGGCGTCACCCTGGACGAGGCCACCGACTTCGTCCGCGCGCACGACCTGGTCACCCTCGTCGACGACAGGTGCGTGATCCAGGAGATGCCGGAGTTCGCCCGGGGCGTCGCGGTGGCCTACTGCGACTCGCCCGGTCCGCTGGAGACCGCGTCCGTGCCCACGTTCTACTGCATCGCGCCCACCCCGTCGGACTGGTCGGCGCAGCGGGTCGAGTCGTTCTACCGCGAATACAACGACCACATGATCCGCAACCTGACCGTGCACGAGGCGATGCCGGGGCACTTCCTGCAGCTCGCCCACGCCCGCCGCTACGTCGGCGCGACCCGGGTCCGGGCCCTGGCCGAGTCCGGCCCGTTCATCGAGGGCTGGGCGGTGTACGCGGAGGAGGTGATGACGGGGCTTGGCTTCGGTGGCCTCCCGGTGCGGTTGCAGCAGCTCAAGATGCAGCTCCGGATGACCATCAACGCGCTGCTCGACCAGTTGGTGCACGCCGAGGATCTGCCCGAGGCCGAGGCGATGGCGTTGATGACCGAACGCGGCTTCCAGGAGGAGGGCGAGGCGGCCGGCAAGTGGCGCCGGGCGCTGCTCACCTCCACCCAGCTCTCCACCTACTTCGTCGGGTACAGCGAGGTGGCCGAGATCGCCGCGGCCCGCCCGGACGGGGTGTCGGTCCGCGACTGGCACGACGCGATGCTCGCGCACGACTGCCCGCCCCCGCGCCACCTCCGCACCCTGCTGGAGATCTGAGCCAGGCCTCAGGGGGTCGGTCACCAGGGCGTGTGTCGAAGCCCTTGGCCGGCCTGCGGCGGGCTCGACCGAGGACTGTGACACACGCCCTATCCGCCGGGGCGGCGGTCCACGACACCGGCGCCGGCGGGCGGGTCGAACGCGCCCGCGTCGACGGTCGCGGAGTAACCGCTCAGCGCCAGGTCCATCGGCTTACCGTCGACCGGCCCGGTGAAGCTGCCGAGTACGCCCTCGGTGGTCACGCAGGCGGTGAAGTCGCCTGCCGACGAGCCCTGCACCTCGACGCAGGCGGCGTGGTGCCCGGCGACTGTGGTGTCGCTCTGCTTGATGACCGCCTGCGGGTCGAGCGCGGCGGCGGTCAGCAGCCCGACCACGACGGGTGGGGTGGCGAGGCCCTGCTTGTTGGCCTCGCCGAAGAGCGTCACCGTGGGCTTGCTGCCCGGGGTGGGCGGGGCGAGCACCGTGCACTCGGGGCGGGCGCCTGTCGTCGTACACCTGGTGATGGCGTCCGGGGTGACGGTGAGTCGCCCGCCCGGGTAGGTGTACGCGGACCGGGCCGGATCCTGCGCCTGCACGATCGCGGCGCTCTGGCCGCCCGGGAGTTGGTAGTCGGCGGAGTAGGTCAACTCCAGCGCACGGTCGAGGCGGGCGGCGAGGTCGTTGACGAGTTCCGAGCGACCCATGGCGACTCCGGCGTCCTCGAATGTCTGACAGCCGGTGACCGTGAGCGACGCGATGACCGACACGGCGAGCATGCGGAGGGTGGTCGAGGCGGCGGGCATGACGACCAGCCTGGTGGATCTGGTCCGCGCAGCGCAAACCCGTTGCCGGTTGACGCCCGGAAATCCGGGAATGTCCGTCAGTGTGGGGCGACTCGGGTGCGCGGGCGACGCCGTGCCCGTTCGCGCGGCCCGATACGCTGCGTTCAACACCTGCCTCAGCCGCACCGTCGCGGCCCACCCACGGACCGGATCACAACAACGAGGAGCGACTTAGTGGCAACCATCGAGGGAATCGTCGCCCGGGAGATTCTCGACTCGCGGGGCAACCCCACGGTCGAGGTCGAGGTCGGCCTGGACGACGGCACGGTCGCCCGCGCCGCCGTGCCCTCCGGCGCCTCCACCGGCGCCTTCGAGGCGATCGAGCTGCGCGACGGTGACGCCGACCGCTACCAGGGCAAGGGCGTGGAGAAGGCGGTCTCCAACGTCGAGGACAAGATCGTCGACCAGATCATCGGGTACGAGGCCAGCGAGCAGCGGCTGATCGACCAGAAGATGCTCGACATCGACGGCACCGACAGCAAGTCGGAGCTGGGCGCGAACGCCATCCTCGGGGTCTCCCTGGCGGTGGCGAAGGCCGCTGCCGGCAGCGCCGAGCTGAGCCTCTTCCGTTACCTGGGCGGCCCCAACGCCCACCTCCTGCCGGTGCCGATGATGAACATCCTCAACGGTGGCGCGCACGCCGACTCGAACGTCGACATCCAGGAGTTCATGGTCGCGCCGATCGGCGCGCCGACCTTCCGTGAGGCGCTGCGCTCGGGCGCGGAGGTCTACCACGCGCTCAAGTCGGTGCTGAAGAAGAAGGGCCTGTCGACCGGGCTCGGCGACGAGGGTGGCTTCGCGCCGAACCTGCCGACGAACGCGGCGGCCCTGGACCTGATCGCCGAGGCGGTCGAGAAGGCCGGTTACCGGCTCGGCACCGACATCGTGTTCGCGCTCGACGTGGCGGCCACCGAGTTCTTCGACAACGGCACCTACACCTTCGAGGGTGCCGCGAAGTCCGCCGAGGAGATGAGCAACTACTACACGAAGCTGGCCGGCGACTACCCGATCGTGTCGATCGAGGACCCGCTGGCGGAGGACGACTGGAGTGGCTGGCAGACGCTTACCGCCTCGATCGGCGACCGGGTGCAGATCGTCGGTGACGACCTGTTCGTGACCAACCCGCAGCGCATCGCCCGGGGCATCGCGGAGAAGTCGGCGAACGCGGTCCTGGTCAAGGTCAACCAGATCGGTTCGCTGACCGAGACCCTGGACGCGGTGGACCTGGCTCACCGGGCCGGCTTCAAGTGCATGATGAGCCACCGTTCCGGCGAGACCGAGGACACCACGATCGCCGACCTGGCGGTGGCCACCGGCTGCGGTCAGATCAAGACCGGCGCGCCGGCCCGCTCGGACCGCGTCGCGAAGTACAACCAGTTGCTCCGGATCGAGGAGGAGTTGGCCGACGCGGCGCGCTACGCCGGCGCCGGCGCGTTCCCGCGCTACCGTTCGGCCTGAGCGCACGAAGCCTCGGGGGAGGGGTGTGACGATGCAGCAGCGCCGCACACCGGGTGGTCAACGTCCCGCCCGCCGGCCGGGTCAGTCCGGTCGGTCGGGTGGTGGCCGGACCAACCGGGGATCGGTCCGCGAGACCGGCGTACGCGCCGAGCCGCGCGGCACCGCTGGTCGGGCTCCGGGCGCGGCCCGGGGCGCCGAGGGCGTCCGCTCCGCGAATCGTCCGGCCGCCGCTCGGCGTACCGCCGCCGGTGGCGCCGTCAAGCGGCTCACCGCACCCCACCCCCGTCGCTTCACCGGTCGGGCCACCGTGCTGTTCGCGGTCCTGATCGCGCTCGCGCTGGCCTACACCTACCCGGTCCGGGTCTACCTGGACCAGCAGGCCGACATCGAGCGGATGGAGGCGGCCCAGGCCGTGCAGGAGGCGGAGATCGCCAAACTCGCCGCCGAGGCCGCCAACTGGCAGGACGACGAGTACATCAAGACGCAGGCTCGGGAGCGGTTCTTCATGGGTCCGCCGGGCGAGAAGATGATGGTGGTGCTGCACGACGCGGAGGGCGCCGCCCGGGACGCCGGGAAGTCGGCCGGCGCGGCCGCCCCGGCCGGACCATCGACCTGGTACGACACGCTCTGGTCGAGCGTGCAGGCGGCGGACAGCCAACAGCCGGGCAAATGATCCACCGACCAGCACACCAGGAGAGATGGCACCGTGACTGTCGTACCACCGTCGGAGCCGGCGGCGGACTCCGTACCCCTGCCGCAGCGTGAGCCGGCCACCGAGGCGGACCTGGCGGCGGTCGGCGCGCAGCTCGGCCGCACGCCCCGGGGCACCCGGGCGGTGGCACACCGCTGCCCGTGCGGACTCCCGGACGTGGTGGAGACGACTCCCCGTCTCGCCGACGGCACGCCGTTCCCCACGCTCTACTACCTGACCTGCCCCCGGGCTACCGCGGCGTGCAGCCGGCTGGAGTCGGCGGGGCTGATGAAGGAGATGGCGGACCGGCTGGCGACGGATCCCGAGTTGGCCGCCCACTACCGTGCCGCGCACGAGGACTACCTCGCCCGCCGTGAGGCCATCGGCGAGGTGTCGGAGATCGCCGGTATCTCGGCGGGTGGGATGCCGGGCCGGGTGAAGTGCCTGCACGTGCACCTGGGGCACGCGCTGGGCGCCGGCCCCGGGGTGAACCCGTTCGGTGACGAGACGTTGGAGCTGGTCGAGCCCTGGTGGACGGCGGGCCCGTGCGTGGACGTCGCGGCGGGCGAATGAGCGCGCCGGCCGGGTCCTCGGCGCCCGAGAGTCAGATCCTGGTGCGGCGGGCGCGCACCGGGGACGTGCGCGGCATCCGGCGGCTGGTCGACACCTACACGAACGACCGGCGGCTGCTGAGCAAGGCGACAGTCACCCTCTACGAGCAGGTGCAGGAGTTCCGGGTGGCGGTCCGCCCCGCCGACGGCGCCGTGGTCGGTTGCGGCGCGCTGCACGTCATGTGGGAGGACCTGGCCGAGATCCGTACGGTCGCGGTGGATCCGGTCTGTCGGGGCCGGCGGATCGGGCACCGGCTGGTGGGCGAGCTGATCGACGCCGCCCGGGAGTTGGGGGTGGCACGGATCTTCGTGCTCACCTTCGAGACGCGGTTCTTCGGCGCGTTCGGTTTCCAGGAGATCGACGGCGCTCCGGTGCCCCAACAGGTGTACGAGCAGTTGCTGCGCTCGTACGACGAGGGTGTCGCGGAGTTCCTGGACCTGGAGCGGGTCAAGCCGAACACGCTTGGCAACACCCGGATGCTGCTGCGCCTGTAGGTCAGGCGCCCTTGCGGGGGTGCGCCGCGAAGAACTCCCACATCAGGTCGGTGGCCGACAGCCCCGCGGAGGAGGCGGCGAGCGACCCGGTCGTCGCCCCCGGCCAACTGTGACCCATCTCGGGCAGGGTGTAGACGCTCACCTCGCTGCCGTCCGCGCAGCTCGCCACCGTGTGCGTCACGCCCGGCACCCCGGACGGCTTCGGGCTCGGCCGGCAGGACAGCCGCTGCTGCCAGGTCTCCATGCCGGTCTGGAACGTCGAGGCCTGCCGGTCCTGGCCGCCGATGAAGGTGATCACGGAGACCGGGCTCTTCGGCACGTAACTCTCGGCCGTGGTCAGTTTTCCGCTGTACCCACCGCTCACCACCCCGATCGCGGCGAACTTGCCGGTGCTCTCCACCGCCGCCCGGAAGCTCATGTCGCCGCCGTTCGAGATGCCGGTGAGGAAGACCCGATTCGGGTCCGCGTGCCAGGTCTGCACCAGGTGGTCGGTGAGGGCGGTGAGGAAACCGACGTCGTCCGCGCTGCCGCAGCAGACCAGCCCGTTGAAGCCGCCGCCCTCCCCGTCGGGGTACGCCACCAGCACGTTGTCCTTGTCGGCCTTCGCGTCCAGGCCGGCCAGCTCCTGCACGCCGGTGGCGCTACCGGGATAGAAGTGCAGCGCGATGACGAGCGCGGGTGACCGGCCCGGGTCGTACCCGGGTGGTGCGTGCAGCAGGTAGGTGCGCTCCTGGCCGTTGTGGTTCAGGGTGAGGTCGTGGTCACCCGCGGTCGGAGTTTCGGTGGACGCGGAGGGCGGGGCCGGCGAAGGCCGCCCCCGCTCACCGCAGGCCGGAGCCACGACAATGAGGCAGAGCCCCGTTAACACCGCCATCATTCGCCGCACGTCGGCCACCCCCCGTAGACCCGCCGCCCACTCTGGATGTGGCTCGCTGGTGGATCAACCCTTTCGGCCCTGGGCGAAGGGAGGCAGGCTGTCCCTCATGCTTCGTCTCCAGCTCGGGCCGGCCGACCTGTGCCGGGTGCGGTTCGCCGATCGGCTGCATCCGGTGGGCATCGCACTGCTGGCCGGTCAGTGGCTGCGGGACCCGACGGTCGCGGCGTTGGCGCCGGCACTCGCCGAGCGCGCGGCGGCGGTCGAGCGTACGGGCGCCGCGCGGGCCGCCACCGCGACGCTGCGGCACCTGCTTCCCGCCCGAGGGCGGCTGCCGGATTTCGTCACCCCGTGGTCCGGCAATCAGTCGGTCGAGGCCGGCCTGGAGGCGATCCGGGCCACTCCGGCACAGCGGATCCGTGCCGAGGCCACCGCCTCGTACGCGCAGACGGCCGTCACCCCGCTGCGGCGGCGGTTCGCGGCTGCCGACCCGGAGGTGTTGGACCTGTTCGGCGGGGCCGTCCGCACCTGGTTCGACGCGGTCCTGGCCCCGCTCTGGTCCGATCTGACCGCCGCGTACGGCCAGCAGGTGACCTGTGCCAGCCAACGGCTGGCGCAGCACGGTCTGGATGGCCTCTTCGCGGGGTTGCACCCGGAGATCCGGTGGCGGCAGCCGGTGCTGGAGGTGCGGACGTGGTGGAGCGGGAACCTGTCCGGCACCGGCCACGGGCTGATCCTGCTGCCCTCCCCGTTGGCCGGACCCCGTCCGCGGGTGCTGGTACAGCCAGATCGCCCGATCCTGCTCGTCTACCCGACGGTGCTGCCCACACTCGGGGCCACCACCGGGGGTGATTCCCTCGGTCGGCTGCTCGGCGCCACCCGGGCGCTGGTGCTGCGTCGACTGGCGGTCGACGGCGGGATGACCACCACAGTGCTGTCCCAGGCCGTCGGGATCAGTCTCTCCTCGGCCTCGGAGCACGCCACCGCGCTGCGGTCGGCCGGCCTGGTGGCCAGCGAGCGGGAGGGTGGGGCGGTTCGGCATCACCTGACCGCGCTCGGCGCGGAGTTGTCGAGCGGCTCGTCCGGCGGCTCGACCGCCCGGCAAGCTGCGGGGCGCCGGCCCGTCCTGCCGTAAGGTTGCTGCCGTGACGACGCGTGTGGCGGCCATCGACTGCGGGACCAACTCGATCCGACTGCTTGTCGCCGACCTGCCCGAGGAGTCCACCGGGTCGCCGGCACCACTTGTCGACCTGACCCGGCGGATGGAGATCGTCCGGCTCGGCCAGGGTGTCGACCGCACCGGCCGGTTGGCGCCGGAGGCGATCGAACGGACCCGGGTGGCGCTGGCGTCGTACGCGGCGGACATCGAGAAGCTGGGCGCGGAGCGGGTGCGCATGTGCGCCACCTCGGCCTCCCGGGACGCCGCAAACGCCGACGACTTCACCGAGATGGTGCGGGGCACCCTCGGTGTCGCACCGGAGGTCGTCACCGGCGACGAGGAGGCCCGGCTGTCGTTCACCGGCGCGGTACGCGGCCTGCCGGCCGACGCGAAGGAGCCGTTCCTGGTCGTCGACATCGGCGGCGGTTCCACCGAGTTCGTGGTCGGTGACCGCGCCACGGGGGTGCGCGCGGCGATCTCGGTGGACATCGGCTGTGTCCGGATGACCGAGCGGCACCTGCCCGGCGACCCGCCGACGTCCGAGCAGGTCGCGGCGGCGGAGGCCGACATCGCCGCCGCCGTGGACCGGGCGCTCGCCGTGGTGCCCGGCCGCGAGGCGGCCACCCTGGTCGGCCTTGCCGGGTCGGTCACCACAGTTGTCGCCATCGCGCAGGACCTGCGGGAGTACGACCCGGAGCGCATCCACCACGCCCGGGTGTCGTACGAGGCGGTGGCCCAGGTGACAGCCGACCTGCTGGGTCAGACCCGTGCGCAGCGGTTGGCGATCCCGGTGATGCACCCGGGCCGGGCCGACGTGATCGGCGCCGGTGCGCTGGTGCTCCGCGTGATCATGGAGCGGGCCGGGATGCCGTCGGTGGTCGCCTCGGAGCACGACATCCTCGACGGCATCGCCTGGAGCCTCCAGCCAACCTCCGCGCGCTAGGCGTTGATCGACGCGCCTTCCGCGTAAGGCGCGGCGTCCGGGCCGTTGATCGACTCGCCTTTCCTGAAGGCGCGGTGTCCGGGTCGTGTTGATGCCCCGCCTTCTTGAAAACCGAGTCGATCACGTCCGTCCCGGCCCGACCGGGTTTCGCTTCAGTCCGTCGTCAGGTCAGGCCGGTGCTGCCGGATCCACTTCTCGACGTCGCTGCGCCGCCAGATCTGACCCATCCGCAACACCTGATGTGGGGCCGGAAAATCGCGCCGGGACGCAATCACGGAAGCCCGAGCGCGCGATACCCCGCCGAGCATGTCTCGTATCTCAGCGATCCCAACAAACTCGCCCATGGGTTGACGGTAGGTATCGCCGATTGTTTAGCGATCGCTAACAGCGATCGTGGTTGACGATCGCCAACAGCGGTAGCACGATCGAGGGATGTCAGCGACAGGTGGCCCTCCAGTTCGTGACCGCCAACGTCGGGCCGTACGCCCGCACCTACCCATGCGGCCCCTGTGGCTGTGCCGGGTGTGCGCTGCCCCTTGGCCGTGCCAGCCCGCGCGACTGCTGCTGCTGATGGAGTATCGACGGGACCGTGTTGGTCTGAGCATCTACATGGCTGGCTTGCTTTGCGAGGCGACCGCAGATCTGATCAAGCTCAATCCGAACCCCGTCCCGTCCCCGGCCGACCTGTTCACCAGGTTCGTGGGCTGGACCGCCAGGAGGTCTGCTTCCGATTCGATCGGCTCGGAAGGTCTGGAAGGATCCGCGCCGGGCGGTTGATCGACTCGCCTTCCGTAAAGGCGCGGCGTCCGGGCCGTTGATCGACTCGCCTTTCCTGAAGGCGCGGTGTCCGGGTCGTGTTGATGCCCCGCCTTCCTGAAAACCGAGTCGATCACGGGCGCGAGTGCCCCTCGGGCGCCCGCGCCTCTCGGACGTGCAGGGTGGGCGTGTCGGGGGGAAAGCGTTGACGCTACTTCGCATTACACAGTAGTGTGCATTGCGTGGACACCACACAGTTGCTGAAGGGCGTGCTCGACATGGCCGTCCTGGCCGTGCTCCGAGAGGAGGACGGCTACGGTTACGACATCCTGCGCCGGTTGCGGGAGGCCGGCCTGGAAGAGGTCGGCGACGCCTCGGTCTACGGGACTCTGCGCCGCCTCTTCGCCGCCGGCCTGCTCACCACCTACGTCGTGCCGAGCGAATCCGGGCCGCACCGCAAGTACTACTCACTCAACGCCGCGGGGCGTGACCAGCTGACCCGCTCCGGCAAGCTCTGGCGCTCGTTCGCCACCACAATGGACAGTCTGCTCGACGATCGGGGGATGGCGGCATGACCGTCGCGGAGCAGGAGATCACCGACTATGTGGCGCGGGTCCGGGCAGCTCTGGCCGACCTGCCTCCCACGCAACGCGACGAACTGATCGAGGATCTCGCCGACCACCTCAGCGAGGTGGCCGCGGAGGCCGAGGGCACCCTCGTCGAGCGGCTGGGCGAGCCCGAGACGTACGCGGCCGAGCTGCGCGCCGCGGCCGGCGCCGCCCCGGGCGGCAGTGGGCGCAATCTCGACCAGCGCGTCGCGGCCGCGATGGCCCGGCTCCGCGGCCGGCTGAGCGCGATCGACACCCGCCTCGGACCACCCCTGGGGTACGCGCACGCCAGCGATTTCCTCCGCCTGCTGCGCCCGGCCTGGTGGGTGTTGCGCGGCTATCTGGCCGCGATGCTGCTGAGCACGATCAGCACCGGCGGTGACGCTTACGGGCTGCTGCCTCGGTTTGGTGGCGAGTTGCTCGCGGGCATGGTCATGCTCGTCGGCCTCGTGCTCGCCTCGATCTGGCTCGGTCGCCGCTCCGCGCAGTTGACCCGCTGGCCGCGTTCGGCGCTGCAGGTCGGCAGCGCGGTGCTGGTGATCTTCGCGCTCGGCGCCCTGGTCAATCTCGAGAACCGGATCGACCGTGGCTACTACTACGACCAGACCTCGGTCGACAGCCAGTACAGCCAGGTCCGGGACGTCTACGTCTACGACAGTGAGGGCCGGTTGGTGGAGAACGCCCGGCTTTTCGACCAGGACGGCAATCCGATCCGCCTCGGCTACCCGGACTGTGACGGTCCGGTCAACGAGTACGGCGCCCCGTTGCTGCGCCCGTACCCGTACTGCCTGGGCCGGGCGCCCTTCGGCCCTCGCGCTCCAGCCGGGCCCAACCCGATCCTGACGCCGGTCGCGCCCAACTCGTCGCCGGCGGAGCCGACCGGCACGCCACCGGCCGGGCCGACCAGTACACCGCCGGCCGGGCCGACCGGCACGCCACCGGCCGGGCCGACCAGCACACCACCGGCCGGGCCGACCAGCACGCCGACGCCGAGCGGAACGGCGTCCGACGCGCCCTCGGCAGGCCCGCCCGCGACACCGGCCGGCACGCCGAGCCCCACCCCGACGAGCTGAGCCACGGTGTGAACTGGATCATGCGGGCCAGGGTGGGAAATAACTGAACGGACGAGGCGGGCGGGACGACACCGGAAATCAATGATCGTTACGGTGTCGTCTGCTCATCAACCCCTCGGAAGGAACCCCCGTGCCAGAGCAGGTCGCAACGCCCCACGCCTCCGATGGTGCACCAGCTGAGCCGGCCGTCGAGGCGCCGGAGCCGGCCGTCGAGACGCCCCGGTCGGCCGAGCCGAAGGCGGGGGTGTCGCGTCCCGCCGAGCCGAAGTCGACCGAGTCGGAGCTGACCAAGCCGCGTCCGACCGGGTCCGAGTCGACCGAGTCGGGTCCGACCGAGTCGAAGGCGGCCGAGTCGGGTCCGACCGGCTCCGAGCCGGCCGAGCCCAAGTCGGCCGAGTCGCGTCCGGCTGAGCCCAAGTCGACCGAGTCGGAGTCGGGCGAGTCGGGTCTGGCCGAGCCGAAGTCGACCGAGTCGGAGTCGGGCGAGTCGGGTCTGGCCGAGCCGAAGTCGACCGAGCCGGAGCCGGGCGAGTCGGTTCCGGCCGAGCCGAAGTCGACCGAGCCGCGTCCGACCGGGTCGGACTCGGGCGAGCCGGAGTCGGCCGAGCTGAAGTCCGCCGAGTCGGACTCGGCTGAGCCGGCGGTGAAGAAGTCTGGTGCGAAGAAGGCCCTCGGCATCGTCGGCGCGATCCTCGCGGTGCTCGTCGTCGCGGGTCTGAAGTTCGGTGTCGTCTCGGCGATCGGCAACCTCATCAACAAGGACGAGACGGCTGCCGCGAAGGCCGGCGACTGCATCGCCAAGCTGCCCGAGGTCACCGGCACCAAGCAGGAGAAGGTCACGGACGCCCGGATCGTCGAGTGCACCTCCACCGAGGCGGTGTACAACGTGGTCGGTCGGGTCGACAACCAGACCCAGGCCCAGGCCAGGGCCAACACCGCGTGCGTGCAGTACTTCAAGCCGGACGAAGAGGGGTACATCTACTCCAGCATCCTGCCCGGCAAGACGGGCTACGTGCTCTGCCTGACCAAGAAGGCCTGACCAGGAAGGCCTGACCACGGAGGCCTGACCAGGAAGGCCTGATTACAGCGGTAGATCGGCATCGACGGCGGCGGGAGTCCATCCCGCCGCCGTCGGCGTACCCCGGGTCGCCGGCGGGCAAACGGGAGGTGAATGCCACTGTTCCGGCGTCTTCCCGGCGACGGCGCGGCATGGCAGGCTACCGGCACTAGGACCACTGGGCGACCAGCCAACGATGACTGACCGCTAGGAGGACGGCCCATGGGCGAAATGGTGACCTACCGCAGCAACGGGGGTACGAGCGAGGGGTATCTCGCGATACCCGCGAGTGGCATGGCCAGCCCCGCCGTCATCGTCATCCAGGAGTGGTGGGGCCTGGTCCCGCACATCCGGTCGGTTGCGGAGCGGTTCGCCGAGGCCGGCTTCGTCGCTCTGGCCCCGGATTTCTACCACGGTGAGACGACAAGCGAGCCGGACGAGGCGCAGCGGCTGCTGATGGCGATGCGGATGGACGAGGCGGCGAAGGACATCGCCGGCGCGGCCGACTATCTCGCCGGTCGGCCGGAGGTGACCGGTAAGGTCGGTGCCGTGGGCTTCTGCGCCGGTGGCAGCCTTGCTCTGTGGTCCGCCACCGTCTCCGAGCGGATCGTCGCGACAGCCGGTTTCTATCCGGTGCTGCCGTGGGAGTCGATGCGCCCCGACTGGGCCGACTACGCCGGCAAGGCCGCGGTCGTGCACTGCTCCGAAGAGGACGGCACCTCGGCCGCCGAGGGCGTACAGACCGCCCGCCGGGCCATCGAGGAGGCCGGCGGCGACTGCCACCTCTACGACTATCCGGGCACCTCGCACGCCTTCTTCAACGACGACCGGCCGGAGGCGTTCGACCAGCGCGCCGCCGCCAGCGCCTGGGCCCGCACCCTGGAACTCTTCCGGGCCAAGCTTGGCTGAGTCGCGTACCCCCGATCAGGTGGTCGCCCGCGCAGCGCGGGCGACCGACCTGGCCGACCTGGACGCGGCGGTGAGCGACTGTTTTGCCTGCCCGCGGTTGGTGCGGTGGCGGGAGGAGGTGGCCCGCACCCGCCGGGCTGCCTTCCGCGACCAGGAGTACTGGGGTCGCCCGGTGCCGGGCTTCGGCACCGGGGACGCCCGGATCGCCATTCTCGGGCTGGCCCCCGCCGCGCACGGCGGCAACCGCACCGGCCGGATCTTCACAGGTGACCGGTCCGGTGACGTGTTGTTCGCCGCGCTGCACCGGGCCGGGCTGGCCAACCAACCGACAAGCGTCGCCGCCGACGACGGGCTCACCCTGCGGGACCTGCGGATCTTCTCGGCCGTCCGATGTGCGCCTCCGGACAACAAGCCGACCCCGCCGGAGCGGGACAACTGCGCCCCCTGGCTGCACCGCGAGGTCACGCTGATCCAGCCCACGCTGCGTGTCGTCGTCGCGCTCGGCGCGTTCGCCTGGGCCTCGTGGTGGCCGGTGCTTCGCCAGGTGTACGGGCAGCGCCCGCCCAGCCCGCGACCGGCGTTCGGTCATGGGGCACACTGGTCCGGCACAGCCGCTCCGGACTTGCTGGGCTGCTACCACGTCAGCCAGCAGAACACCTTCACCGGGCGGCTGACACCAAAGATGCTGGACGACGTCTTCGACCAGGCTAAGCACCTGGCCGGGGTGGACTGAGACACGCGGTGGGGTGGTGGCGATGACGGACGGAACACGCGCCCCCGCCCCGTCGCAGGCCGCCGAGCCGGGGGTGTTGCGCCCGGCGCTCGGTCTGCTCCGCCGGTGGTGGCCGGTCGCCGCGGTCGCCGCTCTGCTCGCCGGTGCCGCGCTGGCGTCCGCGCACTCGTCGATCGGGGCCAGCCGGATCCCGCCGGCCGCGGACAACGTCCCGTGGGTGCCCGAATACCCGACCGCCGAGCCGTCGCCGTCCATTCCGATCGAGCCGCGTACTGCCGGTGAGGCCACCCAGGCGCACATACCGCAGTGGATCACCACCGTGGCGATGGCGCTGCTCGGGCTGACCATTCTCGCCGCCCTCGGTTACCTGTCCTGGATTCTGATCCGGGGCGTACTGCGCCGCACCACCCGGGCCCTGCCGGCGCAGCGGTCCCGCCGTACCGCCGAGGGCACCGCCCGCGAGGTGGTCGCCGCCCTCGACGCCGGCCTGGTGGAGCTGGACGACCGGGACACCGACCCGCGGGTGGCGGTGATCGCCTGCTGGGTACGCCTGGAGGAGGCCGCCGCCGCGGCCGGTGTGCCACGGCTCGCCGGGGACACCCCCACCGACCTGGTCAGCCGGCTGCTGCGGGGTGACCCGGAGGCCGGCGTCCCGGCGATCGTCAGCACCGACGTGCTGGCCGAGTTCGCGCACGTCTACCGGGAGGCCCGCTACGCCACCCGCCCGGTCGACGAACGCACCCGCGACCAGGCTCGCGCCGCACTTCGTCGGCTGCGCGGAGAGCTCACGGCGGTGACCCCATGAGCAGCACCAGCATCGACGACCTGCTCGGGTCCGAGGAGGAGGCGGCGCCGAGAGGCCCGCAGGAGTCCCGGTCCCGGGTCGGTCCGGTGGTACGCGCCCTCGCGTGGGCCGCCGCGGTCGTCGCGGTGCTGCTCGTCGGCCTCCGCGCGGTCGGCCTGCAGGTCTCGCTGCCCGTCCTCGTCGCCGGGGTGCTCGCCGTGGCGGCGGTCCGGCGGGTCACCGCCCTGCTCGCGCCGCCACCTCCGTCGCCGGCGGGTGGCCGGGCCGGGACGGGCGAGGAGGACGGCAGCTACAACTGGGGTGCCCGGGACGCGTTGCGCACCGCGATCAATCGCTGGGAGTGGCCGCTCGACTGGTCCACGACCCGACCCGAACGTTTCACCGGGGTGGTCCTGCCCCGGATCGCCGAACTGGCCGACGAGCGGATGCGCCTCAAGCACGGCGTCACCCGCGAGTCGGACCCGGCCCGCGCCCGTGTCCTGCTGGGTGACCGGCTGTGGACGTTCCTGGAGACCCCGCCTCGCCGCACCCCGTCGCCACGCGACCTCGCGGTGATCGTCGCCGAACTGGAGAAGATCTGATGAACGACGTGGACCGGAGCATTGCCCCCGCCGAGGTCGGCCACCTGGCTCGGGCGGTCCTGGACGCCGTCGGCACCGTCGTGGTCGGCAAGCGGGACGCGTTGGAGCTGGTCCTCGCCGGCATCCTGGCGGGCGGTCACGTGCTGCTCGAAGATCTGCCGGGGCTGGGCAAGACGCTCACCGCTCGCTCGTTCGCCCAGGCGCTGGGCCTGGACTTCCGCCGGTTGCAGTTCACCCCCGACCTGCTCCCCGCCGACGTCACCGGCTCGTTCCTCTACGACCAGCGCAACGGCGACTTCACCTTCCGGGCCGGGCCGGTCTTCACGAACCTGCTGCTCGCCGACGAGATCAACCGGACGCCGCCGAAGACGCAGTCCGCGCTGCTGGAGGCCATGCAGGAAAAGCAGGTGTCGGTGGAGGGGGTGACCTACAAGCTGGACGAGCCGTTCCACGTGCTGGCCACCGCCAACCCCATCGAGTACGAGGGCACGTACCCGCTGCCCGAGGCGCAACTGGACCGGTTCCTGCTGCGGGTCTCCTTCGGTTACCCGCAGCACGAGGAGGAGTGGGAGGTGCTCCGCCGCCGGATGAGCCGCCGCCGTGAGGAGGCGGACATCAAGGCGGTGGTCGACGCCGCCACGCTGCGGGCCATGCAGGCCGCCCTGGAGGACGTGGTGGTGGAGGACTCCATCGGCCGCTACATCGTCTCCCTCACCGCGGCCACCCGGGAGCACCCGTCGGTGCTGGTCGGCGCCTCCCCGCGGGGATCGCTGGCGCTGCTGCTGCTGGCCCGGGTCCGCGCGGTGTTCGGCGGACGCGACTACGTGGTGCCGGAGGACGTCAAGGAGGTCGCGGCTCCCGCCCTGGCCCACCGGATCACCCTGCGCCCGGAGATGTGGCTGCGCCGGGTCGACCCGGCGTTCGTGGTCGGCGAGGTGCTGGAGGCCACCCCCGCCCCGGCGAGCGGCGCGCTGCCCAGCTACGCCGCGGGCGGGCCTCGGCACTGATGACCGGACCGACCGAGCCGATGGCCACCGAGCCGGAACCGGCCGCCGGCTGGGCACCCACCCGGGCGCTCGGCCGGGCGGTGCTGCTCGCCGGCCTGCTGCTGGTGGCGGGTGTGCTGCTGGGGCGTGTCGACCTGATCGTGCTGGCCGCCCCGTTCGCGCTGGGCACCGCGTACGCGCTTCGCCGCCGGCCCACGGCGCTGCCGCAGGTGTGGATCACCCAGGGTGCGGACGGGCCGCTTGTCGAGGGCGGCGACCTGACGGCTGCGGTGAGCGTCGGCAATCCGGACACGGTCGACTACGACCTGGTGGTGGTGCGTTCCCGCGTGTCGCCGTGGCTGCGCATCGACCGGGTCGGCTTCGCCCAGGACGGGGACGTGCCCGAGGTGCCGCCAGCCGCCGCGACGCCGGCCAGCGGCGGGGCTCCGGCCAACGGCAGGGGCCGTTCCCTCGCCGACCGGCCGTTCGTGACCGCAGTGCCGACCGGGACGGTGGCGGACCTGGAACTGGCCGGCCACGCCATGCGCTGGGGCCGGCATCCGGTGGGACCGGCCGGTGCCCGGGTCGCCACTGCGGGCGGCCTGCTGGTCTCCCGTGCGGTGCTCACCGAGCCGGTCCGGGTGCGGGTGTACCCGCGTACCGAGCCGTTCGAGGCCGTCGAGGCCATGCCCCGCGCCGCCGGGCTCGTCGGGGCGCACCACTCCCGCCGGCCCGGCGAGGGCGGCGAGTTGGCCGGGGTACGGATCTTCGCCCCGGGGGACCGGTTGCGCCGCATCGACTGGCGGGTGTCGTTGCGCGCCCGGCAGTTGCACGTGGCGGCGACGCTCTCCGACCGCGACGCGGAGGTGGTGGTGCTGCTCGACGTGCTCGCCGAGGCAGGCCGCTCCGGCGGGGTGAGCGGCGCGGCCTCGGTGCTGGACACCACGGTCCGGGCCACGGCCGCGATCGCCGAGCACTACCTGCACCGCGGCGACCGGGTCTCCCTGCTGGAGTACGGGCCGGGAGCTCGCCGGCTGCGTCCGGCCGCCGGGCGGCGGCAGTACCTGACCGTTCTGGAGTGGCTGCTCGACGTGCACGTCCACCCGTCCTCGCACGAGCCGTACGACCAGGTTTTCGGCCCGCAACTGCTCTCCTCGGACGCGCTGGTGGTGGTGTTGACCCCGTTGCTGGACGAACGGTCGGCACAGATGCTCGCCCGGCTGGCCCGCGCCGGGCGGTTCGTGGTGGCCGTCGACACACTGCCGACCGACCTTTCCGCGCCGAAGAACCTGGGCTGGGCCGAGGTGGCGTACCGGCTGTGGCGTCTGGATCGGGACGTCATGATCGGGCAGCTCCGGGAGCACGGCGTCCCCGTGGTGCGCTGGGCCGGCGCCGGCAGTCTGGACCAGGTGTTGCGGGACGTGGCCCGGTTGGCGACGGCTCCGAGGGTGGGTGGCAGATGATCGACGCGGTGACCGGGCGGGTGCGGACCGCACAGAGGGCGGTGGCCCGCATCAGCGTCGCCCCGCTGCTGGTTCGGGCCGGGATCTTCGCCGTCGTGTTTGCCGGGTTCGCCCTGGCCTTCCCCGCCGAGGTGTTTTCCGGCCGCCCCCTCCTCTTCCTGGCGGTCGCCGCCCTGTTTCCCGCGTTCGGCCCGCGTCGGGTCTGGGCGGTCTTCACGGCGTTGGTCACGGTCGGCGGTTGGCTGCTCGCCACCGACGGGTACGGCCGCCCGGTCGCCCTCTGGCGGCTGCTCGCCGTCGCCGCCCTGCTCTACCTGGCGCACACCCTCTGCGCGCTTGCCGCGCTGTTGCCCTACGACGCGGTGGTGGACCCCGCGCTGATCAGCCGGTGGTTGCTGCGGGCGGGCGGCGTTCTGCTGGGCACCGCGGTGCTCGGGGTGCTGTTGTTGCAGGCCGCGGGCATGGGCGGCGAGGCCGGATACCAGTGGGTGACCCTGCTGGGGTTGCTGCTGGCCGTGGGGACGGCGGCGTTGCTGGGCTGGCTGCTGCGACGGCGGTGACCGCTGCGACCGGAGGGTTACGCAGGTCACACGGGTTGTGCTCCGTCACAGATGGGGGCCGCGAGCGGCATTACCTGAGCCGGCCGGGGAAAGATAGACAACGTGAATCCGAAGCGGATCCTTGTGGTGGGTGCCGGGCACGTCGGTCTGTACGCGGCGCTGCGCCTGTCGAAGAAGCTCAGCTCCCGTGAGGCTGAGGTCATGGTGGTGGACCCCCAACCGCACATGACCTATCAGCCGTTCCTGCCCGAGGCCGCGGCGGGCAACATCTCCCCACGGCACTCCGTGGTGCCGCTGCGCCGGGAGTTGAAGCGGTGCAAGATGGTGGCCGGCACGGTCACGCGGATCGAGCACGACCGCAAGGTGGCCACCGTTCAGCCGATCAGCGGCCCGGCCCGGGAGATCCCGTACGACCACGTGGTCGTGGCCCCGGGCTCGGTCTCCCGCACCCTGCCGATTCCCGGCCTGCACGAGCAGGGCATCGGGTTCAAGACCATCGGCGAGGCGATCTACCTGCGCAACCACGTCCTGGACCGGCTCGACGTGGCGGCCGCCACGGCGGATGCCGACGTCCGCCGTTCGGCGCTGACCTTCACCTTCGTCGGCGGTGGGTACGCCGGCATCGAGGCGCTCGCCGAGATGGAGGACATGGCTCGCGACGCCCTGCGCTACTACCCGGAGCTGAACCAGGACGAGGTGCGCTGGGTGCTTGTCGAGGCGACCCAGCGGGTGCTGCCCGAGGTCGACCGGGACATGGGCGCCTACACCGTCCAGCAGCTGATGAAGCGCAACATGGACATCCGGCTGGACACCCGGCTCGAGTCCTGCGTCGACGGGGTGGTCAAGCTCTCCGACGGGGACAGCTTCCGGTCCGACACCATCGTCTGGACGGCGGGTGTGAAGCCGTCGCCGATGCTGGACGCGACCGACTTCCCGCGCGACGACCGTCGCCGGATCACCTGCCTGCCCACGCTTCAGGTGGTCGACGGTGACCAGGTGGTCGAGGGCGCGTGGAGCGCCGGCGACTGCGCCGCTGTGCCGGACCTCACCAAGGAGCCGGGCAACTTCTGCTCGCCGAGCGCGCAGCACGCGGTGCGCCAGGCCGCCCGGATGGCCGACAACATCACGGCCGTCATCCGGGGCCGCGAGCCGGTCAACTACAAGCACAAGCACGTCGGCAGCGTCGCGAGCCTCGGTCTGCACAAGGGCGTCGCCCAGGTGTACGGGATCAAGATGACCGGCTGGCCGGCGTGGGTCATGCACCGGACGTACCACATGAGCCGGATCCCGTCGTTCAACCGCAAGGTCCGGGTGGTGGTGGACTGGTCCCTGGCGTTCTTCCTCAAGCGTGAGGTGGTCGCCCTGGGGCAGCTGCACGACCCGCGCGAGGAGTTCGCCGAGGCGTCCCAGCCGGTCGGTGCCCCCCGCGTCTGACGCAGAGATACCCAAGAGGGCCCCTGCTCACCGGTTCCGGCGAGCAGGGGCCCTTCTCTGCGTGGGCTCGGGTGCGACGACGGTGGTCAGACCCGCCAGATCCAGGCGTCGGCCAGCCGGGTCGCGGGGCCGTAGAGCTGCTCCAGGGTGATGCGCAGGCTCTCCACGTGGGGGGCGTCGTCGGCCAGCACCACGCAGGAGGCACCCCAGAAGTCCGCGTCCCAGGCGGCCTGCTGGCGCTGCTCGTCGCCGATGGTCGGCTGGCCACCCCGCCGGGCGACGTCCGCCAGCAGAGCGGAGGTGGGCTGCTTGAAGGTGCCCATCGCCGCGGTGCCGCGCCTCCCGTACGGGCCGATGAAGAACCCCTCGGGCAGGCTGAAGGCGGCGTCGGCGGCGGTGGCCCAGCGCATCGGCCCGGGTTCCTTGGGCGTTGGCAGCGGCACCGGAACCAACACCCCACCCGGGCGTACGCACTCCCGCCAGTGGCCGCCGGTGATGAACTCCGGCACGGCGGGCCGAGCGATGGTCGGCAGGGGAGTCGGGAAGATCGGCAGCAGCGCCGCGCCGACGGCAAGTGGCACCAGCCGTCGGGCCCGACCGGTGCCGCGCAGAGCCCTGTCGACAGCGAGCACGAGCAGTGTCGCGACGATCGGCAGCAACGCCAGCGCGAACCGCATCGGCAACGCCCCGTCCACCACCGGGAGTCCGCCGATCAGGGCGTACGGGCCGGGTAGCGCGGTCCTGGTGCCACCGAGCACCACCTCGGGGCCGAGCGAGAGCGTACCCATCACGAGGCCCGCCACGACGCAGGCGAGGACCAGTCGCCGTCGCCCGACCCAGATCGCGCAGGCCACGGTGACCAGCAGGAGGGGCCAGCCGAGGAAGGTGTTGTACTCGGCGGGACCTGTGGTCAGCCGGGCCGCCTCGACGCTGCCGGCCACCGACAGCGGGGAGAGCGCCCACCAACTGCCCAGATCGGCCGAGAAGTACGCCGGGGTGAACATGCCGTCGGCAACCCCCTGCGGGCCGGCGAACTGGAACCACAGCGGATAGCCGAGCACCAGCAGGGAGAGCCCGGCGGCGATGGCCAGCCCACGGGCGAAGCCGGGCAGCGCCCGCCGGGCCAGGTCCCGATCCGCCACGGCGTAGCTGACCGCCATCACCAGCAGCGTGGCGGCGGCGAGGAAGAGCACCTCCTCGCCGATGAAGACCTGCGCGCTGACCGCGCCGGCCAGCCCGGCCGCCGAGGTGATCATCCGTCGGCGGTCCGGCCCGCCGGGTCGGACCCGTCCGGTCTCGTCGGGGGTCACCGGGCCCGGGTCGGCCGCCCGCAGCAGCCGGACCACCAGCCAGACGATCACCGGCACCAGCCACTGGGCGGTCATGTGCAGGTGGCTGTTGGTCTGCGAGACCATGCCGGGGCCGAACCCGCACAGGCCACCGCCGAGCGCGGCGGCGAGCCGGCGGGCGCGCAGCATCCGGTGGAACAGCAGATACCAGGCGACAGCGGTGCCGGCGAGGTTGGCGGCGGCGAGCAGCGCGAAGCTGACCGGTGCGCCCAGCAGCAGGGTGACCGGCGCGAAGACGACGCCGAGCGCGATCACCGTGGTGTTGGCCATCAGGTTGACGCCGTCGGGCGCGTTGAGCCGGTCGGTACGCAGGTCGAAATCCCCGAGCAGCGCGCGGGCGTCGACCGCCAGGAACCATTCGTAGAGGGTCTGGTCCTCCGGGTTGAGCGCCAGGGTGCGGCCGGCCGGATCGGGCCACATGCCGTGGGTGAGCCAGCCGGCGAGCGCGACCCAGACCAGAGCGACAAGCAGATCCGCCCGGTGTCGGCGGACGGCTTCCAGCAGGCGGGTGACCCGAGGCCGGCGGTCGACCCGTTGGGCGAGGCGGAAGACCTGCTCAGGGGCGGCGTCGGGGGCCGTGGGGGCTGCGCTGCTCACGGGATCGACCCTAATGTGGCCAGCCCTGCTGGGTACGTCGAGACGCCGCTAACCGGTTACGGTGACACTGCACAGCGCGTGTCGACGCGCCGGTGCCACCCGCCCGGGTGGTGGAAAGGCAGACACGGCCGCCTTAAAAGCGGCTGCCGCAAGGCGTGCGGGTTCGACCCCCGCCCCGGGCACCCCCCTCAGCTCGACACATTCTCATTCGTGATCACCAGGACTTGGCTGCGCCGTTTACTCTTGGAGGGCACGTTCACGTGCAACGACCCCCTGAGGGAGGCCAGACAGTGAAGACCTCGAACCCGGTGCTCGCCCGGCTCGGCCAGGCGGCCGAGCGGGAGCGTTCCGCCGGGTACGCCCCGGCCGGGCCGTACGGACAGCCCGGCATTCCCCAGCAGTACCCGTCCCAGGCCGGTTACCCGGCCGCGCCGCCCACCGTGGCGCCGATGACCGTCGACGACGTCGTCGTCAAGACCGTCGCTCTCCTCGGCATCCTCGGCATCACCGCCGCGGCAGCCTGGGTGCTCGTGCCCGACGCGCTCGTCGGCACCGCCTGGATCGGCGCGGCAGTGGTCGGGCTGGTCCTCGGTTTGATCATCTCGTTCTCCCGGATGGCCAACCCGGCCCTCGTCATCGCGTACGCGGTCGTCGAGGGTGTGTTCGTCGGCATGGTCAGCAAGGCGTTCGAGTCGCTCTACGACGGCATCGTGCTCCAGGCGGCGGTGGCCAGCTTCGGCATCTTCTTCCTGATGGCGATGCTCTACCGGGCGAAGGTCATCCGGGCCACCCCGGCGTTCGTCAAGGGCATGATCGCGGCGATGGTCGGCCTCTTCGCCGTCATGATGATCAACCTGGTGCTGGCGCTGTTCGGCGTCAACACCGGCCTGCGTGACGGCAGCCCGTTGGCCATCGGCTTCAGCCTGGTCTGCATCGTGGTCGCCTCGCTGAGCTTCGTGCTCAGCTTCAAGGAGATCGAGGACGGCGTCCGGATGGGCCTGCCGCAGCGCTACTCCTGGGTGGCCGCGTTCGGCATCCTGGTCAGCCTGGTCTGGCTCTACATCGAGATCCTGCGCCTGCTGAGCTACTTCCAGGGCGACGACTGACCTCGTCCGCACCGCCGACCGGCGCCCGCTCCCGCTTCGGCGGGGGCGGGCGCCGTCGTCGGCGCCGTTTCCCCGCCGCCGCCGGTCCGTCCGGGGCAGAGTGACTGCGAGGGCGTGACACAAGCCCTGGGGGTACGCGGGCCAAGGAGGCGGCGGTGCGCAGCAACAACCCGGTGCTCAACCGGCTGGACGAGACCGGCCGGGTGGAGTCCCGGGTGCTCGGCGCCCGCGACGTCGAGCCGATGACCGTCGACGACGTGGTGACCCGTACCGTCGGGTTGTTGCTGGTCACCGGTGTGGCGGCGGCGGTGTCCTGGGCGGTGGTCCCGGACGCGGCCTGGCTCGGCGCCGCGCTGGCCGGCAGCGCGCTCGCCTCGATCGCGCTGGTCCTGGTCATCTCGTTGCGGGGCATCACCAATCCGGTGCCGATCGTCGGCTACGCGGTGCTCCAGGGCCTGCTGCTCGGGGTGGCGAGTCGCACCTTCGAGCAGGTCTACCCGGGCATCGTGGTGCAGGCGGTGGCCGGCACGTTCGGCGTCTTCCTCGGCATGGCGGCGCTCTACCGGGCCCGGGTGATCCGGGCGACGCCCCGGCTGGCCCGCCTGGTGATCGGGACGCTGCTCGGGATCGCCGTGCTCAGCGTGGTCAACCTGGTGTCGTACCTGATCTCCGGCCGGCCGGGTCTGGCGGTCTACAGCGTCAGTGGGCAGGTGGGCTGGCTGCCGTACGCCTTCTCGGTGGTGGCCATCATCGCCGGTGCGTTCAGTTTCATCCTGGACTTCGACCTCGTCGAGCGCTCGGTGCGCGACGGTCGACCCCGCCGGTACGCGTGGCTGAGCGCGTTCGGCCTGCTCACCGGCCTGGTGTTCCTCTACTGGCAGCTGCTACGGCTGCTCAGCTACCTGCGCCGCTGACCGGCGCTGCCAGCGGGCCCCACCCTGCCCGCCCGGCCGGCAGCATGATCGACTCGGCTTTCATGAAGTCGGGGTGTCCGGGTCGCGGTGATGCCACGGCTTTCAGGAAATCGAGTCGATCTCGGGCGACGCGTCGGCCGGCCGTAGACTCGGTGGCGATGAGCGCAGCAGAGTTGGACCAGGCCGTGCGGTTGCTGGTCCGTCAGGTCGAGCACTGGCAGCAGCCGCGCTGGGCGGCGGTCGCGACCACCGGCAACGTACCCCGCGCCGACCTGGTGCACAGGTTGGTGCAGGAGGTGGCCAACCTGGCCGCCGACACCGAGGGTGAACCGCGCCGGGTCGTGCCCCGCCTGGACAACGACCTGGCGCTGCCCGATCAGTTGCGGGTGGTGACGGCCGACCTGCGGGCCACCGGGGTCGACGACGAGGTGCTGACACGGGCCGCCGCCGAGGTGACGGCGACCCGCAGCGCGCTCTGAGGCCCACCTACGAGCTTTGAGGCCCGCCCCGCGACCCCGCGGGCCGGCCGGGCGTCAGCTCAGTTGAGCCGTTCGAGCACCATGGCCATGCCCTGGCCGCCGCCCACGCACATGGTCTCCAGGCCGATGGTCTTGTCGTGCCACTCCAGGGCGTTGAGCAGGGTGCCGGTGATCCGGGCGCCGGTCATACCGAACGGGTGGCCGACCGCGATCGCGCCGCCCATCACGTTCAGCTTCTCCTCCGGGATGCCCAGCTCGCGGTAGGACGGAATGACCTGCGCCGCGAAGGCCTCGTTGATCTCGACGAGGTCGACGTCGTCGATTGTCATGCCGGCCCGGCGCAGCGCCTGCCGGGACGCCTCGACCGGCCCGAGGCCCATGATCTCCGGCGACAGGGCTGTCACACCTGTGGAGACGATCCGGGCCAACGGGGTCAGCCCCAACTCCTCGGCCCGCTGGGCGCTCATCACCACGACGGCTGCCGCGCCGTCGTTGAGCGGGCAGCAGTTGCCCGCGGTGATCCGACCATCCGGACGGAACACCGGCTTCAGGCCGGCGACCGCGTCCAGGGTGACACCGGCCCGGGGGCCGTCGTCGGTGCTCACCACGGTGCCGTTCGGCGTGGTGACCGGGGTGATCTCCCGGGCCCAGAAGCCGTCGGCGATGGCCTTCTCGGCGAGGTTCTGGCTGCGTACGCCGAACTCGTCCATGTCGGCGCGGGTCACGTCGTACACCTGGGCCAGGTTTTCCGCGGTCTGCCCCATGGTCAGGTAGATGTCGGGCAGCTCACCGGCCTCGCGCGGGTCGGTCCACGCCTCGGCGCCGCCCTGCGCGCGGCGCTTCGAGCGCTCGCTGGCCGCCCCGAAGCGCGGGTTCTCCCAACCGCCGCCGACAAGCGCCTGCGCCTCGGGCGGCAGCCCGTCGGAGCTGCCCCGGGCATAGCGGGAGACCATCTCCACACCCGCGGAGACGAACACGTCACCCTCGCCGGCCCGGATCGCGTGCATCGCCATCCGGGTGGTCTGCAACGACGAGGCGCAGTAGCGGGTCAGGGTGGCACCGGGCACAGTGTCCAGACCGAGCAGGGTGGACACCACCCGGGCCATGTTGAAGCCCTGCTCGCCCCCGGGCAGGCCGCACCCGAGGTAGAGGTCGTCGATGGTGGTCGGGTCGAGCGCGGGGACCTTGTCCAGTGCGGCCTGGACGATTGTCGCGGCGAGGTCGTCGCTGCGGACGTCGCGCAGGGACCCCTTGTGCGCCCGGCCGATGGGGGAGCGGGCGGTGGCGACGATGACGGCGTCGCGGGACGACTCAATCGGCATGAGCCAACGTTAACCCGTCAGTAACATGGCGCGGAAGGAGCCGGCGCGGCGGGAAATGTCACCCTGGCCGGGGACGATCTAGCGCCGGGTCGCGACAGTCGCCGCGGCGACGACGGCGGGCAGCAGCGCGTGCGCCCACACCCGGTAGCCGTCGGCGGAGGGGTGGAAACCGTCGTGGCAGAGCGTCCCCGCGTCGGCCCGGAACACCGGCCCGGTCTCGGTGGCGAGGTCGACCACCGAGCCACCCGCGTCCAGCACGGCGGCGGTCTGCGCGCGAGCCATCCGACGCCCGGACCAGCCGATCACCTGGCGCAATGGCGGTGCGATGGCACGCACCGCGCCGAGGTCGGGGCAGGTGCCCACCACCACCTCGACCCGCGCCTCCCGCAGCCGGTGCACCGCGGCGGCGAGATAGGCCGCCGCGTCGGAGGGGCGGCGCAGCCCGGTGGCGTCGTTCGCGCCGATCAGGATCAGCGCCACGTCGGGCCGTTCACCGAGCAGGGCTCGGGCCACCTGGGTGGCGAGGTCCGTCGAGCGGGAACCGGAGACGCCGACGCTGGACAGGTGCACGCGCCGACCGGTCGGGCCCTCGGCGAGCAGGTTGGCCAACTGTCCGCCGATGGTGTCGTCGAGACGGTCGACGCCCACACCGAGCGCCGACGAGTCGCCGAGCAGCACGAGCCGCAGCGGCGGAGCGCCCGCCCGGCCGATCGTGGCCCGCAGGGCCAGCCCCAGCTCCGGTTGGGCGTAGCGCCGGTGCCGGGCGACGAACGCCTCACCGGCCAGGACGGCCGCGCCGCCCACGGTGCCGGCGAGCAGCGAGAACGCCGCCGCCCGGCCCAGTCGGCCGGCGAGGCCGGCGGTGATGCCCCGCTCGCTGCGCTCGTTCATGCCAGTCCCTCCACTGTCGAGGCGTCCGGGGCGGATCCGTGCTGCGGCACCGCGCCGACACCGAAGAACGCCCGGCGGCGCAACTGCGCCCACCGGCCGGCCGGCCCCCGGTCGCGGCCCCGGACCTGGGTGCCGCTGACCTCGGTGCCGGCGTGCCGGGCCGCCTCCGCAGCGGCCTCCGGCAGCGACCGTACGCCCTCTCCCCACGTCGGTGTGGCCCGTCGTTCCTGCCCTGCGCCGAGCGCGGACAGCATGGTCGGCAGGAGCGCGGCGGCGGCCATCGCGTACCCCTCGGCGGAGGGATGGAACCGGTCCCACGCGAACATCCGGGTCGGCTCCGCCGCGAACCGGGGGCCGAGGAGATCACCGAGGGAGACCGTCCAACCGCCCGCCTCCACCACGGCGACCGTCTGGGCCGCGGCGAGTTGACGGCTCCACCGGTGCGCCAGCCACCGCAGCGGGGGCTGGATCGGGCGGATCGCACCCAGGTCGGGGCAGGTGCCGACGACCGCTTCGCACCCGGCGTCACGCAGCGTGTGCACCGCCTCGACCAGGTAGCGCACCGCCAGCCCACGCGGGGTCCGGTTGGTGATGTCATTGCCGCCGATGAGGATCACCGCGATGTCGGGTCGGCACTCCAGCGCCGCCTCCACCTGGTGGCGCAGCGCCGCGGAGATGGCACCGACCACCGCGAAGCGGTGCAGTTGCACAGGCCGGTGCAGTCGACGGGACAGGCCGGTGGCGAGCAGCGCCCCGGGCGTCTCCCGACGGCGGTGCACCCCGTAGCCGGCGGCCGACGAGTCACCGAGCACGACCATGGTGAGGGCCGGACCGGGGAACTTCGCGCCGTAGATCCCGTCGATGCGCGGGGGCGGCGCCTCGGCCATCGGGATGGTGCGCCGGGCCTGCCGGGCCTGGCCGAGCAGCACCCCGCCGGTCGCCACCGCGGCCGCCGCGGTGGCGCCTGTCCCGATCGCCGCCAGGCGGGCGAACCGCAAGGTCTGCCGCCAGCGCTCACCGGGTACGACGGAATCAGCCACCCCCATACCGCGACATTATCGCGCCGCCCCGACATGCCGCTGTCGTCGTGACGGCACCCGAGTGCCTGGAAACCGACGCGACGGGGTATCCGTAGGGCGGAGGCCGGCGGACTTGCGCCGACCCGCCACGCTGATCCGGCGGAGAGGAGCGCGACGATGGGGAAGACACTGAAGCGCAGCGCGGCCTTCGCGGCCCTGGCGCGGGCACTGACGGCAGGGGCACGCGGGGGGCCGTCGCTGGGCACCCGGCTGGCCGCCCTGCCCCGGATGATCCGGGCCACCACCAAGGGGGAGTACGACGGCGGCCTTCGGCTGGCCCTGATGACGGCGGCGACGGCGTACATCGTCTCGCCCATCGACCTGCTCCCGGAGATCCCGCTGGCGATCTTCGGGCTGGCCGACGACGCGGTCATGATCACGTGGTTGGCGGGCAGCGTGCTCGCCGAGACCGACCGCTTCCTCCAGTGGGAGGCGGGGCGCAGCTCGGTCATCCCCGGGGGCCTGGTGCCCTGACGACACGTACGCTGGACGGCGAGGAAACGTCTGCCCGGCCGCCGTTGCCGGCGCCGCAACGAAGGGCACACCGTGCAGTTCTACGACAACGTCGTCGACATGATCGGCAACACCCCGCTGGTCCGTCTGCGTAACGTCACCGCGGGCATCCAGGCCACCGTGCTGGCCAAGGTGGAGTACGTCAACCCGGGCGGCTCGGTCAAGGACCGGATCGCGCTGCGGATGGTGGAGGACGCCGAGGCCGCCGGCCTGCTCAAGCCCGGCGGCACCATCGTCGAGCCGACAAGCGGCAACACAGGTGTCGGGCTGGCCCTGGTGGCCCAGCTCAAGGGCTACAAGTGTGTCTTCGTCTGCCCCGACAAGGTCAGCCAGGACAAGCAGGACGTGCTCCGGGCGTACGGCGCCGAGGTGGTGGTCTGCCCGACCGCTGTCGCCCCGGAGGACCCCCGCTCGTACTACAACGTCTCCGACCGGCTGACCCGCGAGATCCCCGGCGCCTGGAAGCCCGACCAGTACAGCAACCCGGCCAACCCGCGCTCGCACTACGAGACCACCGGCCCGGAGCTGTGGAAGCAGACCGAGGGCGGGCTCACCCACTTCGTGACTGGCGTCGGCACCGGCGGCACCATCTCCGGCATCGGCCAGTACCTCAAGGAGGCCTCCGAGGGCCGGGTCCGGATCATCGGGGCCGACCCGGAGGGTTCCGTCTACTCCGGCGGCACCGGCCGTCCGTACCTGGTGGAGGGCGTCGGCGAGGACTTCTGGCCGGAGACGTACGACAGGAGCGTCGCCGACGAGATCGTCGAGGTTTCCGACAAGGCGTCCTTCGAGATGACCCGGCGGCTGGCCCGCGAGGAGGGGCTGCTGGTCGGCGGCTCCTGCGGGATGGCGGTGGTCGCCGCGCTGGAGGTCGCCCGCAGGGCCGGCCCGGACGACGTGGTGGTGGTGCTGCTACCGGACGGCGGCCGGGGCTACCTTTCCAAGATCTTCAACGACTCGTGGATGGCCCGGTACGGCTTCCTCGACAACTCGGGCGCCGAGCCGACCGTGGCCGACGCGCTGGCCAGCAAGCCGGGCGGGCTGCCCGAGTTGGTGCACGTGCACCCCACCGAGACGGTTCGCGACGCCATCGACTACATGCGCGAGTACGGCGTCTCCCAACTGCCGGTGCTCAAGGCCGAGCCGCCGGTGGTGACAGGTGAGGTGGCCGGCTCGATCGCCGAGCGGGACCTGCTCGACGCGCTCTTCACCGGCCAGGCCCACCTGCACGACACGATCGAGCGGCACATGGGCGACCCGCTGCCGATGATCGGTGGCGGCCAGCCGGTCAGCGAGGCGGTCGGCCTGCTGGAGAAGTCCGACGCCGCCCTGGTCCTGGTCGACGGCAAGCCCAAGGGCGTCCTCACCCGCCAGGACCTCCTGTCCCACCTGGGCGCCCACTAGCCCAGCCCCAACCCCAACCCCAACCCCAACCCCAACCCCAACCCCAACCCCAACCCCAACCCCGCCCCGCCCTCCCCGCCCCCGTTGCCCCGTCGATCTTGCACTTTCTGTCCCCGCATATGCCGCATCAACGACATACGCACGACAGAAAGTGCAAGATCGACGCGGGGCGGGGCGGGGCGGGGTGGGGCAGGGCGGGGTGGGGCGGGGTGGGGTGGGACAGGGCTAGAGGGGGCGGGTGTAGCGGAGTTGGCGGGTCGGGGCTGATCCGATCGCCTCGTCCCGTTCGGTGCCCGTCGGGGTCCAACCGCCGCGCTCGTAGAAGGCGCGGGCGTGCGCGTTCTCCCGCAACACCCAGAGCACCGCGCGCCGCCAACCACGTGCCCGCATGGCCTCCAACGTGTCGACCATGAGCATGCGACCGGTGCCCCGGCCCTGCTCGGCAGGGTCGAGATGGATCGCGTTGAGCAGTCCGGTGGCGGGGTCGTCCTCGTCGTCCGGACCCAGGTAGCTGAACCCGACAAGCGCCCCGCCCCGTTCGGCCACTGTCATCCGGTGGTTGTCCCGCTCCCACTGCCACCGCTCCGCCCAGTACCGCCCCATCGCCTCCGGCGTCGGGTCGGCCAACGCCTCGGCCGGCAGGAAGGCGGAGTACGCGGCGATCCGGGAGCGCTGGTGCAGGGCTCCCACCGCCATCATGTCGCGAGCGGTCGCGGGGCGGAGCGAGACGGTCATCCGGCCGAGGCTACCCGGCGGGGTGGGAGCTGCACCGTGGTCAGGTCCTCGGCGATGATCAGGTCGCCGTCGAAGTGCGCGCGGGCCTCGTCGTGGAACCGGCGCGGGTCCGGGTAGCGCTGGGAGAAGTGGGTGAGCACGAGCCGGCGTACCCCGGACTCGGTCGCCACCCGAGCGGCCTGCGCCGCGGTCAGGTGGCCGACCTCGGCGGCGAGCGCGGCCTCCGACTCCAGGAAGGTCGACTCGATGACCAGCAGGTCGGCGTGCTCGGCGAGGGCGTACACCCCGTCGCAGAGGCCGGTGTCCATCACGAACGCGAACCGCTGACCCGGCCGCGGAACGCTCACCTCGTCACGGGTGACGCGACGCCCGTCGAGGTCCAGGTGCCCGACGCGGATCAGCTCGCCGACCGCCGGCCCACTGATGCCGTACGCGGACAGCCGCTCCGGCAGCATCCGGTGGCCGTCCGGCTCGACCAGGCGATAGCCGTACGTCTCGATGGGGTGCCGCAGCCGGCGTGCCTCCAGGGTGCCGCAGCCCAGGGTGATCCGCTGCCCGTCCTCCTCGATCGGGGTGACCTGAAGTTCGGCGGTCTCGTGGAAGGAGGTGGCGTGCCGCAGCCGGGCGAAGTATTCGGCGCCGCCCGCCGGGAAGTGCACGGCGACCGGGTGCGGCACCCGGTCCAGGGAGAGTCGCTGGATGGTGCCGGGCAGGCCGAGGCAGTGGTCACCGTGGAAGTGGGTGACGCAGATGCGGGTCAGGTCGGTGGCCGTGACCGTGGTGTGGAGGAACTGGCGCTGGGTGCCCTCGCCCGGGTCGAAGAGGATCACCTCATCGTCCCAGCGCAGCACGTACCCGTTGTGGTTGCGCTGACGGGTCGGCGCCTGGCTGGCCGTTCCGAGAATCACCAGCTCGCGCATGGACATCGCCGCTCCCGGAGATGGAGCGACCCCCGGGGCGCTCCGCGCTGGTGCGCGGGCCGGCTGGACTTGGCCGGCACCCCGGGGGTCGGGTGGCTGTCGTGGATTCGCCGCACCGCTGCCACACGGTCTCGACGATGGTGCTGGTGCCCGCCTCGCGGCGGACCGATCACTGTCGAGGACAGCGGCTAGCTGACAGCCACCTCACGAGTCCGATTGCTATACAAGTCTGGACCACCTCCTTTCACGTGTACGGCCACGTTATCGAGTCTCCGGCGGGGTCGGCAACGGATTTCGATCACAGGGTCAGATGGGAATGGCCGGCCGCCTGTCATCCGGCTCAGGGGTGGTCGTCAGGACGAGTCACGTCGCGGAGTCGGCTGCACGTGCCGCGAGGCTCACCGCGCAGCCGGCGGCCAGCGCGAAGCTGAAGCGGTCAGCCGCAGCGAAGGCGATACTGCTGATCTTGAACTGATGAGGCGGCACCAGGTTGTATGGCGCGGCGGGGAGCGAGGCGAAGTTCAGGAAATCGCTCTCCCCACGCACGACGCACGGCACGAGGCAGCCAGATCGACGGCCAGAGCTGAATCAGCACGTCGCGGTTGATGTAGCGGTGGAGGTCGTCCAGGCCAGCGGTTTCGTTCAGGACCGTCCGGGAAAGATCCACTACTCCGGCGGTGGGACCGCAGAGTTGTTCGGAGCTAGGGTGCCGGCCGTAGGTGCGTCCGCGTGCAGCGTTCCCGATGATCACCGACGACTTCGGCAATCTCGCCGGGTGTCGTGGCTGCGTCTATCCGTAGCGCCCGCCAGCATTTGCCGCACGTAACTCGGCCTGTGACGACGATGTTCCACGTCGACACCTCTGACTCGACTGGCACCCGCACCGGCTGATCGCCCTCTGCCCGCGCACTGAACATCGCTACCCCCTGCCGAGTGAGGGGCGCCCGCATGATCGACGGGACCTGCGGACGCCCCTTGGGTGCAGCGACGGGCACCGATCCCAGATCCACTACCCACCGCGCAGGAATGACAGTAGTGCCAGTAGTGCCAGTAGGGCAATGGGTGTAAGTAGTCCCTGCCACGGGTAGGCGCAGCCTGTGCGCGTGCCGATACCCCACACCGCGCACGAGATCGAAGCCGATTTGCTACGGCGCATCGGCGCTGGCGAGTTTCCGCGCGGCCAGCGCCTCCCGACGTACGACGCGCTGGCCGATGAGTATGGCTCGGCCCGGCGCACAGTGGCGCGCGCCGTTGAAGGGCTGAAGGCGCGGGGGATCGTGGTTGGCGTCCGAGGGTCGGGCGTGTACGTCGCGGAGACGTAGCAAACGCACGTCGGCCGGCCGGTGGGGCCCGGACTATCGTTGGCCGATGGCAGGCGAAACGCGCGCAGAGCGGTTGACGCTCATTTCCGAGGTGAGCCTGGGCGGCGGCGCGCCGCTGGTTCTGCGGTGGCCCGTGCTTGTCCAGCCGGGGCAGCGCTACTGGCTCGACGCGGACGATTCCGCGCTCATTGTGGAAGATGCGGCCGGTGTCAGATCCTCGTCTCCGTGTGCGTACGAGACCGGTCCAGGCGCACGGCGCGGACGGGCATGCCGGGGCGAGCAGGGACAGTCGGCGGGTGGGGCAGCGCTGTTGTTGGCGACCATTGAGCCCAACGCCGAACAAGGCCACCGGGTCCCGACCCGGTGGCCTTGCCCGTCAACGCAATGGCGGTCAGCCGCCGACGCGGGCCACGCCGACCGGGCAACTCAGCCCGTTCGACTCCGCCTGCCGGCTACCTCTAGAGATCCGGCTGGCCCTCGCGCACGTGAACGTGCGCGAGGCCCGAAGAAAAGGAGGCGACGTGGTCGGGTGAGCCGTGACTCTTCTTGGTGTCATGAAACCTGCCCTCGCGCACCGCGAAGTCGTAACAGCCATCGCCGACCTGGTATTCGGCGAGGATGCCTGTGATCCCGTGGCGGGCGATCCATTCAAGCGCTGCGACCTTGTCGTCGAAGACGCCGGAGGCGAAGCGCGCCGCATCGCCGTGAAAGATCCACACCCGCCGCGCGTCGTCGCCTGATCCGCCATTGACCATTCCGTCATCGTCGCACTTGCGCTCAGAGCGCGCTGTCGACCTTGGCCACGCCCACCGGGCAGGTCATGCCGTTCGGGCCGTGGTTGCAGTAGCCGTTCGGGTTCTTCGTCGGTGCGAGGTACTGCTGGTGGTAGTCCTCGGCGAAGAAATAGTTGCCCAGCGGAGCGATCTCGGTGGTGATCTCACCCTTGCCGGCCCGGCTCACGATCGGCTGGAACGCGTCCCGGGACGACTCGGCGATGGTCCGCTGCTCGTCGGTGGTCGTGTAGATCGCCGAGCGGTACTGGGTGCCCACGTCGTTGCCCTGGCGCATGCCCTGGGTCGGGTCGTGGTTCTCCCAGAAGACCTTCAGCAGGTCCTCATAGTTGATCTTGCTGGGGTCGTACACCACCTGGACGACCTCGGCGTGCCCGGTCCGGCCGGAACACGTCTCCTCGTACGTCGGGTTCTTGGTGATGCCACCCGCGTACCCGGCGGAGGTGGTGTAGACGCCCGGCAGCGTCCAGAACAGCCGCTCGGCTCCCCAGAAACAGCCCATGCCGAAGACCGCGACCTGCAGGCCCTCCGGGAACGGGCCCTTCAACGGGGTGCCCAGCACCTCGTGGCGGTCGGCGACCGGCATGGCGATCGGACGGCCCGGCAGGGCCTGGTCGGGCGAAACCATCTCAGCGTTCATACGGCGCAAAAACACGTGGGGATCTCCTCTCGTACCTCTCCCAGCGTGTAACACCCGTGGGTCCACCTTCCTTACCCGCGCCGGTGTGACTCAGGCCCCGCCCGGGAGTGCGGCGGCAACCCGTTCCGCGTAGGTCCCGGCCTCGGCGTCGTCCTCGTAGCGGGTACGCGGCCAGAAGAAGCCCCGCAGCCCGTCCCCCTTGGTCCGTGGGACCACGTGGGTGTGCAGGTGCGGGACGGACTGGGACACCTTGTTGTTCATGGCCACGAACGTCCCACCGGCCCCCAGACCGGTCTCCACGGCCACCGCCAGGCGCTGGACCAGCGCGAAGTAGCCGGGCAGCAGGTCCGCCGGCAACTCGGCAAGGGTCACCAGGTGGACTCGGGGCACCACGAGCACATGCCCCTTGAACACCGGTCGGGTGTCCAGGAACGCCACCCCGTCCGGGGTGTCGGCCACCCGGAACGCCGGCACCTCACCCGCCACGATCCCGCAGAACACGCAACCGCTCATCGGCTCAGGCTATGCCGGGGCGGACGGACCACGGCGCCCCCCACGCACGCATCGACTGTGATAGTCATAGACAAGTCTGGATAAGCACACGGGGGGAAGACGTGCTGTCGCGACAGCGACGCCCGGCCGGTCGGCCGAGGCGGGCTGCCGCGTGGACGGCGTCCGCAGATTCCTCGTGTCGACCTGACGACCCCGGCTGTCCGGGTCCCGTTCGTCGAACCTCGAAAGGACGCACCTTGCTCATCAGAAGACGCCCGACTCTGGCCCTGGCCGCCCTGACCGTCGGGCTGCTGACCGCCGCGATCTCGACCCCCGCCCAGGCGGCTCCCGCGCAGACGGCCACCCCGCTGTCACTGCCGGGGGTGGCCGACGTGGTGTCGGCCGGTGACCGGGTCTTCGTCAGTGGTGGCTACTCCTCGACCGAGGTCGTGGTGACCAGCGCGACGGGCACCGTGGTCGGCACCCTGTCGGGGCTGCCCGGCCCCAGCGACCTGCTGCTCAGTGCCGACCGGCAGACGCTCTACGTGGCGCTGCCCAGCGCCAACGCCATCGCCGCCTTCAACACCGGGACGCTTGTCGAGTCGGCCCGGTACGACACCGGCGAGGGGGAGTGCCCGTCGTCACTCGCGTTGACCGGGCGCTACCTGTGGTTCGGCTACGGCTGTGACCAGTGGGGCGGCAACATCGGCCGGATCGACCTGGGACGCCAGCCGGCCCTGGTGACCACCGGGGTGGCCACCGGCCAGGACTTCTACGACGCCCCGCTGCTGACCGCCGCCAGCCAGAACCGTTCGGTGTTGCTGGCCGGGCAGCCCGGGTTGAGTCCCGCGTCGGTGTACGCGTACACGATCGGCGCCGGGGGCGCACTGAGCGCACCCCGGGAGAACGACTTCATGGCGGTCGGCAGCTACCTGCGAGACGTCGCGCTCGACCCCACCGGCACCACCGTCTTCACCGCCTCCGGCGCCCCGTACGTGGTGCAGGCGTTCCCGTTCGCCGACATCAGCACCCCGTCGGCGACCTATCCCACCGGTTCGTACCCGAATGCGGTCGAGGTGTCCCGCGACGGCACCAGGATCGCCGGCGGAGCGGACGCCCTGTATGACCCGGACGTGTTCGTCTTCCGGGTCGACGGCACCGAGCTGGCCCACTTCGAGCTGGGCGACGCGCTCAGTCCGGGTGCGCTGGCCTGGGCGCCCAACGGAGCCCGGGTCTACGCGGTGTCCTACGACTGGACCGGGGCCCACCCGGTCACCCTGCACGTCCTGCCCGTTCCGGCCGGCTGACCGGCCCGCCGGCGGATCGTCGGTGTGTGCGGGGCCGGGCCAGACGGTCCGGCCCCGCCCAGGAGCGCGGGTTCCGTGCCAGCCCTCTGCGTCGGGGCACTAGCCTCACCAGAATGACCCACGGCTTCGACACGCTCGCGATCCACGCCGGTCAGGACCCCGAGGCGCGGACCGGCGCGGTGATTCCACCGATCTACCAGACCAGCACGTACGCCCAGGACGCCGTCGGCGCGCCCCGGCTCGGCTACGAGTACAGCCGCTCCGGTAACCCGACCCGGGACGCGCTCCAGGAGTGCCTGGCAGCGCTGGAGGGTGGGCCGGTGGGGCTCGCCTTCGCCAGCGGTCTGGCGGCGGAGGACGCCCTGCTGCGGACCGTCTGCCAGCCGGGCGACCACGTGGTGATCCCGGACGACGCCTACGGCGGCACGTACCGGCTGTTCGCCCGGGTCGCCCAGCGCTGGGGCCTGGAGTTCACCCCGGCGAAGGTCTCCGACCCGGCGGCGATCCGGGCGGCGATGCGGCCCGGCCGCACGAAGATCGTCTGGCTGGAGACGCCGACCAACCCGCTGCTGGGCATCGCCGACATCGCCGCCCTGGCCGCCGTGGCACACGACGCGGACGCTCTGTTGGTGGTCGACAACACCTTCGCCTCGCCGTACCTGCAACAGCCGATCGCGTTCGGCGCGGACGTGGTGGTGCACTCCACCACCAAGTACGTCGGCGGGCACTCCGACGTGGTCGGTGGCGCCCTGGTCGTCGCGGACGCCGCGCTCGGCGAGGAGTTGCGCTACCACCAGAACGCGATGGGCGCGATCAACGGCCCCTTCGACGCCTGGCTCACCCTGCGCGGCATCAAGACCCTCGGCGTACGCATGGACCGGCACTGTGACAACGCCGAGCGGCTGGCCGCGTACCTCGACGGGCACGCCAAGGTGGCCCAGGTGCTCTACCCCGGGCTGCCGTCGCACCCCGGTCACGAGATCGCCGCCAAGCAGATGCGCCGGTTCGGCGGCATGATCTCGTTCCGTGCCGCGGGTGGTGAGGAGCACGCCGTGGACATCTGCAACCGCGCCAAGCTCTTCGTGCTCGCCGAGTCGCTGGGAGGCGTGGAGTCCCTGATCGAGCACCCGGGTCGGATGACACACGCAAGTGCTGCCGGCTCGCCGCTTGAAGTTCCCGGCGATCTCGTGCGACTGTCTGTCGGCATCGAGACGGTCGACGACCTACTCGCCGATCTGGAGCAGGCGCTGGGCTGACCGCTGGGGAGGATGGCCGTGCAGGACATCATGGCGACCTGGGTCGGGGCGACCGCCAAGCAGATCGCCCGGGGCGTACGCCGAGGTGACGTGTCGGCCACCCAGGTCGTCGCCGACCACCTTGAGTACATCGCCCGTGCCGACCGCGAGCTGGCCGCGTTCCGCGTCGTCCGCGGCGGTGAGGCGATCACCGAGGCGGAGAAGGTCGACGAGCAGGAGGACCTGGCCAACCTGCCACTGGCCGGGGTGCCGGTGGCGGTCAAGGAGAACACTCCGGTCGCCGGCCTGCCCACCTGGAACGGGTCGGCGGCGGCACGCAGCGACGTCGCGGAGGCCGACCACGAGGTGGTGCGCCGGTTGCGCGGCGCCGGCGCGGTGATCCTCGGTGTGACCCGGATGCCGGAGCTGGGGCTGTGGGCGGTCACCGACGACGACCACGCGGTGACCCGCAATCCGTGGGACAGCACGCGTACCCCCGGTGGGTCCTCCGGTGGCGCGGCCGCCGCGGTGGCCGCCGGGCTGGTGCCGATCGCGCACGCGAACGACGGTCTCGGCTCGATCCGGATCCCGGCGGCCTGTTGCGGGCTGGTCGGGCTCAAGCCGGGTCGGGGTGTGGTCCCGTGCCAGCTCGGCGCGGACGACTGGTTCGGCCTCACCGAGCACGGCATGCTGACCAGCACGGTCGCCGACGCGGCGGTGGGCTTCTCGGTGCTCGCCGGCCGGCGGGCCGAGAAGCTGGTTCCGCCGCAACGGCTGCGGGTGGGTGTCTCGCTGCGCTCCCCGGTGCGGGGTGTCGCAGCGGACGCCCCCAACCGGGACGCGGTCGCCGCCGCCGGTCGGCTCCTCGCCGCCGCCGGGCACGACACCGTGCCGGCCGATCCGGTCTACCCCACCGCGCTGGGCCTGCAGGGCATCGCCACCTGGCTCGCCGCCGCCGCCACCGACGTGCGGGCCGCCGGGTTGGACCGCCGGGGTCTGCAACGGCGTACCCGTCGGCACGTCGCCCTGGGCGAGTGGGCGCAGCGTCGCGGTTACGTGCGGGAGGCGGACCGGGCCGCGTGGCGGCAACGCTCTGTCGACTTCTTCACCGACCACTCGGTCGACCTGCTGCTCACCCCGGCGCTGGCCAGCGCACCACCGGAGGCGGCGCGCTGGTCCGACAGGTCCTGGCGGGCGAACATGACAGCCAACATCCGGTACGCCCCGTTCGCCGCGCCGTGGAACATCGCCGGCCTGCCGGCGATCGTGGTGCCGGTCGGCCGCCGCCCGGACGGTCTGCCGGTCGCCGTGCAGATCGTCGGTCCGCCGGGCTCGGAGCTGCTGCTGCTCGGTGTGGCCGGCCAGTTCGAGCTGGCCGCACCGTGGGCGCGGCACGCTCCCGGTTACCCCCGGGTCGGTCTCGGGGCCCCGGAGGTCCAGTCCCGGGGCTGATCCACTCGAGTCCCGTGGAATCGCCCTGTCGAGGCACTGTTGATACCCCGGTATCAGGGGATGTCGAGTGGATCACCGTCACCCACGCCGGTGTCGCCGCAGAGGGCTCCCCAGCCGGGTGGCACGATCGGGGCATGACGGAACTGGTCGGTCTCGACGACGTGCGGGCTGCACGGGAACTGCTCGCCGGTGTCATCCGGACCACCCCGCTGGAGCCCTCCCGCCCGCTCACCGCTGCGCTGGGCGGGCCGACCTGGCTCAAGTGCGAGAACGTGCAGCGCGCCGGCTCGTACAAGGTGCGCGGCGCGTACGTGCGGATCTCCCGGTTGTCGGCGGCGGAGCGGGAGCGCGGCGTGGTCGCGGCGAGCGCGGGCAACCACGCGCAGGGCGTGGCCCTCGCCGCGGGCCTGGTCGGCACGCACGCCACAGTCTTCATGCCGGTCAACGCGCCGCTGCCGAAGGTGGCCGCCACCAAGGGGTACGGCGCGCAGGTCGAGTTCGCGGGCAACACCGTCGACGAGTCACTTGTCGCCGCGCAGACCTACGCCGAGCGCACCGGAGCGGTGCTGATCCACCCGTTCGACCACCCGGACGTCATCGCCGGCCAGGGCACGGTGGCGCTGGAGATCCTCGAACAGTGCCCGGACGTGAAGACGATCATCACCGGGGTCGGTGGCGGCGGCCTCATCTCGGGCATGGCGGTCGCCGCGAAGGCGCTGCGACCGGACGTCCGGATCATCGGCGTCCAGGCGGCCGGTGCGGCGGCGTTTCCTCCCTCGCTGGTGGCCGGGGAGCCGGTCCGGCTTCCGGCGTTCTTCACCATCGCCGACGGCATCGCTGTCGGTCGGCCCGGGGAGATCACCTTCAACCACGTGCGCAAGCTCGTCGACGAGATCGTCACGGTCTCCGAGGAGGACATCTCCCGGGCGCTGTTGATGCTGCTGGAGCGCGGTAAGCAGGTGGTCGAGCCGGCCGGGGCGGTCGGCGTCGCCGCACTGCTGGCCGGCGTGGTCGAGGTGGAGACGCCTGTGGTCGCGGTGCTCTCCGGCGGCAACATCGACCCGCTGCTGATGCTCCGGGTGATCGAGCACGGTCTGGCCGCCGCAGGGCGCTACCTGCGGGTGACGGTGCGCTGCTCGGACCGGCCGGGACAACTGGCGTCGCTGCTCACCCAGATCGCCGAGCACCGGGCCAACGTGGTGGACGTGGAGCACCAGCGCGCCAACCCGCACCTCAGTCTCGGCGAGGTGGAGGTGGCGCTGTCGGTGGAGACCCGGGGCGTGGAGCACTCGGACACGCTGATCAGCGCCCTGCGGGCCAGCGGCTACCAGGTGGTCTTCGCCGCCGAGGCGTGACACCTGTGGGTGCCACGCCTCGGGGCGGTGCGTCTGAGCTGCGGTGGAGCCGGCGGCGTCAGCCGGAGAAGGGCTCGAAACTGACCACTGTCACCTTGATGTCGGCGCCGCTGGGTGCCGTGTAGGTGCAGGTCTGCCCGGGCCGACCGCCCAGGATCGCCTTGCCGAGCGCGGACTCGGGGCTGTAGACGGTCAGGTCGGTGGTGGCCGCGATCTCCCGAGAGCCGAGCAGGAAGGTCTCGGTGTCGTCGGCGTCGTCGTCGAAGTAGATCGTCACGACCATGCCGGGCGACACCGCGTCCGCGGTCGGCGCCTCGCCGACCTTCGCGGTGCGCAGCAGCTCCTGCAGGTAGCGGATGCGTCCCTCGGCCTTGCCCTGCTCCTCGCGGGCGGCGTGGTAACCGCCGTTTTCCCGCAGGTCGCCCTCCTCGCGCCGAGCGTTGATCTCGGCGGCGATCGCCGGACGGTTGGCGATGTGCTCGTCGAGCTCGGCCTGGAGGCGGTCGTGCGCGTCCTGGGACAGCCAGGTGGCGGGCGCCTCGTTGCCAGTGGACACAGGCGTTCTCCTCAGTTGTGCGTGGCTGGCTGACAGGTGAACTACCAAGTTACCAGTGCGGTACGACACAGCGTGTCGGCCATCACCGCGGGTGTCCGGATCCGACACCCCGGGTAGGCGCCCTCCGAGGCCTGTCGCTGAGGCTGTTGTGGCAGCTCAGGCCGGGGGTCGGCAGCGCAGAACCTCGCCGATGAACGGCCGCGCGGTGGTGGTCAGGCGGTGCCGGGTCGTGACGTGCCGGTCGCCGGGCTGGGCGGTGACGGTGATCTGGTCACGGGCCACCTCGGCGCCCGCGCGGTCCCGGGCGCGCAGCACGCAGACCGCCGAGCCGCCCGCCGGCACGGTCACCCGAAAGTCGACAAGCACCTGAGTGTCCGTGATGTCGGTGTAGGTGATCACCTGGGCGTCGTAGACCGGATCGCCGTACTGTCGGTAGAGCCGCACCGAGATCACGGTAAGCGTCGCCACGAGCGCCAGCAGCACCAGCGCGGCGAGCAGGCTGCGACGGCGTTCGCCCCCAGGCGCCCGGCGACGGCCGTAACGTCCGGCGGGGAAAACCGGAGCGCCTGGCGAAATTGTGGCGTGCGTCTCGGTCACCGGCGGGTATCTCCTGGCGTTGTTGTCGGCGGCATCGGCAAGAATGACAGAGTCCATCCTCCCACCCGGTCCAGCGGCAGGAATGGCAGGTCATGCCCTGCGGTGCTGGCCGGCGACAGGGTGCGGTGAGCAACGATCCCCGGCAGGTCAGCCGGTCGAGCCCGGTCGGGTCCACCGGCCGGCACAGACGAGGAGTGCCGAAGTTGGCAGAGCAGCTGCGACTCATGGCCGTGCACGCGCACCCCGACGACGAGTCGAGCAAGGGTGCGGCGACCATGGCCAAGTACGTCGCCGAGGGCGTGGACGTCCTGGTGGTGACGTGCACCGGCGGGGAGCGCGGCAGCGTGCTCAACCCCAAGCTCGACCGCCCCGACGTCTGGGCCAACATCGGCGAGATCCGCCGCGCCGAGATGGACGCCGCGCGGGCGATCCTCGGCGTCGATCAGGCCTGGCTCGGCTTCGTCGACTCCGGGCTGCCCGAGGGCGACCCGCTGCCGCCGCTGCCCGAGGGCTGTTTCGCCCTGCAGGACGTCGAGGTGGCCGCTGGCCCGCTGGTGCGGCTGATGCGCGAGTTCCGTCCGCACGTCGTGACCACGTACGACGAGGAGGGCGGCTACCCGCACCCGGACCACATCATGTGCCACAAGGTGAGCATGGCCGCGTTCGAGGCCGCCGGTGACCCGGAGCGCTACCCGGAGCTGGGCGCGCCCTGGCAGCCGCTGAAGCTCTACTACGACATCGGCTTCTCCAAGGCCAAGATCGTGGCGCTGCACGAGGGCATGCTGGCCGCGGGCAAGGAGTCGCCCTACGAGGAGTGGCTCAAGCGCTGGGAGGACCGGCCCGACAAGGGCCCACGGATCACCACGCGGGTGGAGTGCTCCGAGTTCTTCCCGGTCCGCGACGACGCGCTGCGCGCCCACGCCACCCAGGTCGACCCGGACGGCTTCTGGTTCCACGTGCCGATGGAGTTGCAGCGCCACGCCTGGCCGACGGAGGACTTCGAGCTGGCCCGATCCATGGTCGACAGCCCGCTGCCCGAGTCCGATCTCTTCGCGGGAGTGCGCGAGACGGCGCACGCGCGCTGATTCCGGGCAGGGCTACCCTGGTTACCAACCGCACATCGGAGGAACGCCATGCTGACCGCTGCCCAGGTGCTCGCGGAGAACAACTTCGGTGACACCCGCACGGGTGGTCTGGCCGGGCCGATGGGCCTCTTCCTCATCCTGCTGCTGGCCGCCGCGACCATCCTGCTGATCCGCAACATGAACGCTCGGCTGCGCCGCCTGCCGGACCGGTTCCCGCAGCAGGCGGGGCCGGCCGACCCGACCAGGGCCGACGCTTCAGTCGTCGATCCGACAGACGGGACCGCGGGGCGCGATTCATCCACTGCCGGCCCCAATGGGCACCAGCAGCACCGGAACGGGTAGCCAGCGCGTGAATCACGCCGAACCGGGTGGTCGCCCCCTGTTGCGGCCACCCGGTTTGGCTTAGCCTTCCGCCGGGGGACCAAAAGTCCCCGAGCCGTGTGCGGGAGGGGGCGCCGATGACCAACACAGCACCGGCCGCCCGCCGCAACATCGGTCGGTCGGCTGACGGGGGAGGTCGATGACCTCCGGTCCGGCCGGCGACTCGTTCGACCGGCTCGGGGCGCGCGGCACACCGGGCCGCCTGCTCGTGCTCACCGCCGCCGTCACCCTGACCGCACTGGTCGCCTCCGCGGTCGGGTTGACCCTTCCCGCCAGGCTGCCGGCCGACGACCCCCTCGGCGGGCCGGCCCGATTCGGCATCGCGGTCGGCGTGCTCGCTCTCGCCCAGCTCGCCCGGCTGCGGTTCCGGTCGGCCGCGGGCATGGTCAGCATCACCTGGGGCGAGGCGGCGTTGATCGTCTGCCTGCACCTGACGCCGGCCGGCTGGCTGCCGTCCGCCACACTGCTCGGCACCGGCCTGGCCTGGACGATGCTCTCACTGCACACCGACCGCCGCCCGGCCCTGGAGATCGTTCGGATCGCCGCGTCGCTGGCCGCCGCCACGGCACTCGCCGTCTCCGTGGCCACCGCGCTCGGGCAGCCGTTGCTCGCCCCGCCCACCCCGACGCTGGCGTTGGCCGTGATCGCCGGGTCGGTGACCTACCTCCTGGTGACGGCCTGGCTGGGTGGGGTGACGCTGGGCCTGCGGCACGGGCTGCCGATCGGGCCGCCGCTGCTCGCCGCGCTGCGCGGCAAGTTGCTGATGTTCGTCGGCAACGTCGCGGTCGGGCTCGTCGTCGTCGCCCTGCTGGAGCTCGACCCACGGTGGTTGCTGCTGCTCCCACCACTGCTGTGGCTGCTGCAACAGACCTACCGCTACCGGCTGCGCTCCGATCAGGAGCGCCGCAGTTGGCGAGCGTTCGCCGAAGCCACCGCGGCCCTCAACCAGCTCGACGAACGAGGTGTGGCAAGCGCGGCGGTCACCGGGGCGCTGACGCTGTTCAACGCCGAACTGGTGGACGTCGACGTCGCTCGGCCCGACGGCCGGTGGCACCGCTACCGGGGAGACGCCACCGGCCAGCTCGTCGACCGGGAGACCGACCCACCGGACCACTCCGAGCCGGACGAGCACGAGCTGAGCCGGGCACTGTCGGTCGGCGCCGCTCCGGTCGGTCGGCTGCGGGTCCGGTTTCCCCGCTCCGCCCCACCCAACGCCCGGGAACGCGACGCGGTGGCCGCGTTCGGTGACGCCCTCGCCGCCGCGCTGCACGACGCCGCGACCCACCGGGAGCTGCGGCTGGTCACCGCCCGTTCGTCGTACGAGGCGGTGCACGACCCGCTCACCGGGCTGGCGAACCGGGCGGCGATGCTCGGCAAGGGCGATCAGTCGCTGCGACAACTCGCGCACGATCACCCGGTGGCGCTGCTGCTGCTGGACATCAACCAGTTCAAGGAAGTCAACGACACCCTCGGTCACGCCGCGGGCGACCAACTGCTGCGACTGACCGCGAACCGGCTCAGCGCGCTGGCCCGCCCCGGCGACCTGCTCGGCCGCCTCGGCGGCGACGAGTTCGCCCTGCTGCTCACCGCGGTCCCGGTGCTCGGTGACCGGGCCGCCCCGATGGCCCACGCACTGCGTCAGGCCCGCGAGATCGCCGAGCGACTGGCCGCGCCGACCGAGGTGGCCGGCGTCCGGATGTCGATCGAGGTTTCCGTCGGGGTGGTGGTGGCCGACGCCGGCACCGCCGACCTGACCGAGCTGCTGCGCCGGGCCGACATCGCCATGTACCAGGCCAAGGAGGGCGGCGGCAACGTCGCCTCGTACGACGGCACCCGCGACGCGGCCAGCACCGATCAGCTTGCCCTGCTGGCCGAGCTACGCGAGGCGCTGAAGGTCGACGACCAGTTGGTGCTGGCGCTGCAACCCGCTGTCGACCTGGCCACCGGCGCGCCCACCGGGGTGGAGGCGCTGATCCGCTGGCGGCATCCCCGGCGCGGGTGGCTGACCCCGGCCGACTTCATCCGTCCGGTGGAAAACAGCGAGCAGCTCGGCACCTTCACCCGCTACGTCCTGGACAAGGCCCTCGGCGTGGCCGCCGGTTGGGCCCGGGAAGGGCTCGACGTCCCCATCTCGGTCAACCTGTCGGCGCGCAGCCTGCTCGACCCCCGGCTGCCGGCGGAGATCGCCGAGGCGCTGCGCCGTCACCAGGTGCCGCCGCACCGACTGGTCCTGGAGATCACCGAGACGGTGGTGATGAGTGAGCTGGAGATCATCGACGAGGTGCTGGCCACGCTCCGGTCGATGGGCGTGCAGCTCGCGGTCGACGACTTCGGCACCGGCTTCTCGTCGCTGACCTTCCTCACCCGGATCGCGGTGGACGAGCTGAAGGTGGACCGCTCGTTCGTGATCCGGATGACGGACTCGCCGGAGGCCGCCGCGATCGTACGGACGACCGTGGGGCTCGCCCACGAGCTGGGGCTGCGCGTGGTCGCCGAGGGGGTGGAGACCGCCGAGCAGCGGCTGGCCCTGGCCGAGCTGGGCTGCACCTCCGCGCAGGGCTACCACTTCTTCAAGCCGATGCCGGCCGACAAGATCGGCGCGGTGCTCGGGTCGCTGCGCGACTCGGCGGAGTCGAACGTGTTCCGGCTGCGCGCCGACGGCGCCTCCTGACCGTCTCCGGCCCGGCGGTCCAGTGCGGCAGCCGATCACACGTGCAGCAGCTCCCACATGACCGTCACCGGCAGGGCCGGATGGGCGCGGGCCGCGCGGAGCACGTCCCGCTCGACGTCGCCCCGGGCCAGCGCCGCCAGCGTCCCCGGCCGGGTGTTCTCGTGCTCGGCGACGGCGAGCCGGGTGACGTGGTTGGCCCCGTCGAGCAGTCGGTCCAGCAGCTCTGCCGACGCGTTCCAGTTCCGCGCCAGCCGGTGGGGCTTGGCGGGCAACCGGTCCAGAACGTCGGGCGGGGTCTGCCCGTTGGCCGCCAGCGCTTCGCCGACGCCCTTGACGGGCACCGCGGCGAGTCGGCGCAGTATGTCGGGATACTTGCAGTGCCGGGCGAGCCGGCGGCGGACCAGGGGGTCCCGATCGTCGGCCAGGAGAGCGGCGGTCTCCTCCGACAGCTGCCAGTTGGCGGTGGAGGGCGGCGCGTACGCGCGCCGAGCGGGAACCCGCGCACTGCGCCAGCAGGGTCTGGAGTGCCTCTTCCGCCTTCTCGACCGGCCACTCGGGCGGGCCTGGTTCGCAGCCGGACTTGAACTTGCCGATCAGGTCCTCGATCTGTTCGACGGGGAGCCGGTCGGCGTCGGCCTCCAACCGCGCCAGGCTGGGCAGCGGTCGGGAGGCATCGGTCGTGAAGCGCTGGACGGCCGTACGGGCCACCGTGTCGTCCACATCGCGGGTCAGTGCCGTCAGGCTCTCCGTCGACGTGGCGGAGTTCAGCGCGACCGCGCGGCGGACCTCGGGGTCGGCGTCGCGGGCGAGAACCGTCAGCACCGGGCTGGTCAGGCGCTCCGACCAGGCCAGCGCACGACGTACGGCGACGACCGGATCGTCGGCCAGTGCCAGCATCGCGGCCGGGGACAGGCGTCCCACCCGTGCGACCTCCGCGCGGGCCTCCTGGTCGGGGCTGCCAGCCAGCTCCTCACCCAGCCAGTCTCCGGTCTGTGCGACGGCGTATGCCCGGATGGCGGGGACCCTGTCGTGCACGAGGATCTCGGCGATCTCGGCTGACGGCTCGCGTTGGCCAATCCCGTCGCGTACCGCCGGGTCGGGGTCGCGGGCCAGTTTCGCCTGGAGTTCCGGGCTGAGGTCGACGAGGCACGCCACGGACCGCCGTACCTCGGGGTGGGGATCGTCGGCGAGGGCGGCCACGATCTCGGGTGGGCAGCCCTTCATCCAGGGGACCTCGCACCGCACCAGGTGGTCGGGTGAGGCGGCCAGGGCCACGACCGCGTCGAGCGGGAAGTCGCCTTCCAGTGCGAGCCGTTGCAGCAGGTGCGGATCGCCGGTCTCGGCTGTCACCGCCACCAGCGCCGCGGCGACCTCCGGCATCTCCTTGGGCAGGTCCGAGATCGACCCGTAGAGGCGCTCGGCGAGCACGAGCCGTGGCAGCCGACCACCGTCCCGAACCAGGGCGAGCAGGATGTCGGTCGGCGCGGCCGGGTTCACCGCGAGCCCGGCGAGCCGGTTCTGGGCGCGGGTGTTGGCAGGGCCGGATAGTTCGAGCCGCCAGCGCGCCCCCTCACAGCAGCCGGTCCGGATGACCTCGGGCTGCGCCCAATCCACAGTCTCGCCCATCCGAGCACCCTAGCGGCACCACGACGGACTGGGCGCCCCGTCGGTGTGGCAGGCTGGAATCGTGAATCGACTCGTCGACGCCACCTCCCCGTACCTGCTCCAGCATGCCGACAACCCGGTCGACTGGTGGCCCTGGTCGGACGAGGCGTTCGCCGAGGCGAGACGGCGGGACGTCCCGGTGCTCATCTCGGTGGGCTACGCGGCCTGCCACTGGTGTCACGTGATGGCCCACGAGTCGTTCGAGAACGAGCAGGTCGCGGCCCTGTTGAACGACAACTTCGTGTCGATCAAGGTGGATCGTGAGGAGCGCCCGGACGTGGACGCGGTCTACATGACCGCGACCCAGGCGATGACCGGCCAGGGCGGCTGGCCGATGACCGTCTTCGCCACCCCGGACGGCACACCGTTCTTCTGCGGCACCTACTTCCCGCGCCCGAACTTCACGCAGTTGCTCCAGTCGGTCACCACCGCCTGGCGGGAGCAGCGCGAGGCGGTGCTGGGCCAGGGGGCCGCGGTGGTCGAGGCGATCGGCGGCGCACCGGCCGTCGGCGGCCCCACCGCCCCGCTGGACGCGCCGCTGCTCGACGCCGCGGCCGGCAGGCTGGCCACCGAGTACGACGCGACGAACGGCGGCTTCGGCGGCGCCCCGAAGTTCCCACCACACATGAACCTGCTCTTCCTGCTGCGCCACCACCAGCGCACCGGCGACCCGCGCAGCCTGGAGATCACCAGGCACACCGCCGAGGCGATGGCCCGTGGTGGCATCTACGACCAGCTCGCCAGCGGCTTCGCCCGCTACTCGGTGGACGCGCACTGGACGGTGCCGCACTTCGAGAAGATGCTCTACGACAACGCGTTGCTGCTGCGGCTCTACACCCAGCTGTGGCGGCTCACCGGTGATTCGCTGGCCCGCCGGGTGGCCCGGGACGCCGCCCGCTTCCTCGCCGACGAGCTGCACCGCCCGGGGGAGGGCTTCGCGTCGGCGCTGGACGCCGACACCCAGGGCGTCGAGGGGCTCACCTACGCCTGGACGCCCGCCCAGCTCGTCGAGGCGCTGGGCGAGGAGGACGGCCGGTTCGCCGCCGACCTGTTCACGGTGACCGACGAGGGCACCTTTGAAGAGGGCATGAGCGTGCTCAGGCTCGCCCGGGACGTCGACGACGCCGCCCCCGAGGTCCGGGCCCGCTGGCAGCAGGTGGTCGGGCGACTGCTCGGTGCCCGGGACACCCGGCCGCAGCCGGCCCGCGACGACAAGGTGGTGGCCGCCTGGAACGGCCTGGCGATCACCGCCATCGTCGAGTTCCTCCAGGTGGCCGCGTTGTACGCGTCCCCGCAGGATGAGGACGCCAACCTGATGGACGGCGTGACGATCGTCGCCGACGGCGCGATGCGCGACGCCGCCGAGCACCTGGCCACCGTGCACCTGGTGGACGGCCGGCTGCGCCGGGTCTCCCGGGACGGGAGGGTCGGTGAGCCGGCGGGCGTCCTGGAGGACTACGGCTGTGTGGCCGAGGCCTTCTGCGCGCTGCACCAGCTCACCGGCGAGGGACGCTGGCTCACGCTGGCCGGCGAGTTGCTGGACACGGCGTTGGCGCACTTCGCCGCGCCCGGTGGGGCCTTCTACGACACCGCCGACGACGCGGAACGGCTCGTCGCCCGACCGGCCGACCCGACCGACAACGCCACCCCGTCCGGCCGGTCGGCGTTGATCGCCGGGCTGGTGGCGTACTCGGCGTTGACCGGGGAGACGCGCTACCGGGAGGCCGCCGAGGCGGCGCTCGCCACTGTCGCGCCGATCGTCGGGCAGCACCCGCGGTTCACCGGGTACGCGGCAATGGTCGGTGAGGCGTTGCTCTCCGGACCGTACGAGATCGCCGTGGTGACCGACGACCCGGCTGGCGATCCGCTGGTGGCCGCGGCCCGACGGCACGCCCCGCCCGGGGCTGTCGTCGTCGCGGGACAACCGGACCAGCCCGGGGTGCCGCTGCTCGCGGACCGTCCGCTTGTCGACGGACGGTCCGCCGCGTACGTCTGCCGGGGGTTCGTCTGCCAGCGGCCGGTCACCTCGGTGGAGGATCTGGTCGCCGAGCTGGGCTGAGCGCACAGTAGTCGCCTACGCCGCACGCCGGGTGGCCCCGGCGGCGCTTCCAGGGCGGGCCGCCGGCCCACCGGGTGGGCGTGCCGAGGGCCCGGATAGGCTGGCCGCGCTATGGATTCCCGTACCGGTCTGCCTGTTGTCGGCATGGTGGGTGGCGGCCAGTTGGCCCGAATGACCCACCAGGCCGCGATCGCCCTCGGCCAGTCACTGCGTGTGCTCGCGACCGCCCCCGACGACGGCGCGGCGCTCGTCGCCGCCGACGTCCAGTACGGCGATCACACCGACCTGGCCGCCCTGCGCACCTTCGCCAAGGGCTGCGACGTCGTCACCTTCGACCACGAGCACGTGCCCTCGGAGCATATCCGCACGCTGGCGGCGGAAGGGGTGACCCTCTATCCGCCGGCGGACGCGCTGCTGCACGCCCAGGACAAGCAGGTCATGCGGGAACGCCTGACCGAGCTGGGCGCGCCCAACCCGGCGTGGCGGCCGGTCGGCGAGCCCGCCGACCTGGTCGGCTTCGGCGAGCAGGTCGGCTGGCCGGTGGTGCTCAAGGCGGCGCGCGGTGGCTACGACGGCCGGGGCGTCTGGATGGTCGACGACGCCATCCAGGCCGCGGAGCTGGCGGCCACGCTGCTCGCCGGTGGCACCCGGCTGATCGTCGAGGAGCGGGTGCCGTTGCGCCGGGAGTTGGCCGTGCAGGTCGCCCGGTCGCCGTTCGGTCAGGTGGCCGCGTACCCGGTGGTGGAGACCGTGCAGCGGGACGGCATCAACGTGGAGGTGCTGGCCCCGGCGCCCGGCCTGGACGAGGAGTTGGCGGTCGCCGCCCAGCAACTCGCCATCGACCTGGCCACCGCGCTCGGGGTGATCGGCCTGCTGGCCGTCGAGCTGTTCGAGGTGCGCGACGACGCCGGCCGGCCCGCGATCGTGGTCAACGAGTTGGCGATGCGCCCGCACAACTCCGGGCACTGGACCATCGAGGGTGCCCGGACCTCGCAGTTCGAGCAGCACCTGCGGGCGGTGCTGGACTACCCGATGGGCGACACCTCGCTCACCGCGCCGGTGGTGGTGATGGCGAACGTGCTCGGCGGAGAGCCGGGCGGCATGTCGATCGACGAGCGGCTGCACCACCTCTTCGCCGCCGAACCGGGCGCCAAGGTGCACCTCTACGGCAAGCAGGTGCGGCCCGGCCGGAAGGTCGGGCACGTCACGGTGCTCGGCGACGACCTGGACGACGTACGGGCGCGGGCCGCACGGGCCGCGCGCTGGCTGCGTGAGGGGCACGAGTGAGTCCCTCAGCCGAGAAGGAGACCCCGGTGAGCACTGTCGGTCTGATCATGGGCAGCGACTCGGACTGGCCGACCATGAAGGCCGCCGCCGAGGTGTTGGACGACTTCGGTGTGGCGTACGAGGTGCGGGTCATCTCGGCGCACCGCACTCCGGTCGCGATGATCGAGTACGGCCGCGACGCCGCCGACCGGGGGCTGAAGGTGATCATCGCCGGGGCCGGTGGTGCCGCCGCGCTGCCCGGCATGGTCGCCTCGGTGACGCCGCTGCCGGTGATCGGTGTGCCGGTGCCGCTGAAGCACCTCGACGGCATGGACTCGTTGCTGTCCATCGTGCAGATGCCGGCCGGGATCCCGGTCGCCACCGTGTCGATCGGCAACGCCCGCAACGCCGGCCTGCTGGCCGTCCGCATCCTCGGCGCGGCCGACGAGACGCTACGCGCCAGCATGACGACCTACCAGCAGAACCTGGAAAAGCTGGTGGCCGACAAGGAAGCCGCCCTCCGGGCAACCCTGTCCTAACCGTACCCCCGGCGATCTTGCACTTTCGGTTGTTACTTCGTGGCATTTACGCCTTGTGCCGCGACAGAAAGTGCAAGATCGCGTGAGGGGTCGCCCGGGGCCTTGGACCTATCTCATGCCTCGCAGGGCTGTCTGGAGGCGTTCCTGGGTGCGGCGTCGGCGCTCGTTGCTCGCGCCCAGCACGAGCAGCAGGATGCCCACCGGGATGAGCGCCAGCCACGGGCCGAGGCTGACGAGCGCGTGGATCGCGGCGATCGCCGTGACCGACGCGCCGACGATCACCGGCGCCTGCTGCCGGCTGGACGATCCGAAGATCAACACCGCCACCGCGCCGAGGAGCAGCAGCATCTGCCGGACCGTGCTGGACTCGGTGGCGAGCACGATGGCCAGCGTCGGCACGAAGGCGGCGAACAGTGCCGGCCCGTACGCCATCCAACTGCTCAGGTCCGGTCGGTGGCGCAGCTCCAGGACCCCGACGAGCAGGGCCAGCGCGGCGAACGGCAGCGTGTACGCCTCGGGCAGCGCCACGTCGGCGACCCGCATCAGGATCCACCACGCGGTGATCTCGCAGACCACCACGGCCCAGAACAGGATCCGGCGTTCCACCGGCCGACGGCCGGGCCGGGTCGCCGCCACGCCGAGGACCGCACCCCAGGCGGCCAGCAGGGCGGCGATGTGTCGGGGCGAGTCGAAGGCGAGGGCCAACGCGATAAGCGCGGCGGCGTAACCGGTCCATTCCACGGTGGACGCTTCCCGCTGCGCCTCCGGACGGCGCAGCCGGGGCAGGGTCGCGGCGAGCACCTGCAGGACCGCCCCGACCGCGAGCACCCCGAACGCGGACCAGACCGCGGCCAGCCCGGCGACCAGGCCCACGGTGAGGACGAAGAGCTGCGCCATGAGCGAGGCGAAGAGCCAGCCGAGGATGCGTGCCCGCTGGGTGGTGCCGAACAGCGCCCCCACCGCGCCCACTCCGACACCGCTGCCGAGGGTGAACAGGGTCATCTGCCGGTCGGCCAGGCTGCCGGCGAGCCCGGCGCTGCCTCCGGCCAGACCCATGACGAACACCAGCACCCGGGCCAGCCGCAGCGAGCGGGCCCGCTCGGCCAGCGGCGGCGGTGGGGTCAGCGCGAGCCCGAGCATCGCGATGGTGAAGACGGCGAGCGCGGCGACGGTGCTGGCGGGCCAGCCCCGGCCCAACGCGATGGGCGCGATCAGCAGGGTGACGGCTGCCCCGGGCAGCACCACCGGCACGGCCCGGGACCGCCGCCCGCCGCTGAACCCGGTGGCGGCCAACGCGGCGGTCGCGGTGAGCAGCAACGCCGTCAGCACGTGCGTCGGATTGACCACATCCGGCGGCGGGGTGAGCAGCTCCGGCGGCGGGCCCTGCCAGATCCGGGTCAGGGTGCGGTGTGGCTCGACAAGCGCGGTGACGAGCGCCGGCGCGATCGAGGCGAGGGCCAGGGCGGTCGGCAGGGCCGCCGCGGCCAGTGCGCCGGCAGCCGGGTTGACCCGCCACCGGCGCCGTTCCGGGTCGTCCGGCAGCCGCCGTAGCGCGCCGTCGAGCCGTACCGCCCAGCGCCGGACCGGCTGGGCCGAGCCGGTGGGCGGCACGGTGGCCGCTCGGATCAGCTCGGCCAGCACGCCGAGCAGGGCGGCGGCGGCAGCGTAGACGCCCGCGGGGAGGCCGGTGGGGATGGCGGCGAGGGCGCTGATGCTGGCCCCGCCGACCACCGCGACGCTGACCCAGGGCAAATATTGCGGCACCTGCCGGCGGACCGCTGCCACGGCGGCCAGGCCGAGGCTGGACGCGGCCAGCGCGGCGGTCAGCACCACCTGCGCCGAGTTCTCGAATTCGGCGGCCAGCGCCGCCACCGCACCGGGAAGGGCCAGCAGCGCGGCACCGATCGCCGCACCACCGATCTGCGCCAGGTGCGGTGGCATCCCCTCGGTGTCGATGTCGGTCACCTGGGGGCCGGCCAGGACGCGTGCCAGCGTCGCCACCACCACGCCGATCAGCGCGATGCTGACCAGGGCCAGTGCCGTCGTCCAGGGCCGGACCAGGCCGGCTCCGGCGGCGTGCAGCGCGACCACCCCGGCCACCGTCGCCCGGGACAACCCGGCGCGCGCCTCCTCGGTGGCCACCGCGGCCATCCCGTAGATGGTGGCGACCATTCCGCCGACCAGGACCGGCGACCACCAGGCCAGGTCGAAAGCGGCAGGCGCGCCGATCGTGGCGAGCACCACGGCCCCGCCGGACACGTCCCACCGCCAGGGCGGCGGGAGCAGGATGCCGGCGGCGAGGGCCAACAGCGCCAACGCCACAGGGGCCTGCCAGGTGGCCCCGCCGACGGGCGACGCCGGCCAGCCGCTCAGGTCGCCCTGCCAGATCGGGCCGGGGGTGGCCAGCACGCCGACGCCACCGCGCAGCGCCGACCAACCGGCGAGGACGCCGATGAGGAGACCGCCGGCGGCGAGGCCGAGGATTGGTCCGCGCCGCCACTCCTCCGGCATGGTGCGTGCTCCCACGGCGACCAGCAGGACCAGGGCTGCGGCCATCGCCAACTGCCCGCCCGGGGCGAGCACCGCTCCGATCCGCACCAGCGTGGCGATCAGGGCTGTGGTGACCGCCGCGGCGGCCAAATCCGAGCCGTCGAGGGTGAGTTCGGCGCGACGGCCGGCGTCGATGGAGGGGGCCAGGAACAGCAGCACCGCGGCGACCAGCAGTAACGCGCCCACCCAGGCGTCGGCGACGGTCGCGCCGGGCGCCCCGAACGCGGCGGCGGTGACGAGCAACGCGCCCAGCCCGGTGCCGACCGACAGCGGTGCGGGGATGCGGCGCTGGGAGACCTGCACCACGGCGGCGTAGCCGAGGGTCACGCAGACCGCCAGGAAGCTGGCCGCCAGGACCGGGACGGTCACCTCCCGGAGGCTGGCCGGGGTCGGCGTCGGGTCGGTGGGCACGGTGGCGGCCACGAACGCGGCCACCGCCCCGGGCAGCGCGAACGCCGCGCCTCCGGCGGCCCAGGCGGTGACCGTGTCGGAGGCGGCCGACGCGATCCGGATCCGGGGTGCCAGCGCGACAAGCGTGCCGGCCGCGAACAGGGTGAGCAGGACCGCGGCGGTGAGCGTGGGACGCGACAAGCTGGCACCGGCGCCGAGCAGGCCCACCACGGCCGCCCCGATGGCGTGCGCCGCTGCCGCTCGCTGGGTGCGGGCGGAGAGCCCGATGACCCCGATGCCGACCGCGGTGATCACCATCGGCCAGGGTGCCGCGGCCCAACCGAGGCCGAGCGAGGCCGGTACGGCGAGCGCGGTCAGCGCCGCGCCGGCGACCGCGAACTCCCGGCGGATCTCCGTGGGCAGGGCCAGCACCGCCGCGATGGTGAGCAGGAGAGCGGCACCCGCGAGCTGCCAGGTGGTCGGCCCCACCGCGGCGGCCAGCTCGGCCGGGAACCTGTCGAGGTCGGCACCCCAGGCGGGCAGTGCCGCCCGGACCGGCGCCAACCCGGCCCGGAGCGCGCCACCGGCGACCACCAGCCCACTGACGGTCAGCGCCACCGCCGAGGCGAGCTGCGGGCCGCGTCGGGCCGCCTCGGGGACCGCGCGCACGGCCAGCCCGGTCACCGTGATGACCGCCGCGATCAGCAGCAGTGCCCGACCCGGGAAGGCCACCGAGGCGATGCGACTCAGCGCGCCGATCACGGCCAGCGTCACGATGCCGGCCGCGACGTCGGGCAGCGGCGGGCGACGCAGCACCAGCGCGCCGGCCAGCCCGATCGCGGCGGCCAGCAGCAGCACCACCCCGGCGCCGGTCGCGGTCGGCACGGTCTGCGCCCGGAGCAGGGCGGTGACCGCGTACGCCAGGGCGACCGCGACCGCCACCGCGTGCAGCACCCAGGTCAATTCGCCGAGCCCGGGAACCGGGCGGGTCGGCCGGTTGTCGGCCGAATCCGCGCCGGCGTCGATCAGCTCGGCGGCCTCCTCCGGGTCGCCCTCCGGTCGGGTCTCGGCGCTGCGCTGGCGTGGTGTCGACGTGGCGCCCGACGGTGGCGGGTCCTGCCGGGCGGGGCGTTCCAGGGCCACCCCGGAGCGGGCCAGCCAGAGGTCGACGAGGGCGACCAGGGCCAGCACCAGCGCCCAGCCGCCCGGTCCGGTGATCTGGTCGTACGCCAACAGCGGCAGCACCGGCTGCGCGGCGAGCACGGTGGCGAAGCGGGGTGCGCGTAGACCGGTCCAGCCGGCGTACCCGAGGGCGACCGCGGCGGTGACCGCGAAGAGCGCACCGGCGAAGACCGTGCCGGAGGCGCCGCCGGCGCCGATCCGGTCGACGGCCCAGAGGGCGTTGCCGGCGAGCGGCACCAGCAGCAGGCCGACCGCGGCGATGGTCTCGGCGGTGGAGGTGAGCCCACGCCGGGCCAGCACCGGTGGGGCGAGCAGCATCAGCACCGTGGCCAGGAGCAGGATGCCGAGCCGGGCCAGCGCGTCCATCGAGCTGGTGGCGACCGCGGCGAAGACCACCGCGGCCACCGCGAGCAGTAACGCGCCCAGCCCGAGGGGGATGTTCTGGACCTCGCGCGACGAGGCTTCCGGGGGGTGGGCTGGATCGTCCGCGTCCAGCCAGCTTGGCCGCGGCGGAGGCGGCGGCGGGTCCTCGGGCGCGGTCGGGGCACCCTGGCGGGGGACCCGGGGCGGCGCGGACGTGCCGGCGGCCGACGGCCGCCGGCCGGGGCGGCGGCGTAGCACCCGGCGGGGCCGGGTGGCCTGCTTGAGTCGCTCCTCGCCGGCGTGGGCGAGGATGTCCCGCTGGAAGAGCGCGGCCTGCATCTTCGCGGCGATCTGCCGCTGCTCGCGGGCGATGGCGGCGTCGCGCGCCTTCATCTCCGCGATCGAACGCTCGATGTCCGCGAGGTGCTCGACCCACTGCGGCTGGTCGGCCCCGCAGTGTGGGCAGTGGACGGCCGGCTTGATCTCCCGGCCGCACGAGGAGCATTGAAAGTTCGCCACGACACCCCTCCACCCGCACTGTGGACTTCTACTGTCGCAGCATGCCCAAAGCTGGCCCGGATTTCGACTCTTGTCGGCGGGTCCGGGGCAAACAACGACACCGGCCGGCCATCGAGGCGTTCGATGGCCGGCCGGTGGGGTGGTCCGATCAGGGGCGGCCCATGCCCCGGTACTCCCAGCCGGCCTGGGTCCAGAGCGTCGAGTCCAGACAGTTTCGGCCGTCGACCACCTTGCGACCGTTCACCAACTCGCCGAGGGCGACCGGGTCGGCGTTGCGGAAGTCGGCCCACTCGGTGAGGACGCAGACCAGGTCCGCGCCGGTGACCGCCTCGTTGATGCCGGCCTCGTAGATCAGCTCCGGTACCGCGCGGCGGGCGTTCTCGGTGCCCTGCGGGTCGTACACGTGCACCTCGGCGCCGGCCTTGTGCAGCAGTGCGGCGACGGCGAGCGCCGGGGCGTCGCGGACGTCGTCGGTGTTGGGCTTGAAGGTCGCGCCGAGCACGGCGATCCGGGTGCCGGAGAAGTCCGGGCCGGCCGGACCGGAGCGGCGGCCGAGCAGCTCCGAGGCCAGGTGCAGCACCCGGGTACGACGGCGCAGGTTGATCAGGTCGACCTCGTGCAGGAACCGCAGCGCCTCGCCGGCGCCCAACTCCTGGGCGCGGGCCTGGAAGGCCCGGATGTCCTTGGGCAGGCAGGCGCCGCCGAAGCCGAGGCCGGCCTGGAGGAACCGGTTGCCGATCCGTGGGTCGTAGCCGATCGCGCGGGCGAGTTGGGTGACGTCGCCACCGGAGGCCTCGCAGACCTCGGCCATCGCGTTGATGAAGGAGATCTTGGTGGCCAGGAAGGCGTTCGCGGCGACCTTGACCAGCTCGGCGGTGGCGAAGTCGGTGACCACCAGGGGCACCTCGCGGTCCTCGGTGGCGGCCAGGTCGAACACGCCCTTGTGCGCGGCGTAGAGCATGCCGTTGGCCCACTCGCTCTTCACGCCGACCACGATCCGGTTGGGGCGCAGGACGTCGTCGACGGCGAAGCCCTCCTGGAGGAACTCGGGGCTCCACGCCACCTCGACGCCCAGGTCGTGCGGGGTGTGCTTGCCGACGAGCTGCTCCACCCACTCGGCGGTGCCGACCGGGACGGTGGACTTGCCGACGATCAGCGCCTTGCGGGTGAGGTGCTGCGCGAGGCCGGTGACCGACGCCTCGACGTACGACAGGTCGGCGCCCATCCCGTCGGCCCGCTGGGGGGTGCCGACGCAGATGAAGTGCACGTCACCGAAGTCGGCGGTCTCGGCGATGTCGGTGCTGAACCGGAGGCGGCCGGCGGCGAGGTTGCGCCGCAGCAGCTCGTCGAGGCCGGGCTCGTGGATCGGCACCTGACCGGAGTTCAACATCGCGATCTTGTCGGCGTCGACATCGAATCCGAGCACGTCGTAGCCCAGTTCGGCGTAGCAGATGGCGTACGTCGCACCGAGGTAGCCGGTCCCCAGGAACGTCACCCGCGGGCGAGGCGCGCCCGAGGGCGGCGTCACCGCCGCGATGGCGGGGGTCGGCTGGATGGTGGGGTAGGGGATCGTCACGCCTGTCTTCTCCGCTCGCACTGGCGGCGCGTCGTCGCGCCGCAATCCGCTGCGGCGCCTGGCGGGGCACCGGAGGGGTGGCTCACTGTTGTCCTCCATCATTGCCCAGCGGCGTGGGTGCACCCTCATGCCCATACCTACGCGCCGGTAACATCACCTGAACTGCAGTCGCTAGTCTTCAGTCTGCGCGGTCGGCGGTCAGGAGTCGTCACAGACTGCGCATGATAGCGGTGAAGGGAAGGGGCCCAACATGGCCGCAGGCGAGTTGTTCGACGTCTACCGGTTGCCCGAGGAGCACGAGGCGATCCGGGAGGCGGTGCGTGCCGTCTGCGCGGCGAAGGTCGCCCCGCACGCCGCCGAGGCCGACGAGACCGGGGAGTTTCCCAAGGCGTCCTACGACGCGCTGCGGGCCGCCGACTTCCACGCCCCGCACATCCCCGAGGAGTACGGCGGCGCGGGCGCCGACGCGCTGGCCACCGCCATCGTGATCGAGGAGGTGGCCCGCGCCTGCGCGTCCTCCTCGCTGATCCCGGCGGTGAACAAACTCGGCACGATGCCGCTGTTGTTGTCCGGTTCCGAGGAGCTCAAGCGCCGCTACCTGACGCCCGTCGCGGCCGGGGACGCCATGTTCTCGTACTGCCTCTCCGAGCCGGAGGCGGGCAGCGACGCCGCGTCGATGACGACCCGGGCCGTGCGTGACGGGGATCACTGGGTGCTCAACGGCGTGAAGCGGTGGATCACCAACGCGGGCGTCTCCGACTTCTACACCGTTTTCGCCGTCACCGACCCGACTGCCCGCTCCCGGGGCATCTCGGCCTTCGTGGTGGAGAAGTCCGATGCGGGTGTGAGCTTCGGCGCACCGGAGAAGAAGCTCGGCATCAAGGGCTCGCCCACGCGCGAGGTCTACCTCGACAACGTGCGGATCCCCGCCGACCGGATGATCGGTGCGGAGGGCACCGGCTTCGCCACCGCGATGAAGACCCTGGACCACACCCGGGTCACCATCGCCGCGCAGGCCGTCGGGATCGCGCAGGGCGCGCTCGACTACGCCAAGGGGTACGTGGCCGAGCGTCGCCAGTTCGGCAAGGCGGTCGCCGAGTTCCAGGGCATCCAGTTCATGCTCGCCGACATGGGCATGAAGCTGGAGGCGGCCCGGCAGCTCACGTACGCGGCCGCCGGCAAGTCGGAGCGCGGCGACGCCGATCTCACCTACTTCGGCGCGGCGGCCAAGTGCTTCGCCTCGGACGCCGCCATGGAGATCACCACGGACGCGGTGCAGTTGCTCGGTGGCTACGGCTACACACGGGACTACCCCGTCGAGCGGATGATGCGCGACGCCAAGATCACCCAGATCTACGAGGGCACCAACCAGGTGCAGCGCATCGTCATGGCGCGGCAGCTCCTGAAGGACTGATCGAGGGCCGTCTGCACGGTCCGTACTGTCCGGGCTCGCGTCGTCGAGGAGCACCGCTCGGCGGTGGCAGCTCGTCGCGCTCAGTAGGTGAAGCGGCCGTAGCGACCGCGGAGGAACAGCAGGGGCTGCCCGTCCGTCCGACCGTGCAGGTGGTGCACCCGCAGCACGACTATGACGTGGTCGCCGGCGTCATGTTCGGCTTCCACCGTGCCCTCCACCCAGGCCACCACGCCGGCCAGTATCGGCGCGCCACCGGGGGACAGCTCCCAGTCGAGGTCCCGGAAGCGGTCCACCCGGGAGGCGGCCATGCGTTCGCAGACGGCCTGCTGTTCGACGCAGAGGATGTTCACGCAGAGTCGGTCGGCGGCGCGCATGATCGGCCAACTCCCGCTGTCCCGGCTGACGCAGAAGGAGACCAGCGGCGGGCGTAACGAGACGGACGCGAACGAGTTCACGGTCAGGCCGACCGGCCGGTTGGATGCGGGATCGAGGGCCGTCACCGTCGTGACGCCTGTGCCGAAGTGGCCCAGAACGTGCCGGAACTGGTCGGGTTCAACCGTTGGCGCGGGTGGGTTCACGAGTCTGTCCTCCGTTCCGGTCGCAGCCGGCCCGCGATCGACCGGGGGCGGGCGCGGAGTGATCGACCGGTTGACCGAAATGAATGCAATCAACGTCGGCGACATTGGGTTTGGCCAGCATGAATGCCGGTAACGCGGCGAAGAGTTCGAAGGTGGTCCGGAATTGTCGGCGTCGAGGTCGGTTCATGTTTGAAGCGTCCGCGATGATAACGGACTTCGGCCTCGGTGTGGGAGATGGCTACTTTCCGTGATGCGGGTCCGCGGATTGTTCCCAGGTGTTCGAACGAGGGCGTCGCGTAGTCGGAAAATTGCAGGTCATGGCCGTGCTGGGGCCGCTTTGTGGCGTGCCGGCGCCGAAGGTCTCCGCGATGCGCAACGGCACCGTTGTTTCACTCTAGGTAATCTTAGGTGGTACTATTTCGCCATTTTTCTATCCAGGCGAAGTCGACCGCTCCACCCGATTGATGTGACCTGGATCACTATTGCGCTCGGTGCTGTCTTGGTAATGTGGCGCGGGACTACCGCGCGGAGACATTGTCATCCGTGATGCCCTTGCTCATTGTCGCTAGCGCATTCAGGGGGAATGTGTTGCCAGCAGAATGTTCGCGAGCGGTGCCGTCACTCGTCGAGCGCTGGGTCCAGAGCCGACCGGATAGCCCGGCCATTCTTGACCCGACCTGTGCAGAAGCGACGAGCTACGCGCAATTGTGGCGGTCCTCCGGCGCGCTGGCCGCCCACCTTCGCCGGCTGGGCGTAGGCCGGGGCGAGGTGGTCGCCCTCTCCCTGCCGCGCGGTCGGTCGTTGATCGTGGCGATGCTCGCGGTGGCGCGTGCCGGAGCGGCATACCTGCCGGTCGACTCCGCGGCACCTGTGGACCGGGTGCGCCGGACGCTTGACACGGCGGGCGTCTCCGTCGTGATCGCCGATCAGGACGAGCCGTGGCTCGGTGCCGCCCGGCGTGTCGACCCGGGGGCAGCCGACGATCCGACTGCGCCCGGCCCGGTTCCGGACCTGATCGACGCGGACGACCCGATCTACGTCATGTTCACGTCCGGTTCGACCGGCGAGCCGAAGGGGGTCGTGGTTCCGCACCGGGCGGTGGGTCGGCTGGTGGTCGAGCCGCTGTTCTGCACCGTCGCGCCCGGTGATCGCGTGGCCCACACCTCGAATCCGGCATTCGACGCCAGCACCTTCGAGGTCTGGGGCGCGCTCGCCGCCGGCGGCTGCGTGGTGCCCCTGCCCGCGGTGACGGACCTGCCCCTCGAGGAGTGGACGACGCATCTGGGCGACCTGTCGGTCGATGTGCTGTTCCTGACCACCTCGTTGTTCCACCTGATCGCCCGGGAACGTCCGGCCGCGCTGCGCAGCGTCGGCACCGTCCTCGTCGGCGGTGAGCAGCTCGACCTGTCCGTCGTACGGCGGTTGCTCGCCGGCTCGCCGCCCGCGCGGCTGGTCAACGGGTACGGCCCGACCGAGACCACCACCTTCGCCGCATTCCATGACTGCACCCCGGAGAGCCTGGCCGGCCGGGACCGCGTCCCGGTGGGCCGTCCCCTCCAGCACACCAGCCTGCAGGTGCTCGGCCCGGACCTCACCGAGGTCCCGCCGGGCGAGGTCGGCGAGCTGTACATCGGTGGTCCCGGCGTCGCCCTGGGCTACCTGGGCCGTCCCGACCTGACCGCCGAGCGGTTCGTCACCCGGCCGGGCACCGACGAGCGCCTCTACCGCTCCGGCGACCTGGCCCGCCAGCTTCCCGGTGGTGTCTTCGAGGTGCTGGGCCGGCGTGATCGGCAGGTGAAGGTGCGTGGCTTCCGCATCGAGCTGGACGAGATCGAGCTGGCCGTCACCGCCACCGGCCTGGCCGACGCGGCGTACGCCGAGAAACTCGGCGACGGGCCGCAGGCGCTGCTCGCGGTGGCTGTCGTGCCGGCGGCCGAGGAACTGGATCTCACCGAGTTGGCCCGGCGGTTGGCCGAGCAGGTTCCCGACTACATGGTGCCCTCCCGGTGGGTCCCGCTCGACCGACGACCGCCGATCGGCCCGACCGGCAAGGTGGACCGGGCCGCGATCGCCCGGCTGTTGGCGGAGTCCGGTCCAGACGCCGCCGCCCCCGGTCCGGCCGGGCCGGAGGCCGCCGTCGGGCCGGAGACTGCCGTCGGGCCGGAGGTCGCCGTCGGGCCGGAGGCCGCCGTCGGGCCGGAGACCGATCCGGTGACCGCCGCCCTGCGGGTGATCTGGCGGGACGTGGTCGGCAGCGAGCCCACCGCGACCCGCAACTTCCTGGAGATGGGCGGCAACTCCATCATGGCGGTCCAGCTCGCCGGGCGGGTCCAGGACCGCCTCGGCGTCCGATCCGAGCCGCACGACGTGCTGCTGGCCGACTCGTTCGCCCACCTCGCCGACCAGATCAGGGTCGCGCTCGAGCGCACTCACTGATCGGCCATCCGGAGCACGCGGACGTGCGGAGCCGGTCGCTGTGGCGACCTCGACGAGCGCAGGTAACGGGAGGAACACGAATGGACACCCGAGCGCCCCGGTCGGTGCCCGAGACCGGCATCCCACCGGCCAGCGGCCCGCAGACCGACCGTCCGGAGTGCGGCCCGCTGTCCTTCGCGCAGGAGCGGTTGTGGCTGATCGACGCCGCCGCCCCCGACGCGGCCACCTACCTCGTTCCCGTGCTGCTGCGCTGGCAGGGCCCTGTCGACCTGGCGGTGCTCGGTGCCGCGCTGACCGCGGTGACGGCCCGGCACGAAATCCTGCGGACCGGCTACCGGCTGCGCGGCGACGAGCCGGAACAGTTCGTCGGCCCGGCGGCCGACGTGGCGGTCCGAGTCGTTCGGGCCCCCGGCAGGTCCTGGGCCGACGTCGAGGACGAGGTACGCCAACTCTGCGCCGCGCCGCTCGACCTCTCCACCGGCCAGGTGCTGCGCTGCGCCGCGTTCACGGGCCTCACCGGCGGCGACGCGGTGCTGCTGGTCCTGCACCACATCGCCTTCGACGGCTGGTCGATGGGGCGGCTCTGCGCCGACCTCGCGACGGCGTACGCGGCCGGCGTCGACGGCCGGCGGCCCGACCTGCCCGCCGTTCCGGCCCGCTTCGTCGAGCTGGCGCGGCGCGACCGGGAGGCCGGGCACCGGCCCGACGCGCGCGCCGCGGTGGCGGAGCGGGCGGCGGAACTCCTCGCCGCCGGGCCCGGACTCACCCTGGCCGGTGCGCTGCCCGGCGCATCGGGGCGCGCGGTGGTGCGGGCGGGCGACGAGGTGGTCACCGCCCTCCCGGCAGGGCTGTGGGACCGCGTCACCGAACTGGCCGCCGAACACCGCCTCACACCGTTCGTGCTGTTCGGCACCGGGTTCCAGGTGTTGCTGGGCCTCTGGTCCGGGCGTGACAGCTTCCGGTACGGGGTGATCGCCGCCAACCGGCCCGGTCCCGAGGCCGACGACGTGGTCGGCTTCTTCGCCAACACCGTGCCGCTGCGGGCCCGGTTGGGCGAGGCGGACGACTTCGCGCAGTTGTGTGCCCAGGCGCGGGGCGAGGCGTTCCGCACCCTGCTCTACCAACGCCTGCCGTTTCACCAGCTCACCGCCGCGGCGCGTACCGAGCTGGTCGAGGTCGCCTTCGCCCTGCAGAACTTCCCCGTGCCCGGCCCGGAGGTGCCGGTGCGGTGGGCGCTGCCCGAGGTGCTGCCCAACGGCACCGCCAAGTTCGACCTGATGCTCACCGTCGAGGAGCGGGCCGACGGGTGGTACGCCCGCTGGGAGTACGACCTGGCCCGCTATCCCCGGACGGTGGTGGCGGCGCTGGCCGAGGCGTACCTCGGGTTGCTCGGGGCCGTGACGGAGCGGTTTTCCGTACCCCTGGCGGAGCTGGTCCGGTTCGGTCCGGACCCGGCCTGGGCGACGGCGGCGCCGGCACCCGCGACAGCGGCGCCCGCGACGGCCACGGTGGTGCCGGTGCCGGAATCGGCGGTGCGCCGGGCCGCCGAGTGTTTCGCCGCGGCGCTGACCGACCTCGTCGAGGAGCCTGCGGAGGTGATCGTGGCCGGGCTGACCCCGGCGACCGACTTCTTCGCCATGGGCGGCCACTCCCTGCTCGTCGTCACCATGCTGCGCCGGATCGAACGACAGGACGGCACTGTCCTGTCGGCGCGGGAGTTCCTGGCCGACGCGACGGTGGCCGGGCTGGCCCGGCTGCTCGTGGCTCCGCCCCGGGTGGCCGTCGCGACGCCGGCGGGAAGCGACGGCAGGCAGGTCACCAGCCCGGCGCAGCAACGCTTCTGGTCCATCGACCGCCTGCCGTGGCTGCGGCAGGCGTACCTGGTCCCCACAGTGGTGGACTTCGCCGGTGAGATCGACGTCGAGCGGCTGCGCGTCGCCGTCGAGACCGTGCTCGCCCGGCATCCGGCGCTGCGGGCCCGCTTCGAGCTCGACCGTCGGCAGCGGCGGGTCTACCACCGCACCGACGGCCCCGCCGGTGCGGTCACCGTGGTGGACGCCGCGGGTTGGACCGACGAGCAGGTACGCGAGGCGGTGGCGGAGTGGAGCTGGGCCGGCTTCGACCTGGCGCGTGCCGCCCCCGCCCGGGCGCATCTGCTGGACCGGGGCGGGCGGGACGTCATCCTCGTCGTCGTCGTCCACCACATCGTCTTCGACGGCTGGTCGCGGCATCTGCTGATGCGACAGATCGCGGCGGCGTACCGGGGCGAGGGGCTGCCCGAGCCGGTGGCCGAGACCGGCCACACCGACCCCGACGACACCGCGCGGGCCGATACCCGGGCGGTGGTGCAGGCGCTCGCCGGTGCGCCGGTGGACGTGGTCCTGCCGTACGACAGGGGCCGGAGCGACACCCAGGAGACCCGGGCGGGCCGACTGACGTACGACCTCGACCCGACCCGCGCCGACCGGTTGCGCAAGGTCGCGGCGGACGCCGGCTGCACCATGTTCATGGTCTCGGCCGCACTGCTGGCGGTGGCGCTGGCCCGCGTCGGCGGCCAGCGGGACTTCCTGTTCGCCTTCCCCTGGTCGCAGCGGACGGGGGCACGCAGCGCCGACGCGGTGGGTCTGTTCATCGACACGCTCGTGCTGCGTGCCGACGCCAGCGGCGAGCCGACCTGGCAGGAGCTGCTGGCCCGGGTGCGGGAGGCGGCCAACCTCAGCTTCCGGCACTCCGCGGCGCCGTTCGACGCGGTCGCCGCCGCGTTGCATCCCGACCGCGACCTCGGTCGACCGCCGGTGACGCCGGTCTACCTCAGCGCCGAGGACGGGGAGCTGTCGGCCCCGGACCTCGGGCCGGACGTCGCCGCCACGATCCGCCCGCTCGATCCACTGCACCTCAAGTACGAGATCGAACTTTCGGTCCTCGATCGTCGGCAGGACCTGCGGTGGGAGTTGCTGTACTCCACAGCCCTGTTCGACCCCGTCACCGCACAAGCCGTTCTGCGCGCGGTCATCACCGCGGCGGACGACGTCATCCGGCAGCCCACCGCTCGACCACTGGAGGGACATTGACCACCCTGACGGAGGAGCAACTGTTCGATCGGGTCAGGGCCGCCTGGGCCGAGGTACTCGACGTCGACGAACCGGAGCGCCTCGACCCGGACCAGAACTTCCTGGAGGCCGGCGGCAGTTCGCTGCTGCTCATCATGCTCTGGGAGGACCTGCACCAGCTCACCGAGCGGTCGTTGCGGGTGTCCGACCTGTTCCAGCACGCCACGATCCGGGCGCAGGCCAGGCTGCTGGCCGGCGTCGGCGAGGAGGCGCGGCCACAGGTGACCGGCGCCAGCCAGCGCCGCGCCCTGCTCGGCCGGGCCCGTACGGCGGAGGTGCCTCGCCCGTCATGACCGAGATATCCGACACGGACATCGCCGTCGTGGGGACGGCCTGCCGCTTCCCCGACGCGTGGAACCCCGAGCAGTACTGGCGCAACGTCGACACCGGCGTGGTGTCCATGCGGGAACTGACCGACGAACAACTGCGCGCGGCCGGCCACAGCGAGGAGGAAACGCGCCAGCCGGGCTTCGTCCGGGTCGGCGCGACCCTGCCGGGGGTGGCCGACTTCGCCGCCGACTTCTTCGGGTACGCCCCCCGGGAGGTCGACGCCATCGACCCGCAGCAGCGCATCTTCCTGGAGTCCTGCTGGGAGGCGCTGGAGTCGGCGGGGCTGGCACCGGGCGCGGACCGCCTGGTGACAGGTGTCTTCGCCAGCAGCGCCGCCGGCAACTACTCCGCCGCGGTCTTCGCCGCCAAGGTCCGCGACCACGGGCTGGCGGCAGCGATCGGCGACCTCGACCTCACCGTCGGGGGACAGGCCGACTTCATGACCTCGCGGACGGCCTACAAGCTCGGCCTGCGCGGGCCGTCCGTCAGCGTCCAGACGGGCTGCTCCTCGTCGTTGTACGCGGTGCACTACGGCATGCTGAGCCTGCTCGCCGGGGAGTGCGACGTGGTGCTCGCCGGTGGCGCGACAGTCGTGGAGCCGCTGCTCGGCTACCAGCCGATCCCCGGGGCCTGGGTCTCCGAGGACGGCTACATCCGGTCCTTCGACGCGAGCAGCAGCGGCACCACGTACGGCTCCGGGGTCGGGGTGGTGGTCCTGCGCCGGCTCGCCGACGCGCTCGCCGACGGTAACCCCGTGCTGGCCGTGCTGCGCGGCTCGGCGGTCGGCAACGACGGCGGCGCGCGCCTCGGCTACGCCGCCCCGAACCTCGACGGGGTGGCCGACGTGATCGCGGCGGCGCTGTCGGTCGCGGGCGTCTCCGCCGACGCGGTCCGGTACGTCGAGGCCCACGGCACCGGTACGCCGCTGGGCGACCACATCGAGCTGCTGGCCCTGACCGAGGCGTTTCGGCGCAGCACCGACGAGGTGGGCTACTGCGGCCTCGGCTCGGTGATGTCCAACATCGGGCACCTCGGTCCGGCCGCCGGCATCGCCGGTTTGATCAAGGCGGTCCACGTGGCCGGCACCGGCTCGCTGCCCCCGCACCCGACGTTCGACGTGGCCCGCGACCCGGCGGAGCTGGAGAAGAGCCCGTTCTTCGTCAGCACCACCCGCCGCGAGTGTCCCGACCCGGAGCGCCTGGTGCTGGTCAACTCGATGGGCGTGGGCGGCACCAACGCCACGGTTGTGGTGGCCGCCCCGCCCGCGGTGATCCGGCCGGCCGCGCCGCCGGCCCCCGTCGTCCGGCTGAACGTCTCCGCCCGCAACCGGGTCGAGCTGGACCACCTGTGCCGGGCGCTGGCCGACCGGCTGGACAGCGACCCCGCGCAGGCGGCGGACGTCGCGTACACCCTGCGGGTCGGGCGGGCGGTCTTCGACGAGCGGCGGGTGGTGACCGCGCCGGCCGACCGGCTCGCGGCGGCGCTGCGGTTGCCCCGCCCACCTGCCGTCCGCACGGTCCGGGCCGCCCGCCGCACCGCCGTCATCGTGGCGGGGGAGCAGGCGACGCCCGCGAGGCTTGCCGCGTTGCGGGCCGCGCTGCCCGGCTCGGCCGTGGTCGACCGGCTCGACCTGGCCGGGGACCGGTACGCGGTGGTGCTGGAGGGTGCCGGTGGCGAACCAGGCCTGGCCGACTCGCGGGGGGTCCTGGTGCCCGCCGGGGACGACGGCTGGGATGAGGCGTTGAGTACCGCCTGGCTGCACGGCGTGCCGGTCGACTGGGAGGCGGTCGGCGGCGACCGGGGGCGGCGGCTTCGTCTGCCGACGTACCCGTTCCAGCGCAAGCGGTACTGGCCACTGGACCACCTCGACGTGTTCCGCCGGCAGCCGGCACCCGTGCCCGTCGGTGCGCAGCGGGCGACGGCGGGGGACTCGATCGAGGAGAGCATCGTCGGCGTCTGGGGGGAGCTGTTCGACCGGGGGGACGTCGGGCTGGACGACGAGTTCGGCGCACTGGGCGGCACGTCGCTGCTGTCGGTGCAGATGGTGCTGCGGATCCAGCAGCAGTACGGCGTACTGATAAACCTGCACCGCGCCGGTGGCAGCCGGGCCACGGTGCGCCGGCTCGCCGAGATCGTCCGGGCCGGCGTCACCCCCGACCGGCAGAGCGCGGCCGACCGGGACGGCGAGCTGATCGACGCGGACCTGGCGTTGTCGATCGGACCGATGGCGGAGCGCCGGGCACCGGGCCGGGACGTGCTGCTCACCGGGGCCGCAGGCTATCTCGGTGCCTTCCTCCTGCACGAGTTGCAGCGCGCCGGCCGACGCGTCCACTGCGTGGTGCGGGCGTCGGACGAGCGGGCGGGCATGCGGCGGTTGCGCGAGACCGCCGCCCGGTTGGCCCTGCCGGAGCCGGACCCCGACCTGGTCCGGGTCGTCCCGGCGGACCTGCGGGCCTTCGCCGGCACGGGTGCCGTGGACCTCGACGGCGAGCTTGCCGACCAGGTCGGGCACGTGCTGCACTGCGCGGCCCGGGTGGTCTTCACCGAGCCGTACCGGACGCTGCGGGAGGACAACGTCCTGCCGATGGCGGGCCTGCTGAACTGGATGTGCCGGCACGGCATCCGCGACTTCAGCTACGTGTCGACGCTGGCCGCGACCGGCGCGGGGTCGGGCACGGCGGGCACCCGGCTGGAGACCCGCAAGCAGCCCCTGCACTCCGACCTCGGCGGCTACGGGGTCAGCAAGTGGGTCGGCGAGCGGCTGTTGGAGAAGGCCGAGGAGGCCGGCGTACGCGGCCGGGTGTTCCGGCCCGGTCTGATTATGTCGGCCCGGGACACCGGTGCCTGCAACAACAAGGACCTGGTCTGGCGGATGCTCGCCAGTGGCCTCGCCGTCGGCGCCCACCCCACCGACGAGCGCGCCGAACCGGTCTCCCCGGTCGACGTGATCGCCCGGGCGATCGTCTCCCTGGCGCTGTCGCCGTCCTCGGTCGGCAGGGTCTACCACCTGGCCGACGAGCGCTCCGTCAGCACCCGGGAGCTGTTCGACATGCTCGGCCGGGCCGGCCTGACGACCGAGCCGTTGCCGTTGCCGCAGTGGCAACGGCGGGTGGCCGAACGGGCGCTGGACGGCGGCAGCGAGGTCATGTCGGCCGTGGCCCTCTACGAGCTGGAGGGGCACGAGTTGGCCGAGGACGACGTGCAGGTCCGGGGCTGGCAGCCCTGGCTGCGCAAGCAGGGCCTCTCCGCCGCCATCACCCCCGAGCAGCTGCGCCAGGGCCTGGTCTTCCTGGCCGAACGCCACGAGGAGTTCGCCGCGCTCCTGCCCGAGCTTGCCCGGGGGCGGGGCGAGAACGTCAACGCGATCGAGGAGCGGGTATGAAGCAGCGACATGTCGCAGTGCTGGGCGCGGGAGTGATGGGCAGCGGCATCGCCGCCCTCGCGGTCGGGCACGGCCTGCCGGTCACCCTGGTCGACGTCGACCCGGCCGTGCTGGAACGGGCCCGGGGCGAGGTCACCAGCCACCTGAGGCTGGCCCGGCTGATGGGGGCGCAGACTGGGACGGACGTGGCGGAGCTGCGTACCACAGTGGAAATCGGCCAGGTCGCCGACGCCGACGTGGTCGTCGAGGCCGTCACCGAGCTCGCCGACGTCAAGGCCAAGGTGCTCGCCGAGGTCTCCGCGCTCATCGGCCCGGAGACGCTGGTGCTCACCAACACCTCGGCCATCCCGGTGGACGAGCTGGCCGGGGCGGTCGAGCACCCCGAGCGCACCGTCGGCGCCCACTTCATGAACCCGCCGTACCTGATCAAGACGGTGGAGGTGATTCGCGGGCCGCGCAGTTCCGCCGCCGCGCTGGCCGTGGCCCGGGACTTCCTGGCCAGCATGGGCCGGGAGGTCGTGGTGGTCGGGGACGGGCCGGGATTCGTGATCAACCGGGTGCTGCAGCGGATGATCAACGAGGCGGCCCGCATCGCGGACGAGGGGCTCGCCACGCCGGAGGAGATCGACAGGCTCTTCACCGGCTGCCTCGGGCACCGCACCGGGCCGCTGGCCACGGCAGACCTGATCGGCCTGGACAACGTCGTCGACTCGCTGCGGGTGCTCCGCGATCGCACGGGCGACCAGGGTTACGAGCCATCCGCGCTGCTGCTGGCCAAGGTCGCCGACGGTGACCTCGGGCGCAAGACCGGGCGTGGCTTCTACGAGCACAGGGGGATCAAGTGAGCTCATCCACCGCCAACCAGCACACCCTCAGCCCGGCATCGATCCGCGGCCAGCTCACCGCCTTCCTGGAGCGGCAGACCAAACGGGACATCGAGCCGGACCTCGACATCTTCGCCGCCGGCCTGGTCTCGTCGCTGTTCGCGCTGGAGCTGGTGGTGCACATCGAGTCGACGTTCGACGTCACCATCGGCGGCCCCGACCTCCGGCTGGACAACTTCCGGACTGTCGACCGGATGACCGAGCTGGTCCTACGACTGCGTGGGGAGTCCGATGACTGAGCGGTGGTCCGAGGCGGCGGCGCTGGTCGCCGCCGCCGTCGGCGATCGCGCGGAGACCTGGGACCGCACCGGCCGGATTCCGCTGGAGACCCTGCGCGAGCTGGGCACCAAGGGTGTGCTCTGCGCGCAGATCCCCCAGGAGTACGGCGGCCTCGGCCTGTCCAGCCTGGACAACGGCGAGCTGACCGCCGCCACCGGGGCCCGGTGCAGCTCGCTGCGGAGCGTCCTCACCTCCCAGGGCATGGCGGCGTGGACCGTCCTGCGCCTCGGCTCGGCCGCCCAACGGCGTACCCACCTGGCCGCGTTGACAAGTGGCAGCCTCGCCGGGGTCGCCTTCAGCGAGCCGCAGGCGGGCAGCGACCTCTCCGCGATGAGCACCCGGATCAGCGAGGACGGCTCCGGCCTCAGGATCGACGGGCGGAAGGTGTGGATCACCGTTGGCGCGTACGCCGACCTGCTGGTGGTCTTCGGCCGGTTCGGCGACGATGCGGCGGCGGTACTGGTGCCGACGGACGCGCCGGGCGTGCGCGTCGAGCGGGTGGCCGACCCGCTCGGCTGCCGGGCCGCCGGCCACGCCGACGTCCACTTCGACGGGGTACGCCTGCCGAGGGACGCGGTGCTGGGCGGGGCGGCCATGCCACTGGGCCTGATCGCCACCACGGCACTGACGTACGGCCGGGTCTCGGTGGCCTGGGGTTGTGTGGGGATCCTCCGCAGTTGCCTGGCCGAAGCCGCCCGGCACGCCGGCTCCCGGGCCCAGGGCGGGGCCACGCTCTCGTCCCACCAGCTCGTGCGGCGTCACCTGGCGGAGTTGACGGTCGCCGAGCAGGCCGCGACCAGGCTGTGCGAGCACGTCAGCAGGTGTTGGGACGCCCGCACGCCCGACCTGGTCATGGCCGCCGTGCTGGCCAAGCACTTCGCCGCGACCCGGGCCGCGGAGGGGGCGAGCACGGCGGTGCAGGTCCTCGCGTCCGCCGGCAGTCGCGACGGGCACCCGGTGGCCCGCGCGTACCGGGACGCCAAGCTGATGGAGCTCATCGAGGGGAGCAACGAGATGTCCCAGCTGATGCTGGCCGACCACGCGCTGGCGGTCTGGTCATGACGGTGGGCATCGGTGCGATCCGCTGCGTCCTGCCGGAGGGTTTCACAGCCGTCGCCGCGCTGCCCGAGGTCGACTCGCTGCGGACCGAGGAGCGCGAGTTCGTCGCCACCTGCGGGATCGACCGCGTCGGCGTGTTCACGGACGCCCCGACCACTGACTTCGCCGTCCAGGCCTGCCAGGAGCTGGGCAAGGCGACGCCGCTGGACCCGGATGTGCTGATCATGGTGGGGTCGCGCGCGCCGGACGTGCTGCTCGGCTCCGACGCGGGGCGGTTGCAGCTGCACGGCGGCTTCGACCGCGCCTTCGCCTTCACGCTCGACAGCCTCGGCTGCACCGGCTCCAGCGCCGCCTGGGCGCTGGCCCGGGACCTCCTGGTCGCTGACCCGACCCGGCAGAGCGTGCTGATCGCGCACGCCAGCCGCCCCACGGGCGTGGACCGGGTGCGCTTCCCGGTGACGGTCATCGGCGACGGCGCGTACGCGATGACAATCGTCCGGGACGGCCGACCGGCCCTGGTGGCGCACCAGCAGGAGAGTGACGGCACGTTCCACGACCTGTTCCAGGTGGACTACAAGAAATCCCCCTGGTACGAGTGGCGCGAGGAGTGCAGGTCACCCGACCAGTACCGGTTCGAGCTGGCGCTGCACAGCCGGCAGCGGCTCGGCCGGATCGTCGAAACCGTCCTCGCCGACGCCGGGATCACCAAGGCCGAGGTCGCCGCGACGCTGATGCAGAACGTGACCGCGAGCGCCTACGGCTTCTACGAATCCCTGCTCGGGCTGCCCATCCACCCGGTCTGCCAGCGGCAGCTGACCGAGTACGGCCACCTCGGCGCGATGGATGTCGTGCTCAACCTGGACCGGCTGCTCGCCGACGGCGACGTCAAGCCCGGCGACCACGTCCTGGTTCTCAACAACAGCCCCGTGGCGGCCTGGGCGGCCACGGTCTGGCAGATCTGACGAAGGGAACGACCGTGAGCCAGACACCGCCGACGGTGAAGTGTCTCGTGTGGGACCTGGACAACACCCTGTGGCGCGGCACTCTGCTGGAGGACGGAGAAGCGACCCTGCCGGACGAGGTGCGGGAAACCATCGTCGCCCTGGACGCCCGCGGGATCCTGCTGTCGGTCGCCAGCCGCAACGACCACGAGCACGCGTGGGGCCGGCTTGAGGAACTCGGCCTGGCCGACTACTTCGTGGTCCCGCAGATCGGGTGGGGACGCAAGCCCGACTCCATCCGGGCGATCGCCGACGAGTTGCAGTTCGCCCTGAACACGATCGCCTTCATCGACGACCAGCCGGCCGAGCTCGCCGAGATCAACCACCAGCTGCCCGAGGTCCGGTGCTACCGGGCCGACCAGGCCGGAGCGCTGACCGGCCTGCCCGAATTCAGCCCGGCGGCGGTCACCGTGGACTCCCGCCGACGCCGGCAGATGTACCAGGCGAAGTTCCGCCGCGACACCGCGAGGGAGGGCTTCCAGGGCCCAGACGAGGAATTCCTGCGCAGCCTGGAGCTGGAGATGGTCATCGACCGGGCACGGGACGAGGACATCTCCCGCCTGGAGGAACTCACCCTGCGCACCAGCCAGATGAACGCCACCGGCGTGCACTACTCCGACGCCACCCTGCGGGGCCTGCTCGACGATCCGCACCACGAGGTGCTGGTGGTCAGCATGACCGACAGGTTCGGCCCGCACGGCGCGGTCGGGGTGGTGCTGCTGGCACGCCACCCCGGGGTCTGGCACCTGAAGTTGCTCGCCACCTCCTGCCGGGTGGTGTCCTTCGGGGCCGGCGCGATCATCCTGCGGTGGATCGGTGACCAGGCCGCGCGGGCCGGCGTACACCTGGCCGCGGACTTCCGGCCGACGAACCGCAACCGGATCATGGAGGTCGCCTACCGGTTCGCCGGCTTCGCCGACGACGGGTGCGCGTGCCTCGCCGAGGTGGGCCTGGCGACGGAGGACGGGGTGCAACTGCTGCACCTGCGTCCCGAGCGCACCTGCGCAGCGACCTCGCTGCGGTTGCGCGCCCCGGCGCTGAGCGAGCCCGACATCCGGTTGCGGGACTGGTCGGAGGTGGTGCCGGCATGACCGGTGAGACCCTCTACGAGCTGTTCGCCGCCTCCGCCACCCGTGCGCCGGACGCGGTCGCCGTGGAGCTGGAGAGCGGCCCGCTCTCCTACGCGGACCTGCACCGCTGCGCCCTCGGGCTGGCCGAGAGCATCGTCGCCCGGCACGGCGGCGTGCCGGCCCGGGTGGCGCTGCTCGCCCAGCGCAGCGTCACCGCCTTCGCCGGCTACCTTGCCGCGCAGCGCCTCGGCGCGGCGGTGACCCCCCTGAACCCGGGCTACCCGGTGCTGCGCAACCGGCGGGTGTGCGACCTCGCCCGCGTGGACGTGCTGGTCGCCGACGAATCCGGCGCGCCGCAGCTCGACGGCGGTCTCGGCGACGCCGCCCCGACGGTGTTGGCGCTCGACGACGACCGGGTGCGCGCGCTCGCCGGCACCGGTGCCGGTCTGGCCGACCACCACGGGGTCCCGGACGATGTGGCCTACGTCCTGTTCACCTCCGGGTCGACCGGGCGGCCCAAGGGGGTGCCGATCCCGCAGCGCGCGGCGGTGGCGTACGTCCGCCACAACGTCGCCCGCTTCGCCGTCGGCCCGGGGGCGCGGGTGTCGCACACCTTCGATCTCACCTTCGACCCGTCGGTGTTCGACCTCTTCGTGACCTGGGCCGGTGGCGCGACCCTGGCCGTGCCCCGCCGCGCGGAGCTGCTCAACCCGGTCGACTACCTACGGGACCGGCGGATCACGCACTGGTTCTCCGTGCCGTCGGTGGTCTCGGTCGGCGACGAACTGGGCACCCTGCCCACCGGGCAGGTCACCGACCTGCGATACAGCATCTTCATCGGCGAACCGCTCACCTACCGGCAGGCCGAGCGGTGGCAGGAGATCGCCCCCGGGGCCGTGGTCACGAACGTGTACGGCCCGACCGAGCTGACCGTGGCCTGCACCGAGTTCCGGCTGGACCTCGACCCGCTGCGATGGCCGGTGACCTCCAACGACACCGTGCCGATCGGACCGGTCTACGACTTTCTCGACCACGTGATCGTCGGTGCGGACGGCCGCGCCGCCGACGAGGGCGAGCTGTGTGTGCGGGGGGTACAGAGGTTCGTCGGATATCTGGACTCCGGCGACGATGTCGGCCGATTCCTGACGTATGGTGCCGACGGTGCCGAACCGTACGAGGGCGGTGGCCTCAGCGACGAGCACTACTACCGGACCGGGGACCGGGTGCGGATCGAGGACGGCAACCTCGTCCACCTCGGCCGGTTGGACAACCAGGTGAAGGTTCGCGGCTACCGGATCGAGCTCGGCGAGGTCGAGGCGGCGCTGCGCCGGCACGACGGCGTGACCCAGGCCGTCGTCGTCGCGGTCAACCGAACAGGAGAGACGGAATTGGTCGGCTTCTACACGGGCGATGAGGTGCCGCAGCTGCGTCGCTGGCTGCGCCAGCAGGTGCCGCTGCACATGGTGCCCCGGGTGCTCACCCACCTGCCCGCCCTGCCGCTGAACGCCAACGGCAAGATCGACCGGGGGGCGCTGCGGGACTCGGTGGCAGAACTGGCGACGGCGGGCCCGGCGTGACGGCGGCCGCCCGGCTGCGTGCCGCCACGGCGGAACTCGTCCCACCCGCCGGTGTGGTGCGGGTGGTGTCGCTGAGCAACCTCTCCAAGACCGCCGCGCACGGCATCATCATGTCGGTAAGCGTCCTCTACTTCACCACGTCGATCGGCATCTCGGCCACCAGGGTCGGCCTCGCGCTGACCATCGGGGCGGCGGTCGGCATGCTGGTCGCGGTGCCGGCTGGTCACGCGGCCGACCTCTTCGGGCCCCGCAACGCCACAGTGCTCGCCATGCTGGCCCTCGGGCTGGTCACCTGCGGCTACGCCTTCGTCACCAGCTTCTGGTGGTTGACCGCCGTCGCCTGCCTGGTGCTGGCCGGCGAGTCCGCCACCGACGCGTCCCGGGGAGCGCTTGTCGCCGGCGTGGTGCCGCCGGAGGAACGGGTCCGGGCCTGGTCGTACTTCCGGGCCGTGGCCAACCTGGGCGTCACCCTCGGCGCGGTGATCGGTGGGATCGGGCTCTACCTCGACTCCCAGGATGGCTACCGGACGCTGCTGCTCCTCGCGGGTGTGCTGTTCGCGGTCGCCGGCCTGGCCTACCTGCGAGTGCCGGCCGTGCCGCCGACCCGCGACACCGAGGCGCGGCCCAGCCTCGTCGTGCTGCGGGACCGGCCCTACGCGGCGTTCGTCGTGCTCAACGCGCTGCTGGTGATGAACGGGCCGTTGCTGACGGTGGCGCTGCCCATCTGGATCGCGCAACGCACCGAGGCCCCCACCGCGATCTACCCCGTCATCCTGGTGATCAACACGATCTGCGTGGTGCTGCTACAGGTACGGGTCAGCCGGGGAGCGGAGCGCCTCGACGGTGGCGCCCGGGCCTGGCAGCGGGCCGGCCTGGTGCTCGCCGCCTGCTGCGTGCTCTTCGCCCTCGCCGGTGGCCTGCCCCTCTGGGCCGCGGCGGCGGCACTGCTCGCCGGCGCCCTCGTGCACGTGCTCGGCGAGATGCTGCACAGCTCCGGAGCCTGGTCGTTGGCGTACGGGCTGGCCCCCGAGGGCAGCCACGGCCAGTACCAGGGCCTGTTCGGCATGTCCACGCAACTCGGCTCCACCATCACCCCGTTCGCCGCGACAGTGCTCATCATCGGTCTCGGCTGGCCCGGCTGGCTCATCTTCGGCGCGGTCATGTGCGCCGCCGGCCTGCTCGCGCCCGCCGTGGTGCGCGCGGCGCAGAAGGACCCGACCCGCAGCGGCGTTGCGGCGGCGGACGAGCCGGCGACGGTGCCCGACACCAGGTCCGCGGCGGACGAGCCGACGACGGTGGCCGGCGATCCCCTCTCATCCGACAGGAGCTGACCGGATGGACTTCAGCCTCTTCTACTTCGCCAACGACAGCCGCCTCGGGCAGAGCGACAGGTACCGCGTACTGCTGGAGGGCGCGCGCTTCGCCGACGCCAACGACTTCGCCGCCGTCTGGACCCCGGAACGGCACTTCCACCCGTTCGGCGGCCTGTACCCGAACCCCGCTGTCACAAGCGCCGCCGTCGCCGCGGTGACCAGCCGGGTGGCGATCCGCGCGGGCAGCGTCGTCGCGCCGCTGCACCACCCGCTGCGCATCGCCGAGGAGTGGGCCATGGTGGACAACCTCTCCAACGGCCGGGTCGGCGTCTCCCTCGCCTCGGGCTGGCACGCGGCCGACTTCGTGCTCCGGCCGGAGACCTACGCCGACCGCCGCGCCCTCCTGGCGGAGTACGCCGAGCAGGTCCGGGCGCTGTGGCGGGGCGAGTCGATCACCGCCACCGACGGGGTCGGTGAGACCCGGCAGGTACGCGTGTTTCCGCCGCCGGTGCAGGCGGAGCTGCCGATCTGGCTGACCAGCGGCGGCACGGTGGAGACCTTCCGCACCGCCGGTCAGCTCGGCGCGGGCCTGCTGACCCACCTGCTCGGCCAGGACCTCGACGAGCTGGCCGGGAAGATCGCCGTGTACCGGGAGGCCGTCGCGGCCCGGCCCGGCGACTGGCCCGGTCACGTGGCCCTCATGGTCCACACCCACCTCGGCGACGACGAGGACGAGACGCGGGACCTCGTACGCCCCGCGTTGAGTGACTACATCCGCAGTTCGCTGCACCTGATCCTCGGGTCCCGGATGGACGGCAAGCGCGGCATCGACCCCGCCCGCCTGCCCCCGGACGAGCTGGACTTCCTGGTCGAGCGGTCGTTCCAGCGATACTTCGACGAGGGGGGTCTGCTGGGCACCGTGGACAAGGCGTACGGGGTGGCGAGCCGGCTGCGGGAGATCGGGGTGGACGAGGTGGCCTGCCTGATCGACTTCGGGCTGCCGGACAAGACGGTGTTGGCCGGGCTGGACCAGCTCAACGAGCTCCGGTTGCGGTTCGCCACTGCCTCCCGCTGACCGACATGGCCGCACGGGGGCGACCGAAGGCCGAGCTGATCCTCTCCGAGCGCGAGCGCCGGACGCTCGAGGAGTGGGCGGCATGGACGAGCGGGGATCGCCTCGCCCTGCGCGCACGGATCGTGCTGGCCAGTGCCGAGGGGCTGTCCAACAAGGATGTCGCCACGAAGGTGGAGGTGGGGGCGCACACGGCGGGCAAGTGGCGGGCCCGCTTCGTCGACAGGCGGCTCTCCGGTCTGCGCGACGAGCCGCGTCCAGGAGCCGGCCGGCGGATCACCGCGGCGCAGATCGACGCGGTAGTGATCTGGACGCTCCAGACGGCACCACCGGCCGGGGCCGGGCTCTGGTCGACACGAGCCATGGCGGCGGTGGCGGGGCTCAACCAGACCGCTGTCTCCCGGCTCTGGCGGGCGGCGGGACTGCGGCCTCACCAGGTGGCCACCTGGCGGCTCTTCCAGGATCCATGCTTCGCGGAGGCGGTCCGTTCGGTGGCCGGGCTGCGGATCGCGGCCGGTGACCGGATTCTGGCGCTGGCGGCGGAACGAGGCCGGCCTGGGTCGGCCGCCGGCCGGAACCAGGCTGGGCCGGGCGCCGGCCGGGACCAGGCTGGGCCGGGCGCCGGCCGAGGCCAGCCTGGGCCGGGCGCCGGCCGGGACCAGCCTGGGCCGGGCGCCGGCCGGGACCAGCCTGAATCGGGCCCCGGCCGACGCTCCCTCGCCACCCGGGCCGGCGGCGATCCCCGGTGCCAGCGCCTGCTCGACGTGATCCGCGCGATGCCCCTGACTCCGGCCGCACTGACCCCGGGCGCGGTCCCCGAGAGGGTTCTCGACTTCTTCTCCGCACTCGACGCGCGGGTGCCGCGGGAATGGGACGTGCACGTCGCCTGGGCCGGGCAGAGCGCCCGCGAACATCCGGAAGTCCGTACCTGGCTGCGCGCCCGCCCCCGGTTCCAGCTGCATCCGGTGCCGGCGGCGGAGAGCTGGCACCGGCTGTTGCAGCGGTGGGTGGGGCGGCTCGATCGGCCCGGTGACCTGGACCGGCTGGCGACCGTGATGGGCGCCTGGTCCGGCGAGCCGATCGAATGGTTCCCGTCATCTCCGGGGGCAGGAGGCGTCCGGCCGCCGGTGCCGGGCGGGTGCTGAGCCGGCGCAGCCGCGCCGCAGCCGAGCCGGCGCAGCCGCGCCGCAGCCGAGCCGGCGCAGCCGCGCCGCAGCGGACCCGGCTCAGTTGCGGCGCAGCGCGGTCACGCCCCAGGAGAAGCCCATCCCGCTGCTCGCCGCCAGCACCACGTCACCCGGCGAGAGCGATCCCTCGTCCATGAGTTGACCGAGGGCGATGAACGGGTCCGAGCCGCCCATGTGCCCGTAGCGGTGGTAGTTGAACACCGATCGTTGCGCGGCGATGCCCAACGCCTCGAGAACCCGTTCGTGCATGGTGCGGTCGCCCTGGTTGATGAGGAAGTAGCGCACGTCGGCCGGGGCCAGGTCGAGTGTCGACAGTGTCTCGTTGGTCAGCTCCACGAAGTTGCGCAGGTACGCGTCGCCAAGCCCTCTGCGGCGGCCCCGCCGACGCATCACGATGCGGTCGTCCTCGATGTCGCCGGAGTAGTAGTCGGCCCACGCCGGATCCGTGCGCATCTGCGAGTGCAGCAACTCGAGCGGCCCGTCACGGCCGACGAGGACGGCGGCGGGAGCGTCGCCGAAGTTGAACAGCGCCTTCGACTCGGGGTCGTGGTAGTCGACAAGCTGGCTCAGCCGGTCTCCGATGAGGACCAGCGCGTGCCCGGCCCGCCCGAGGCTGACCTTGTCGGCCGCGAGCTGCACGGCCGTCATCGCCCCGTTGCAGAAGTTGGACACCTCGAAGCAGTGTGCCCGTTCGATGCCCAGTTCGGCGGCGACCCTCGCCCCCGGTGACCAGAACGGCCGGTCCCACTCGCCGGAACCGGCGTAGAGCACCAGGTCGACATCGGCCGGCGGGACGCCGCTGCGTTTGAGCACCACGGCGGCGGCCTCCGCGGCGAGCTCCCAGGCGGTCTCGTGCTCGTCCAGGACGGGGAAACGCTCGGCGTGGGTGATCTCCAGGATCTCGGCCAGGGCCAACCCGGAAGCCTGCTGCATGTCCCGTACGTCGGCGTGCCCGGAGGGCAGCCGCACCTCGAAGTCGACGATTGCCGCCACGCCACACTCCTCCCGCTCAACCCGCCGGACGGGTGGACCCTTCGGCGAGGGTCCTGATGATCGCGCTCACGTCCTCGTCACCGAGGCGGGCGTCGCGGCCCTCGGCCAGGGTCCGTTGAGCCGCCGCGATCACGCCATCGGGGCGGGCGCCGGCCTCCAGTGCCAGGCGCAGGTCCTTCTCGGCGTGCCCCAGTGCGAAGAGCGTCGGCTGGTGGGAGGCGGCCAGGCGGGGACGCATCACCCCGGTGATCGGAGCCAGCGTGGTGCGGCTGAGCGCGTCGAAGGCGGTCTCCCGGGCGATGCCCAGCCGGGCGGCCAGGCCCAGCGCCTCGCCGAGGAGCACGGCCGAGTTGATGGTGGCGACGTTGACCACGAGCTTGACGGCGGCCCCGTCGCCCAGGGCGCCAACGTGTTCCACGGTGCCCAGCTCGGACAGCACCGGCGCGCAGCGGGCCACGTCCTCCGCCGACCCGCCGGCGAAGATGTGCAACGCGCCGCTCTGCGCCTGGGGGACGCTGCCCAGCACCGGCGCGTCGACGAGCGACACCTCCGCGGGCAGCCGCTTGCGCAGCTCGGCCACCGCGTCCGGCCCGATGGTGGACATCTCGACCAGGGTGGTGCCCGGGTCGAGGGTGAGCCCGTCGAGAAGACCGAGCACCGCGCCGGGGTCGCTGAGCATCGTGATCACGAGCTGCCGGCCGACGACCGCCTCCTGGGCGCTGGCGGCACCGTGGGCGCCGGCGGCGAGGGCCTCCTCCGCCCGGCCGGCGGTCCGGTTCCAGACGGCGACGTCGTGACCCGCGCGGGCCAGCCGGATCGCCATGGGCAGGCCCATCCGGCCGAGCCCGAGGAATGCGATTCGGAGCTGCATTGAAGAAGTGTAACCGTCGAGCTGACGTTGGGACAACGCGGCAATTACCACAACTACTTGTGACTCACCGATTCAAGCCGAGGAATGGCGTGCACCACTGATTGTGGTAACGTCCCCGGCGTCCGTAGGTTGACGAAGGTGTTTCTCCGGATCCCGGTGCGAGGTAGCAGACAATGCAGATGAGACTGGTGAACCCGAGCGGAGCGCCCGCCCCGGCGGGGCCCTACTCGCAGGTCGCCGAGGTGCGCCTCGGCGACACCACGTTGCTCGTCCTCTCCGGTCAGGTCGCCCTCGACGACGACAACCGCGAGATCGTCGGGCCGGGCGACATGACGGCGCAGGCCGAACGGACCCTGGAGATCATCGGTCAGTTGCTCGCCGCGCACGGCGCGACCTTCGCCGATGTGATCAACATCCGGACCTACCTCACCGACATGGCCCACCGCGCCGAGTACGCGGCGGTGCGCGGGAAGTACTTCACCGGTGATCTTCCGACCAGCACGACCGTCGAGGTGTCGAAGCTGTTCCGCGACGAGGCGCTGATCGAGATCGAGGTCACCGCCGTCGTCGGCGCCAACTGAGCGGTGGAGCTTCGAATGCGCGTGGATCGCACCGTCAGCCCGGAGTTCCAGCGCGCCGTCGCCGGCATTCGGGTTCCGGAGATGGGCACCGACGTGGTGGCCCCGCTGCTGGTCAACCTGGTCCACCTGCTGCGGCCGGCCCGGGTGATCGAGGTGGGCATGGGTTACACCACCCCGTTCCTCGTCGCGGCGCTCGCCGACGTGCGCGAGCAGGTCGCCGCCGAGGCCCGCGGGCTCGCCGCGAAGACCGGGCGGCACCTCACCGGTGGCCTGCACGACGAGTGGCTCAACGAGGAACCGGCGCTGGCCGCGCCGGCCTTCCACCTCCGCCCGTACGATCCCCGCCTGGTCGCCGTCGACGATCTGTCCAACCCGTTCTCCTCCGCCAGTCGGGTGCTCGAGGTGCTTCGGGAGATGTCCGTCGACGAATTGGTCACCGTGGTCAACTCTGACGTTCGGGAGTGCGCCGACAAACTGCCGGCCGACTACGACGTCATCGACCTCGCCTGGGTCGACGCCTGGGAGTGTCTCTATTTCTTCGAGCACTTCTGGGAGCGCATCAACCCGGACGGCGGCGTGTTGTTGATGCATTACCTCATGACCTATCCGGAGGGTGAGGCAATTCTGCGCTACCTGCGTCGGTTTCAGCAGTCCAATCCAGGAGGACTGGAGATGGTCAATCTGCTGGAGTCGCACAAGCTGACGCAGAACAGTGTGACGATGCTCCGCCGGACGAGCGGGGTCAGCCGCCTCGACTACGGCGCCTCCGGCGGCACCGTGAAATACTCGGCGGCGCTGCGAGAGGCCGCCGAGGAACAGGCCCGGCTCTTCTGACCGGCCTCGGGTGGTGCGAGGGGGACCCCCTCTGATCGAGGGCCGAGAGCTCCGGCGGTCACGGCCCGGTGAGCCCGGGGACCGCGTCGGCGTGCACGCCGGTCCAGGCCAGCCGTCCGTCCGGCGACACCACGAAGAGCGCCGGAAAGCCGCGGATCCCGAACGCGTGCCGTAGCGACTCGTCGGTGTCCACGACGATCCGCGCGGCGGGGGCCAGCCCGGTCAGGAAGTCGGCGGAGGCGGTCGGCCCGGAGACCACGGCCACGGTTCGGTCCGGGCCGCCGGGCCAGCGGGCGGCGACGCGGCCGAACGCCTTGCGTTCCCTGCGGCACCTGGTGCAGGTGGGCGAGAAGAACGCGACCAACGTGTCCGCGTCGTGCCCGACGAAGTCGTGCACTGTTTCGCCACGCGGTAGCGCCTGCGCGGGCACCCCGCGCTCCTCCACGTCGGCGAGCAGCTCGGCGTGGTAGCGCAGTCGGCGGACGAGTGCCACGTTCAACGCGGTGTTGAAGGCACACACCAGCGCGAGCACGACGACGACGGTGACGAGGACACTCATGCGGGCCTCACAGGCGTGCGGTGAACACGGAGGTGATGTCGTTCAAGCGGATGACGACCGCCGCGAGCAGCGACGCGGCGACCACGCAGACCAGTGGGCCGGCGAAGCCCGTGTCGCCGGTCCCGGCGACCGCCAGCGTGCTGCCCGCGCCCAGGGCGGCGACGACAAGCAGCAGTGCGTTGCGCATCAGCCCGGTCCGGCGGGTGGTGACCGCCGCGCCGAAACACCCGCAGGCGACTGTCGAATCAGCGCCGGGCAGCCGGGCCAGCCGCCACGAGAACAGCGCCAGCAGCACGATCGCCGCCGCGGCCGCCCACGGCGCGGTGCTCGCGGGGATCGAGCCTGCGGCCACCGCGGTCTCGCCGGCGACGACCAGGAGCGCGAGCACGTCGGCGCGGCGATCCCGCGAGCCGGTAAGCGTGCGGGTGGCGTGCCGGAACCGCGTGACGGCGGCGACGCCGGAGACCTTGGCGAGCACCGACACGGCGAACACCATGGCCAGCGTGCCGCGGCAGACCCAGGAGAGGTGCAGCAGCGTGGTGGTCATCCCACCGGGCCTCCGTCGTACGAGACGGTCAGCAGGGGGATGTGGAAGCCGGCCGGGTACGGTTCGTCGACCGCGGCGCCCTCGGCCTCCACCCACGCGTGCGCGCCGAACGGTGGGTGCCTGCGGACCCCGACCACCCAGGTCGGCCACGTGCCGCGCAGACGGCAGAGCAGCGCCGTGGTGATCGACCGGGGCAGGCAGCCCAGCGGGCCCGCGCAGAACGCGCTGTTCGCCACGGTGTCCCGGCGCGCGGCGGCGGCCTCGGCGACGGTCGCGGGCCGGGCGCCGCGGCTCGCCTGGCGCAGCACCCGGCAGATCTGCGCTGGCGAACGCCGAGCCAGCACCCGTGCGAGGACCACAACGGTCAGCACGACAAGCCGTCGCCCCAGCCGGCTCGGCCGGTAGTCGAGGACCTGTTCGGTGGTCATGTCGTGGCAATCAGACCAGCGGACCGCAGGGCGGCGAGGAACTCCGGCACGTCGGCGGCCATCGCCTCGCGATCCCCCTCGAACTCGGCGGCGAGGCGGTCGGCCACCTTCGCCATCTCGGCGTCCTCGAGGATCGAGGCGAGTGCGGTGGTGGCGCTCGCGTTCAACGTCCAGTACTCGCCGGATGCGGAGTCCAGCAGCACCCCGCCGTACTCGGTGGGTGTCCAGCAGACGTGGGCGGGCAGGGTCCAGCTCATCGGCTGTGCTCTCCGTTCCCGGGAGTTGTCTCCTCGTGGGCGCGCAACCAGGTCTCGGCGGCCAGCGTCTGGTCGAGATCGTAGAAAGTGCGGTCGTCCGGGTGCTCCAGCGCGGCGCGCAGGGCCGGGCCGTCGATCAGGCCACGCTCGGCCAACCGCGATCGTTGCGCCAGGTCGAGCAGCGCGGAGCGGTGCCGCTCGGCGCCCCGCAGCGCGGAGATCGAGGTGTCGGCCTTCGTGGATCGCTGCCGTAGCGACTCCGGTAGCACGTCGCGCATGGCCCGGACGATCAGCGGCTTGTACTGCCGGGGCGAGGCCACGTCGGCGGTACGTACGCTCAGACCTGCCTCGACCACCTGATCGTCGAAGTAGGGCAGCGCCGTGGTGACGCCGACACGGCGGGAGGCCTGCGCCAGATGCCGCCCGGCGGACGCCCCGGCGTACAACCCGGCCAGTCGGCCGTGCAGCCCGCGGTCGTCCTGCAGAGGTGTCGCGGCGGCGGCGTGGTCCCGCAGGATCCGGCGCACGGTCGCGTGGGCGTCAGGCGTGGTCCAGGAAGCCAGGCGGACCGGTGGCCCCCAGCTCAGCAGCGGGCCGTTGAACCCGGTGCCCTCGGCGGCGAGGGTGTGGACGAGCGAGCCGAACCACCTGCCGTACGAGCGCCTGTCGAGCACCGCCCGCAGGGTCGCGCCGCGTCCCCAGCGATAGGCCGAGCGCAGTGTCCGCAGGTGGCGCAGGGCGAGGCGGGGCTGCGTACGCAGGAGGGTGAGCTGCAGGGCCGGGTCGGCCGTCAGCAGTTCGTCGCCGCCGAAGCCGGTGAGGCGGACGAGGGCGCCGTGGTCGGCGGCCCGGCGCGAGGCGGCCAGGAACCCGGCGCGGTATATCACCGCCGCGGTGGGCTCGTCGAAACGGTCGGCGGGCTCGTGCAGATCGGTGTACGGCAGCGGGTACGCGTCGTCGGCGATCACCTCGTGGGTCACCTTGCCGATCTCGCGGGCGGCCAGTTGGGCCCAGGGCAGGTCGTCGTCGAGTGGGTCGGGGCTGACGCAGGTCAGGCCGATCACGTGCCGGCCCTGCCCGGCGGCGAGCGCACAGAGCGAGGTCGAGTCCATGCCGCTCAGATCGCTGGCGACGACGTCGTGGAGGCCGCCCCGGACCGTGACGGCAGCAGCGAGCGCCTGGCGCAGGCGGGCGGCAGCGGTCTCGAGGTCGAGCGACGGCTCGGGCGGCTGCCACCGTTGCCTGGTGCGCGGTGCTGCCGTGCGGTCGAGGACGAGCCGTTCGTCCGGCCGTACGGCGAGAATGCCCCGCCATACCGGCTGCCACATCAGCGGCCACGGCGAGAACGGGGTCAGCAGCCGCAGCGCCAGAGCCTCGTCGTCCAGGTCGGCCCCGGTCAGCGCGGCCAGCACGTCGGCGCGATCCGAGGCCAGGGCCAGCCCACCGGCACAGTGGTAGTAGACGCGTCGGTAGCCGGAGAGACTGCCGTGCACGGCGACGCCGCCGGGCGTCGAGGCGAGCACGTGGAAGCTGCCCGGCTGGTCGCGCAGGCTCGCGCAGAGATCCTCGGAGTCGGTCGCACCACCCGCGAGCCGGAGCAGGTCCTCGGTGGAGAGCCGGTGCTCGCCGAGCACGGCGAGACGGTTCGGGCCGAGTTCGGCCGTCACCGCCTCGCCGGCCTCCCAGCGACCCACCAGCCAAGGGCGACCGGACGCGTGAGTGATCGTCTGCGGTACGCCGCCGAGCCGCTCCAGAAGCCGCACGGCTGACCGTGCGGCATCGGTGTCCGGCACCATCACGAACCACGACACTCGCGACGCCAGATCTGGCACCTGCGCCATGATCGCCCCTTAGGCTTGGTGAGTCCGTGGGATCAGTTGCAAACGGCCCTCGGCTTTTGGGTGACGAAGGACTCGCGGCAGTTGGTGAAGAGGCTTCCCGCGGTCTTGCGGGCGAACGAGCCGCCCTTGGTCAGCGTCGGGCGCTGGTACGACTTCTTGGCCATCTCGATGCGCTCCCTTTCCGGTTGTGTGACTCGGACCGACCCAGGCCGCTCTCACCACGGATCATCAAGCGAGCCTGCGTCTGCGGCCCAAGTCTCGGGTCGCCCTCTATATCCGTTCGATACCGCGGCAGCCGGAGCCTCCAGCCCGAGGAGCAACTGGGTCTGGGCCAGACGGCGGTACAGGTCGTCACTGTCGATCAGGCTCTGGTGCGTGCCGACCGCGCGTATCCGCCCGGCCTCGAGCACCACGATGCGGTCGGCCTCGATCACCGTGGACAGCCGGTGCGCGGCCATCAGCACGGTCGTGGTCCGGGCCACGTGGGCGGTCAGATCGCGCAGCACCTGTTCGTTCACCGCGTCCAGTTGCGAGGTCGGCTCGTCGAGCAGCAGCAGGCTTGGCCTGCGCAGGAGCGCCCGTGCGATGGCGACCCGCTGGCGTTCGCCGCCGGACAGCGTCACCCCGCGGTGCCCGATCGGCGTGTCGACGCCCTGCGGCAACCTGCGGACGAGCGTCGTCAGCATGGTCTGCTCGAGGACGTCGTCGATCCAGTCGTCCGAGGCGTCCGGGGTCCCGAGCAGCAGATTGTCGCGCAGGGTTCCGAAGAGCACCGGGGCATCCTGTTCGACGTATCCGATCCGGGCCCGCAGCTCACGCAGCGGCCACCGCCGGATGTCGCGGTCGCCGACCTCGACGTGGCCGGAGGTCGGGTCCTGGAAACGCTCGACCAGCGCGAGGAGCGTGCTCTTGCCGGCGCCGGACGGGCCGACAAGTGCGGTCAGGCCGGTGGCGGGAATCCGCAGGGTCACGTCGGTGAGCACGTCCGGATCCTCCGGGCGGTGGCGCAACGACACACCGTGGAACGCCACCGACACCGGTTGCGTCGCTTCGGCGTTCGGCTCGGCCTGCTCGTCCGGATCCTCGGCCGGCAGTCGTACGACCGCGTCGATCCGGCCGACCGCGGCCAGCCCGGTCTGCAACCCGGTCACCCCGCCGGCCAACTGGGACACCGGACCGGCCAGGTAGAAGAGATAGAGCAGAAAGGCGACGAGGGACGACACGGTCAGGTCACCGGCGGCGACCCGGGCGCCACCGACGCCGAGCACGATGACGAACGCCAGTTGCACGGCGAGGCCGGTGGTGACGCCGGCCGCGGAGACCCAGCGCGCCGCCCGCCGGCCGTGCTGCCAGGCCTGGGTTGCCGCACGGTGCGCCGTCGCGGTCTGCTGCCGTTCGGCGCCGTTGGCCTTGACCGTGCGAAACGCGCCGAGTGCCCGTTCCAGCACCGCGCCGAGCCTGCCCACCGCCGCCTGAGTCCGTTCGCTGACGTCGCGTATCCGCCCGGCGAGCAGCGCCGTGACGCCGAGTAGCAGCGCCAGGACCAGGGCCACCACGCCGAGCAGAACGAGGTCCAGGCGGGCCATCAGCACGATCGCGCCGCCGATCTGGAACACGCCGGTGACGAGATCGACGATGTTCGTGGTGGCGGCGGCGCGTAGTTGGGTGGTGTCGCCGGTGACCCGGGACAGCAGGTCGCCGGGTTCGGCGCGGTCCATCACGCCGACGCGCAGGCGCAGCAGCCGGTCGATCAGGCGGCGGCGGGCGTCGAGCACCACGCTCTCGGCCGTGGCCTCCAGCAGGTACATGCCACCGGCGCCGATCAGCGCGCCGGCCACCAGGAGGGCAGCGAGCAGGAGCATCGGCTCAGCGAACGACGTGCCGCCGGTCACCCCGTCGAGAAGACGCTTGACCGCCAGTGGCTGGGCCAGGTTGACCAGGCCACCGACAAACATCAGACCAGCTCCGGCCGCGAGACCGCGATGGTGTGGTCGCAGGTAGCCGAGGAGCAGCCGCATCGGAGCGCGAGCAAGGCTGGGCATAGGGGGTCCTACCGAAGTGTCCGTGGGTCGCGCGGGTGTCTGTCGGCGAGACCGAGGGAAGCATTCGGCAGGCATCCATATTTTTTCTATCTTCTCGCTGCCGGACGCGTGCCGCCCGGCGCCGGGGCAGGGCGGGTAGCAATTTACTAATGAGTGCGCCAACCCAACCCGAGTTGCCCGAATTGCCCGGCGCGCGGTGGCGGATCCAGTGTCGAGTGAAGCCTCCGGACGGGTGTAGTACATCGGGTGCGGTGTATGGTACGTTGCGCTTGCTGGGCATTCCGATTGCGACCTTGCCTGCTGGCATGCGCTTAGTGGATGAGACTTTAGTCGACCTCCCGACTGCGATTAACCGACACCCATTCGACGCGGCTCGCGTTGACGGATGACGGACTCGACGCCAATGTCGAGCGGTCAGGGGCGGAAATGGCCACGATTAATACTTTCAACTGGGTCCCAGCGTAAATCGGCGCTGCAGTCTAATTGTATTTGCTCAAGAATCATACGGGGGCTATGCCTCGGCGTAATGCCGAAGGTGGAGGTGGTGCTGTGAGTGAGCTGCAGTTTCGTGTGTTAGGACCGGTGGAGGTGTGGCGTGACGGACAACGCGTCATGTCGTCCGGGTCGAAGATCGCGACCGTTGTCGCCGCCCTTCTGCTGGCGCGGGGAAAGGTGGTGCCGCACGCGGAGTTGAGTTCTCTGCTGTGGGGCTGGAAACCGCCGGCGACAGCCGACGCGCAGATCTACACCTACGTGTCACGCTTACGCAAGAGCCTCTGCTCCGAAGTCAGGATTGTGCGCGAGCACGCGGGCTACGTGCTCGACATTGGCGATTCATTCGTTGACCTGTTCGCTTTCGAGAATCTGGCCGCGCGGGGTGCCGAGAGGTTGGCCGAGGGCAATCGCGCTGCCGCGGTGATTGATTTACAGAATGCTGTTTCGCTGTGGCGCGGGCCGGCTTTGGCGAACGTGACCGAGGCACTGGCGGAGCGGCATCGGCCCTGGTTGGACGAGGCGTACACGCTTGCGTGTGAGCGCAAGGCCACGGTCGAGCTCGACCTGGGCGTCAGCCTCGGGCTCATCCCAGAACTCACCGAACTGGTGGCGCGTTATCCGCTACGCGAGCAGTTCCGAGCCCAACTGGTGCTCGCGCTGCACCGTACGGGCCGCCGCTCCGAGGCTCTGGTCGCCTACGACCAGGCACGCCGAGAGCTTTCCGAGCAGTTGGGGGTGAGTCCGGGCGAGGCGCTCACCCGAGCCCACCGAGAGGTCCTGATCAGCGACGCGCCAGCAGCGCTGATCCCGGCGCATCCGGAACCACTGAGCGTCGTCGCCGGACCTGCCCCGGTGACGCTGCCACCGGACGAGCCGTACTTCGTTGGCCGGACGAACGAACTGGCCGCGCTGGAGAAGCTGCTCACCGCCGACCGGACCACGATCAACGGCCCCCGCCAGGTCGTGCTCACCGGTGCTGTCGGCACCGGCAAGACCGCGCTCGCGGTGCGGGCCGCCCACCGATGTGCCGACGCGTTCGTCGGCGGCACCGCGTACGCCTCGCTCACCGACGCGAACGGCACACCGCTGCCCGCGCCCGCGGTGCTCAAGCGCCTGCTGTACGGGTTGGGGTGGAGCGTCGAACCGGCCTGGAGCGCCGAGGAGCTCGCCCTGCGGTTCCGTGCCGTGACCGCGCGCCGCCCGGTGTTGATCATCCTTGACGACGTCGGGACGGACACCGACCTCAGCGCGTTCACCCCGAACCATTCGTCCGCGACGGTGTTGCTGATCAGCCGCTCGCACCTCATGGTCGCCGGGTGGCGGGACGCGATCTCCCTCAAGCCGATGGGGATGGTCGAGGGCATGGTGCTGCTCGCCGCGATGGGCGGAGAGGAGCGCATCCTCGCCGACCTGGCCGCGGCCCGGGCCGTCGTCGAGTTCTGCGACGCGCTGCCGGCCGTGTTACGGGTCTGCGGCGCCCGGCTGGCCGCTCGTCCACTGTGGCCGGTACGCCGGCTCGCGCATCGCCTCGCCGACCCGGCACGCCGTCTCGACGAGCTGTCCCTCGGTGACGAGTCGCTGCGTCGGCACCTGTTGTCGGCCTTCCGGTCGCTGCCGGACACGGCCCGGCGCAGCCTGTCGATGCTCGAGGATGTCGGCCCGGACCCGTTCACCGCGACCTCCCTGCGCCTGCCGGGCATCCCGAAGGCCGAGGCCGAGCAGGTTCTCGACATGCTGGTCGAGGCCCGGCTCGTCGAGGAGGTGGCCGTCAACGAACTCGGCGGCGGCCAGTTCCAGATGACCGGGTTGATGCGGCTGCTCGCCCTGGCGACGGCCCGCGCCGCGAGCTGACCACCGGGCGGGAGCCAGCCGAGGTGCCCGGGGTGGCCCTCTCCGTCAGTCGGCGGCGAGCCGCCGCATCAGCACCGCGTGCCCGCGTCCCGATTCGGTGAAGCCGAGCCCGCGGTACAGCGCCAGCGCCGGGTGGTTGGTGTCGCTCACCTGGAGTCGCAACCGGCGGTAGCCCGATGACCGAGCCTGGTGCAGGGCCCGCACGATCATCGCGGTGGCCAGGCCGTGGCGGCGCCAGGGCTGTCGGGTGCCGAGGCAGTGCAGCAGCGCGGTCGGCTCGTCCGTGCCCTCGTCGGCGAGCGCGAACAGGAAGGCCGCGACGGGGTTGTCCGCCCGGCTCTCCTCGGCGAGCAGCAGGCAGGAGAGGTCCGGCAGGAACCGCGGGTGCGCGACGCCGTGCTGCGGCCACGTGCGCTGGTCCGGCCGGACCGCCGCCGGGCTGTCCGCGTAGGCCTCGTTGTGGGCCAGCCGGGTGAGTTCCTCGTACCGCGCGTCGACGGGCTCCAGCACCAGACCGGGCGGCAACGCCACGGTGGGCGGCGACTCCGGCACCGCCAGGACGAGGTCGCGTTCGTGCCGGGCCGGCGTGAAGCCCTCCTCGACAAGCAGCCGGTGCCCGGCCTCGTCGTTCTCGGCGCACCGGGTACCGAGCACGGCCGCCCGCGCCGTTCCGCCGGTCCGCCGCAACTGCTCGGCCCGTTCGACGAGCCACCGGTGCAGCTCCGTGCGGACGTCGCCCGGCAGGTCGGGATGGGCCACGGCGGTCAACCGGAGCCGACGTACGCCGTCGGCCTCCCCCATGTCGGCGACCTCCGCGTACGCCGCGACGGTTCCGTCGTCGGCCACGCCGACAAGCGTGTGCCGAGCAAGGTCGGGCCCGAGAGTCGCCAGCCGCAGGTGGACGCCCTCGGGGCGTTGATCGAGGCCGACGGGCGCGCTCGCCTCGGCCCGTCGAAAGAGAGCCGCCAGCGGCTCCGCGTCGTCCAGGGTGGCCGACATCCAATTGAGGATCTTCATCGATGGGCATCCTATCCAGGTGGGGCCCAGGATGGGATCGACCGCGGGCCATCGACCGAACGCCCGAGGACATCGAGTGTCTAGGATCTCCTTCATGCCCGGATACCGCGACTTTCAGTCAGGCCTGAGATTCCTGCCGACGCTGGTCATCGCCCCCGACGGTAGCCAGATCGCCTACGTCGACGACCGAAACGGCCAGTTCAACCTGGTCACGCAGTCACTGTCGGACGGCGCCACGCGTCGGCTGACCGCCAACACCGACTCGACGGTCCGCAGGGTTGCCTGGCACCCCGGCGGCGAATGGCTGTTGTACCTGGCCGATGACCACGGGGATGAGAAGACGCAACTGCACCGGATTGCCGTCGACGGCGGGGACCCGGTGCGGCTCACCGACGTGCCGGACGTGCAGTTCTCCGCGGCCGAAGGCGATCCGTTCTCCCCCGACGGCAGGTTCGTCGCGTACTGCGGCAACGATCGGACCCCCGCCGACCAGGACGTGCTGGTCCTCGACGTGGCGTCCGCCGAGGTGCGCCGGGTGTACGCGGGCGGTGGCAGGACGTTTCCCGGCTACTGGTCTCCGGACGGGACCAGGCTCACCGTCGCCGAGTGGCGGACCACGAACAGTGACCACCTCGTGTACGTGGCTTCCCTGGACGGCGCCGAGCCCCGTTCGCTGACGTCGCGCGACGGTGTGGCGACGTACTGGTTGGGGCCGTGGCTGCCGGACGGCAGCGGCTTCCTGGTCATGTCGAACTTCGAACGGGAGTTCACCGGTCTGGCCGTGATGGACGCGGACACCGGCGCCCTCACCTGGCTGGACACGCCGGACTGGGAGGTGCAGGAGGTCGCCCTCTCCGCTGACGGGCGGGTGCTGGTCTGGAACGTCAATGTCGACGGCTTCTGCCAACTGCGCGGTCGTGACCTCGGCACCGGTGCCGACATCCGGATGCCGGAACTGCCCGCCGGGGCGGCGACCGGCCTCACCGTCTCGGCCGACGGGCGCTTCGTCGTGCTGCGATTCTCGACGGCGACCCAGCCGTGGAACATCCTCCTGATCGAACTCGACACCGGCGAACTCCGGTGGCTCAGCGACGCTCGGCCGGTCGCGGCCGACGCTGCCACCTTCGTCGCGCCGACGCTGGTCCGCTATCCAGCCGGCGACGGCCGCCAGATCCCCGGCTTCCTCTACCGTCCCGAGGGTCAGGAGTCGGCCGGTGTCCTGATCTCGGTGCACGGTGGTCCGGCCTGGCAGGAACTGCCGGTCTACATGTACGACGGCTTCTACCAGTACCTGCTCGCGCACGGTGTCGGCGTCTTCGCCCCGAACATCCGCGGCTCTCTCGGCTATGGCCGTGCCTACTCGGACCTGGTGAACCGTGACTGGGGAGGCGGAGATCTGACGGACCTCGCCGACGCGGTGGCCTTCCTGCGAAGCCAGGAGTGGGTCGATCCGGCCCGCATCGGGATCATGGGCGCGTCGTACGGTGGCTTCGCGGTCCTGTCCTGCCTCAGCCGGCTGCCGGAGCTGGACTGGGCCGCCGGCGTCGACCTGTACGGGCCGAGCAATCTCGTCACCCTGGCGAAGGCCTCGCCTCCGACGTGGCGTTCGCTGGTGGCCGCGGTGATCGGTGACCCGGAAGCGGATGCGGACCGGCTGATGGCCCGCTCACCGGTCACCCACGCGGACCAGATCCGGGCGCCCTTGCTGGTCATCCAGGGGGCCAACGATCCCCGGGTGCCCCAGCACGAGAGCGATCAGATCGTGCAGCGGCTGCGGTCGCGTGGGGTGGAGGTGCGGTACGAGATCTTCGCGGACGAGGGGCACGGCCTGCTCCGCCGGGACAACCAGGCCAAGGCCTTCGCGGACGCGGGCGAGTTTCTGGTCAAGCATCTCGGTCACTGACGCCGGCTCGGTCGGCCGACGGCACGCCCACAGGTGAGGCGCGACCGTCGGCCGACCGGGTCATCCGACCTGGCCCCCGACCACGTGCTCAGACTGGCCGACGCGCGGAGGCTCGTGTGCCTCGGTGCAGCTGTTCAGCGCTCCGGCGCGCACCAGTCGCAGCTCACCGAACCGTCGACTCGGGGATTCGTCCCCGTCGCCGACGTCGAGGCCATCTGCGGAGCGGAGACGGACAGGGCCACGGCGAAAACAGCTGCCACGGCAGCGATGTGCTTCCTCAAAACTGCTCTCCAATGCCGATCACCAAATGGACGGCAGAATCCTAGCGTCTGTGTCATCGACCGTGGGGCCCATTGATGCCCGACAGGTCATCCATCGTCGCCAAAGAGATCACGAACAGTCCGCAGCACAAACGATTCCACGATCGAGGGCGTCGGCTGCTGGATCAGCCGCAGCGCCTCGTCGAGCGACGCCCGCGCCTGCGGGATGCGACCCGCCCGATGGTGGCAGATGCCAAGTCCGCGCAGCACCTGGGCCTGCCCGTGCCGGTCGCCGAGGACCGCGGTGATCTGCAGGACGTGGTCGAACAGTGGGGCCGCCTGCTCGTGAGCGCCCGCCGCCAGTAGGCACATACCCTGCCAGAACAGCGCTTGCCCGCGTGCCATCGGCGCGGGACCGATCGTGTCGTACAGCGCCAGGGACTTGTCCAGGTGCACCTTGGCGCCGTCCCGATCACCGAGATCCAGGTAGGCCTGCCCCATGCCCCGCAGGACGAAGGCGGCACCGCCCACGTCGGTGTCCCGCAGACCCTCAAGCGCCAACGAGTACCGATCCAACGCCCCGTCCGGCTGGCCCCGGAAACGCATCACCATGGCGAGGTACGCATCCACCACCGCCACGCCGTGGGCGTCGCTGATGTCGTCGAATAGTCGCCTGGCATGCGTGAGGTAATCGTCGGCCTTGTCGATTTTCTGGCGGTCGAGGCTCAACATCCCCAACCGGTAGGAAATAGCCGCCTGCCCCCGAATGTCGTTCCCCGCGACCGCGCTCTCCCAGGCGACATCGAGGACGCGTTGCCAGTCGTCGTACTGCCGGCGCAACGGAAACAGCGGGGACACCGTGCAGGCGAGATCCCAGGCGGTTTCGGCGAGCCCGTCGCGGGCCGCTCGGTTGATGATCGACACGATGGTGGGGCGTTCCACGTCGAACCAGCCGAGCAGGTCGGTCGCCGACGAGCCGACGAGAACCTCGTCGACCTCCCACCGTGGCGTCCCGCCCTGGATGGTGAGGCTGAGCCCGCCGTACAGCGTGTGGATGAGCCGCTCGATGATGCTCAGCGCGGCGCCGAAGGCCCGGCCACGTGCCGCGCTCAGCTCGCCGGGAGCGGCCTCCGGCAACGCCCGCTCCCGGGCGAAGAGGCGCACGAGGTCGTGCAGGCGGTAGCGCGGCTGACCGGACGAGTAGTGGCCGGCGAAGTCCAGCAGTTGGGCATCGATGAGCTGTTCCAGCAGCTCCTGTGCGGTGTCGGCAGTGGTGTCCAGCAGCGCGGCGGCGAGCCAGTCGCTGACCTCGGCGACCTCGATGTCGCCGAGACGGCGCAGCAGCGTCCGCGCCGCCGGGCTCAGCACCTGGTAGCTGAGTGCCAGGCTGGCGCGGACGTCGAGGTGACCGTGCGAGAGCCGGTCCAACCGGCTGCGCTCGTCGTCGAGCATCTGGACGAGCCGGTCGACGGTCCAGTGTGGTTTGGCGGCCAGCTTCGCACCGACGATCCGGATCGCCAGCGGCAGGTACGCGCAACGGCTGAGCAGGGCGGTGGCGGATGCCCCGTCGAGCATCCGGCCCGGGCCGGCGATCCGGGTCAGCAGGAGCGCGGAATCCGCCGCGTCCATCACCTTGAGCGCCACGGTCTGTGCGCCGAGGATGGCGCCCAGCCGGGCGCGGCTGGTGACCAGGACGCCGCACGACGTGCTGCCGGGGATGAGGGCTGACAACTGGTCGTCGGCGGCGGCGTTGTCCAACAGGAGCAACAGTCGCCGATCCGCGAGCAGATCCCGATAGAGGTCCGTCCGCTCGTCCAGGGTCGCGGGCAGGTGGAGCCCGTCGACGCCGAGCGCACGAAGGAACCGACCCAGCACCTCGAACGGCGCCAGGCCCCGATCGCTGTCCGCGCCACGAAGGTTGACGTAGAGCTGTCCGTCCGGAAAGGAGCCGACCAGTCGGTGCGCGACGTGGATGGAGAACGCGGTCTTGCCGACGCCGGCGGGCCCGGACACCACCGCGATCCGGGCGCCGGCGCCCGGACGTAGCAGGATCTTCTCGATCCTGGCCAGCTCGGACTGCCGCCCGGAGAAGTCGGCGATGTCAGCGGGAAGGTGCCGCGGCGTGCTGAGTTGGAACCCGGCCCGGGAGCTTCGTCGCTGCCCGTCCGGAGGGGGCGGCGGCTGGGTGGAGGCGACAGCCGCCCGGCTGCCGTCGGTGTCCGCCGGGCCATCGGCGCCCCGCAGTACGGCGAGGTGGATCGCCTGTATCTCGGCCGACGGGTCGGTGCCCAGTTCGTCTCGCAACCACCGCCGCCACCTGTCGAACGACGTCAGCGCCTCGGGGCCTCGTCCCGACCGGGCCAGGGCCTGGATCATCTGACCGACCAGCCGTTCCCGGGTGGGATGCCTGCCGGCCAACTCGACGACGTCGTCGACGATGTCGCGGTGGTTGCCGAGCCGGAGCTCGACGTCGAAGAGGTCCTCGTTAGCGGTCAGACGCAACGCTTCCAAGCCCTGGGCCAGGTCCGCCTGCCCCTCGGCCGGCAGCCATCCGCCGAGGACCGGCCCGCGCCAGAGGGCCAACGCCGACCGGAGGATCGACCGCGCCTCGTCGTCGGAGCCCCGCGTCCGCTGATCGCTGACCAGGTTGCGGAAGAGTTGGGCGTCGACCTGCTCGGGTGACACCCGCAGGCGGTAACCACCACCCGTGGTGTCCAGCAGAACCGCTGGATCGGGGTCCACGGCCAGGTCGAGGATCGCACGAATCTCGGACAGTCGGGTCTGCAACACCGCGCGTGCCCGCTTGGGCGGCTCCTCACCCCACAGTAGATCGATCAATCGGTCGCCGGTGACCAGTTGGTTCGCCTCCAGCGCGAGGATCCCCAGGAGCACTCGCTGCTGACGCCGAGCGAACTGGAGCGGAACCCCACGGTTCCACACCTCGACCGGGCCCAGGACCCGAAGCTCCACCACGACCTTCCCGATTCCCACGGCTGTCGATCTGACGAGTTCCGGCGTTGGGAAGAATACGGGAAGGATTCGGCATGGGTGGTCCGTGATTCTTCTTTCGACCGACACGGGGGTGTGGTTGGCCGGCGTTCAGCACATCGATTCACGACGCCGACCGGTCGACAGGTTGAGGGACGACGGGGGCGTGCGAAAAAGTGGAACAACCTTTACTGGTTGTTGAGATACGCCAGCACGGCGAGGACACGCCGGTGATCATCATCGGACGGGGGCAGGCCGAGCTTGGTGAAGATGCTGCTGACATTCTTGTCGATGGTCTTCTCGGCGAGGTGAAGCACGGCAGCGACCGCAGAATTCGTACGCCCCTCGGCGACGAGCGCGAGCACGTCGTGCTCGCGAGGCGTGAGGGAATCGAGCGGCGAACTGGCCGGGGCGGCGTTGAGAACGCGGGACACGACCTGCGGGTCCATCACCGTGCCGCCGGAACTGACCTGGTAGAGCGCCATCATGAACTGGTCGGCGTCCATCACCCGGTCCTTCAGCAGGTAGCCGACGCCGCCAAGGTCGTCCGCGAGCAGCTCCACGGCGTACAGGGGCTCGACGTACTGGGACAGGATGACGACCGGCAGGCCGGGGACGCGTCGCCGGGCCTCGATCGCCGCCTTGAGCCCCTCGTCGGTGAAGGTCGGCGGCATGCGGACGTCCACAACCGCGACGTCTGGTCTGGTCGCCTCGACCGCACGCAGCAGTTCGTCGGAATCGCCGACGGCGCCGACAGTTTCGCAGCCGTACGCCTGCAGCAGCCGGGTGAGTCCGTCGCGCAGCAGGAAATGGTCGTCGGCGATCAACACCCGCAGGGGGGTCTCCATGTTCATGGCTCCAGGCTACGAGTCGCGATGGCCGGTTCCGTGCGGCACCACGAGGGGGAGCAGGCCACGTGACGGCTATCGAGGTCCGGGATCTACACAAGAGTTATGGCACCCATAGCGTTCTGCGCGGCGTGAGCTTCACCGCGGATGCGGGCTCCGTGCTCTGCATCCTCGGGCCGAACGGGGCGGGCAAGACAACGACAATCGACATCCTCACCACACGGCGGCTACCGGATTCGGGCACGGTGCGCATGCTCGGTCGGGACGTGGTGCGTGAGCGGGACGCCGTCGTCCGGGACATCGCGGTGGCGCAGCAGGAGGCGGCGGTCGACACGTTCCTGACCGGCCGGGAGAACCTGGTCCTCTGTGGCCGGATGATGCGTCTCGGCAAGGCCGACGCGCTTCGGCGCGCCGACGAGCTGCTCACCCAGTTCGGTCTGGCCGAGGCGGCGCGCCGGCCGGCCGGGGAGTATTCGGGCGGCATGCGGCGCCGGTTGGATCTGGCGATGTGTCTGCCGGCGTCACCCAAGGTGATCTTCTTGGACGAGCCGACGACCGGGCTCGACACGTCGAGTCGGGCCAAGCTCTGGGCCGCGGTCAACGAGCTGGCCGCTGCCGGGACCACGATCGTGCTCTCCACCCAGTACCTGGAGGAGGCCGATGCGCTCGCCGACCAGATCGTGATCATCAATCGCGGTGTGGTGGTGGCGTCCGGCAACCCCCGCCAGCTCAAGCAGCAGGTTGGCGACGAGCGGGTGGAGGTCCAGGTGGAGCGGCCGGCGGTCCCCGCCGCGACCGCGGCGCTGCGTGCGGCCGGATGCCGCGACGTCGCGCTGGACGAGCACGAGGCCCTCATCTCGGTACGGGTGGACGGCGGCGCCGCCGGACTGCTGCTGGTCGCCGAGGTGCTGCACCGCGCGCAGGTGACGGTCGGTGGTCTCGCACTGCGGCAACCCACAATGGATGAGGTCTTTCTGGCGCTCACCGGCAGGAACGAGGAAAGGGCGCGGAATGGCACTCGCATCGCCGGTTGAGCGCAGGGACGGCCTCCGGGTGGTCCTCGCGGACATCGGGGCGTTGACCGGTCGGCAGGCGCTCCGCACGATGCGCTCGCCCGGCAAGTTCATCGGTATCGCCATGAACCCGGTCGTCATGATCCTGGCGCTCGGCCTGATCTTCGTGAAGGCGATCAGGGTGCCCGAGGGTGTCGACTACCGGGCCTACATCGTCGCGGGCGTCGCCGTCCAGGTCGGGCTCTCCTGCATCGGACCGACCGCGATCAGTGTGGCGCTCGACCAGCGTTCCGGGATGGTACGGCGGCTGCGGACGATGCCACCGCCGGCCATGTCGCCCCTGATCGCACAGAAGATCGCGGATCTGGCGGCGGCTGTCGCGGCGCTGATCCTGGTCAGTCTGATCGGCGTTCTGCTCGGCTGGCGGCCCTCGGGCAGCCTCGGTGACATCGCGCTCGCGTACCTCCAGTTGATCCTCTTCTACGCGGCGACCATCGCGGTCGGCATCGTGCTGGGGCTGGTCTTCTCGGACCCGGAGACGATCGAGCCGATCGGGGCGGTGTCGCTTGTCATCTTCTCCTTCGTCTCGAACGCGTTCCTCAGCCCGGACGTCATGCCGGGACCGATCCGCGTGATCGCGGAGTGGAACCCGGTGAGCATGGTCGCGACGACCTGCCGTCGGCTCTGGGGTACCGCCGTCCCTTCCGACGGGTCCTTCCCGATGGAGCACTCCCTCTCGCTGTCGCTGCTCATCAGCACCGGGCTCATCGTCGTCTGTCTCGGCCTCGGCGCGCGGATCCTGCGCCGGGCCGCCCGATGAGTACGACCACTCCCCGCCCCACCGGACCCAGGAACGGGCAATGAAACCTGACAACATCAGCACGCGTATCGCTCGCGTCAGCGCGCGGCATCCTGTTCTCGCCATCCTCGTCTGGGTCCTCGTCATCGGGGCCTGCGTCGGCGCGTCGGCGGCGACCGGCATGCGGAGCGCCACCTCGGCCGAACTCGCCGTCGGCGACGCCGGCCAGGCGGCTCGGCTGATGCAGGAGGCCGGCCTGGAGGAGCCCGCGACCGAGTACGTTCTCATCGCCGGCGGCGCCGCGGCCGACCGGACGAGCGCCGCCACCCGGGTCACCGCCGAACTGGGCGGGATCGCGGACGTGGCAGCGGTCGCCGGTGCCGTGCCGTCGCAACAGCGTACGGACCTGCTGATGGTGCCGGTCGTGCTCAGGGGTGACCCGCAGACGGCGTACGAGCGGGTGGAGTCCACCCGGTCCGCCGTCGAGCGGGTGGCGAAGGAGTTCCCCGCCCTCTCCGTCGAGCAGACCGGCTCGGCATCGATCAGCGCCGGCCTCAACGAGCAGCTCGCCAACGACTTCGCGTCCGCCGAGATCCTCAGCATCCCGGTGACGCTGCTGGTGCTGCTGCTGGTCTTCGGCGCGTTCGTGGCGGCGGTCATCCCACTTGTGCTCGCGCTGACCTTCGTGGCCGGCTCGGTCGGGCTCAGCGCGCTCGTCTCGCACCTGATCCCGGACTCGGGCACCACCTCGAACGTCATCCTGCTTGTCGGTATGGCGGTCGGCGTCGACTACTCGCTGTTCTACGTGAAGCGCGAGCGCGAGGAGCGGCACGCCCGGCCGGACGGCGGAGACTCGGTGGAGATCGCGGCCGCGACCTCCGGACACGCCGTGGTCTTCTCCGGCATCGCCGTCATCGTCTCCATGTGCGGGCTCTACCTGGTCGGCGACCCGTCCTTCAACTCGCTTGCCTCGGCGGCGGTCATCGTCGTCGCGGTCGCCGTCGGCGGCTCGCTGACCGTGCTCCCGGCGCTGCTGGTGATTCTCCGCCGCGTGCTGGACCGTCCCCGGGTGCCGTTCATCTGGCGGATCACGAACAAGCGGACCGAGGCCGCGCCGAGGCTCTGGCCCGCCGTGCTCAAGCCGAGTCTCCGGCGACCGCTCAGCACGCTGATCGTCGTGACGCTCGGCCTGATCGCGCTCGGCCTGCCCGGCCTGCAGCTGTCGCTCGCCGCCCAGCGCGTCGAGGACCTTCCCGCCGGCATCCCGGCCGTCGCGGCGTACGAGAAGCTCTCCGCCGGATTCCCCTCGGTGGGCGCCCAGTTCGAGGTCGTGGTGCGGACCGCCGGGCGGGCCGACTGGGTCGCCGACGGGCTGCGCGGCCTGGCCGAGAAGGCCCGGACGGCCGGCCTGGTCAGCGGCGACGACGCGGTCTCCGAGGTGCGGACCTCGGCCGACGGGCGCACCTCGGTGATCGCGCTGACCGTCAACCACGCGGATGGCAGCACGGCGGCCAGGGACGCGCTGACGGCGCTGCGGGGCAGGTACGTGCCGGCGCTGACCGCGCAGCACGACGGCGTGACGGCCGTCGTGGGTGGCCAGACCGCGGCGGACCACGACTACGACCGCAACATGCAGGACAAGCTGCCGATGGTCGTCGGTTTCGTGCTGCTCTTCAGCCTGATCGTCATGGCGATCACGTTCCGCTCACTCGTGATCGGCGTGGTGACGCTCGTGATGAACCTGATGTCGACGGCCGCGGCGTTCGGTGTGCTGGTGCTGGTCTTCCAGAACTCCTGGGCCGACTCGCTCCTCGACTACCGGTCGACCGGAACGATCATCTCCTGGGTTCCGCTGTTCCTCTTCGTGATCCTCGTGGGGCTCTCGATGGACTACCACGTGTTCGTGCTGCACCGCGTCTACGAGGAGGCGCGAAACCGCGTCCCGCTCCGCGACGCGGTCGTCACGGGCATCGTGCACTCGGCGGGCGTCGTCACCGCCGCCGCGCTCGCCATGGCCGCGGTCTTCTCCGTCTTCGCCACGCTGAGCTTCAACGAGTTCAAGCAGCTCGCGATCGGCCTCGGAGTCGCCGTCCTGTTGGACGCGTTCGTCATCCGCGCGTTCCTGCTGCCGTCGACGCTGCTGGTGCTCGGCCGGGCCGCGTGGTGGCCGGGACCACTCTCACGCCGCCGGAACGACACCGGCGTGCCGCCGCTCGCGCCGGCCGCCGACACCGCCGACGAACCCGCGCCGGTCTCCACCTGAACCGGCGCCACCTCAGAAAGAAGCAGACTGACATGCTGAACTTCGACGTGGTGCCGGGCCGCGCGGTGCGCGACATCCTGGCCGAGCGTAAGACGGTGCTGGAGATCGTGCGTGAGGCGTACCTCGCGCACGGCGCCGGGCGGACCAACAACCCGGATTCCTACTTCCTGCGCTTCGACGACAAGCCCGCCGACCGCATCATCGCGCTGCCTGCCCGAACCGCCGTCGCCGACGCGGACATCGCCGGCATCAAGTGGATCGCCAGCTTTCCGGAGAACGTCGAGCAGGGGCTGCCGCGGGCGTCGGCGGTGCTGGTGCTCAACGACATGGCCAACGGCTACCCGTACGCGCTGCTCGAAGCCGCCGGGATCAGCGCGGCTCGGACCGCGGCGAGCATCGCGCTGGCGGCTGCCGCGGCGCAGGCCACCCACCCCGGCGACGGCACCGTCGGTTTCTTCGGGGCGGGCGTGATCGCGCGGACGATCCTCGTCTACCTGGCCGAAGCCGGAGTCGACGTGCGGAACGTCCTCGTCTGTGACCCGCACCCGGGCTCGGCGGCGTCGCTTGTCGCGTACGCGGAAAGCCTGGGGATGGCCGGTCGGGCCGTGCCGGCGGCGGAGGCACTGGCGGCGGGCACTGTCGTGACCGCGACCAACACCGGGACTCCGCACCTGGACCGCGCCCCGGAGCCCGGCCAGGTCTACCTCAACGTCTCACTACGGGACTTCACCCCCGAGGTGATCATCGCGGCGCAGAACGTCGTGGACGACGTGGACCACTGTCTCAAGGCGAACACCTCCCCGCACCTGGCCGAACAGCGGCTCGGGCATCGGGAGTTCATCACCGGGACCATCCCGGGTCTGCTCGCGGGCGAGTTCCGCCTCGACCCGGCACGCGGCGTCGTGATCTCACCGTTCGGGCTGGGCGTGCTGGACCTGGCCGTCGGCCACTGGGTGCACGGAACCGCGGTCGCGAGTGGCACGAGCATCAGGATCGCCGGTTTCTTCGGCGAAGAGCAGCGCTGGTAGGCCAACTCCATCCTTCTCGGAAGGCCCCACTGTGACCATCATCGACAATCCCGTCGAGTTCAACGTCGACTCGCTCTTCGTTGACCTCACCGCGGTCCTTGGACGTACCGTTCTCCTCAAGTGCGAGGGCCTCAACTTCGCTGGGTCGATCAAGCTGAAAACCGCCCGCTACATGGTTGAGGAGCTGGAGCGCAGCGGTGAGCTGCACGCCGGCCGACACCTTATCGAGTCCTCGTCGGGCAACCTCGGCGTCGCCCTCTCCGTCATCGCGGCGAGCTCCGGGTACCGGTTCACCTGCGTGACCGACGCCCGGTGCAACCCCTCCACCCTGGCGTTCATGCGGTCCATGGGCGCCGAGGTGCACATCATCGACGAGCCCACCCCGCACGGCGGCTTCCTCGGCGCGCGGATCGACCACATCCGTGAGCTGTGCGCCGACGACAGCAGCTACCTGTGGCTCAACCAGTACGCCAACCCGCGGAACTGGCAGGCCCACCACCAGACCACCGGCCCGGAGATCTTCACCGAGTTCCCCGACGTCGACGTCCTGTTCATCGGGGCGGGCACCACCGGCACCATCGCCGGTGTCGCCCGGTATGCCGCGGACCACCATCCGCGTACCCGGGTCGTCGGCATCGACAGCTACGGCTCGGTGAACTTCGGCGGACCTCCCGGCACCCGGTTCATCCCGGGTCTCGGCTCCAGCCTGGACCCGCAGATGCTGGACCGGTCACTGCTCTCGGACACCGTGATGGTGGCCGAGGAGGAGGCCGTCCGCGCCTGCCGCCGGCTCGCCGCGCGGGGCTTCCTCTTCGGCGGCTCCACCGGAACCGTGGTGGCCGGCGCCGACCGCTGGCTCGCCGAGCACGACCCGGAGGGCCGGCTCACGAGCGTCGCGCTCGCCCCCGACATGGGCCTGCATTATCTGTCCACTGTGTACGACCAGACGTGGGTGGCCACCACGTTCCCGGCCCTGGACCAGCCCGTGCAAGTCGTCGAGGAGATGGCCGGATGACCACACCCACCGCACTACCGTTGACCAGCACCCAGTACGGCATGTGGCTGGCCGAGCGAGCCGCGCCGGGCAACCCCGCGATGATCGTCGGCGGCCTCGTCGAGATGCATGGCGCGATCGATCTCGACCGGCTGCGCGCCGCTGTGCACCGCACCATCCACGAGGCCGACGCGCTGCACGTCGGGTTCGAGCTGCGCGACGGCGTTCCCGTGCAGGTGCCGCACTCGCGGGACGACTGGGTACTCGAGGAGTTCGACCTCTCGGGGCGTACCGACGAGGAACCGGACGCGTGGCACCACGAGCGGCTGCGTACCGGGATGGAGCTGGACCGGCAGACGTTCCGGGCGAGCATCGCGAGGCTCGGCCCGGACCACCACCACTTCTACTTCGAGGCGCACCACGCCGCATTCGACGGTTACTCCGGTGGGCTCATCGGCCGCCGGATCGTCGAGATCTACAACGAGCTCGGCGGTGCGGAGCCGAAGCCGGCGTACACCCCGCTCGCCGGGGTGGTCGCCTACGACGAGGAGTACCTGAACTCGGAGCGGCACGACCGGGACGCCGCGTTCTGGGCGGAGATGGCCGCCGACGCCCCGGCGCTGACCCTCTTCGGCGACGCCGAATGGGAGGCGCCCGACGGTGAGCTGCGGATCACCCGCAGCATCGGCGCGGAGGCGGCGGCCGCGCTCCGGCTCCGGGCCCGAGAGCTGAAGATCACCTGGCCGGCGCTCGCCGTGGCGGCCATGGCCCTGCACACCGCCCGCGCGACCGGACGCCGGGAGTTCCTGCTGACCATGGCGGTGGCCCGCCGGGCCGGCGACGCGGTCCGCAACTCCCCGGCGATGTATGCCAACTTCCTGCCGTTGGCCGTCCGCCTGAACCCGTGGGAGGACACCGCGACCCTGGTCCGCCGGATCTCCGCGGATGTCAAGGCGCTGCTGCGTCACCAGCGCTTCCCCGTCGGCGGCGTCCGGCGGGCGTTGAACCTGTCGTCCGCCGACCGGCGTCCGCTCGGCCCGGTGGTGAACGTGCTCGGTTACGGCGGTGACCTGCTCATGGAGGGTGCGACAGCCGAGATCCGCGACGTCTCCACCGGACCTGTGGACGACGTCCAGGTCGCCTTTCACGACCGGGCCGACGGTTCGATCGACGTGCACTGGAACGTCAACCCCCGGATGTACGACCGCCAGCAGGCGCAGGCCCAGGTGCACGCCCTGCTGGCCGTGCTCGACGCGCTGCGTACCGATGACGGCCCCCGCGACCTCGCCGCGGGTACCGCCGCCGCGTTGGTCGGGCCGGAGCGGCCGACCGGCGGCAGGGACCTGCTGACCGCCCTGCGCGACACCGCCGTCGGGGCCCCGGACCGGCCGGCGGTCAGCGACGGGGTGACCGCCCACGACTACGGGGCCCTCGCGGCCGCCGTCGCCGCCGCGGCGGGTGGCCTGCGCGACCACGGAATCGGCGCCGGTGACCTCGTCGCCGTGGTCGCCCGTCCGTCCGTGGAGACCCTCGTCGCGATTCTCGCGGTCTGGGCCCGAGGCGCGGCCTACCTGCCAATCGACGAGAGCGCTCCGGCCGAGCGCAACGTGGGGCTGGTCCTCGACGCCGCACCGGCTTGCCTCCTGGTCCCCGCGGAGCTGATCGGCGGCGCGCTGGCCGCCACTGTCGCCGCGACCGTGCCCGTGCACGGCTTCGGGGAGTTGGACAGCACGACGCCGATCGTCGACATCGCGCAGCCCCGGCACGGCCGGAGCCTCGCCTACGTCATCTACACCTCCGGCTCGACCGGCCGGCCCAAGGCGGCGATGGTCGACTGGGTGGGCATGCACAACCACCTGCTGGCCAAGGTCGAAGACCTGGGCCTCGGCCCGGTGGACGTCACGGTCCTGAACGCGCCGATGACCTTCGACATCTCGGTGTGGCAGATGATGGCCCCACTGCTCTCCGGAGGCACCGTCCGGATGGTCCCGCGCGCGGTGGCAACCCGTCCGGACGCGCTGCTCGACGTCGTCACCCGGGAGGCGGTCACCGTCCTGGAGGTGGTGCCGTCGCTGCTGCGCGCCATCCTCGACGAGTGGGCCGACGGCGCGGACCTGCCGGTGCCACACGGGCTGCGCTGGATGGTCGCGACCGGCGAGGAGCTTCCCGCCGACCTCTGCGGGCGTTGGCTCGCGTCGGTGCCGTCGGTCCCGCTCGTCAACGCGTACGGGCCGACCGAGTGCTCCGACGACGTGACCCACGCGTTCATCGACGGCCCGCTTGACGATTGCCGCGCGCCGATCGGTCGCGCCCTGCGCAACACCCGCCTCTACGTCCTCGACGAGTTCCTGCGACCAGTCTCTCCCGGCGGACGCGGCGAGCTGTACGTCGGTGGCGTCGGCGTCGGCCCCGGCTACCTCGGCCTGGGTGCCCGCACCGCCGCGACCTTCCTGCCCGACCCGTTCGCGGCGCGGTCGGGGGAGCGCATGTACCGCACCGGTGACCTGGTGCTGCGCCGCGCCGACGGCGCCCTGGAGTTCCTCCACCGGCTCGACGCGCAGGTCAAGGTCCGGGGGCACCGGATCGAGCTTGGCGAGATCGAGTCGGCGCTGCGCCGCGTACCCGGGATCACGGACTGCGCGGTCGCGGTGACCGGCAGCGGAGCCGTCCGGCGGCTCTGCGGTTACCTGGTGGGTGTCGCGGATCCGGCGCTGGTCCGCGACGAGGTGGCCCGGCAGTTGCCCGAGTACATGGTCCCGGAGGCATGGGTCCGGCTCGACGCGCTGCCGCTCACCCGCAACGGCAAGGTCGACCGCCGGGCGTTGCCCGAGCCGGAGTACGCCGTAGACGACGAGGAGCGGTCCGACTCCGAGGCCGTCGGCCTGGTCGCCGCGGTCATGGCGGACATCCTCGGCCTCGATCGGGTCAGTCCGCGGCAGAGCTTCTTCGAGCTCGGCGGAAACTCGCTGCTGGCCACCCGGCTGGTGACCCGGCTACAGGGCCGGCTCGGCCTGGCGGTGACGCTGGAGCAGCTCTTCGACGACCCGACACCCGCCGCGCTCGCCGCGGCCGGGCCGGCGGGCGCGATCGAACCACCTCCGCCGCCGGCGGTGCCCGCCGGCGACGATGCCGTGGCGTCCTCCGGCCAGCGCCGGCTGTGGACGCTCGAGCAGCTCGACCCCGACGAGGTCGCCTACCAGATCCCGGTGCTCCTGCGGTTCGCCGAGCCGGTGGACCCGGTGTCGCTCGACGCCGCGCTGCGTGACCTGGTCGAGCGGCACGACGTGCTGCGCACCCGGCTCCTGATGGACGGCGACGGCCTGCGTCAGCGGGTCGTGCCGATCGACGGGCCGCTGCTCACGCAGGAGACCGTCCCGGAGGGCCGGCTGGACGAGGTGGTGCGGCGGCGCGTCGCGCGACCCATCCGGCTCGACCGGGACCTGCCGATCGACGCGGTGCTGCTGCGTCAGGCCGGTGCCGACGCGCTGCTCGTCACACTGCACCACGCCGCCTGCGACGGCTGGTCCCTGCGGATGCTCTTCGACGACCTGCGCACCGCGTTGGAGGCCCGCCGGGACGGGCGGGCACCGAGCTGGGCCATCGTCGAACCCACGTACCGCGACTTCGCCATGTGGCAGAAGACGGTGACGCAGGAGCCGGGGGACTGGCTGAGCGCCCGGACCGCCTACTGGGAGCGGACGCTGGCGGGGCTGGCGCCCTCGCCGGGCTGGGACCGAGCAGCGAGCGGACCCGCCCCCGCCGGGCCGCGCGCCGCCGGGACCGTCGACTTCCGGCTGCCCGCCGAGCTGCGTACCGCCCTGCACCGGGTCTGCCGGGACCAGGTCGTCACCCCGTTCATGGTGCTGCACGCCGCCCTCGGCGTGGTGCTCGCCGAGCTGACCGGCAACCGCGACCAGGTGATCGGCACCGCCGTGCACGGGCGGCCCGACCCGGTCTGGGAGCAGGTCGTCGGGTTCTTCACCAACACGGTCGTGCTGCGCACGGACCTCTCCGGGCGGCCGAGCTGGCGGGAGCTGCTCTCCCGGGTGCGCCAGGCGGACCTGCGCGCTCTGGAACACGGCGACCTGCCGTACGAGGTGGTGAACGCCATCTCCCGCCGGGTCTCGGACGCCGGCCCCGACCTGATCAAGGTGGTGCTGGCGTACCAGGACCGGGTGCCGCGCACCTGGCCCGGCGCGACGGTCGAGGTGCTGCCGACCGGGCAGGCCCGGTTCGACCTCGCGCTGGAGTTCGACGACGCCGCGGGGGCCGACGGCGAGCCGGAGCTGCGCTGCCGCGTCGAGTACGCGACCGCGGCGCTCTCGGCGGAACGGGTGGATCAGATCGTCGCCGGTCTCCGGCGCGCCCTGACCGCGCTCACCGCCGACCCGGACCGACGCGCTGCGGCCGGCCCTGTCGGTACCGAGCTGGAAGCCCTGCTGACGCTGGGCCGGGGCGGCGTGGCCACGGGCCCGAACGGCACGGTGCTGGATCTGCTCGCCGAGGTCGTGGCGGCCCACCCGGACGCGCCGGCCCTGCTCTTCGGCGACACCGTGCTCACCCATCGGGAGTTGGACGACATCACCTCCCGCTGGGCGCGTGTCCTGATCGGACGCGGTCTCGGGCCGGACGACACGGTGGCGGTCGTCGTGCCCCGCTCGGCGGAGACCATCGTCGCGCTGTTGGCGGTACTCAAGGCCGGCGCGGCGTACCTGCCGATCGACACGGACAACCCGGCGGAGCGGGTGCGCGTGCTCTGCGCGGACGCGGGGGCCGCCGCCTGCCTGGTAACCCGGGCGAGCGCGGATCTGCCCGGCGACCGGCCGGGCGTCGTGGTCCTCGACGAGGAGCCGTTCCGCGGATTCGCCGCGGCGCAGCCCGCTGATCCCGTCCGCGACGACGAGCGCCGCCGCCCGCTGCTCCCGGAGCACCCGGCGTACGTCATCTTCACCTCGGGATCGACGGGTCGCCCCAAGGGCGTGCTCGTGCCGCACCGCGGCCTGCGGACACTGCTCGACAACCAGCGCGAGGTCTTCGGCGTCGGCGCCGGGCTGCGCGTGGTGCAGTTCGCTTCCATCGGCTTCGACGCCGCGACCTGGGAGTCCCTCACCGCGCTGGCGTGTGCCGGGCTGCTGCTGGTGCCCGACGCCGAGGAGCGTACGGCTGGCGAACCGCTCGCCGAGTTCGTGCGGCGGCACCGGGCGACGCTGCTCTGCGTGCCGCCGACAGTGCTGACCGCGTTCCCGGCCGGCACGGTGCTCACCCCCGGCATGTACGTGGTGGCGGCGGGGGAGCGCTGCACACGTGAGCTCACCGAGCGCTGGGCGCCGGACCATCACATGATCAACGCGTACGGCCCGACGGAGACCTCCGTCTGCGCGTCGATGACCGGCGCGCTGACGCCCGGGACGGAGCCGACGATCGGGCGGCCGATCAGCGGAGCCCGGCTCCGCGTCCTCGACGACGACCTGAGCCTGGTCGGCCCGGGAGTCCCGGGTGAGCTCTACGTCTCCGGTCCCCTGGTGGCCCGCGAGTACGTGGGCCGTCCGGACCTGACCGCGACCCGGTTCGTCGCCGACCCGTACGAGCCCGGTCGACGGATGTATCGGACCGGCGACCGGGTCCGGTGGACCGCCGACGGCCAGCTCGACTACCTCGGCCGTACGGACGACCAGGTGAAGATCCGGGGCTTCCGGATCGAGCCCGGTGAGGTGCGCGCCGCGATCCTGGGGGTGCCCGGCATCGCCGACGCCGTCGTCGTGGTCCGCGAGGACCGTCCGGGCGACCGCCGCCTGGTCGGTTACGTGATCCCGGAGGCGGGCCTGCGGATCAGTACGGCCGAGGTGCGGTCCCGGCTCGCCGTGGACCTTCCGGCCCACCTGGTGCCGCAGGCCGTCGTGGAGGTGCGGGAGTTCCCGCGCACCCTCAACGGCAAGCTCGACACGTCCCGCCTCCCCGCCCCCCGCTACGACGCGGAGGCGCCCGCCCGTGCCGGTGGCGACCCGGTCGCCCAGGCGCTTGGCGAGGTCCTCGCCGACGTGCTTGGGCTCGACGCGGTCGGCGCGGACGGTGACTTCCTGCTGCTCGGCGGCGACAGCATCCTGGCGGTCACGGCAGTCGCCAGGGCCCGCGAGCGGGGGCTGACCGTCACCGCGCGGCAGGTCCTCGAACTTCGGACGCCCGCCGCGCTCGCCGCCACGGCGAGCGTCGCGGTCCCGGCGGACGCCCCTGCCGAGCACGCGGGGACGTTCGCGCCGTTGCCGGTCGCCAGGTGGCTGCTCGGCCGCACCACGGCGATCGGCGAGTTCAGCCAGTCGGTGCTGGTCCGGCTCGACGCCCCGGCGGCGACGGAGACCGTCCGAGCGGCCCTGCATCGCCTCGCCGCCCGTCACCCGATGCTCTCCGCGTCGCTCACCGACGACGGGCTGCGGGTGCCGCCGCCCGGCACCGGATCGGGCCCGGCCATGGCGTCGTCACCGGCCACCGGCGACGACGCGAGCATGGCGGACGTCGAGACCTGGCCGGTGGCTCGCCTCGACCCGTGGGCCGGCCGGATGGTGCGGGCCGTCCTCTGGGAGGACGCGCCCGGCAGCACCGCGCTCGTCGGGCTTCAGGTGCACCACCTCGTCGTGGACGGGGTGTCGTGGCGGATCCTGCTCGACGGTCTCGGCGAGGAACTGCGCGGCGGCTTCGGACCGGACCCGGTCCCGGGCGGTACGGCGTACCGGCGCTGGGCGGGCATCGTCCAGGACCAGGCCGCCTCACCCGAGCGGCGGGGCGAGCTGGACGCGTGGCTCTCCCGGTTGCGGGCGGCCCCCGGGCCGCTCGGCGGTGCACCGCTCGACCAGGACCGCGACGTCTTCGGCTCGGCGCGCCGCGCCGCGCACGACGTCCCCCCGCAGATCACCCGCGCCCTGCTCGCGGCGGACGGCACCGAGATCTCGCACGTCCTGCTCGCCGGGTACGTCGTCGCGCTCGCCGCCTGGCGGCAGCGCCGAGACGCCACCGCCGACGTGCTGTTGCGCGTCGAGGGCCACGGCCGCGAGGACATCGCGGCGGGCGTCGACCTGTCCGGAACCGTCGGTTGGTTCACCACCGAGTGGCCGGCACGGTTCGATCTGGCCGGTCTGGACCTGGCGGCCCTGCTCGCCGGTTCCGCTCCGGAAACGGCGGCCGAGCTGATCGCCCGGGTCGCGTACCAGATGCGGCACGCGGCGGACCACGGGATCGGGTACGGCATGCTGCGCTACGCCGACCCGGAGACGGCGGCCCGGATGGCGGAGCTGCCCGAGCCGGAGATCGGCTTCAACTACCTGGGCCGGGCCGACACCGCGCGTCCCGGCAGCGGGCTGCGGCCGCTCGGCGCGGGCGGAGCCGGGCACACGGACCCGGCGATGCCCCTGCACCACGTGCTGGAGCTGGAGGCCCTCGTGGTGGAGCGGGTCGGTGGGCCCGCCCTGGTCACCCGCTGGCTCTGGGCGCCGGCGCTGCTCACCGCCGAGGACGCCGGACAGCTACGCGAGCTGTTCGAGCAGGCACTGGCCGCCCTCACCGGCGTCGCCGCGGCCACGGCGCGGGCCACCGAGCTGACACCTGACGACCTGCTCCTACTCGACCAGGAAACGGCCTCGCTGGACGAGCTCGCCGACGCGCTTGGCCTCTCCTGAACACCCTTGACGGAAGGACTTTGACATGAACCCGTTCGACGATGAGGCCGGCACGTTCCTGGTGCTGGTGAACAGCGAGGAGCAGCACTCGATCTGGCCGTCCTTCGCCGAGGTGCCGGCCGGCTGGCAGGTCGCGCTCGACACCACCACCCGGGCGGAGGCGCTCAGTTACATCGAGCAGCACTGGACCGACCTGCGCCCCTTGAGCATCCGTTGAGCGGCTCCGCGATCGCCGAGATCCTGCCGCTCTCCCCGCTCGCGCAGGGTCTCCTCTTCCACGCCGACCTCACCGAGGACGTCGACCTCTACGCGATCCAGGTGACCGTGGACCTGCGCGGCAACCTGGACGCCGACCGGCTGCGCGCCGCGGTCCAGACGACAATCGAGCGGCACGAGACGCTGCGCGCGTCATTCCGGCGCGACCGGGGGGGCCATCCGGTCCAGGTCATCGCGACAAGCGCCGAGGCGCCATGGCGGGAGGTTGGCATCGGGCCGGACGACGCCGACGCCGCGCTGCTGGCGTTGGCCGACGAGGAGCGGCTGCGCCCGTTCGACACCGCCGTGGCGCCGCTGCTGCGCTGCCTGTTGGTCTCGCGCGGGCCCGACCGGCACCGCCTCGTGCTCACCCTGCACCACCTCCTGGTCGACGGCTGGTCGGTGCCGGTGCTGCTGCGCGACCTGCTCGCCGCGTACGCCGGGCACTCGGCCGCGCTGCCCCGGACCGGCCGCTACCGCGACCACCTGCGGGCACTCAAGGCGCAGGACCCCGAGGCGGCCCGTGCGGCGTGGCGGCGCTCGCTGGCCCCGCTCACCGAACCGTCCACCCTGGCGGCCGGCGAGCTGCGTTCGCCGACCCGAATGCCCGTCGACATCCAGTTGCCCATCTCGGCGGAGCGGATGGCCGAGATCGAGCGCTGGGGGCGCGCGCACGGGCTCACCCTCAACACGATCGTCCAGGGCGCCTGGGCGGTCCTGCTCGGCGCGCTGCTGGACCGACGGGTGGTCGTGTTCGGCGCCACCGTCTCCGGCCGTCGCCCCGAGCTGCCCGGCTTCGACCAGATGGTCGGCCTGTTCATCAACACGGTGCCCGTCGTGGTCGAGTTGGACCCGGCTGCCACGCTGAGATCGACGTTCGCCACCCTCCAGGCCGGCGGCCGTGACCTCACGCCCTACCAGCACCTCGGCCTCGCCGAGATCCAGGAGATCGCGGGCCTCGGCCCGCTCTTCGACAGTGTGCTCCTCTTCGAGAACTACCCGCTGGGTGTCGTCGACGACAGCGCGTTGCGCGCCGCCGGACTGACGATCGAGGGGGTGTCCGGCCGGGACTCCACGCACTACCCACTGACCGTGGTCGTCGTCCCCGGGCAGGGCATCCGGCTCCATGTCGCGCCGGAGAAGCTGGACCGCGACACCGTCGTGCACTGGGCGGACCGCCTCGCCGCGTTCCTCGACGCCGTTCCCGGCGCCGCGAACCGTCGACTCTCCGAGTTGGACACGTTGACCGGTGCGGAGCGCCGGGCGCTGACCAGCACGGGGACCAACGACGAGGGCGCGCCGACGGCCGCGCTGGTGCCCGAGCTGATCGCCGACTCCGTACGACGGCACGCCGGCCGCCCCGCCGTCAGCGACGGGGACGGCGACTACACGTACGCGCAGTTCGCGGCGGCGACCGCGCGCCTGGCTCGGGAGCTGATCGCCCAGGGGGTGGGCCCCGAGGCGGTGGTGGGCATCGCCTGCGGTCGACGCCGAGACCTCGTCGTCGCCGCGGCCGCCGTGGGTGCGGCCGGCGGCGCCTACCTTCCTCTCGACCTGGACTATCCCGCCGACCGGATCGGGTACGTGCTGGGCCAGACCCGTCCCGCGCTGCTGATCGTCGACCGTGCTGCCGCGGACGCGGGGGTCCCCGGAGCCGACGGCGTTCCGCTGCTTGTCATCGACGATCCGGAGACCCGCGCGGCGCTGGCGGTCCGCCCGGACGAGTGGCCGGGGGACGCCGACCGGCTCGCGCCGCTGCGCGCGGACCATGCCGCGTACGTGATCTACACCTCCGGGTCGACAGGCCTGCCCAAGGGCGTTGTCGTCTCGTACGGCGCGATCGCGAACCTGTTGCAGGACATGAACGCACGCAGCGGCCTCGGACCGGACGACCGGCTGCTCGCGGTCACCACGTTCGCGTTCGACATCGCCGGGCTCGAACTTCTCGGCCCCCTGCTGGTGGGAGCCGAGATCGTGGTCGCGACCGGCGACGACGTCCGCGACGTGGACCGTCTCGCCGAGTTGCTGCTGCGTCGTGAGATCACCGTCATGCAGGCGACACCGTCGCTCTGGCACACGCTCGCCGCCGAGCGCCCGGACGGGCTCACCGGCCTGACCGTGCTCACCGGCGGTGAGGCCATCTCCGAGCAACTCGCGACGACGCTCGCCGTCAAGGCCGGACGTGTGCTCAACGTGTACGGGCCGACCGAGACCACCGTCTGGTCCACCGCCGACGAGATCGTGGCCGACGGCGGTGCGCCCCGCATCGGCCTGCCGATCTGGCGTACCCGGACGTACGTGCTGGACCGTTCGCTGCGCCGGGTCGGCACGGGCGTGGCCGGCGAGCTCTACATCGCCGGCGACGGGGTGGCCCGCGGCTACCAGGGCAACACGTCGCTGACGTCGGCCCGGTTCGTCGCGGACCCGTACGGGCCGCCCGGCAGCCGGATGTACCGGACCGGTGACGTCTGCGAGGTCGCCCCGGACGGGCGGATCCGTTATCTCGGGCGCTCCGACAACCAGGTCAAGATCCGGGGTCACCGGATCGAGCTGGGGGAGATCGAGGCGCTGCTGCTGGCCGAGCCGGCCGTCGGCGCCGCCGTCGCGCACGCCGTGCGGGACGCGGACGACAACCAGGTGCTCGTCGCGTACGTGGTGCCCGCCGCGGGACCGCTCGATCGGGCCGCACTGACGGCGGTGCTCGCCCAGGGACTGCCCGCGTACATGCGGCCGAGCGAGCTGGTCGAGCTGGCCGAGCTGCCGCTGACCGCGAACGGCAAGGTGGACCGTCGGGCGCTGGAGGCGCTCGGTGGGGTGCGGGACACACCGGCCACCCTCACCACCGAGCGCTGGGATCCGGTGCTCGACCTGGTCCAGCAGCAGTTCGGGGAGGTGCTCGGTCGCGTCGACGTCCCCGCCGACCTCGACTTCTTCGCCGGCGGAGGGCACTCGCTGACGGCCACCCGGTTGATCAGCCGGCTGCGCCGCGCGTTCGACCGGCCACTGCCGCTGCGGCTGCTCTTCGAGAACCCCACCCCCCGGACCCTCGCCCGTGCCATCGGCTCGGACGAGGCCACCGGTGAACCGATCCGACCGTTGGGCGGCGACCGGGGGCCCCTCTCCCCGGCCCAGTTCCGGCTCTGGCTGCTCGACCAGCTCGGTGGGGACCGCAGCGCGTACCACGTGCCCCTGCTGGTCACGCTCGCCGGCCCGGTCGACGTGGCCGCGCTCGGCGGCGCGTTCGACGACCTGCTCGACCGGCACGAAATCCTGCGGACCGTCTACGTATCCACGGCCGACGGCGCCGAGCAGGTCGTGCTCCCCTCGACGCCCGGCCGGGTGCCGGTGCGGAAGCTCACCGACCCGCAGGCGGCCGCCGCGGTGCCGTTCGACCTGACGACCGAGGTGCCGATCCGGGCGTATCTCGGCGCGCCGGAGGACGGCCGGGCGCAGTTGTTGCTGCTGGTCATGCACCATGTCGCGGTCGACGCCGGATCCTTCACACCGCTGCTGCGTGACCTGATGACCGGCTACCGGGCCCGCCGGGACGGCGACCCGGCCGTGCTGCCGCCGCTGCCGTTGCAGTTCAAGGACGTGGCGGCCGCCGAGCTGACCCGGGACCGCGGCGTGGGCCTGGACCGTTGGCGGGACCTGCTCGCGGGCCTCCCACCGGAGTTGGCCCTGCCGTACGACCGGCCGCGACCGGACACCGAAACCCACCGGGGCGGCCTGGTCAGCGTGGCCGTTCCCGCCGAGGTGCTCGGTCGGGCCCGCGCGACGGCCGCGTCCGCGCAGGCCACCCTCTTCATGATGCTGCAGGCCACCGTCGCGGTGCTCTACCGCGCCCTGGGCGCCGGCTCGGACATCCCGCTCGGCGTCGCCGTGCACGGCCGCCAGGACGACACCACCGACGACCTGGTCGGCATGTTCGTCAACACCGTCGTGCTCCGCACCGACCTGCGCGGGGTCACGACCGTGCCGGCCCTGCTCGCCCGGGTACGCCAGGCGGACCTCGCCTCCTTCGCCGTGCAGGACGTCCCCTTCGAGGACGTCGTGGAGGCACTCGCGCCGGAGCGGGTCACCAACAGGCATCCGCTGTTCCAGACCATGCTGGGACTGACCGTCGACGAGCGGCCCGCCGACCCGGACATCCTCGAACTCGGCGGTCTGCACACCGGGACCGCCAAGTTCGACGTGTCGTTCGAGTTCGTCGAGCGCCGAGACGCCGCCGGCGACACCCTGGACCTGCATCTCGAGTACGCGGCGGACCTCTTCGACCGGGAGACCGCCGAGCTGCTGGCCCGCCGCGCGGTGCTGCTGCTGGACCGGCTCACCACCGAACCCACGCTGGCCAGGGTCGACGCCCTCTTCGCCGAGGAGAGCGCCCAACTGCTCGCCCGTGGGGCGGGCGACGAGGATGCCGCCGACGTGGACCTCTTCGCCCGGCTCGCCCGTACCGCCGCCGACGAGCCGGCGCGGGTGGGCGTCGTCGACGAGCAGGCCGGCACCACCCTGGACTACCGGGACCTGGAGGTGTGCGGCGCGCTGGTCGCGGCCAGCCTGGCCGAGGCCGGCGTGCCCCGGGGCGGTTCCGTGCTGCTGATCGCCGAGCCCGGCGCGGCGGCGATCACCGGGATCCTCGGTGTCTGGCGGGCCGGTGCGTCGTACACACCCGTGGACCCCGCCGCGCCGACGGCACGATCGGCGGGCACGCTCATCGAATCGGGTGCGGCGGCGATCCTCTGCGCGCCCGAGTACGAGGCGACCGCCCGTACCCTGGCCGCTGGCACCGTACCCGTGGTGGTGCACCCCGCCCCGGACGGCAGCCCCGCGACCGTGCCCATGGAGATCCCGCCGGCCGTGCCGGGGGCGCTGGCGTACACGCTGTTCACCTCCGGCTCGACCGGCAGGCCCAAGGGCGCCGTCGTCGCGTGGTCCGGCATGATCAACCATCTGTTGGCCAAGGTCGTGGACCTCGACCTCGACGACACGGACGTCACGGTCCACAACGCGGCCCTGACGTTCGACATCTCCGTGTGGCAGATGTTCGCCGGCCTGCTCACCGGCGGCCGGATCGTCGTGCCCGCCCGCGCGCGCGTCGCCGACCCGGAGGCGTTGCTCGACGACGCGGTGCGGCACGACGTGACGGTGCTGGAGATCGTGCCGTCGCTGCTCGCCCCGATGCTCGACTCCTGGGACGCGGGCCTGACCCCGCCACCGCTCGATCGGCTGCGGTGGCTCGTCGTCACCGGCGAGGCCCTTCCCGGGCGGCACGTCTCGCGGTGGCTCGCCCGGTACCCGGGGATCCCGGTCGTCAACGCGTACGGTCCGACGGAGTGCTCCGACGACGTCACCCACGCGGTGCTGCGCGAGGCGGATCCACTGGACCGGGCGTCGGCCCCGATCGGCGTCCCCATCCGCAACACGCAGTTGTACGTGCTCGACGAACAGCTGCGACTCTGCCCACCGGGCATCGTCGGCGAGCTGTACGTCGGCGGTGCCGGAGTCGGCGTCGGCTACATCGGCAACCCTCGCCTCACCGCGACCAGCTTCGTCGCGTCCCCCTTCGCTGCCGGCAGCCGGATCTACCGCACCGGCGACAACGTGAGCTGGCGACCCGACGGTCAGCTCGAGTTCCGCGAACGCCGCGATCACCAGGTCAAGGTGCGCGGGCACCGGATCGAGCTGGGTGAGATCGAGGCCGCGGTCCGTGCGCAGGCCGGGGTGCGTGACGTCGTGGTCACCGCGCCGCAGGACGAGCGCGGGGCGAACACCCTCGTCGCCTACGTCGCCGGCCCGGTCGAGGCCGGGGCCCTGCGCGCGGGCGTGGCGGCCCTCCTGCCCGCGTACATGGTGCCGGCGGCGTGGGTGGTGCTGGACCGGCTTCCCCTCACGCCGAACGGCAAGGTGGACCGCCAGGCACTCCCCGCACCCGCCACGGTCGCCGCCGAGCGGTCCGGACGACCGCCGCGCGGTCCGGTGGAGGAGGCGTTCTGCCGGGCCTTCGCCGACGTCATAGGCGTTTCCGAGATTGGTGCCGACGAGGACTTCTTCGCCGTGGGTGGCGACAGCATCCGCGCGGTCCGGGCGGTCTCCGCCGTCCGGGCGCTCGGCTACGCCGTCGCCCCGGCGCAGGTCTTCGTCCACCGCACCGCGGAGGCGCTGGCGGCCGCGCTCGCGGTGTCCACGGTGGAGGCCGACGACGACGGCATCGGCGAGGTGCCGTTGCCCCCCGCGGTACGCCTGCTGCGTGAACGGGTCGGCTCGGTGGAGGCGTTCAGCCAGATCACGGTGCTGACCACGCCGCCGGGACAGGACCCGGCCGCGTTGGAGGGCGCGGTCGACGCGCTCATCGCCCGGCACGACGCGCTGCGGATGCGCCTCACCGACACCGGTTCCGGGTGGCGTCTGACCGTGCCGCCGGTCGGCGCGGAGGCCACCTCGTGCACCCGTGTGGTGCGGTTGCCGGCGACCGAGGCCGGGCAGGTGCCCGCCGTGGTGGCCACCCTCGCGGCCGAGGCGCGTCGGGGCCTGGATCCGGCCGCCGGCCGGCTGGTACAGGTCCGCTACCTGGATCTGGGGGCGGACGTGCCGGGGCGGCTGGTCCTGGCCGTGCATCACCTCGCCGTGGACCGGATGTCGTGGGAGATCCTCGTCCCGCAGTTGGTCCGGCTCTGGGCCGGCGACGACACCGGCGCGTCCGGTGTGCTCACCAGCTACCGCCGCTGGGCGAGTGAGCTGCGGGAGCAGGCGCCGCGGCACACCGCGGAGCTGCCGATGTGGCGGGAGATCGCCTCCGCCGCGCCGGGTGGCCTGGTCGACGGGGAGATGGATCCGCTTCGCGACCACCGTGGCACCACCCGGACCCGCTGGACGCGGCTCACGCCGGAGGGGACCGCGGCGGCGCTCTCCGCCGCCGGGGCGCTCGGCACCGGAATGGAAGCGGTGCTGCTGGGGGTGCTCGGCCTGGCCGTCGCCGAGGTACGCGAACCCGGCCCGGTGCTCGTCGAGCTGGAGTCACACGGGCGTACGTCGCTGCACGGCACCGTCGATGTGAGCGGCACGGTCGGATGGTTCACCAGCAGCTTCCCGCTGCGCCTGGACCCGCCCGCCGCGACGGGCACGCCGACGGAGCGGTTGCGGGACGCGATCCGGGACGCCGCCGCCCGGCGCGGCAGCGTGCCTCACGAAGGTCTGGGCTGGCAGCTGCTGGCCGGGGCCGGTGTGCACCGGGTGCGGCCGCAGATCTCGGTCAACTACCTGGGCGCGACAGGTGCGACGGACGAATTCGCGGCCGGCTGGTCTCTCGCTCCCGAGCGGGTCGAGAACCTGGCCGACGAGGTGGCCGCGGATCTGCCGCAGCCGTTCGTGCTGGCCGTCGACGCCTCCCTGGAGGGCACCGAACTCGTCGTGCGCTGGGAGTTCGCCCAGCGACTGGTCGGCGAGGAGGTCGGCACGGCGCTCCTGCGTTCGTTCACGGCGTGGTGGGAAACCCTGACCGAGGTGACGGTCGAGGCGGCCGACGACGCGTTCGCACCGCTCGTCGTGCTTCAGGAGGGTGACTCGCGTCCGCCGCTGATCACCGTGCACGGCGGCGTCGGGCTGGCCTGGCCGTACCTGGCGCTCTCGCCGCACCTGGATCCCGCGCAGCGGGTCCTGGGGCTCCAGGCGGACCCGGACGCCGCCCCCGCCGCCTCGGTGTCCGAACTGGCGGCCCGGTACGTCAAGCGGATCCGCGCGGTGGCGCCGTCGGGCCCCTACCGGCTGCTCGGCTGGTCGTTCGGGGGCTACGTGGCACACGAGATGGCCGTGCAGTTGCAGGCGGCGGGGGAGACCGTCGATCGTCTCGCGGTGCTCGACATCTATCCGGCGCACGGTTTCGACGACACCGAGGACGATCGCGGCCTGCTCGCTCATCTGCTCGCGGAAGGTGGGTACGACCCGACCGACCCGGAGATCGCGGCGCTTGTCGACGTGCTCGACGTGGACGGGATCTGCGCGCTCGCCCGTCGGCGCGGCGGGGTGCTGGGGGAGTTCTCCCCGCGACGACTGCGGGCGATGCTCGCGACCATCCGCCACCACGGCGCGCTGGGAGCCGCGTTCACGCCGGGCCGGTACGACGGTCCGCTGCTGCTGGTGGCGGCCGAGGCGGACGAGCCCGCGAGCCGTGGCCCGGTCGACGGCCTCTGGGCACCCCACGTCACGGGCGCCATCCGGGTCCTGCCGGTTGCGGCCCGTCACGACGACCTGATGAGGGCGGACGTGGTGACCGCGTACGGCGCGGACCTCCTGGCGGGCTGGGGAGCGGACGTTTGAGGCGCGGCGGGGCCGGGCTGCCGGCCCCGCCGCAGCGCGCCGATCGTCCGGAGCAGGCTGCCCACCAGCGGATAGGCCAGCAACAGGCCGGCCACGACCGCCACCTCGGGCGCGCTGGTCAGCAGCAACCGGGGGTCCAGCGGATAGCCCTGCACGAGCGCGCCGCCGCCGTACACCAGCCCGACGGTGGCGGCGGCGGCCACCACGACCGCACCCACGATGCCCAGCAGTGCCCGTCGCGCCGAGTTGCGGCGGCAGCCCCGGGCCCGGCCGCGCGCCAACCGCACCGCACGGAGCAGCATCAGCAGCGCCACGAGCGCGGCGACACCGTCCACGATCAGGTAACGGCTCCAGAAGCCACCGGCACCCGTCGCGGGCTCCTCGCCCGACAGGACGGCCAGCCCGGCCGTGTACGCGGCCGCGTTGTCCAGGAGGAACGAGTTCTGGGCGGTCAGCACGACCAGGCCGGTGTCCCGCTCCGGCAGCAGACCGAAGTCGTTGTGGAAGCCCGTCACGTCACCCTCGTGGGCGACGAGCGGCGTACCCCCGGCCGTGCCGGTGGCGAGACCGAGGCCGTACCCGTCGGTGTGCGGTGCGGCCGCGCCCGCCGGTGTGCTTGTCGCGGTCCGTTGCATAAGTGCCAGCAGGTCCGCCGAGATGACCCGCTTTCCCCGCAACGTGCCGTCGCCGAGCTGCATCCGCAGGTAGTGACCCATGTCCTCGGCCGTGGAGACCAGGTATCCGTCCGGCAGCGCGCCGGGGAACGAGGCCGCCTCGCGGCGCACCGCCAGGCCGAACCAGGGCACCGTGCCGCGCACGAGACCCGCCTCGCGGGCCGCGTCGACAGACGTGTAGGTGTGGCTCATCCCGAGTGGCCGCAGCACCTCGGCCTCCAGGTAATCCCCGAATGGCCGCCCCGAGACCTCCTGCACGAGCAGACCCAGCGTCGCGAAGTTGAGGTTGCAGTACTGGAAGCGCTCGCCGGGCGCGGACGAGGGGCGCACCATCGCGATGCCCCGGACCCGTTCCTCCAGGGAACGCCCGGTGTCCTGCAGGTCGGCGACGCCCGCCGAGGTGGGCAGCCCGCTCGTCTGATCGAGCAGTTGACGCACCGTCGGCACGCCGCCCGCCCCCGCCGTCCGGAACCAGGGCAGGTGCTCCGTGACCGGCGCGTCGAGTCGTACCGCACCCCGGTCCACGAGTTGCAGCACGGCGAGCGCGGTGAACGACTTACTGATCGAGCCGAGCACGAACGGCGTGTCGGCCGTGACGCCGGCTCCGTATCCGCCGGTGACGACCTGGTCTCCCTCGACCACCGCGTACGCGGCGGCGGGCACCTTCCCGGCGGCCAGGCGGTCCGTGACGGCCGCGGTGACCGCCTCGGTGAGCGGTCGGTGGACGGCCGGGGCCGCGACGGCCGGGGCGACGGGTGACGCGAGGGTGAGCGCCACCGCCCCGACGGCGAGAGTGCGGGCGATCATCAGCGTTCCTCCCTGGTGCCGGTCGGTTGACGTGTTCCATGTTTCCGCGCGCCACGGGGGTGGGTCTGCCGTGCCCGACCCCGTTCCGGACCGGGTGCCAGCACCCATGCCCACCGCCTCTGCGCGTGGTTCAATGGCCGCGATCAGCACGAATGGAGGATCTTCATCGTGACCCCGCGGGAAGACCGTGCCCCGGCCCGGATCGCGTCGGGGCTGCTCGCCGTCCGCCAGGGCACCTGGCGTGCGGCCTGTTCGGCAGCCGCAGTGCTGCTCGCCGCAGTCGCCGTGATCGTCGCCTGCCTGGTGCTTGTCGGCGTCGGCGTCTACCTGATGCCACCGGTCCTGGCCGGCCTCCGCGCCCTCGCCAACGCCGCCCGCCGCCGCATCGGCGTCGCCGAGATCCCGCAACCCGCGGGCCCTGCCTCCGGCTGGTCCGCGGGCCTCACCGCGTGCCGCCGGGCGTTTCGCGCCCCGGCCACCAGGCGCGACCTGATCTGGGCCGCCGGTGACTGGCCGGTGGGCGTCACCCTCGGCCTGCTCCCCGCTCTCCTGCTCGCCGGTGGCCTCTGGGGCCTCTCGGCCCCGCTGACCTGGCGCTGGGCCACCGAGGCCTGGGACGGCTCCTGGTTTCTGTTCGTCCCCCTGATCAGCGACGTCACCGCGGCCCTGGCCGCGGTGGTCGGCGTTGCCCTGCTCGCGGCCGGGCTGATCTTCGCGCCCTGGTTGGGCCGGCTCTCGGACGCCTGGGCGGCCCGCCTGCTCGGCCCGTCGACAGTCACCCGACTCACCGAGCGGGTCGAACACCTGGCCACCACCCGCGCCGACACCCTCGACGCCCAGCAGTCCGAGATCCGCCGGATCGAACGCGACCTGCACGACGGCGCCCAGGCACGGCTGATGGCCATGGGCATGACGCTCAAGATGATGGAACGCTCACTGGAACGCGACCCCGAGGCGGCCCGCACGCTGCTCGGCCAGGCCCAGGAGGACTCCCGCAAGGCCATGCAGGAGCTCCGCGATCTGGTGCACGGCATCCACCCCCCGATCCTGGCCGACCGGGGCCTGGTCGACGCGGTCCGGGCGCTCGCCCTGGAATGCCAGGTCCCGACCCAGGTCGAGTCCACACTGACCGGCAGACTCGAACCACCGATCGAGTCGGCTCTCTACTTCACCGTCGCCGAACTGCTCACAAACGTGGTCAAGCACGCCGCCGCCACGGCCGTTCAGGTCACCCTCGCCACCACGCCCGCCGGCATCCGGGTGACGGTCGCCGACAGCGGGCGCGGCGGAGCGGACCTGTCCCGCGGCACCGGCATCGCCGGCGTTCGCCGCCGTCTTGCCGCCTTCGACGGCACCCTCACCGTCGACAGCCCCACCGGCGGCCCCACCCGGATCGACATCTTCCTCCCGATGGCCGCATCGTGAGGTAGGCAGGCGGGGCCGCATCGACGGGGTGTTACTGGTCCAGGGCGGCTTCGCTGGCGGGCCGCAGGGGGCAGCCCCGCAGGGTGTACGCGAGCAGACCGGCCACCGCCAGGGTGCTGGCGCAGACCGTGGCGGCGGTGGTGCCGGCGGGTTGGATCAGCCAGCCGGCGACCTGGATCCGCAGGTCCCTGCTGGGGTCCATGAGGGGCAGGGCCGCGATGAGGGTCCAGATCAGCGGTGCGATCCACGACATGGCGGCACCGAAGAGGGCGGCGCCGAGGGCGGTGAGGCCGAGGAGCCCTGCGGTGTTGCGCAGCAGCAGGGCGAACGGTTCGTAGCGCGCGTCGGTGACCGTGCTGAGGGTCAGCAGGGCGGTGATCGTGGCGCCGGCGAGGAGCAGGTGCCCGGCGCGTCGGAGCGGCCAGTTGACCGCCGCGGTGCGGTCGAGGGCGTCGTCGGCGCCGCCGAGGGTGGTGCCGACCGCGACCACCGCCAGCATGATGACGAGGCTGGCCGTGCGGATGTTGATCGTCGTCGAGTCGGTGTAGGCCAGCGACAGGGCCCACACCAACGCGATGAGCGCGGTCGCGGTGGTCAGCGCGAGGGGGACCCGGCGGGAGCGTAGGTGGAGCTGGAGCCACCTCACGGCTGGGCCTGGGGCAGGACCGCCGTGAGGCCGTCGCCCTGGCAGTCCAGCGCCGCCTCGCGTGCCGCCGCCATCCGACGCCGTTGCTCGGCCTCCGGGAGGCTGACAAGCGCCTGGTACGCGCCCACCAGCAGCTCCATCTCCGCGGGGTCCCAGCCGGGCGGGGCCGGTGGTCGACCGGTCAGCCAGGCGGCGGCGACGATCCGGGCCCGGTACTCGTCGCCCTGAACCGGCCGGTCGGCGCACTCCTGCTGCCAGGCGGCCTCGAGCAGGGACGGCAGGAAGTAGTCGCCGGACAGGTCGGCGCGTCCGAGGCGGTCGAACGAGGGGGTGTCGAAGACGACCGTGTCGGCGGGATGTCGTGCCGGTGCCGTGCTCCGATCCAGCCGTGCCCAGAAGGTGACCTGCTGGGTCTGCACCGCCCGCACGGGTGCGTTGGGCAGCTTGGCCGCCATCATGGCGAGAGCCTGGCGGGCGGGGCCGACGACGTCCGGCAACAGCTCGGCGTGCACCCGTGTCACGCACACCTGCGGGCCGGCGTTGTCACAGACCAGCTCGATGGCGACCGGGTCGACGACCGCGGCGCCGCGCGTACCGCCGACGGGCAGGAGCGGTACGGCCACCGCGGCGCCGAGCACCGCCGGGAGTACGGCCAGCGCGACGGCGCGACGGCGGGCCATGCCCAGCAGCAGCAGTCCGGTGACGGCGAGCGCCACCAGCCACAGTGTCTGGAGCGCGCTGACCCGCGGCATGATCGTCTGGAAGTCGTCGAGTTCGTTGATGACCGGGACGAGCAGCAGCGCCGAGGGTTCGGGTCGGATGACCGCCGCGTCGAGTTCGGGCTGCCGCACGAACTCGGGGACGAGCCCGAGCACGGCGAACCCGGCCACCGCGACGACGGGTGCGGTGATCACCCGGGGCACCGCCCGGCCGGCGGCCATGCCCAGCCAGCCGGCGGCGATCAGTGCCGGCACACCGACGGCGGCGACGACGATTGTGGCGCCCGGGAAGTAGCCCGCCGTCGGCACCACCCATCCGGCCGCGACGAGACACACAACCGTGTACGCGACCACCACCGTGATCGCGAGCGCGCTGGCGGTCACCGTGGTGCGGTGCCAGCGGGGTCGGGCGGTGCTGGTGAACAACTCGCCGACCCGGTGACGGGCGTCGCGTCGACCCAGCCACGCCCCACCGGCGAGCGCCAGCGGCAGCAGCACCACGAGTATCGACCGGGCGATGACCGCCAGTTGCATCCACCGGCCGGCGAAGAACTGGGTGGACGTGAGCAGCAACGGCACGCCGGTCACCAGCAACAGCAGCGCGACGCCCAGCGCCGCCGACCGGCGTAGCTCGATGCGCAGGATTCGTCCGGTCATGCCGGCACCCGCCCACGGTCGGATCGCAGCAGCGCCGAGTAGCCACGTTCGGTGGCGCTGTCGCCCGCGTCGCCCGCGCCACCCTGCTCGGCCAGTTGTCCGGTGGTGCCCTGCCACACCAGGCGGCCCTCGTTGACGAGCACCACGTCGGTGCAGGCCACCGCGACGTCCTCGACCAGGTGGGTGGAGACGAGCACGCAGCTGTCCAGGCCGATCTCGCGCAGCAGCTCGCGGAAGTCGAGGCGCTGCTCCGGGTCCAGGCCGACGGTCGGCTCGTCGAGCAGCAGCACCTCCGGGTCGTTGACGATGGCCTGGGCGATGCCGGCGCGGCGCAGCATGCCGCCGGAGAGCGTCTTCATCCGCGAGTCGGCGCGGTCGGCGAGACCGACCCGTTCGACGGCCCGTTGCACCGCGCCCGGGATGACCGCCTTCGGCATCTCCTTGAGCCAGGCCAGGTATTCGACGAACTCCCGGACGGTGAAGCGCGGGTAGAAGCCGAAGTGCTGCGGCAGGTATCCGAGGCCACGGCGGACCCGACGGAGGTCCGCCTTGGCGGTGATGTCCTCGCCGAGCAGGCTCAGCCGGCCACCGGCGGGCTGCACCACGGTGGCGAGGGCTCGCATCAACGTCGTCTTGCCGGCGCCGTTGGGACCGAGCAACCCGTGCACGCCGGTGCCCAACGCCAGGCTCAGTCCGTTGACCGCCAGGTGCCGTCCGGCTCGCACCTGCAACTTCTCGGCGTGCACGGCCCACGGATGCGTGGACGGTCTGGTCTCCGCCGCACTGACCATACGCATCATTACTTCTCCATTCGGTAGTGATTCGTGTTGTCGTGTCCGGTCAGGACGTCCGGGGGAGTCCTCCGAGCGGACGTCGTCGGGCCCGGACGAGCACCACGGCCACCAGCGCCACGGTGCCGACGGCCCACCAGGGCGAGCTGCTGTCCGCGAGGACGGCCGGGAGTCGGCCGCCGGCCAGGCTCGGTGCCACCACACCCGCGGACCAGGTGAGGGCAAGTACGGCGGCGGCCCGGTCCACCCCCACCAGCCCGCCCAGCGCCAACGCGCCGGCGGTGAAACCCAGCGCCGGCAACAGCCAGAGACTCGGGGAGTGCCCGGTGCCCCAGCCGGCCACGGCCAACACCGGGATGACGGCCACCAGGACCGCCAGCGTGCGGCGCAGCAGCAGCGCCAACCCGGTACGCGGCATGGTGGCCAGCAGTTCCCAGGCCGGATCGAGTCGCCGGCTCCACAGCGCGGCCACCGGCAGCAGCGGTGCCATCGGTGCGACGAGCAGCACCAGCGACGGCAGGCTGTGGAAGGTCCGCTCGAACAGCACCGCGACGAGCATCAGTCCGGCGGCGGTGGCCAGCCACGGCAGGACGCGGGCGGCGACCCCGGTACGCCGCAGCCGCCGCCGGCGTACCGGTTGCGGGCCGCTGGCGATCCCGGTGGCGATGCCGTCGGCCACCCGGTCCAGCAGGTCGCGGGTGGCGGGATCGGTCACGTCGGCGAGGACGGCCCGGCAGGCGGCGCAGGACTCCAGGTGCGCCTCGACCGCCCAGGTGGTCGTGTCGTCGACGCCGAGACCGCCGGAGGCGTACTCGAAGATCATGGTTTCGGTGGGATGAGTGGTCATGACAGCGCCTCCCGCAGCGCGATCCGGGCCCGCCGCGCGCGGGTCTTCACGGTTCCTTCGGGCATGCCGAGCAGCAGCGAGGTCTCCCGCACGGTCAACCCGTCGAGGACCATCGCGCGCAGCACCTGACGCAGCTCCGCCGGCAGCGCCTGCAGGGCCCGCTCCAGGTTGGCGTCCAATCCACCGGCGAGCGCCTCTTCCTCGGCCGCCGGAGACACGGTGTCGTAGGTCTGCACCGACGGGATCCGCTCCCGTCGGGCCCGGTGACGGAACGCGTCGACGAGCCGGTGCGCGGCGATCGTCCACAACCAACCCACCGCGCTGCCGGAGCCCGAGGACTGCGCCTGGCTGCCGGCCGACCGCCACACCGCCAGGTACGTCTCCTGCAGCACCTCGGCCACCACGTCCTCGTCGGCGCACCGCCGACGCAGCCGGATGGTCAGCCACGGGGCGGTACGCCGGTACAGTGCGTCGAAGGCACGCCGGTCGCCGCGGGCGACGCGGCGGAGCAACTCACCCTCGTCCAGTCCGTCCAGACTTCGTCTCACGACAGGCAAGACGACGCGACCCTCCCCTCCGGTTCTGACCTGACAGTGACCGCCGTCACATTCTGGCCGCGTTCGGGTCGGACCGACGCGGCGTGACACCCCCCACAGCGGGAACGTCCTCCGGGTTCCGGGCGTTGCCGACACACGCCCGGGCAGTTGCGGACGCGCTGACGCCGTGACGACGTACAAGCTTCCGCAGAGAGATCGAGATGATGAAACAGTTGGTGGACCAGACCGGACCGGACACCCCCGCGGCACCACCGGAGACCCCCGCCGAGGTGCTGCCCGGTGACCTGATGACCAACCGTCAGCGTGTGCAACTCGTCCTCGTGCTGGGTGCGTTGATCGCCATCGGGCCGTTGACCATCGACATGTACCTGCCCGCGCTGCCCGCCATCACGGCAGGGTTGCAGACCACCGAGACCGCCGTGCAGTTGACGCTCACCGGCACGCTTGTCGGCCTCGCGCTGGGCCAGTTGCTGATCGGGCCGCTCTCCGACGTGGTCGGGCGGCGGGTGCCGCTGCTGGCCGGGCTGGCCGCGCACATCGTGGCCTCCGTCCTGTGCGTCTTCGCACCCAACATCGAGGTGCTCGGCGGGCTGCGCGTCCTCCAGGGGCTCGGTGTCGCCGCCGCCACCGTGGTCGCGACGGCGGTGGTCCGCGACCTGTTCAGCGGCGCCTCGTTCGCCCGGATCTTCTCCCGGCTGATGCTCGTCATGGGTCTGGCGCCCATCCTCGCGCCGACGCTCGGCAGTGGCCTGCTGAGCTGGACCGACTGGCGGGGCGTCTTCGCGGCGTTGGCGGTGCTGGGCGCGCTGCTGATCGTCGTGGCCGCCCTCCGGCTCCCGGAGACCCTCCCGGTGGCGCGTCGCCGGCACGGAGGGATCGGTGCGACCCTGCGCGACTACCGGGGGCTGCTCAACGACCGGGCGTTCGTCGGGCTGGTGCTCGTCGCCGGGCTGGCGATGGCGGCCCTGTTCGCGTACGTCTCGGGATCGTCGTTCGTGCTCCAGCAGGAGTACGGCCTCGACGAGCAGCAGTTCGGCATCGCGTTCGGGGCCGGCGCGGTGGGCCTGATCGGGGCCACCCAGTTCAACGTGCGGCTGCTGCGCCGCTACACCCCGCAGCAGATCCTGGTCAGCGCCCTGATCGCCGGAACGGCGGCGGGCCTGCTGCTCGTCCTGTTCGCGGCGACCGGCATCGGTGGCCTGGGCACCCTGCTCGCCTCGCTGTGGCTGGTCCTGGCCGCCGCCGGCCTCGCCCTGCCGAACGCGCCGGCGCTGGCCATGAGCCGGCACAGCGAGGCCGCCGGCACCGCCGCGGCGCTGCTCGGCGCCGTGCAGTTCGGTGTCGGCGCGCTCTCGGCGCCACTCGCGGGCCTGTTCGGCACCGGGAGCGTACCGATGGCGATCGTCATCGCGGGCGGCATGGCCGCCGCGCTTGTCGTCATGGTCCTCGTCGTGCCCCGCGCCGGCGTCGGCACGGTAGACCCGGACCTGGCGGTCGCCCTGCACTAGAAGAAGGAGGGCGGGCCGGTTGCCCGGCCCGCCCGACGATCAGCGAATCTCCGTGGTGTTGTCCTCCGGGCGCGGCTGGCCGCGCGGTGGGGCGGACCACGGCGACTCGCCACCCACCCGGCGCGGCAACGGCTCGGTCGGTGTCGGCTCGGTCGGGTAACCCAGAGTGAGCGGCGCGGTGTCGCGTTCCGCGGGTGTGGGGGACGGCCAGTCGGTGAGCGTGAAGTCGTCGTCGCGGGGGCCGGCGCCCGGCGTGGGCACCGGCGCCACGGCCGGCTCGGCGGCCGGGCGCGGCCACTGCCGCCAACGCTGCAGGCTGAAGGTCGCCATCAGCAGCAGCAGGCCGATCAGGAAGAGTGTGCCGTTCTCCACGGGCAGCCGCAGCGGCAACGGGTCGCCGGCCACCTTCCACCCGTGCGGGATCGCGTCGCGTACCGCGAAGGGCGCCGTCAACATCCCGATGTACGGGGTGACCAGCAGCAATCCGGCCACCAGCGGACCGAGCGGCGAGAAGCGCAGCGTGCCGAGCAGGCCCAGCAAGACGCCGCCGACACCGAGGTACACGGCTGGCTCGATCAGGTTGGCGGTGTTGAACGTGCCGGTCTCCACCCAGCGGTCGACCGTCCGGCTCGACCCGTCCTGCCCCAGTGTGACGAGCACCCAGGTGATGGGCGCCACCACCAGCCCGGCGAGGAAGCTCCAGAGATGTCGCATCCGCGCACCGTACCGTTTTCGACATGACTGAGCACCTCTCCGCCGCTCCGATCGGCAAGCCGACGTCGTACTCGCGCGTCACTCTCAGCAAGATCATGACTGCGGTGGACGTGAACCTCTACGGCACCGTGCACGGCGGGGTTCTGATGAAGTTCGTCGACGACGTCGCGGGTGCCGCTGCCGCCCGGCACAGCGGCGGAACGGCAGTGACCGCGGCGATCGACGAGATCGTCTTCTCCGAGGCGGTCCGGGTCGGCGACCTGGTGCACGCGCACGCGCAGGTGAACTGGACCGGTCAGACCTCGATGGAGGTGGGCGTGCGGGTGGTCGCCGAGCGGTGGGACTCGGCCGAGGACGCTCCGGTCCGGGTGGCCACCGCGTACCTGGTCTTCGTCGGCGTGGACGTCGGCGGGGCCCCTCGGGTGGTCCGTCCGGTGCTGCCGGAGACGGCGGAGGACGAGCGCCGGTACAAGGAGGCCGAGATCCGTCGCGCGCACCGCCTCGCCCGCCGCCGCGCCATCCAGGCCCACCGCGCCGGCTGACACGCGGCCACACAGGTCGGGACCGGGGCATGTGGGACGGGCACGCATCGGATGCCGTACCCGGTGCGCAGAATGGCGCTTCGAGGTAGGGCAAGATGGCGCCACGGCCCAGGCACAGAGTCGTGCCGGGCCAGGGGAGGGTGGAGCAGTGGGTGACATGCTGTGGACGCCGCCGGCGGACGTGCGGGAACGGTCCCGGATCGGTGGCTACCTGCGCTGGCTGCGGGAGCACCGCGGGTTGGACTTCGCCGACTACGACGCGCTGTGGCGCTGGTCCACCACCGACCTGGACGGGTTCTGGCGCTCGATCTGGGACCATTTCGAGGTTGTCGCGCACACCCCGCCGACCGCCACCCTGGCCGAGCGGCGCATGCCCGGCGCCAGGTGGTTCCCCGGTGCCACGCTCAACTACGCGGAGAACGTGCTGCGGATGCCGGGACGCGCCGACGACGACCCGGTGGTGATCGCGCACGGGCAGACCCGCGCGCCGGTCACGCTGACCGCCGGGGAGTTGCGCGAGCAGGTCCGCCGGGTGTCGGCCGGGCTGCGCCGGCTCGGCGTCACCGCCGGTGACCGCGTGGCGGCGTACGCCCCGAATATCGGCGAGACGTACGTCCTCCTGCTGGCCACCGCCAGCCTGGGCGCGATCTTCTCGTCCTGCGCGCCGGAGTTCGGCACCCGCAGCGTCACCGACCGCTGGCAGCAGATCGAACCGACAGTGCTCGTCGCCGTGGACGGCTACCGGTACGGCGACAAGGCGGTGGACCGCCGCGCGGAGGTCGCCGCGATCCGGGCCGCCCTGCCGTCGCTGCGGCACACCGTCGGCATCGGCTACCTCGACCCGTCCGCCGTGGCACCGGACGCGCTGGGCTGGGACGAGCTGGCCGCGCCCACCGACGAGCCGTTGACGTTCACGCCGGTGCCGTTCGACCACCCGCTGTACGTGCTCTACTCCTCGGGCACCACCGGGCTGCCCAAGCCGATCGTGCACGGTCACGGCGGCATCCTGCTGGAGCACCTGAAGATGCTCGCCCTGCACCACGACCTGGGCCCGGCCGACCGGTTCTTCTGGTTCACCACCACCGGCTGGATGATGTGGAACTTCCTGGTCTCCGGCCCCGCGGTGGGCGCGACGATCGTGCTCTTCGACGGCAACCCGGCGGTCCGGGCGGAACCCGGCCGGCCGGCTGAGCCCGACCTCGGTGGGCTGTGGCGGCTGGCGGCGGAGACCGGCACCACGTACTTCGGCACCTCGGCGCCGTTCCTGCTGGCCTGCCGCAAGGCCCAACTGGTGCCCCGCGAGGTCGCCGACCTGTCCGCGCTGCGCGGCGTCGGCTCGACAGGTGCGCCGCTGCCCGCCGAGGGCTTCCACTGGGTGTACGAGACGGTGAGCGACCGGGCGCAGCTCCAGTCGCTCTCCGGCGGCACCGACGTGTGCACCGGCTTCGTGGGCGGGGTGCCGCTCCTGCCGGTGTACGCCGGCGAGATCGCCTGCCGGGCGCTGGGCGCGAAGGTGGAGGCACGGTCGGCCGACGGCACCCCGGTGCTCGGCGAGCTGGGCGAGCTGGTGATCACCGAGCCGATGCCGAGCATGCCCGTGGGTTTCTGGAACGACCCGGACGGCGTGCGTTACTCCGAGGCGTACTTCGACGTCTACCCGGGCGTCTGGCGGCACGGGGACTGGATCACCATCAACGAGCGGGGCGGTTGCGTGATCACCGGCCGCTCCGACGCCACCCTCAACCGGGGCGGGGTGCGGTTGGGCACCGCCGAGTTCTACTCGGTCGTCGAGGGCTTGGACGAGGTGGTCGACTCGGTCGTCGTACACCTGGAGGACGACGAGGGCGGTGCCGGTGAGCTGCTGCTCTTCGTGGTGCTCGCTGATGGTCTGGCACTCGACGACGACCTGCGGAAGACGATCTGCCGCGAGCTGCGCACCGCCCTGTCGCCCCGGCACGTACCCGACGAGATCCACCAGGTACGCGCGGTGCCCCGCACCCTGTCGGCGAAGAAGCTGGAGGTCCCGGTCAAGAAGATCCTGACCGGCACCCCTGTCGACCAGGCAGCGGCCAAGGGCGCCCTGGCCAACCCCGAGTCCCTCACGGCCTTCGCTGCCCTGGCCCAACGCCGAGCCACGACCTGACCCGTCCCGTCCCGCGCCGGGCCTGGCCTGGCCTGGCCTGGCCGGGCCGGGCCTGGCCTGGCCTGGCCACCCCACGCGATCTTGCACTTTCTGTCCCAGCATAAGGGGCATTTCCACGCGTTCTGGCGACAGAAAGTGCAAGATCGGCGGGGCTGGGCTGGGCTGGGCTGGGCTGGGCGGGGCGGGGTGGGGTTACGGGAGGGTTTGGGTGACCTTCTCCATGGTGTGGCGGCTCGTCAGGCGGGTTGGGTCGAGGTTGGCGCAGAGGACCACTGTCGCGGCCCGGGTCAGGGGAGCCAGCAGCCAGTCGACCGGGTCCGGGTAGCGGGCGGCGTCGACGAGGACCCGCGCGCCGGGCTCGATGCCCAACTCCGCGGCGCGGGCCTCGGCTCGGGCCAGCAGGTGCTCGTCGGTGGGGCCCGGCCCCGGCTGCGGGTTGAAGTGGTCACCGTGCCGGCGTACCTCGACCACGTAGTCGGCGAACCCCGGTGGCACCTGCCGCAGCGGGGCGGCCATCGGGGCCAGCCCGAGGGCGTACCGCTCGTCGGCCGACCAGGACTGCGCCTCGTCGAACCGGTCGGCGGCGGCGAAGAGCACGTCGACGTCGCCGGGCGTGTCGATGACGCTCAATTTGGCCGACCAGCAGCCCAGCAGCACCGCAGCGGTCTGCCAGTGCGGCGGCAGCAGCACCCCGGCCCTGGTGCCCGGCGCGAGGCCGACCTCGTCGACGAGAAGGTTCGCGGTCTTCGCCACCCAGTTCGCCAGGGTGGCGCCGGAGAGTTCGGTGCGGTCACCACTGGCATCGTCGTACCAGGTGAGGAGCGGTCGGGTCGGGTCGGTCGCGATCGCGTCGGCGAACACCCGGGCAATGTTGTCGGCCATCGGCGCGAACTTTACGCCCCTGCGGGCCGTACTCGATGACGATGACAAGTCGGCGTACCGTCGGGTCGCAGTCAGCGTCGGCCCCGCGCTCCGGCGTAGGCTTGACCCCCGGAGTGTTGTTCCCCACAGACCCGCCAGTGCAAGGAGTCGCCCCGTGACCGCCGGTCGCCCGCCCCGCGTGCTCATCGACGCCACGAGTGTCCCCGCCGACCGTGGTGGCGTCGGTCGATACGTCGATGGTCTGCTCGGTGCCCTCGGCAAGGTGTGCGGGTCGGGGGTGGAGCTGGCGGTGGTCAGCCTCCGCACCGACCTGGAGCGTTACACCCGGATGCTGCCCGGCGCGGAGATCATCCCCGCCCCGGCCGCCGTGGCGCACCGCCCGGCCCGGCTCGCGTGGGAGCAGACCGGCCTGCCGCTGCTCGCCCAGCAGGTGAGCGCCGACGTGCTGCACTCACCCTTCTACACCTGCCCGCTGCGGGCCGGGTGTCCGGTCACGGTCACCGTGCACGACGCGACGTTCTTCACCGAGCCGGAGCACTACGACAAGTCCCGCCGCACGTTCTTCCGCAGCGCCATCAAGACCTCGCTGCGCCGCGCCAACCGGGTGATCGTGCCCAGCAAGGCCACCCGGGACGAGCTGATCCGGCTGCTCGACGCCGATCCGACACGGATCGACGTGGCCTACCACGGTGTCGACCAGGCCGCCTTCCACGCCCCCACCGAGGAGGAGAAGGCCCGCGTCCGCGCCCGGCTGGGGCTCGGCAACAGCAGCTATGTCGCCTTCCTCGGCGCCAAGGAGCCGCGCAAGAACGTGCCCAACCTGATCCGTGGTTGGGCGCGCGCGGTGTCCGACCGGGCCGAGCCGCCGGCCCTCGTGATCGCCGGTGGGCAGGGGCACGACGACGACATCGACCGGGCGGTGGCCGAGGTCCCGTCGCACCTGCGCCTGCTGCGCCCCGGCTACCTGCGCTACGCCGACCTGCCCGGCTTCCTCGGTGGCGCACTTGTCGCCGCCTATCCGTCCTACGGCGAGGGGTTCGGGCTGCCGATCCTGGAGGCCATGGCGTGCGCCGCCCCGGTGCTGACCACGCCCCGGCTCTCGCTGCCCGAGGTGGGTGGCGACGCGGTCGCGTACACCTCGGAGGACGCGGAGCAGATCGGCACCGACCTGGCCGCGCTGCTCGACGACGAGCAGCGGCGGCTGTCGCTGGCGAAGGCGGGTTTCGACAGGGCCAAGGAGTTCACCTGGGAGTCCAGCGCCGAGGTGCACATCGCCGCGTGGAGTCGCGCCCGTTCCTGACCCCGGGCCGCTGGTGGTGACCCGTGCCACTGTCAGCAGGTACGTCGGGCATGATGTGCGGATGCTTTATGCGGTCATTCCGGCAGGTGGCAGCGGCACGAGGTTGTGGCCGTTGTCCCGCGCCGGCCACCCCAAGTTCCTCCACCCCCTGACCGGCACCAGCTCCTCGCTGCTGCAGGCGACCGTGGAGCGGCTCGCGCCGCTGACCACACCGGACCGGACCCTGGTGGTCACCGGCGCCGCGCACGTCGCGGCGGTGGCCCGGCAGCTGACCGGTCTGCCGGAGGAGAACATCCTGGTCGAGCCGTCCCCCCGGGACTCCTGCGCGGCGATCGCGCTGGCCGCCGCGGTGATCGCGGTACGCGATCCGGAGGCGGTGATGGGCAGCTTCGCGGCCGACCACCTGATCGGCGACCCGGGGAGCTGGGTGCGCACGGTCCAGGAGGCGGTCCGGGGGGCCGAGCAGGGGATGCTGATGACGGTCGGGATCACCCCGACCCGTCCGGAGACCGGCTACGGCTACCTGGAGACCGGCGAGGAGACCGACGGCGCTCCCTGGCGGCCGGTGACCGAGTTCAAGGAGAAGCCGGGCGCCGAGGTCGCCGAGGCGTACGTCCGTTCCGGCCGGCACCTGTGGAACGCGAGCATGTTCGTGTGGCGGGTGGATGTCTTCCTCGCCGAGCTGGCCCGCCAGCAGCCGGCGTTGCACGCCGGCGTCGCCGCGATCGCCGCCGCCTGGGGCACCCCCGAGCAGGACGAGGTGCTCGGGGCGATCTGGCCGACCCTGCCGAAGATCTCCGTCGACTACGCGGTGATGGAGGGCGCGGCCACCGCGGGTCGGGTGGCGACCGTGCCGGGCGACTTCGGGTGGAACGACGTCGGCGACTTCCACACCCTGGGTGAGGTGCTGCCGGCCGACGAGGCGGGCAACGTGGTGCTCGGCACCGACGCCAAGCCCGGGGTGCTCCTGCGGGACAGCGCCAACCTGGTGGTGGTGCCGCAGTCCGGTCGGTTGGTGGCGGTCCTCGGGCTGCGCGACCTGATCGTGGTGGACACCCCGGACGCGGTGCTGGTCTGCCCGCGCGACCGCGCCCAGGGCGTCAAGGCCCTGGTCGACGAGCTCAAGGCGCGCGGCGAAGAGGGCTACGTCTGAGAGCCGCGAGGGCCGGCGCGACGAGTTGCGCCGTCCCGCCGGCCAACGGCTCGGGCAGGTCGTCGGGCGAAAACCAGCCCAGCTCCTCGGCCTCGTCGCTGACCTGCTCCACCGCGCCGGGCGGCGCGACCACGGCGAACCTGACGTCGTAGTGGCGTGAGCCGCCCTGGCAGAGCACCTCGTGCACGTCGATGTCGATCGGCACCGGGTCGATGCGCAGGCCGGCGATCCCGGACTCCTCGGTGGCCTCGCGAAGCGCGGCGGCCACCAGGGTCTGGTCGACCGGCTCGCAGTGCCCGCCGAGCTGCACCCAACGAGCGAACTTGACGTGCAGGCAGAGCAGCACCCGCGAGCCGGTGGCGTCCAGCACCAGCGTGCTCGCGGTGATGTGCCCGGGGCGGTGTTGTCGGCTCATCGCGATCGGTCCGGCCGCGAGCAGGGCGAGGGACCGGTCCCTCGCGGTGGCGGCGGCCGGGCTGGTCGGCTGCCAGCCTTCGAGCAGCGAGATCGCGTCGGCGTGCAGTGGCGCGTACGCCTCGGGGTCGGTCGGGTGGGTGGTGATCGGGGTGTCGGGCACCCCGACACTGTACGAGCGCGTGCTCCGTACGCTGGCCCGGTGAACCTGCGACTCGTCGAATTCGTGGTAGCCGGCAACGAGGCAAGCGATCTGCTGCCGGTGCGGTCGGCCGCGCTGCTGCGCGCGTACGGCGCCCGGCGGGGCTTCTGGACGGTGCTGGACGAGGGGCCGGTGGAGCGCTGCCTGGCGTTGCTCCTGCAGGGAGATGACGGCGAGTGGACGGCCCGGCACGTGCTGGCGGACGCCGGCGCGGAGAACGGGCGTACCGAGGATGGTGAGGCGCTCGCCCAGCACGACGGCTGGGTGTACGTCTTCGGCTCCCACTTCGGCTCGAAGGCCGGCCCGCTGCGTCCCCGGCGCGCCTTCGTGGCCCGCTTCCGGGAGGACGACGCGGCGGCCGGGCCGGTGTCGGTGCACGTGGTGCGCAACTCGTTCCGGCTGCACCGGGCGGTGAACGACGCCCTCGCCGGGTCGCCGCTGACCCTGTTGCCGCCGGGGGACCGGGTGCGGGCGCGGTTCATCGTGGAGACGCTGGCGCGGGGGACCGCCCGGGAGAAACGCTGGGTGAGCCGGCTGGCCGCGGACGACCTACCGGTGAACGTGGAGGCGGCCGCCTTCACACCGGCCGGGACGGTGCTGCTCGGGCTGCGGTTCCCGGTCACCGACGCCGGTGAGCCGATCCTGGTGGAGGTCGCCGGTGTGCCGGGCATGTTCGCGGCCGAGCCGGCGTGGCCGGTGGCGTTGCGCGCGTACGCGTTGACCGGGGTCACCCCGCCGGGAAAGCTGACCGGGTTCCGTGCGATCACCCCGACGCCGGACGGCGGCTACGCGGCCGTGATCGGCTCGATCGACGCGCTGGGCAAGGGGTCGGTGCTGCTCGACGACCACCCGGGCGGCGGTGAGGTCACGTCTCGGCACGTCCGCTTCCGACTCCCGGCCCCCGCGTCCGACGACGTGTGCCGGTTGGTCGGGGAGCCGGTGCGGGACCTGGCGCCGTTCCACCACGTGGAGGGGCTGGCCGAGCTGGACGGGCGACCGTTCTACGTCACGGACGAGGATCACCGGGTCGCGCTCTGGGTTGGTTGAGCCGAGCGGGTGCGGCGGCGAGGCTGGATGACCGGACGGCACCTCTGCGGAGCAAGGGCCGCAGACCCTCGTGGTGCCGCCCGATCACCGGGGCCTCCCCAGACCCGGTGCCCTGAGCCGGCGCGTCGAGGACACGCCGGCGCGGTGTTCGGGCTCTGGAAGCATGTCGAAACGCTTCCGCGACGTCGAGGTTTTTCAGTCCTGGCTTAAAGATGGAGATTAGTGCCGTCCGGGTAGAGTCAAACTGTCACCCGGCATCCCCCTGCTGGCGACACTGGAGCGCTCCATGCTGAAGATCCACTTTTCCGGGGAGGACATCCTCCGGACCCGGGTGGCGCCGGCGGCGGACCCGGTCTGGGAGTTGGTCCTCAGCCTGCACGCGTTGCAGAGCCGCAACCGCGACCCGTTGACGGCGCACTGGCGGCGCACCGTGTCCCGAGGGCTGCGTCAGGACGTCGCCTCCGATCAGCTCAGGTTACTCTTCGCGTTGAGCCCGCCACGCGGCTACTTCCCGGATTTTCTCACCCCGTACGCCAGCGTCGACGGTTTCGAGGCCGGGCTGGACGCGCTCCGCAGCACCCCGACCGGGCTGCTGCAACGAGACCTGAGGGTCCTCGCCACCGAGAACCGGCTGCCACCCTCGGCCGCCGCGCTGGCCCGCGGTGAGGTGACGGTGCTGCACCACCTCACCGATTCGATGGTTCACTACCGGTCGTTGGCGATCAACCCGTACTGGAGCCGGATCCAGTCGGCGGTCGAGGCGGACCGGGCGCACCGGGCCAGGGCGCTCCTCGACGGCGGTGTCGAGGGCCTGCTCACCAGCCTCCGGCCGGCCATGCGCTGGGACGGCGGGGTGTTGGAGGTCCGCAACTACCCCCACAGCCGGGAGCTGCACCTGGACGGTCGAGGGCTGCTGCTGGTGCCGTCGTTCTTCTGTGCGGACACGCCGGTCGCCCTGCTCGACCCGGCCCTGCCGCCGGTGCTCGTCTACCGGGTGGACCGGCTGGGCGGGCTGGCATCGGTCGACGGCACCGGGGCGGCCCGGTCCGTTGCCCCCCGCGACTCGCTCGCCGCGCTGCTGGGCCGCACCAGGGCGGCGGTGTTGCAGGCCAGCGACGACGGCTGCACCACCGGCGAGGTTGCCCGCCGGCTCAACATCTCACCGGCGGCGGCGAGCCAACACGCCACGGTGCTGCGCAACGCCGGCCTGCTGGTCAGCCACCGGGACCGCAACAGCGTGCTGCACACGCTGACCCCGCTCGGCCGAGCCATGCTGGACGCCTGACCCGCCACAGGTCACCGCGCGAGCACGCCGGGCCGCCTGGGACGGGCGACCCGGCCGTGCCTTACAGCGCGAGCGCCGCTCGCCTGGGACGGGCGACCCGGCCGTGTCTTACAGCGCGAGCGCCGCTCGCCTGGGACGGGCGACCCGGCCGTGTCTCACAGCGCGAGCGCCGCTCGCCTGGGACGGGCGACCCGGCCGTGTCTCACAGCGCGAGGGCCGCGCTCGCCGGGCTGCCGGGTGGTGGCGGCAACAGGGTCGACCCGACGCCCTGGGCGGCCAGGGCGACGCGCAGTCGGTGCAGGTCGGCGCCGAAGCGAACCAGGCCGATCGGGTCGACGGGTGTCGGGGCCGAGCCGAGCAGCAGGGTGGCCCCGTCCGGCCAGCCGGGCATCTCGGCGACAAGTCCGGCGCGTACCTCGGCCTCGTCGACAAGTGTGAAGACCGTGCCGGGGGCGACCACCCCGGCGATCGCGTCGATCGCCCGTCGTACCGCGGTCAGGTCGGCCGGGGTGGGGCCGGGACCATCGGCCAGGGTGGCGGCGTCGGCGAGTCCGGCGGCGCGGGCCTCGGCGGTGCCGAGCGCGAAGAGGTCCTGTGCCGCGTCGCGGATCAGCGCCCGCGCGCCACCGGCGTCGTCCGGGGTGGTGGCGGCGAGGTAGCCCCGCACGACCGCGACGGGGACCTGATCGCACTTGCCCTTGATCAGCTCGCCGGCGGCGGCCAGCTCGTCCACCACTGCCATCTGGGTCAACTGAAGCTCGTTGCCGTACGGATCCACCTCGCCCCGGTGGTCGCGGATGGCCGACATCCCGGCCACGCCCAGAGCCACGTCGGTGAGCCCGTTGCGCCAGGGGCGGCCCATGGTGTCGCTGATGACCACGGCCACGTCCAGGTCGTAGCGCTCCCGCAGCCCGTCACGGAGTGCTCGTGCCGACGCGTCCGGGTCGACCGGCAGCAGCACGAGCTGCGTCTTGTCCACGTTCGACGCGTCGATCCCCGCGGAGGCCATCACGAAACCGTGATGGGTCTGCACGATCCGGGTCGGCCCCCGGCTGGCGACCACCCGGGCGGTCTCCGCGGCCAGGATCTCGTCCCGTGCGGCCAGCCGCTCGGGCCCGTCCGCCGGGACGTCCACAAGCCGCCCCTCGGACTTCGAGACGATCTTGCTGGTCACCACGAGCACGTCCCCGTCGCGCAGCCACGGCGCGGCGGTGGCGATCATCGCCGCCAGGTCGTCACCCTCGGTCACATGGCCGATGCCGAGCACCGGCAGGATCTCCAGCCTCACGTCAACTCCACCGCGGCGCGGACCATGGCCGCCGTCGCCGCCTCGTCGGTCATCCGCAGCGGCATCGCGCGGACCGTCACCCCGGGCACCACAGTGCCGGCGTCCTCGTCGGCCACCAGCCAACCGTCCAGCAGGCCGCCGTCCGACCGGCCCCCGTAGAGGCGGCCCACCCCGGCGGCGCTGCACTCGACACCCAGCACGGCGAGACAGCGGTCGGCCATCCCGCGCACCGGCGCGCCGCCGATGATCGGTGCGACACCCACCACCGGCGCCGGGCCGCCCGCCACCGCCTCGCGAAGCCCCGGTACGGCCAGCACCGGCGCGACGCTCACCACCGGGTTGCTGGGAGCGACCAACACCAGGTCGGCAGAGCCGATCGCGTCGAGCACCCCGGCTGCCGGCTTCGCCGTCTCCGCGCCGACGAAGACGAAACGGTGGGTGCGGATGTCGGCCCGGTGTCGGACCCACCACTCCTGGAAGTGGATCGCCCGCTGCCCCTGCTCGTCCTCCACCACCGCGTGGGTCTCCAGGCGGTCGTCGGTCGCCGGCAGCAGGCGTACGCCCGGCTGCCACCGGGTGGACAGCGCCTCGGTGACCGCGCTCAACGGGTAACCGCCGTTGAGCATTGTGGTGCGGACCAGGTGGGTGGCGATGTCCTTGTCGCCGAGGCCGAACCAGTCCGGCTGCGCCCCGTACGCGGCCAACTCACCCTTGACCGTCCAGCTCTCGCCGACCCGACCCCAGCCCCGCTCCGGGTCCGCGCCGCCGCCGAGCGTGTACATGACGCTGTCCAGGTCGGGGCAGATCTTCAACCCGTGTAGCCACAGGTCGTCGCCGACGTTGACCACGGCGGTCACCTCCGCGCCGACTTCGCGGGCGTACGCCCGGACGCCGAGCAGGAACCGGGCGCCGCCGATGCCGCCGGTCAGAACCACGATGTGCATGACGACCATCCTCGCGCACGTGATGCCTCCGATCCGCCGGTGGCCCACGAGACTAGGCTCACGTGCGCCCTGTCCGCTCATGCCCCGAGGGGGAGCTCGTGACCAGCCCCGCTGAGCCCGCGTCCGCCGACGCGGCGCAGGCCCGTCAGCTGACCAAGCCACTACGCGAACTCGCCGCGCTCGCGTTGCTCGGCGCCAACGCCGTGTTCCTCTTCGTGGGCCTGCTCCGGTGGATCGCCCCGGACGGCTCCTTCACCGATCGTTCGGGCAGTGCCTTCGAGACGTTCGTCGGGCTGGCGGCGGTGGGTCTCCCGCTGCTGGCCGTGCTGCTGGCCACGCACATCTCACCGGTGGTGCCGAAGGCCAAGCTGATCACGCAGGTGGCCCTCGGTGAGTACGGGGTCAGCGCGATCTTCGGCACGCTGACCCTGCTGATCTGGACGGTGGGCCAGCTGGCCGAGGCCGAGGTGCTCGACGCTCTCCTCGGTGTGCTCACCCGGTTCGCCTGGATGGTGATCTTCGCGGTCGCCGCCTGGGTCGTCTACACCATCTGGCGTGCCCACTACTACGTGCCGCGGCCCAAGCCGCAGCCGGGCGTCTACGGCCAACCGCAGCAGCCGGGTTGGCAGCAGCAGGGTGGCTGGCCGACCCCGGGGCAGCCCGGTGGCCAGCCGCAGGGCGGGTGGCCCGCTCCGGGCCAGCCCGGCGGTTACCCGGCGGATCAGTTCGCCGGCCAGTACGCCCAGCCGTCCCCGCCGTTCCAGGCCCCGCAGTCGGCCCCGCCGCACCCGCAGTCGGCCCCGCCGTTCCAGGGCGCCCCGCAGTCGGCCCCGCCGTTCCAGGCCGCCCCGCAGTCGGCTCCGCCGTTCCAGGCTGCCCCGCAGTCGGCCCCGCCGTTCCAGGCTGCCCCGCAGTCCGCCCCGCCGTTTCCGCAGTCCGCCCCGCCGGTAAACCCCGCGCCGTCGGCCCCGGCCGGGCCGCCGTTCGGGCAGCCGCCGTCGGCCGACCCCACGCAGGCCATCCCGCGCCAGTCCGCCGACCCGACGCAGGCGATTCGACGCCCCGCCGACTCGGCCGCCGCCGACCCGACGCAGGCGATTCCCCGCCCCGCCGACTCGGCCGCCGCCGACCCGACGCAGGCGATCTCCCGCCCCGCCAACCCGGCCGCCGCCGACCCGACGCAGGCGATTCCCCGCCCCGCCGACTCGGCCGCCGCCGACCCGACGCAGGCGATTCGACGCCCCGCCAACCCGGACGACGACGACCGTACCCAGCACATCAAGCCCGACCAGCCCCGCTGACTCGACCTCCGGGTGGCTCCATGATCAGGTGATGGAAAGTAGGTCGGCAGCGTTCCGGCCACCTACTTTTCGTCACCTGATCATCGTGTTGGCGGATCGCACGAGGTGCCGGCCAGGGAGATAACTGGCACCGTCACCCCGCCGGAGCGTCGCCGACCCAGCCGAGGTGGGCCGTTTCTCACGGTGCGGGCCGGGACTGGCAGGGCGGGCTCGCGCTGCGCATAGGCTGAGCGGATGGTTGATCGCACCCAATCTGGCCCGAGTGACGCTAGCGTGCGGCGGGCCCTGGGCCGGGCCGCGACCGGGCGGGCGCTGGATCTCGACGAGGCGACCGCCCTGCTGTCGGCCCGGGGGGACGCCCTCGCCGAGCTGCTCCGGGTGGCCGGTGGGATCCGCGACGCCGGTCTTCGCGACGCCGGGCGGCCGGGCGTGGTCACGTACTCGAAGAAGGTTTTCATCCCCCTGACCCGGCTGTGCCGGGACCGCTGCCACTACTGCACGTTCGCCACCGTGCCGCACCGGCTGCCGGCGCCGTTCCTGGACCGCGACGAGGTGCTCGCCATCGCGCGGGCCGGCGCCGCCCAGGGCTGCAAGGAGGCCCTCTTCACGCTCGGTGATCGCCCGGAGGAGCGCTGGCCGGCGGCCCGGAGCTGGCTCGACGAGCGCGGCTACGACTCCACACTGGACTATCTGCGGGCCTGCGCGGTGGCCGTGCTGGAGGAGACCGGGCTGCTGCCGCACCTCAACCCCGGCGTGCTGTCCTGGTCGGAGCTGCAACGGCTCAAGCCGGTCGCCCCGAGCATGGGCATGATGTTGGAGACCACCGCGACCCGGCTCTGGTCCGAGCCGGGTGGCCCGCACTACGGCTCACCGGACAAGGAACCGGCGGTCCGGCTACGCGTGCTCGACGACGCCGGCCGGGTCGGGGTGCCGTTCACCACGGGCATCCTGATCGGCATCGGCGAGACGCCGGCCGAGCGGGTGGACGCGCTCTTCGCGATCCGCCGCGCCCACCGGGAGTACGGCCACCTCCAGGAGGTGATCGTGCAGAACTTCCGCGCCAAGCCGGACACGGCGATGCGCGGCATGCCCGACGCGGAGCTGCACGACCTGGCGGCCACGGTGGCGGTGGCCCGGCTGCTGCTCGGCCCGAAGGCCCGGATCCAGGCCCCGCCGAACCTCATCGCCGGCGAGTACGACCTGCTGCTGCGCGCCGGCATCGACGACTGGGGTGGCGTCTCGCCGCTCACCCCGGACCACGTCAACCCGGAACGCCCGTGGCCGCAGATCGAGGAGTTGGCCCGGCACAGCGAGCTGGCCGGGTTCACGCTGCGGGAGCGGCTGACCATCTACCCGGAGTACGTGCGCGCCGGTGACCCGTGGCTCGACCCGCGGCTGCTGCCGCACGTCAACGCGCTGGCCGACCCGGCGACGGGCATGGCGGTCGAGTCGGCCCGGCCGCAGGGCCGTCCCTGGCAGGAGCCGGAGGAGGTGTTCGGCGGGCGTGTCGACCTGCACGAGACCATCGACACCACCGGCCGCACCGACGACCGGCGCGGCGACTTCGACAGCGTCTACGGCGACTGGTCGGAGGTCGCCGGCAAGGTCACCCCCGAGGCTGCGGCGCGCCGGGCGGGCGTACCCCAGGTGTCGGCCGGGAGCGGCGCGGACCGTGACCTGGCGGCCGGGTTGCGGCTGGCAGCCGACGACCCGGCGGCGCTGCTCGATCCCCGGCACACCGACGCCGCGCTGGCGCTGTTCGGCGCGGACGGGCCGGCGCTCGACGCGCTGTGCCGGCTCGCCGACGACGTCCGCCGCGACGCGGTCGGCGACGACGTCACCTACGTGGTCAACCGCAACATCAACTTCAGCAACGTCTGCTACGTGGGCTGCCGGTTCTGCGCCTTCGCGCAGCGTGAGAGGGACGCCGACGCGTACCGGCTCTCCGTCGACCAGGTCGCCGACCGGGCCGAGCAGGCGTGGGCCGCCGGCGCCAGTGAGGTGTGCCTCCAGGGCGGCATCGACCCGAAGATGCCGGTCACCGGGTACGCCGACATCGTGCGCGCGATCAAGGCCCGGGTGCCGGAGATGCACGTGCACGCGTTCTCGCCCATGGAGATCGTCACCGCCGCCGCGAAGGCGGGCGTGCCGGTGCGCGAGTGGTTGACGCAGTTGCGCGAGGCCGGGCTGGACACCATCCCGGGCACCGCCGCGGAGATCCTCGACGACGACGTGCGGTGGGTGTTGACCAAGGGCAAGCTCCCGGCCGCCGCCTGGGTCGACGTGGTCAGCACGGCCCACGAGCTGGGCATCCGGTCCAGCTCCACGATGATGTACGGCCACGTCGACCACCCCGGGCAGTGGCTGGGGCACTTCCGGGTGCTGGCCGGGGTGCAGGACCGCACCGGCGGGTTCACCGAGTTCGTGGCCCTGCCGTTCGTGCACACGAACGCGCCGATCTACCTGGCCGGCATCGCTCGCCCCGGGCCCACGTGGCGGGAGAACCGGGTGGTGCACGCCATGTCCCGGCTGCTGCTGCACGGTCGGATCGACAACATCCAGTGCTCCTGGGTGAAGCTCGGGGACGAGGGCACCGTGGCGATGCTCCAGGGTGGATGCAACGACCTGGGCGGCACGCTGATGGAGGAGACCATCTCCCGGATGGCCGGTTCCGACAACGGATCCGCGCGTACCGAGGAGCAGTTGCGGGCCATCGCCGAGGCCGCCGGACGACCGGCGCGCAAGCGGTCGACTGCGTACGGTCACGTTCGACCCTGACGTCGAACCTTTCCCCGCCGCCGGCCGTACCACGCGATGCCGGCGGCGGTCGCGGCCAGGATCGCCGCCGGTGTCCCCTCAGGGGCCCGGCGGCGTCGATGGACGGCGCCGGACCCGTCCGTCCCCGCGGGCGCGTTCGCGCCGCCGCCGGAAAGGTTGCCCATGACCAGTGATCAGCGGAAGCGGCAGTGGCCGCGACTGACCCGCCGGCAGACGTTGACCGCCGCGGCCAGCGCCACTCTCGGCGCCGCCGCGCTCACCGTGCCGGGCCTGTCGGCCGCGCAGAACGCCCCCGGCGCGGCCGGACGTCCCGACGAACCGATCGTCGTGCATCTCCGTGATGCCAAATCCGGAACGATGGACGTCTTCGTCGGCGATGCCCGGATCGAGGTACGCGACCGTGGCCTGGCGGACCGGCTGCGGCGCGCCGCCCGGCGCTGACCCGGCACTCCGCACTGCCATCCTGTCCCCGCCCAGTGAGGTTGGTCCGCCATGTCTTCCCACCGCGAGGCCCCGGAGATAGCCAAGGATCCGGTCGCCGACAGCTCCGACCTGTACGCGTTCGTCAGCCCCGACAAGCCCGACACGGTGACGGTGATCGCCAACTACGTCCCGTTGCAGCTGCCCTCCGGGGGACCGAACTTCTTCGAGTTCGGTGACGACGTGCGCTACGAGATCCATATCGACAACGACGGCGACGGTCGTCCGGATGTCACCTACCGGTTCGAATTCATCACCGAGATCACCAATCCGAACAGCTTTCTCTACAACACCGGCACGATCGAGTCGCTGGACAGCAAGAACTGGAACCGACGGCAGTTCTACAGCCTGACCCGGGTGTCCGACGGCCGGGAGCACCGGTTGGCACACAAGCTGCCCTGCCCGCCGTGCAATGTCGGACCGCTGTCCACCCCGAAGTACGCGGACCTGGTGCGGCAGGCGACCTACTCGCTCTCCACCGGGGAGCGGGTCTTCGCCGGTCAGCGCGCGGACGGCTTCTTCGTCGACCTGGGCGCGATCTTCGACCTCGGCACGTTGCGGCCGTTCCAGCAGCTGCACGTCGCCGGCAAGAAGATCTTCAAGGCGGAGGGAGAGCCGGTAAACGCCACCGACCGGATGAACGTGCACAGCATCGCCGTGCAGGTGCCGCTGAAGCAGGTACGCCGCCGCGCCAACCGCTACGGCGCCGGTGACCAGGCGTCGGTGATCGGGGTGTGGACGTCGGCGTCGCGCCGGCAGGTGCGGGTGCTCGGCGACCGGGGCGGCGCGGACACCTCGACCGGGCCGTTCACCCAGGTCTCCCGGCTGGGCAATCCGCTGTTCAACGAGGTCATCGTGCCGATGTCCAAGAAGGACCTGTGGAACTCGCTGCCACCGTCGGAGGACAAGCGGTTCGCGCGGTTCGTCGAGCAACCCGAGTTGGCCGCCCTGCTGCCGGCGCTCTACCCGGACGTGTTCCCGAATCTGGACCGCCTCACCAAGGCGAAGAAGGCCCGTGCGGACCTGGTGGCGATCCTGCTCACCGGCGTACCCGCCGGTCTGATCGACGGCTTCACCAACGCCACCGGCGACGTGCAGGCCGACATGCTGCGGCTGAACACCGCGATCCCACCGACACCCAAGCCGGACCGGTTCGGGGTGCTCGGTGGTGACCTGGCCGGATTCCCGAACGGGCGGCGCGTCGGCGACGACGTGGTGAGCATCGCGCTGCGGGCGATCGCCGGGGTGACCGTGCCGCTGGTGGACAAGACGTTCCGCCCCGACGCGGCGGCCGCCGCTGTCACTCCCGGCCTGAGCGCCGCCGACGTGACCGCGCCGTTCCTCGGAAACTTCCCCTACCTGGGTACGCCGTACGACGGGTTCAACAACCCGCCGGCGGGGTCCTGACCTTCGGCGGGGAGCAGCGGATGCACGAGCACGCGTACGGGCCGTCCGAGACGGGAAGCGTCGTTCTCGATCTGGGCGGCGACACCGGTGCCCTGATCGTCTACACGAGCCGGGATCTGCACGGTCGGGAGATCGAGATCAGCCGGGACGACGATCGGCGGGTCCACTCCGCCGTACGGGAGCGCCGGGTGCAGGACGGCTCGTTCCACAGCGCGGTCTACCCGGATCTGCCCGGCGGGATTTATACCGTCTGGTGGGACGGCAGCACGCCAGTCGGCACGGTTTCTGTCCACGGTGGAGGGATTGCCGAATTCGTGTGGCCCACCAGCGGTTTCGGGGCCGCCAGCTGACCTTCGAACACCGGTTTCGCGCAGCGCCCCGTCCACATTGTGGACGGGGCGCATGTGCTGCCCCCAGCTTGACGGGCGGTCTGCGCCGCGCCGCGTTAACCTATCCCCCACCAAGATCAGCTTTGGGGGTGTGGCTGTCTGTCGCTGTCCCGCCGGCGACTCGTCGGGGGAGCGCCACGGCAGAAAAGTCGGGCAACTCGCCGGAGAGGGCGTTACTCGGCCGGGGTCTGAATCGATAGGGCAGGTTGCGAGGCTGGACGGCCCCAGTGGCCGTCCGGGGGTGTCGGGAGGGCGACTCCATTATCAAGTTTGGCTTGACGGCGCACGCATTACACGCGTGTAATTTGAATGGGGTTGTTCGCACGGAACGCAACAAAACGGGACCGGACGGACAAGCACGCCTTTCGCGTGGGGGGTTGCAGCGGCGATGACGCCGGTGCGCGACAAGGAGGCATTTGATGGACGGCCAGCTTGAGGTGGCCGACCTGCTCGGAAACGCGCCGGAGTGGCAGGAGCGGGCACTGTGCTCGCAGACCGACCCCGAAGCGTTCTTCCCCGAGAAGGGCGGCTCAACCCGCGAGGCGAAGCGGATCTGCTCGCGGTGCGAGGTCAAGACGGAATGCCTCGAATACGCTCTCGGTCACGACGAGCGGTTCGGCATCTGGGGTGGGCTCTCCGAGCGGGAGCGGCGCAAGTTGAAGCGGCGGGCCGCCTGAGCGGTACGAGGTTGGAGCGGCGGGCCGCGTGAGCGGTACGAGGTAGGGGCGGCGGGCCGCCTGAGCGGTGCCGAGGTTGGGGCGGTGGGGGCCGCCCGACCTAACCGTGCGGAGCCTGGCTCAGGCCCTTTCGTCGGGACCTCGTTCAGGCCCTTTCGTCGGGGTCTGGTTCAGGCCAGTTCGTCGGGGTCGACCCCGAGCAGGTTTGCCACCTGTTCGATGATCACGTCGTGCACGAGGTCGGCGAGGTCCTCACGGTCCATCGCCCGGAACTCCAGGGGTCGCCGGTACAGCACGATCCGCGGCGGCACCTCCTGTCGGCCCGGGCGGCCCGGCAGCAGTCGGGCCAGCGGGACCTCGCCGTCCTCCAGCACATCGGAGTCGTAGACGTTCAGGTCCGGCGGAACGTCCTCGACCGCGAACTCGACCCCGGCCAGCTCCTTGGCGAACCGACGTTCCAGCGTCTCCACGGTGTCCAGGACCAGGTCGTCGAAGACCTCGGCCTTGGTCCGCGCCAGCGGCACGGTGGCCGGCACCAACCGCCCGCGCAGGCCGCGACCGTGCCGGTCACGATGCACACGCCGGCCGGGGCCGGGGCGGCGGTGTTCCGGGCTCGTCATGAGGCAAAGGGTAGCGCCCGTGCCGGGCTGGCCAGCGGCACCGCCGCTCCCGTGGCGCGGCGCGCCCAGTGCGGCCAACTGTGATCACCGTGACGGGCGTGTCGCAACGCGAAGCGATGCGCCGGACCCGGTAATGGAGATACCCTGCCGCACGTGAGGTCACCACGGCGCTGCTCCCGTAACGGCTGCCCCCGGCAAGCGGTCGCCACATTGACCTATGTCTACAACGAGTCGACAGCGGTGGTGGGGCCGCTGGCGGCGTTCGCCGAGCCGCACACGTACGACCTGTGTGAGCCGCACGCCCGCAGCCTGACCGCACCGCGTGGCTGGGACGTGGTCCGGCACGAGGGTGAGTTCGAGCCGCCGCCACCCACCACCGACGACCTGGTCGCGCTCGCCGAGGCGGTCCGCGAAGCCGCCCGCCCGGCCCCCCGCCCCCCGGAGCCCGACCCGAAGCACCACGAGAACCCCCACCAAACGGGCCGCCGAGGCCACCTCCGCGTAATCCCCCCCAACCACTAACCCACCCCACCCCACCCTGGCCCCACCCCCACCCCCCGCCCGCGTTGATCATGGGGTTATCGCCATCCCGCTCGGCGTGTCGTGGCAATAACCTCATGATCAACGCGCGGAGCGGCAGGTCTGTCGGCCCCGTTGGCGGGGCGCTGCCTCGATTGACTCCGGGTTGCTGATGTCGGGGTGTCGGCGGCGGGTTGATGCCGCGATATCGGTGCTGCCGAGTGGATCAAGCTGAGCGAACGTCGAGTGGATCTAGCTGAGGGCAGCGAGTGGATCCTGCTGAGCGTGGTTGGTGCCTCTACGGGTGGTGACGCATTGGCCCCGATGCTTTGCTGGTGCTGCCGGTTTGTCATCGTGTCAGTCGTCCACGGCACCGACCCTGAGGAAAACTGATGCGTGTCCCCCTCCGGCCCCTCTCCCGGCGTGGACTGCTCACCGGCGCCCTCGGTTCGGCCGCTCTGGTCGCCACCGGCGGCGGCCTCGCCGGTTGCGGCACCAAGGGCGCCCAACAGACCGAGGCTGGCTGCGTCAGCGAGGATCTCTCCGGCACCGAGAAGAAGCTTCGGTTCTCCAACTGGCCGCAGTACCTGGACGTGGACGAGGAGGACGAGTCCAAGCGACCCAGCCTGGACGAGTTCGTAAGGAAGACCGGCATCCAGGTCACCTACACCGAGGACATCAACGACAACAACGAGTTCTTCGGCAAGGTGCGGAACCAGCTCGCGGCCTGTCAGAGCACCGACCGGGACATCATCGTGCTGAGCGACTGGATGGCGGCCCGGATGAGCCGGCTCGGCTGGATCCAGAAACTCGACCCGGCGAAGATCCCGAACGTGCGGGCCAACCTGCTCCCACCGCTGCTCAACCGCTCCTTCGACACCGACAACCAGCTCTCCATCCCGTGGCAGTCCGGCCTCGCCGGCCTGGCGTACAACGGCAGGGTCACCAAGGAGCTGCGTACGGTCGACGAACTGCTGACCCGCCCCGACCTCAAGGGCCGGGTGACCGCGCTCAGCGAGATGCGCGACACCATGGGCCTGCTGCTCGGTGCGGCCGGGCACGACCCGTCGAACTTCACCACCGCCCAGTTCGACGACGCGCTCAACAAACTCAAGAAGGCCGTCGACTCGGGGCAGATCCGCAGGTTCACCGGCAACGACTACGCACCCGACCTCGCCAAGGGCGACATCGCCGCCTGCATCGGCTGGTCCGGGGACGTCATCCAACTCTCCGGCGCGGACGAGAGGGTGCGGTTCGTCGCGCCCGACTCCGGCGTGATGCTCTACAGCGACAACATGATGGTCCCCAACCGGGCCACCCACAAGGCGAACGCCGAGCAGCTCATCGACTACTACTACGAGCCGGCCGTCGCCGCGAGGCTCGCCGCGTTCGTCAACTACATCTGCCCCGTGAAGGGCGCTCAGGCCGAGATGGAGAAGATCGACCCCGAGCTGGCGGCCAACCCGCTGATCTTCCCGGACGAGGCTCTGCTGTCGAAGTCCACGATGTTCATGGCTCTGGACGAGAAGCAGGAACAGGAGTACGAGGGCAAGTTCCAGCAGGTCATCGGGGCGTGACGGGGATGGCACGCGAGACACCCGCCGACGACCTGCGCCTGGTCGGCCTCACCAAGCGGTTCGGCACGTCCACCGCGGTCGACGACCTCACCCGGACCGTCGGGGCGGGCTCGTTCTTCGCGCTGCTCGGCCCGTCCGGCTGCGGCAAGACCACCACGCTGCGGATGGTCGCCGGGCTGGAGGAGCCGACAAGCGGCCAGGTGTTGCTCGGTGATCGCGACATCACCCGACTGCGACCGTACAAGCGGCCCATCAACACCGTCTTCCAGAGCTACGCGCTCTTTCCGCACCTCACCGTCTTCGAGAACGTCGCCTTCGGGCTGCGTCGACGCGGCATCCGCTCGGTCGACGGCGAGGTCCGGCGGATGCTGTCGTTGGTGCAGCTCGACGGCTACGGCAGCCGCCGGCCGGCCCAGCTCTCCGGCGGCCAGCAGCAACGGGTCGCGCTTGCCCGCGCGCTCGTCAACCGGCCGCGGGTCCTCCTGCTCGACGAGCCGCTGGGTGCCCTGGACCTGAAGCTGCGCCGGCAGATGCAGATCGAGCTGAAGCGGATCCAGACCGAGGTCGGCATCACCTTCGTGCACGTCACCCACGACCAGGAGGAGGCCCTGACCATGGCCGACACCGTCGCGGTGATGCACGACGGACGGATCGAGCAACAGGGCACGCCGGCCGACCTCTACGAGCTTCCCGCCACCGCGTTCGTGGCGAACTTCCTCGGCCAGTCCAACCTGCTCGCCGGCGACGCCACAGGCGTCAGCGGCGACGACGTCGCGGTGACGGCGCACGGCAGCCGCTTCTCGGTGCCCGCCGGCCGGGCCCGGTCCGACCACGGTCCGGTCCACCTGGGGGTACGCCCGGAGAAGCTGATTCTGGTCGGCTCCGCCGACCAGGTGCCCGCTGGGCATCAGCACGTCACCGGTGTGGTCACCGACGCGTCCTACCTGGGGGTCAGCACGCAGTACCTGCTGCGTACCGGCTGGGGCGCCGAGCTGTCGGTCTTCGCGGCCAACAGCGGGACGTCGACGCCGGTGGCGGTCGGCGGCGAGGCCGTGGCGTACTGGGATCCGCGGCACGCGTTCCTGCTGCCCCGCGCCCCCGGGGGCACCGACCGGACGTCGTCGGTGCGCGACGAGCCGGTCGGCACGTCGTCGTGACCCTCCCGTCGCCGACACGAGCGGGGCAGGCGTCGCCGGCAGCCCGGTCCGGGTGGCGTCGGCTCCTGCCGTACCTCCTGGTGTTGCCCGGGGTGGCCTGGCTGTTCGTCTTCTTCGGTGTGCCGCTGGTGCAGCTCGCGGCGGCCAGCCTGTACGACCCCGGCGGCTCGCTCTCCACCGGGTACGCGATGGCCTGGGCGTTCGGTAACTACCCGGACGTGGTGCAGGCGTACTGGCCGCAGTTGCTGCGCTCGTTCGGCTACGCCGGGCTGGCCCTGGTGTTGGCGCTGCTGCTGGGCTACCCGCTGGCGTACGCGATCGCGCAGAAGGCCGGGCGGTGGAAGAACCTGCTGCTGGTGTGCGTGGTCGCGCCGATGTTCACCAGCTTCCTGGTCCGGACGCTGGCCTGGAAGACCATCCTGTCGGACAACGGCGCGCTCGTCGGTCTGCTGCGCGACGTGCACCTGCTCGCACCGCAGGGTCGGCTGCTGGCCACGCCGTTCGCGGTGGTGCTCGGCCTGACGTACAACTTCCTGCCGTTCCTGGTGCTGCCGCTGTACGCGAGCCTGGAGCGGCTCGACCACCGGTTGCTGGAGGCGGCCGGCGACCTGTACGCGAGCGGAGCGCAGGCGTTCCGCCGGGTGACCCTGCCGCTGTCCCGGCCCGGCCTGGTCGCCGGAGCGCTGCTGTTCTTCATCCCGGCCAGCGGCGACTACATCAACGCCGAACTGCTCGGCACCCCCAACGAGTACATGATCGGCAACGTCGTCGACTCGGCGTTCCTGGTCCGGTTGGACTACCCGCAGGGTGCCGCGCTGTCGTTCCTGCTGATGGCGGCGATCCTCGCGGTGGTCTTCGCCCATCTGCGCCGGGCCGGCACGGAGGAGGTGTGGTGAGCGCGCGGAGTACGGCGCGGCGGAGCCCCGCGGTCGCGAACGGAAGGCGGCTCTGATGAGGGTGTCGCGGTGGTTGGCGGACCGCTGGGTGCTGATCGTGGCGCTGCTGGTGCTCGGCTACCTGGCGCTGCCGGTCCTGGTGGTGGCCGGTCTGTCGTTCAACCGGCCGTCGAGCCGGCTGTCGTACGACTTCAACGAGTTCACCCTGGACAACTGGCGGCGGCCGTGCGCCACGTCGGACATGTGTGACGCGGTGCTGCGGAGCGTACAGATCGGGTTCCTGGCCACAGTGGTCGCCACCGTGCTCGGCACCCTGCTGGCGTTCGCGTTGGTCCGGCACCGCCTTCGCGGCCGGTCCGGAGTCAACGCGCTGATCTTCCTGTCGATGGCCACCCCGGAGCTGGTGATGGGCACGTCGCTGTTGGCGCTCTTCGTGTCCGCCGGGGTGCCGCAGGGCTTCTGGAGCATCGTGATCGCGCACGTGACGTTCTGCGTGTCGTTCGTGGTGGTCACCGTGAAGGCGCGGCTGGCCGGCATGGACCGGCGGCTGGAGGAGGCCGCCATGGATCTCTACGCCAACGAGTGGCAGACCTTCCGGAGGATCACCCTGCCGTTGGTGCTGCCCGGCATCGTGGCCGCCGCGCTGCTGGCCTTCTCGCTCAGCTTCGACGACTTCATCGTCACGAACTTCAACGCCGGCACCACTGTCACGTTCCCGATGTACGTCTGGGGCGCTGCCCAGCGGGGCATCCCACCACAGGTGAACGTCATCGGCACCGCGATGTTCGCAATCGCGCTGATACTGACCGGGCTAGGTGCGCTGCGGGCTCGCCGCCCCACAACCTGACCCACCCACCCACCTCTTCGCGCGATCTTGCACTTTCTGTGCTCCCATACTTCTTCTATCGGGCATTTCGTCAACAGAAAGTGCAAGATCGAGAGGGCGTGAGGGGTGGGGTAGCACGGGGGTGGGTGGGGTGGGGTTTATCCACAGGGGCAATTGTTTTCCACAGGTGGGCCGTGGTGGGCTTATCTGGGGGCGGGCGTCAGTCAGCCTGAATGTGTGGCAACTCAGTTGTGGCGTACTGACGGGCTCATGCAGAAGCTCACGATGGGGCGGATCCGTAGCCAGCTCGATCGTGAGGAACTGTTGCGAGTGCGTCGGGGGGTTTACGCCGACCGACCCTGCGGCGACGATGACGAACTGCGTGCCCTGCTGCTCCGCCTGCCCGAAGGGGCCATGCTGGCCAGGCAGAGTGCCGCGCGCCGGCACGGCTTCGGTGTGCTCCGGGATGACCTGATCCACATCCAGTTGCCCGCAGGGGTGTCGAAGCCCCGTCTGCCCGGGGTCGTCGTACACCGGACGGTCCTATCCACCCGGCCAGCCCTCGTCAAAGGGATGCCGTGCGTGCCGGCGGCCCGTTGCGCGGTCGACCTGGCGCGCGCCGTTCGGCGGCTCGACGCCCTGCCGGTACTCGATGCCGCGCTCCGCTCCGGTGTGGTCAGCCAGGACGATCTGCTGGCGGAGGTCTCGGTTCACGCTGCGCTGCGTGGTGTCCAACAGGCTCGGAACCTCGTATCGCTCGCCGACGGCCGGGCGGAGTGCCGGCAGGAGAGCCAACTGCGACTGATTCTGCTCGATGCGGGGCTGCCGCCTCCCGAGCCGCAGCTATGGGTGACCGATCGACACGGCGGCCGTCGCTACCGGTTGGATCTGGCCTATCGCGAGCGTCGGGTCGGCATCGAGTACGACGGACTGTCGCATCTGGACCGTGATCGACTCCGGTACGACCGGGAGCGGGTCAACTGGCTGGATGCAGCGGGCTGGCGGATGCGCTACTTCACCGACCGTGACCTCTACCGCCGCCCCCAATACATCAGCGCCACCATCCGCGCAGCCCTCTCGTAACCCTCCCGCCCCCTGCCCGCCCCTCCCAGCCCTCCCCTCCCAGCCCGCCCCTCCCCGCCCTCCTGCGCGATCTTGCACTTTCTGTGCCGACAATGGCCATAAATAAGACATCTGGGCAACACAAAGTGCAAGATCGGCGGACCGGATTGCGGGCGGGGCCGGGCGGGGCACGGCGGGGCGCAGGGAGGTGTGGCTTGGGTCACTTGGGTTGTTGGCGGCGTGGTTTGGGGGACGGACGGGCTCGGACGGCGCGGACGGGGAGGAAGCCGGCGGGGTCTGGCTTGCGGTGGGTTGACCGCTGGACGTTCGCGTGGAGGATGGCTGCGGCGGGTGCTTACAGAACCCTTAACCCGGGCCTGCGACGGTATGCCGGGGCAGGCCGAACTCGGGGGAGCGGAAAACGTGCGGGTGCTGGTGGCGGACGACGAGCGGTTGTTGGCGGACATGGTGGCCGAAGGGCTGCGCCGCCTGTCGATGGCCGTCGACGTCTGCTACGACGGCGACGGCGCGCTGGAGCGGATCGGGGTGCACCGCTACGACGTCGCGGTGCTGGACCGGGACATGCCCGGACACACCGGCGACGAGGTGTGCCGCAGCATCGCCGAGTCACAGGTCGGCACCCGGGTGCTGCTGCTCACCGCGGCGGCCGGTATCCGGGACCGGGTGGAGGGTCTCGGGCTCGGTGCGGACGACTACCTGACCAAGCCGTTCGCCTTCGCCGAGTTGGTGGCCCGGGTGCAGGCCCTCGGTCGACGGTCCACCCCGGCGCTGCCGCCGGTGCTCAGCCAGGACGGCCTGACGCTTGACGTGGGCCGGCACGTGGCTACCCGCGACGGCCGGCCGCTCACCCTCAGCCCGAAGGAGTTCGCCGTGCTGCACGTGCTGCTGCGCGCCGAAGGGCAGGTGGTCAGCGCCGAGGAGTTGTTGGAGCAGGCCTGGGACGAGTTCGCCGACCCGTTCACCAACGCGGTACGGGTCACCGTGATGACTCTCCGGAAGAAGCTCGGCGATCCGACGATCATCCACACGGTTCCCAAGGCCGGCTACCGGATCGGCGGTACGGCGTGACCTGGACGCCGCGACGTCGGGTGCTGCTCGTGGGCCTGTTGGCACTGCTGGCCGGGCCGGTGCTGCCGACGATGGGCAAGTGGCTGACCGGGGTGACCTGGGACTGGGGGCAGCAGTTCTGCGACGTGCCGCTGCCCGGGCTCAGCACGGTGTGTGCCGAGGTGCGGCCGGGGGCGTTCGTGCTGCCCCTGGTGGCCGTCCTGCTCGTGACCGTGGCGGTCCTGGTGGCGCTCTGGTTCGGCGCGGTGTGGTGCCTGCGCCCGGTGCGTGACCTGGCCGGGCCGATCGGGCACGTCGGGCCGCAGAACCTCGGTCACCGGATCCGCCCTCGGGGGCGCGACGAGTTGGCCCGGCTGTCCCGGGCGATCGACGAGATGATGGAACGCATCTCCGCCGGGTACGAGGGGCAGCGGCGGTTCGCCGCGAACGCCTCGCACGAGCTGCGTACCCCGCTGGCGGTGCAGCGGACGCTCATCGAGGTCGGCATGGCTCGGGCGCTCTCCGCCGAGCAGTTGGAGCTGCTGACCGCCCAACTGTTGGAGACCAACGAGCGCAACGAACGGCTGATCGAGGGCCTGCTCGCGCTCAGCGAGAGTGACCAGGGTCTGCGCTCGCGGATACCGCAGCGCCTCGACGCGATCGTCGAGGCGGTGCTCGCCGGGTACCAGGACCGCGCCCGGGAGGCCGAGGTCACCATCGACACCTATCTCGCGCGCCGGGTCGTGGTCGGCGAGCGGGTGCTGCTGGAGCGCCTGGTCAGCAACCTGGTGGAGAACGGGATCAAGTACAACCGGCGGGGCGGCTCGCTGACCGTCGCGGTGAGCGGGGTGCCCGCGCTGTCCGTGGTCAACACCGGTCAGCCCGTACCGGCCGAGGCGGTGGCCGGTCTCTTCGAGCCGTTCCGCCGGCTCGCCCGGGACCGCACCTCGCAGGGCGGAGGCGCCGGTCTGGGACTGGCCATCGCCCGCTCGATCACCCAGGCGCACGACGGGATCATCGCGGCCCGGCCCGCCGAGCACGGGGGCCTCCGGGTCGACGTCCAACTACCCACTGTGACCTAACGCTTCACCACCGTTTCCCGGGTCCGCGTACCTGCGGCTCCGACCCGTGGTGTGCCCGAAAGGAGAAACCGATGTCACGCACCGTTGCCCAGGTCCGGGCCGACGTGGAGGAGGCCGCCCGCTGGCTCACCGGCCGCGTGGTCCGGACACCCGTGCTCCGGTCCCCGGTGATCGACGGACTGGCCGGGGCGCGCGTCCTGTTCAAGGCGGAGAACCTCCAGGACGGCGGCTCGTACAAGATGCGCGGAGCGCTGCGGGCGGTGGGCCGGCTCGCCGCGGCCGGCCACACCGGGGTGATCGCGCAGAGCACCGGCAACCACGCGGTGGCGGTGGCGTTGGCAGCCCGGCAGCACGGGATCGCGGCGACTGTCGTGCTGCCCGTCGACGCGGCACCGACGAAGGTCGACCGGGCCCGTGCGGCGGGCGCGCGCGTGGTGTTCGCCGGCACCGACGTCGAGGAACGGGTGGCGGTGGCCAACGGGCTGCACGACGAGAGCGGTCACCCGGTCGTCGACGCGTACGACCACCCGGACGTGATCGCCGGGCAGGGCACCGCCAGCCTCGAACTGATCGAGGAGGCCGAGCGCGCCGGCACACCGTTGGACACGCTCGTCGTACCGGTGGGTGGTGGTGGCGGGGTCGCGGGCGCCTGCCTGGCCGCCGCCGGCAGGGGCATCGAGGTGTACGGCGTGGAACCGGTCGGCTGTGACTCGCTCGCCCGCAGCCTGGCGACCGGTACGCGCGTCCCGGTCACGCCGGTGCCCACGATCGCGGACGGGTTGCGGCCGTCCTGCGTGGGTGAGCTGCCGTTCGCGATCGTGCGGAACGCGCTGCGCGGCGTCGTCCGGGTCGACGACGACGAGATCGGGGCGGCGTTCCGGCTGATCCTGACGGAGCTGAGGGTGCTCGCCGAGCCGTCCGGGGCGGCCGGCCTGGCCGGTGCGCTCCGCCTCGGCCCCGGAGCTGGTCGGCTGCGGACGGTCGGGGTGGTGCTGACCGGTGGGAACGTGGAGCCGGCGCTGGTGGCCCGGTTGCTGGCCCCGCCGCCCGCCGAGCTGCCGACAGCGGAAGCGGTGGCGGCGTGAGCGCGCCGACGCGGATCGGAATCCTGTTCGGTGGACCGTCGGCGGAGCACGAGGTGTCCTGCGCGTCCGCGCTCGGGGTGGCCCGGGCGCTGGGCGGCGGCGGTTACCGCACGCTCGCCATCGGCGTCACCCGCAGCGGTGGTTTTCGGCTGATGCCCGACGCGCTGCTGGCGGAGTTGCGGGACCGGCCGGCCGGCGAGCGGGCCATCGACGACCGCCTGCTGGTGACCGGCCCGGCCGTCGAGTTGCGGGCCGGTCCGCGTCCGGGCGTCGTGCAGGTGTGCGCGGGTAACGCACCCGGCGCGGTGCACGCCGAACTGGACGTGGTCTTCCCGGTGCTGCACGGCCCGTTCGGTGAGGACGGCGTGGTGCAGGGCCTGCTGGAGTCACTGAACGTGCCGTACGTCGGGTGCGGCATCCTCGCCTCCGCGGTGGGCATGAACAAGGTGGCGATGAAGCGGGCGCTGCGTGCTGAGGGCATCCCGGTCACCCCGTACGTGGCGTTCGACGCGCACACCTACCGGGCGGCCGACGACCCGGAGAAGCTTGTCGTCGGGTTGCGCCGGCCGCTCTACGTGAAACCCGCGAACATGGGCTCGTCGATCGGCATCACCCGGGTCGGTGAGGGCGACGACCTGGCCGCAGCCGTGCAGGAGGCGCTTCGCCATGACCAGCTCGTCATGGTCGAGCAGGGGGTCACCGGCCGGGAGTTGGAGTGCGCGGTGCTCGGTGGCTGGCGTCCCGAGGCGTCGGCGGTGGGCGAGGTGCGGGTCGCCGGTGGCTGGTTCGACTACCAGCAGAAGTACTTCGGCGACGCCGACCCGATGATCGTCCCCGCCGTGCTGCCGGACGAGGTGACCGCGCGGGTCCGCGAGCTGTCGCTGCGCGCGTTCGCCGCGATCGGCGGCTGGGGTCTGGCCCGGGTGGACTTCTTCTACGACGAGGGGAGCGGTGAGCTGTACGTCAACGAACTGAACACCATGCCCGGATTCACCGCCCACTCGATGTATCCGAAGGTGTGGGCAGCCGTCGGTGTCGGGTACCGGGAGGTGGTGGATCGGCTCGTCGAGTTGGGCCGTACCCGGCATGCGGAACGGGCCGCGATCACCGGGGGGAGCGTCCGATGATCCTGCTGTCCGACCCCCGGGTGGCGGCGGTGCGCAGCGCCGACGACGGCGACCCCCTGCTGGACCTGCGGAAGCTGCCGGACCTGCGGCTCGACGGCCGCGCGGCCGACGCCGGCGGGGCGTACGCCCGACTGCGCGCCGCGGTGGTGGACCGCCTGCTGGCCGCGCAGCGTGCCCTGCCGGCCGGGATGCGCCTGCTCGTGGTCGAGGGTTACCGGCCGTACCGGGCGCAGTTGGCCATCTTCACCGGCTACCGGGACGAGCTGCGCCGACGACACCCGGACTGGTCCCCGCAGCGGCTGCACCGGGAGACCACCAAGTTCGTCTCGCCGGTCGAGGTGGCCCCGCACAGCACCGGCGGGGCGGTGGACCTGACGCTGTGCACCGACGACGGTGTGGAACTCGACCTCGGCACGGCCATCGACGCGACCCCGGAGGACAGCGACGACGCCTGTTTCACCGACGCGCCCACGATCTCCGCCACGGCCCGGCGGCACCGGCAGATCCTGGTGGACGCCCTCGGCGGCGCCGGGATGGTGAACTACCCGACCGAGTGGTGGCACTGGTCGTACGGCGACCGCTACTGGGCGCTGATCACCGGGGCGCCGTGCACCCGGTACGGGCCGGTGGATCTGGCCGCCGCACGATCGGTGCCCGTTCCGGCTGAACGGTAGGGCGCTCCCGTCCGTACCAGGGGAGGAAGGACACCACCGAGGACGGGAATGACGGCGATGAGGGTGCAGCGCAGGCACGTGCTGGCAGCGACCGTGGCGGTGCTCGCCGCGGCGGGTGTGGCGGTGGGGACGAACCTCGGCTTCGCCGACACCGCCCCGGCACGGTCGAGCGTCTGCTCCGGCTCGGTCACCTTCTCGGCGGAGGGCGGTGCGCCGGCGGCGACAAGCGACCGTTTCCCGGTGGGCACCCGGCTGCGGGTGACAAACCTGGACAACAACCGGGCGACCACGGTGACGGTGACCGGCCCGTCGGGCAGTTGTGTGCTGCTCAACGCGGCAGCCATGGAGCTGGTCCGGGAGCCGGGCAAGAACGTGATCCGCCGCAACGTGGTGGAGCGGTTGGACGGTGGGGCGCCGCCGGCCGGGCAGGCGACAGCCGGCACGATCCGCCCCGGTGCGGCGTCCCCCGGAGCGCCGGGTACGGCTCCCCGGTCGGCGTGCTCCGGGTCGATCACCTTCTTCGCCGAGGGTGGCGTGCCGGCGGCGACCAGCGGCCAGTTCCCGGTGGGTACGCGGCTGCGGGTGACAAATCTGGACAACAACCGGGCGACCACGGTGACGGTGACCGGCCCGTCGGGCAGTTGTGTGCTGCTCAACTCCGCCGCGATGGACCAGATCCGGGAGCCCGGCAAGAACCTCGTCCGCCGCAACACGGTCGAGGTGCTCCGCTGAGGTAGCCGCCTCAGTCGGACTGCCAGGTGCCGTCGTCGCGGACCCGGGCGGGGGCGCGGCCGAGCAGCAGCGTGGTCAGTGCCGCGTCGATGGTGTCGCCGAGGAACCATTCGCCGCCCTGATCGAGGGCGAAGACCCGGCCGCGCTCGTCCACCGCCAGGATGCTGTCCTGTTGTTCGGTGCCGATCGGGAAGAGTCGTACGCCCAGCACCGCCCCGAAGTCCGCGAGGGTGTCGGCGGTGTGCGCGATGGTGTGCGGGCGGATGTCGAACCGGGAGATCCACACCTGCTCGCCCCGACCGCGTCGGGCACCGACCAGGCTGGGAAACGCGGTGAGCGCCTCGACGGCGGCGGGGAAGACCACGTGCTGGTGGGTCGCCCCCCGCACCGCGGTGACGTCCCGGACGGCGGCGGCAGCCATGATCTGGTCCCCGATGTGCGGTCGCCAACCGGCCGCCACCAGCGCGTTGGCGACCTCCGCCGGGAAGCGGCCAGGATCAGGGTCGGGCTCGGCCGGGGCGCGCCAGGTCTCGGTGTACGCCCGGGCGGACTCCGGCAGGACGTTGGCGCGCACCAGGAACGTGATGCACGAGTCGCAGGGCAGGTCGGCGGGGCCGCCGGCCGGGTCACCCGGCTCCCGGACCCGGAAGATCTCGAACCGGGCATCCGCCAGCAGTGCCGCCGCCTCGGCCCGCCCCATCGGCGCGATGCCCTCGGCAGCGCGCCGGTGGTCGTACTCGTGCAGCACGTCGGAGACCACGATCAGCTCGGCGTGGGCCTCGCCCCCGCGGACGAGGTCGCCGGGAGGTAACTGGTCGAGGTAGGTGCGGACCAGCGGATGATGGTTCAGCGGGACGTCCGCACTGGTGCCCTGGGCCGTCCAGATCCGCCCTTCGAGGGTCAGGTGCGCGGTGGTGTTCGGGGTGGCGATCCGATGGATCTCCCGGACCAGCAGACTCGACGGGTCGACGGTGCGGGGAGCGGTCGGCCCGGCCGGCTGACTGCGGCGGTACAGATCCGCCACCATCTCGCTCGGCACCCGCGGCCAGGTGGTGACCCTGCCGCTCTGCTTGTCGATGACAGTCGTCGGCAGGTCCCCGGGGACCGTGCGTGCCTCGACGGGGACGACGGACGTGATGACGAAGCCGAGGTCGAACTCGTCGACCATCGCGGTGCACTCGTGGCCGAGGCGCTGCGAGTCGCGGCGGGCCCAGGTGGCGGCGAGCTGCTCGGCCTGTTGACGGTCGATCACGCACTGAAACTACCGGACTACACGGATCGATGGCAGCCGGTATGGTGCTGCTCTACCGACGGTGACGGGAGGAGCGGCGGTGAGCGAACACGTGGACCGGCACGCCAACCGCGAGCTACGGGCCCGATTCGACGACGTGTACGGGCAGTACCAGCAGCTCAGGTCCGGTTTGGACAGTCTGCAGACGCGCCTCGCCGAGCTGCGGGTGACCCGGCGGTCGGCCGACGGCCAGGTGACGGCCACCGTGGGCGCCCAGGGCCAGTTGATCGAGGTCGAGCTGACGCCGGCCGTCTACCGCGAGCGGGACGCCGGTGCGCTCGGCCGAAAAATCACCGAAACGATCCGGGCCGCCGCGACCGCCGCCGCAGACGCCACCCGCGACCTCGTCGCCGAGGTCATGCCGGCCGGCTCCGGGTCGGCGGACTTCCTGCGCACCGGGGACTACGCCACGTTGCTCGGCCGGGCCGACACCGTTCTCGGCAGGGGTCCGGGGCAGCCATGACCGACGGACAGCTCTGGCTCGATCCGCCCCGGACCCGCCGCGGCGGTGCCGACCTGGCGCTCGCTGGTGAGGCGGTAACGGCCCGTCGAGCGGCGGAAGGCGGTGCGATCGAGGCCGCCAGCGACGCCCGGCCGTGGGGTCGCGACGACATCGGCGCCGCGTTCGAGCGCAACTACCGCGGGTTCGAGCAGACCGTGCTGCGGGCCTGGGCGGGCGTCGGGCACCGGCTCACCGAGTTGGGCAGCGACGTGGTCCGCGCCGTCGATGCGAGTGTGCAGACCGACGGGGCCAGCGCCGCCCGGCTCGGTCGGGCCGCCGACAGGCGCTGACGGCCGGCGACCGCGATGAGTGTGCTGCCGAGCCCGATCCCGCACCCGCTGGACCACGCACCCTGGGACGTGCCGGGCTGGATCTACGAGGCCCTCGACTGGGTGGTCGGTGTGCAGTGGCCGGAGGGCAACGAACGGGCCGTCTGGGACCTCGCCGACAGGTGGTACGCGGTTGCCGGCGTCCTCTCCGGCCCGTACACCGATGCCGCCACCGCCGCCGCCGAGGTGCGCGACGGGTACGGCGGCGTCGGGGCGGTCGACGCGGCCTTCGAGGCGGCCTGGCGGGGGATCGCCGAGGGTGCGGACGCCCCGTTGCCCGTGCTGCTCGCGGTCACCGCCGATCTGGGCCGGCTGGTCGAGGAGTGCGGCTGCGACATCGAGGGCGCCAAGCTGGAGGTCTGGATCGAGCTGGGCATCCTCGTCGTCGAGCTGCTCTCGGTGGCGGTCGCGGCGGTGCTCACCGCCGGTGCGGCAAGCCCGGCGGCCGGTGCGGCCATCACCGCGACCCGGCTGCTGGTCCAACAGATCTTCAAGCGGCTGATGGGCCAACTCGCGGGCAAATCCCTCAAACACGGCCTCAAGGAGGCCGGCGAGCGGGCGGCCAAGGAGGTCGCCCGGGATGGCGTGCGCGGTTTCACCAGGCGGGCCGCCCGGGAAGGGGTGGAGGAAGCCGCCGAGGAGGCCGGGGTCACCCTGGCCACCCAGGCGTACCAGAACTCCACCGGGCGGGCCCACGGCCTGGACCTGACCGACCTCGGCGCGTCGACGGTCGGTGGCCTCGCCGGCGGGGCGGCGGCGCCACTGGCCGGTCTGGGCCGGCGCGCGACCGGGCGGGTGGCGCGCGTCGGGGAGCACCTGGGGCGGGAGATGACCGGCGAGGTGCTCGCCGACAGCGCCGCGAGCCTGGCCACCGGTCAGGGCCTGACCTCCATGGAGGACGTGGCACGCGCCGCCGCGTCCGGTGCCACCGGTTCGGCCACCGGGCAGACCGACCACGCGTTACGCGCCCGGCTCGACGCGCAGGCAAACGCCCTCACCGGGGCGTCCTTCACGGGCCCTTCCCTGCCTCCCGTGGCACCTGTCGCCGGCGATCCGTCCGCCTCGGGGGCGTTCCCTTCGGCCTCGGGGGCGCCACCATCCGCCTCGGGGGCGTTCCCGGCCGAGGCTTCGGCGGGTATGGCCGGGGCGGGCTCGTCCGCGGTGGGCGCGGGTGCGGCGGCTTCGAGTGGCCTGCCCTCGGCTCCGGGCGTTCCGGTGCAGGCGACGCCCGTCGCGGCCACGTCGTCACCGGATCCCGTGCTGCCGTCACGTGCCGACCCGCCGGGCGTGCCCGCGACTCAGGCGACGGCACTGCCGCCCGCCACCGCGTCCGACCTGCACAGCACATCCGATGTGGACGGTGTCGACCGTTCGCCGCGCCCGCCCGAGCCGATGTCGTCGGCGGACGGACCGCTCCTCCGGGAGGCCAGCGCCACACCCCCGCTCACGGCCGATCCGACGCCGCCCGCGGCGGCCACCGAGCCGAGGCCGTCCCCGGTGGCAGCTCCCGGGGTCTCGTCGTCGGTCGCTCCCGGGCTGCCGTCGGCGGTTGCTCCCGGGGTCTCACCGGTGGTCGCTCCCGTGCCGTCGGCGGTTGTTCCCGGCGTCTCGCCGGTGGCGGCTCCCGGGGTCCCGCCGGTGGTCGCTCCCGGGCTCTCGTCCGTGGCCGCACCCGTGGCCCCGACCTTGGGGCCGGCCGGCGGACCGGCCACCGCGCCGGGGCACATCGGCAACCCACCGCACACCACCGCCTCCGGCCCGGTCGCCTGGCCGCCGTCGACGGCCACGCCAGCGCCGCCGACCACCGCCGGCCCGACACCCCCGGCCACCGTCGCCATCCCCACGGCGGGGCCAACGCCCGCCCCGGCGCGGGAGCGGCGCGGGGTTGATCATCCGGCCCGGGGCACGGCGTCAGTTTCGGTCGACGTCGTGGCGTTCGGCGATCCGGTGACGTCCACGACCGAGACCATCGACTGGTACGCCGCGCAGTGGGCCGCCGAGGCGGAAGCCGCCGAGCGGCGGCGCTACCAGGGCCACTACCAAACGCAGCGGACCGGGTTCGAGCGCAATCGCCGCCAGGCCGAGGCCACCCGACTGCGCGCCCGGGCCGCCGAGCACGATCGCCGGGCCATCGAGTACGCCACCTACGCCCGCCAACTGCACCAGGCTGGTCACCGACAGTGGGCCGACGGCTGGCAGCGGGCCGCGAACGACGAGACACGCGCGTACGCCCAGTGGCGTGACCTGGCGGAGGCGGTGCTGGCCGGCACCACGGCGCCCCCGGTCGTGGACATCGAAGCGAACTCCTTCGAACACGCCAACAGGGACGTCGGCGCGCTCGCGCTCGGGGCGGTGGAGACCTCCGGTCCGTCCCGCCTCACCGGCGACGACATACCCCCGCCGATCGACGACTCGCGGCCCTACGGACGGCCAGGAGGACTGCGTCCGCCGCTCGCCCTGCACCAGGTCGACGTCGAACGGCAGATGCCCCGCGAGCCGGACGGCACCGTCACACGCACCGCCGACCCCCGCCGGGGCGGCTGGTTCCGGCTGCTGAACGACGGAGGTCCCACGGCCGACGCCACCCGGGGCATCAACTGCCTGGACTGCACGCTGTCGATGTTCGAAACCTGGGTGCACGGGCGGCCGCGGGTGTCGGCGCCGCGTACCTTCGACGGCTACCTGGACGGGGACATCAGGCGCCCGATCCGTGGCGAGGCAGGCGGCCCGGGCCGGGTCGAGGACGCGACGGGTGGGCGCTTCCAACAACTCCTCGCCCCACCATCCGGGCAACGCCCGTACACCGAACAGGCGCGGCAGGCCGCCGACCGGGGCTACCGCAACCTGCACGACCACCTGTTGTTGGGCGGCCACGGCAGCTACGCGTTCCTGGTCACCGAGTGGCCGCACGGCGGTTCGCACGCGTGGGTGGCGCTCAACCAGAACGGCACCGTGCTCTACGTGGACCCGCAGAACGCGGTGGTCCGCGACCGGCCGCTGTATCCCGACGTGGTCGGCATCGACGCGCTGGTGCTCAGTGGTGACGGCCGGCCGATGCCGCTCGGCCGCCTACCCCGGGGCCGGTTCAGCGAGCGGCCCGACCTGCCCGACCACCCTTCGGCAGACGACGACGGCGGCCACGGTGACCCCTACATCAACCGGATGTATCTCCTGCTGGACGGCCCAGGTTCGGCGAACGCGGGTGACCGCGGGCCCACCGAGGACCCCGGCGCTGTCGTGCGGCAGCCGTCGACGGGTGACGACCCGGCCCGGGTCGTCTCGATGGCTGCCAGTCTGGACGAGATCTTCACAGCCGGAGTGAGTCCGGCCGAGTTCGCGACAGTGGTCGACACGCCTAGCCTCCGTCGGCTGGTCCCGGAGCTGGACGACGCTTCGGCGCGGGACGTGGTGCGGCTGTTCGCCGACGGTCGGGTCCGCGACATGCTCGACAGCGCTCGGCGGGAGCCGCCCGTGGACGAGCCAGAACTGGCCGAGAGCCTGACCCGGCAACTGGTGCGGCATCCAGATTTGGCGCGCATGATCCTGTCCACGCCCGAACTCGCGAACTCGCTGACCGCGCGCCCGTTGACCCTCTATCACCTGGCCGGTCACCAGCAGGCCATCGACGTCCTCGCCGAGGTGCTCGACGACGTCGCCCAGCAAGAAGCTGCGGGCCTGCAGACGGCTGGCCGGGATTTACCTCGGCCAGAGCCGACTCCCCTTACCGACGAACAGCTCAGGATCAGTGCCAGCATCCAGGTGCGTCGGGGGCCGGTCGCGCAGGCGGGATTCGATGACCTCCGGCGCGGTGACGATGCCTACCGTGGGCGCTACCTCGATGATCTCTACGCGTCTGCGGCCGTGGCGCAGGCCGAACTGAATCAGCTAGCGCTATCCCTCTCTGACGTCGACGGCCTTCGTGTTGGGAAACCCGGCTGGCGTCCCCAGCCCAAGGACCGGCGTCGAGCAGAGGACAAGGTGAACAAGAATCAGGGCGATGTGTCGAAGTTGCTCGACCTCGCGGCCGCGAAGGTCGAGTTCCGCAACCTCGACGATCTCTACGCCGCGCTGGGCCGGATCAAGGGCCACCGAGGCGTCGTCGTCGTGAGCTGTGAAGATCGGTTCGTGACACCAATGAGTAGTGGCTACCGGGACGTACAAATGGTGCTGCGGATGCGCAACGGTCATTTGGCCGAATTCCGCCTACACTTGGCCGCACTTGACGCTGTCGCGGAGTGGGAGCATGTGCTCTATGAGGTGCGACGTGATGTGGAAGCCCTTGCCGAGGCGGAGGGCCGACCTCTCACGTCTCGGGAGCGAGCAATCACAGACGGCGTTCGTCTTCGCGAGCAACGGCTATTTTGGCAGGCTTTGCAGTCGACCTTCGAGGAGAAGTCTGGATGACCGAGATGCCTGGCTTGGTACTCCCCGCTTATTATCTCTACTACCAGTCGCCGGTGAAAATTGTCGAAACTCCTGATGGTGGTGCCCGAGTCTGGCGAGTTTCTATCGATTCCGGCGGATGGCACGAAAAGAATGACATCTTCGTCGAAATAACGCTAGGTGTCGGCGGCGATATCTTCCGCCGTACCGCAGAGGATTTCGTGCAGGAGGTCGAGGCATACCGGGCTCATTACCTCAAGGGTGACGGGCCTATCTTCGCGCTCTATGACGCTGTGAGGTCAATCGAGGATCTCGCAGACTCCGAGGCTCGTCACGAGACTCCACGTGAACAGGCCATCATTCGTGGCATTCGGCAGCGGACGTTTGTCATGTTCGAGGAGCAGCTCCGCGCGGCGGGCGATCCTGGCGCGGACCCCGAGATAGCGAGGGCGAAGTAGGCATGCCCCACGGATCCACGGCCGAAAGGGCGGGTCGGTGATGACCGAAGGGTTGGACGCTCGGTTGGTACGGGCGCAGGAGTGTTACAACCTGGCGGTCTTCGGCGGTGACGCGCAGTCGTTGGACGAGGCGGAGCGGGATCTCAGCGCGCTGGACGCCGATGTGGCGCTGGCCGGGGGAAGCTCCTGCATGCCCGTTTCCTCGACACCGGGTTCGAGGACGCGGCTGAACTGCCGCTGTTCGAGCGGGCGGCCGGGCTCTACCGGGAATTGGGCGACGCCCGAGGTGAGGGTGAGTCGCTCTTCTGGGTGGGCACGGTCCACCAGGTGATTCGGCAGGACCAGGCGACCGCCGAGCCCTTCTTCGCTCGGGCCCGAGAGTTGGCCGCCACAGCGGGGGATCAACTGACGCTGTCGTACGTACTGCGGCACCTCTGCTTCGGAGGGCGGGCCGCCGGTCGCGTTGACGCGGCGCGGGAGTTGCTGACCGAGTCGACCCGGCTGCGCCGGGACCTCGATTTCACTCCGGGAGTCGCGGCCAACCTGATTGGTATGGCGGCCCTCTCCACGGACGACGGCGATCGGGAGACTGCCCGTGCGTTGCTCGACGAGGCGGCTGGGCTCGCGGCCGAAAGCGGCGCGCGTGGGGTTGGCACGTGGATCGAAGAGGCCCGCGACGGTTTGGGCCTTACCTGACGGTGAGGTTGCCGCTGTTGTGCGAAGTGGACAGCGTCTGTGGAAGCCGACCGGGTCGAATAGCATCGACGGATGGCGAGTTCCGACCCGCAGAGCGGCAAGTCCAACCTCTGGGCCTGGCCGGTTGGCATCCTGATCGGCTTGGCGATCGGCATCCCCTCGTTCGGCTCGACCGGGGGCGTGGCCTTTGGAGTGGCCCTCGGCATAGCCTTCGCGATCGCTTTCGGCGCGACGAAGGGGCGAACCGACGACGACCCTGCGAAGGGTGGCCCGGACGGTGGTGCCGCCGCTGGGGACGGCGCCGAAGGTCGCCGACGAGGGTGATCGACTCGGGTTCGGTGATGTCGGGGCATTCACCGCCCCGGGACAGGCCGACATCAATGACGTCGAGCGGATCATCGCCGACGCCGACGCCGACGCCGACGCCGACGCCGACGCCGACGCCGACGCCGACGCCGACGCCGACGCCGACGCCAGTGGCGGCGGCCAGGACGGCTGCGGCGGGTGACTCGGTGGGGCCGGGCAGTGTTGCCGAGGCGGTGGCCGTACAGGAGGAGTTGCGGCCGTTGGTCGACCTGGTCGGGCCGGGGCCGAGCGCGCCGGAGACGGTGGCCGGCCTGGACGTCGCGTACTCGCAGGGCGGTGACCTGCTGGCGGCGGCCGTGACGGTGCTGGATGCCCGGACGTTGGTGGTGGTGGACTCGGCGGTAAGTGTGGGGCGGCCGGCGTTCGGCTATGTGCCCGGGCTGTTCGCCTTCCGTGAGTTGCCGGCGCTGCTCAGCGCGCTGGACCGCCTGGCCACGGTCCCGGATCTGCTGGTGTGCGACGGGCACGGGCTGGCGCACCCGCGTCGGTTCGGGCTCGCCTGCCACCTCGGGGTGGTCACCGGTCTGCCCGCGATCGGGGTGGGCAAGACGCCGCTGATCGGGACGTGGGATCCGCCGGCCACCGAGCGGGGTGCCTGGTCGCCGTTGCGGGACGGCGGTGACGTCGTCGGCCGGGTGCTTCGGACCCGGGACGGCGTGAAGCCAGTCTTCGTCAGCGTCGGCCATCGGATGAGCCTGGAGAACGCGACCGCGCAGGTGCTCGCGCTGACCCCGCGGTTCCGACTACCGGAGAGCACCCGCACCGCCGACCGACTCTGCCGCGACGCCCTCGCCCGCGCCGAGCACCCGCACTGACCGCCGGGGACACCCCGCCTGCCCGGACCGAGAGCCCCCGACTGCCCGGGCCTGGCCCACCGCCCGGGCCTGGCCCACCGCCCGGGCCTGGCCCACCGCCCGGGCCTGGCCCACCGCCCGGGCCTGGCCCACCGCCCG
>NZ_JBNCNO010000004.1:41304-203196 GCF_049847025.1 Micromonospora sp. DT231 | reverse complement strand
GCCCGGGCCTGGCCCACCGCCCGGGCCTGGCCCACCGCCCGGGCCTGGCCCACCGCCCGGGCCTGGCCCACCTCCCGGGCCTGGCCCACCGCCCGGGCCTGGCCCACCGCCCGGGCCTGGCCCACCGCCCGGGCCTGGCCCACCTCCCGGGCCTGGCCCACCTCCCGGACCTGGCCCACCTCCCGGACCTGGCTCAACGCCCGGACCCGGCCACCTGCCCGGACCCGGCCCCACCTGCTCGGGCCGTGAGAGATCGACTCGGGTTCGGCGAGGTCGGGGCATCCGAGGCGGTGGGATGGCCCGATTCCAAGAAAGTAGAGTGGATCATGGCTGGCCGGGCGCTGCGCTCACGTCGAGTGGATCATGGTCGGGACGGCGTCTTACCTCGACCGGAATCGCACCAGGAGCAGGTCGGCGGGCCGGGTCGCAAACCGTAACGCGGCACACATCCGGGCCGCTCTATGACCGGCGGGGTGGATGGGGCGGTAGTAGCCTGACCCGCGGACCCCACCCGGGGAGAACGGCGAGGTGATCATGACGGTGCGTCGACGCGCGGCTCGGCTCGCGGCGGTCTGCGGTCTGGTGGGCGGCCTGGTGATGCTCGGCGCGTCGCCCGCGCTTGCCGACGACGACTCGGTCCGCGTGGGTGCGGCCAGCAGCTTCGCCGCCGGTGGTTCCGCGCAGGGGGTGAACGTGGCGGTGCGAAAGCGCACCGAGGGCTGCGTCCTGCTGCGTACCGCGCTGGTTCTCAGCCTTGAAGGTCTCCAGCCGAGCCAGGCGAAGGTCGAGGTCAACGCGGGTGGGCAATGGTTCCCGGTGGCCCTGACCGGCGGTGGCGGCAACGTGGGGACCGCCCAGACGTCGCCGTTGAAGCCGACCCTGTGCAAGGGCAAAGGCATCACCGTGCGGTACCGGGTCACCTTCGGTGCGGACGCCCCGGGCGGCCGGCTCGTGGTGACCGGCGCGGGTGTCAGCGCGGCCGGTCAGGAGGTCGGCCGGGGCAGCGACACCGCGCGGGTGACAGGTGCGCGGGTCACCCCGTCGCCGACGCCGTCGAAGAAGGCGTCGCCCACCCCGAGTCCGACCGAGGTCGCGACAGTCGACGACGCGGTGACTCCGGCGGCGCTCGGCGACGTGTCCGGCACGCCGCAGGCCTCGACGGTCGCCGCGGCCTCGTCCGGTGGCACGTCACCGGTGATGATCTTCGGCATCGTCATGGTGGCGGTCGGGTTGCTGCTCATCGTGCTGCTGTTCCGTCGCTCGCGCCAGGATCGCCGGCCGTCCGACGAGCCGACCGGCACCCTGCCGGGCAACCCCGGCGGCACCACCTACCGGGCCGGCGGCGGGCCACCGGCCGCGCCCGGTCGCCCAGGCCAGGTGTACGGCCAGCAGCCGCCGTCCGCCAGTCCCGGTCCCATGCCGCCCCCGCACCCTGCCACCGGTCCAGGTGCCGTGCCGCCGCCCCCGTACCCGCCTGCTGGTCCGGGCGCCGCGCCGTCCCCGTACCCGGCTGCAGGTCCGGGCGCCGTGCCGCTGTCCCCGTACCCGCCTGCCGGTCCGGGCGCCGTGCCGCTGTCCCCGTACCCGCCTGCCGGTCCGGGCGCCGTGCCGCCGCCGCACCCGGCTGCCGGTGCCGTGCCGTCCCCGCGTCCGGCCGCCGGTGGCGTCTACGGCGCCCGACCCGCCGCCGGTGCGCCCCCGGAGGCGACGCAGCCGATGCCGGAAGCGCCGGAATCGCGACCGCTGCCCGGGGATCCGCCCCCCGACGATGGCGGGCGCACCGTGATCATGCCCCGGCTCCCCGGCTGAGCGGGGCTCGGCCCGGACCCTCCGTTACGCTCAGGCTCGGTGTCTACCTGCGGCGAAGGAGTGGAACACGTGTCTGATCTGTCCCAGATTGTGAAGGCTTATGACGTCCGAGGGACGGTGCCGGACCAGTGGGACGAAAGGGCCGCCGAGGCGCTGGGAGCCGCGTTCACCCAGCTGCTCAACTCCACCGAGGAGCCGGGTGACGCGGTGGTCGTCGGGTACGACATGCGCGCCACCTCGCCCGGTCTGGCCGCCGCGTTCGCCGCCGGCGTACGGGCCGAGGGCCGCTCGGTCATCGAGATCGGGCTCGCCTCCACCGATCTGCTCTACTTCGCGTCCGGCTCGCTCGACCTGCCCGGCGCGATGTTCACCGCCAGTCACAACCCTGCCCAGTACAACGGCATCAAGATGTGCCGCTCCGGCGCTCGCCCGATCGGCCAGGAGAGCGGTCTGGCGGAGATCCGGGAACGGGCCCAGGCGCTGCTGGACTCGGGCGAAGCCCGTCCGGCCGGTGCGCCGACCCGGCCGGCGGAGCGGCGTGACCTGCTTCCCGACTATGCCGGCTACCTGCGCAAGCTTGTCGACCTCTCGGGCATCCGGCCGTTGAAGGTCGTCGTCGACGCCGGCAACGGGATGGGTGGCTTCACCGTCCCCACCGTGCTGGGCGACACCGTCCTGTCGCCGCTGCCGTTGGAGATCGTGCCGCTCTACTTCGAGCTGGACGGCACCTTCCCCAATCACGAGGCCAACCCACTGGATCCGGCGAACCTGGTCGACCTCCAGCGCGCGGTGGTGGAGCACGGGGCGGACATCGGGCTGGCCTTCGACGGCGACGCCGACAGGTGCTTCGTGGTGGACGAGCGTGGCGAGCCGGTCTCACCGTCGGCGATCACCGCCCTCGTGGCCGCGCGCGAGTTGGCCAAGCACCCCGGCTCCACGGTGATCCACGGCCTGATCACCTCCAGCGCGGTCGCGGAGATCATTCGCGAGCACGGTGGGAAGCCTGTCGTCGCCCGGGTCGGGCACTCCTTCATCAAGGCGGAGATGGCCCGGACCAATGCCGTCTTCGGCGGCGAGCACTCCGCGCACTACTACTTCCGGGACTTCTGGTTCGCCGACACCGGGATGCTCGCGGCGATGCACACCCTGGCCGCGCTGGGCGAGCAGTCGCTGCCGCTGTCCGTGCTGGCCGGTGAGTACGAGCGGTACATCGCCTCCGGCGAGATCAACTCGACGGTGGCCGACCAGGCGGCGGCGGTGGCCGAGGTGCGGGCCGCGTACCCCGACGCGGTGGCCGACGAGATGGACGGGCTCACCCTGCGGTTCCCCGACGGCGCGTGGTTCAACCTGCGCGCCTCCAACACGGAGCCGCTGCTGCGGCTCAACGTCGAGGCGCCCACCCGCGAGCGGATGGTCTCGCTCCGGGACGACGTGCTCGACCGCGTTCGCCGATAAGATCGCCTGCGCCGGTCGGCACCGCCGCCGGTAAGCCGCACACGTGGAAGGAGCCGTGCCATGGCCCTGGATCCGCAGTTGCTCGAGATTCTCGCCTGTCCGGACACGCACCACGCCCCGCTCACCTACGACGCCGAAGCGCAGACGCTTACCTGCACGGAGTGTGGCCGGATCTTCGAGGTCCGCGACGACGTGCCGGTGCTGCTGCTCGACGAGGCGCGCGGCGGCCCTGGGCAGTCCTCATGATCGACGGTACGGCCGGGGTCAGCGGTCGTCGCGATGCCGACGAGGCCCTGCTCGACAACCCGGAGGCGCTGGCCGAGCGCGACCCGGGCGGCATGCTCCGGCACACGGCGTCGGCCGGTGCGCAGGTGCGCGAGAGCGCCGCACTGGCGGCCGAGGCGAACCTGGCGGTCCTCGCCGACGACGGGCGCCCCCGTGCCGTCGTGATCGCCGGCATCGGCACCGCGGGGCGTACCGGGGATGTGTTGGCCACGGTCGCGGGCCCGCGTTGCCCGGTCCCGATCATCGGGCACCGCAGCGCGGGCGTACCCGGCTGGGTGGGCGCGGCGGACGTGGTGATCGCGGTGAGCGCGTCCGGTCGTAGCCCGGAGGCACTGGGTGCCGCCGAGGCGGCGCACCGGCGGGGCGCCCGGCTGGTCGCCGTGGGCGCCCCCGACTCGCAGTTGCAGTCGATCGCCGAGCAGGCCCGGGCGCCGTTCATTCCGGTGCCCCGGCGTGCCCCGGCCCGAGCCAGCCTCTGGGCGCTCACCGTGCCGGTTCTGCTCGCGGCCCGTTCGCTCGGGCTCGTGAAGGTCAACGAGGCGGATCTGGCCGAGACCGCGGCCCGGCTCGACGCGGACGCCGACCGCTGCCGCTCCGCCGCGGAGTCCTTCGTCAACCCGGCGAAGGCGCTGGCCCTGGGCCTGGCCGGCTCGATCCCGATCGTCTGGGGTTCGTCCCCGCTGGCCACCGTGGCCGCCCGCCGGTTCGGCGACACCCTGTCGGCAAACGCCCGCTACCCGGTGGTCACCGGGGCGCTCGGCGAGGCCGGGCGGGGTCGCGTCGGGCTGCTCGACGGCGTCTTCGGCGGCCTGGCCGAGGGGGAGCGGGACATCTTCGCCGACCCGGCCGACGACGACGACGACGGCGATGGCACCCGGCTGCGGCTGGTGCTGCTGCGCGACGGCGGGCTCAACGCCGAGGACGACACCGACGAGCCGCTGGCCGTCGAGGAGCGCCGTGCGGACGCGGTGCAGACCCTCGCCGAGCGCCGTGGCGTGCGGTGCGACGTGGTGACCGCCGAGGGGGGCTCCGCCCTGGAGCGGCTGGCCTCGCTGATCGCGGTCCCGGATTTCGCCTCGATATACCTTGCCCTGGCCCACGGGTTGGACCCGATGGCCGTTCCGGCCATCACCGAGATGAAGGAGCTGTCGAACCAGTGAACGACCGTAGGGCGGCGCGGCATGCGCGGACCGGTTGGCTTCGTGCGGCGAAGCGGAGCGGTGGCGTGAGCGAGCGCAGCGAGCGAACCAGGTGGCTCAGCAGCGGGGCGTCTCGGGTCGCCACGACGCGAAGCGGAGCGGTGGCATGAGCGCCAACGGTGGGACGAAGGCGATTGTCGCCGCCCTGCTGGCCAACATCGGCATCGCCGTCACCAAGTTCATCGCGTTCCTGCTCTCCGGCTCGTCGTCGATGCTGGCCGAGGCGGTCCACTCGGTCGCCGACTCCGGCAACCAGGGCCTGCTGCTGCTCGGCGGCAAGCGGGCGAAGCGGGCGGCCACCCCGGAACACCCGTTCGGGTACGGCCGGGAGCGCTACATCTACGCGTTCATCGTGTCCATCGTGCTGTTCAGCATCGGTGGCCTGTTCGCGCTCTACGAGGCGTACCACAAGTGGAGCCACGGAGAGGGCATCAAGGAGTGGCACTGGTTGCCGGTGGTCGTGCTGGTGGCGGCGATCATCATGGAGTCGTTCTCCTTCCGGACCGCCATCAAGGAGTCCAACCACATCCGGGGCAACCAGTCCTGGGTCCGTTTCATCCGCCGGGCCAAGGCGCCGGAGCTGCCGGTCGTGCTCCTGGAGGACTTCGGGGCGCTCGTCGGTCTGGTGTTCGCCCTGTTCGGTGTCGGGATGACGTTGATCACCGGGAACGGTCGGTGGGACGCCGCGGGCACCGCGATGATCGGCATCCTGCTTGTCGTCATCGCCGTCGTGCTGGCCATCGAGACGAAGAGCCTGCTGCTCGGTGAGGGCGCCGAGGCGTCCGAACTGGCCACCATCGAGCGGGCCGTCACCGACGGCCCCGAGGTGGAGCGGATCATCCACATGAAGACGCTCTACCTGGGCCCGGAAGAGCTGATGGTGGCCGCCAAGATCGCCGTTCCGGAGTGGGAGAGCGCCCACGACCTGGCCCGTGGCATCAACGCCGTCGAGGCGCGGATCCGTGCCGCGGTGCCGATCGCCCGGGTGATCTACCTGGAGCCGGACGTCTACAGCGCCGCCGCCGCCGAGGCCGGCACCGGCGCGGCCGCCGACACCGCCGTGCCGCAGGACGCGTCGGGCGAGGCGGCCGAGGCGACCGGGCGGCCCGGGGGCTGACCTGTGGAGCCACTCTACGGACCGATCCGCGACTACGCCTGGGGCTCCCGCTCGGCCATCGCCCTCCTGCAGGGTCGGGTGGTGCCCAGCGCGGGGCCCGAGGCCGAGTTGTGGTTGGGCGCCCACCCGGGCGCCCCGGCCAACGTGGACCGTGCCGGCGAGCGGGTGAGCCTCTGCGACCTGGTGCGGGACGAGCCGGGGCAGTGGCTCGGTCAGCGGGTGTCCGAGCGGTTCGGCAGCCGGCTGCCGTTCCTGCTCAAGGTGCTCGCGGCCGACGCTCCGCTGAGCCTGCAGGCCCACCCGGACGCCGAACAGGCGCGGGCGGGCTACGCGGCGGAGGCCGGGCTTCCCGAGGGGCAGCGCACCTATTCCGACCCGCACCACAAGCCGGAACTGCTGGTCGCGCTCACTCCGTTCGAGGCACTGTGCGGTTTTCGGGATCCGGCGGAGTCGGCCGAGGCGCTCGCCGCGTTCGGCGTACCGGAGTTGGCGCCGGTTGTCGCCGCGTTGCGGGCCGGGCCGGCGGGACTGCGCACGGCGGTGCGGACGCTGCTCGGCTGGCCGGTCGCCGAGCGCGACGGGTTGCTGGGTGGCGTTCTGGCGGCCTCGGTCGACACCCCGGACGCGGAGTTGGCCCACCGGCTGGCCAAGGCGTACCCGGCGGATCCGGGCGTGCTGGTGGCGTTGCTGCTGCACCACGTCCGGCTGGTGCCGGGGGAGGCGATCTGGATGCCCGCCGGCAACCTGCACGCCTACCTGAGCGGCTGTGGCGTGGAGATCATGGCGGCCAGTGACAACGTGCTGCGGGGTGGGCTGACCCCCAAGCGGGTGGACGTCGACGAGTTGCTGCGGGTGCTGCGCTTCGAGGTGCTCGACGCGCCGGTGCGAGCCGCGCTGCCGGTGGGCCCGGGTGTGGACTGGTGGCCGGTGCCGGTGGACGATTTCGCGCTGCACCGGGTGCGGGTGGGCGCCACGGTGCCCTCGGTCACGCTGCCGTTGCCCGGCCCCCGGGTGGTGCTCTGCGCCGGTGGCGCGGTCACCGTGGACGACGGCGCCGGTGCGGTGACGCTGGCGTCCGGTGAGGCGGCGATCGGCACCGCGGCCGGCGAGCCGCTGCGGATCAGTGGCGACGGCGAGGCGTACGTGGCGACCTCCGGATTGCGGTGACAGGCGCCCGCCACCGACGACACAAGTCCGACTTTTCCGGAATGGCTTGACGAAGAGTTGCCCGAGTGTGACTCTATGAGTACGCAGCGTTATCGCGACGACGGTCCGAGAACGTGCGGGGAACCAAACCGGGGGGATGCACGGGGCGGGCGGGACGTGGGCGGGAAAGTCCGTTCACCACCGACCGCCCCGTGCGCTGTCTGCCGACCGTGCCGGACACGTGTCCGAGGCGCGCGTAAGGTGGAGGGTCGGCGCAGACATCGTTCGACAGGAGCTTTCATGACCAGCACCCTCCCGGCGTCCCCCAGCGGTACGCCGTCCGAGGCCCGGCCGAGCACCCTCGCCGAAGGCGACTTCAAGGTGGCGGATCTGTCGCTCGCCGAGTTCGGGCGCAAGGAGATCCAGCTCGCCGAGCACGAGATGCCCGGCCTGATGGCGATTCGCCGGGAGTTCGCCGAGGCGCAGCCGCTGGCCGGCGCGCGGGTGACCGGCTCGCTGCACATGACCATCCAGACCGCCGTCCTGATCGAGACGCTGGTCGCCCTCGGCGCACAGGTGCGCTGGGCGTCCTGCAACATCTTCTCCACCCAGGACCACGCCGCCGCGGCGATCGTCGTCGGCCCGAACGGCACCCCCGACGCCCCCGCCGGCGTCCCGGTCTACGCCTGGAAGGGCGAGACCCTCCCGGAATACTGGTGGTGCACCGAGCAGGTGCTCGCCTGGCCGGACGGGCAGGGGCCCAACATGATCCTCGACGACGGCGGCGACGCCACCCTGCTCGTGCACAAGGGCGCCGAGTTCGAGAAGGCCGGGGCGGTCCCGGCGGTCGAGTCCGCCGACTCCGAGGAGTACGCGGTCATCCTGGAGGTGCTGCACCGCTCGCTCGCCGAGGACGGCCAGCGCTGGACCCGGATCGCCGCCGGCATCAAGGGCGTGACCGAGGAGACCACCACCGGTGTGCACCGGCTCTACGAGATGCACCGCGCGGGCACCCTGCTCTTCCCGGCCATCAACGTCAACGACTCGGTGACCAAGAGCAAGTTCGACAACAAGTACGGCTGCCGGCACTCGCTCATCGACGGCATCAACCGGGCCACCGACGTGCTGATCGGCGGCAAGATGGCAGTGGTGATGGGCTACGGCGACGTGGGCAAGGGGTGCGCCGAGTCGCTGCGCGGCCAGGGTGCCCGGGTCGTGGTGACCGAGGTCGACCCGATCTGCGCGCTCCAGGCCGCGATGGACGGCTACCAGGTCGCCACCCTGGACGACGTCGTCGAGCAGGCGGACATCTTCATCACCGCCACCGGTTGCTTCGACGTCATCACCAACGAGCACATGGCCCGGATGAAGCACCAGGCCATCGTCGGCAACATCGGCCACTTCGACAACGAGATCGACATGGCAGGTCTGGCCAAGCGTTCCGACGTCGAGCGGATCAACATCAAGCCGCAGGTCGACCTGTGGCGCTTCGCCGACGGGCACGCCATCATCGTGCTCTCCGAGGGCCGCCTGCTCAACCTGGGCAACGCGACCGGGCACCCGAGCTTCGTGATGTCGAACTCGTTCGCCAACCAGACGATCGCCCAGATCGAGCTGTTCACCAAGACCGAGGAGTACCCGATCGGCGTCTACGTGCTGCCCAAGCACCTGGACGAGAAGGTGGCCCGGCTGCACCTGGGCGCGCTCGGCGCCAAGCTGAGCACGCTGACCAAGGAGCAGGCCGCGTACCTGGGTGTTTCGACCGAGGGTCCGTTCAAGCCGGATCACTACCGCTACTGATCGACGCTCCGCAACGACCGGGTCGGCTGTTCGCAGCCGGCCCGGTTCGTCGTCTCCGGCCGGCCTTGGCGGGGTCAGCCCGAGCGGGAGTCGCGGCGGGTGGGGCGGAACCACGTCCAGACGCACCACACCAGCCACGCGAGCGACACGACAGTGGCAAGCGCCCGCAGTCGCAACGCGCTGAGCAGCAGCACCACGGCCAGCACCGCCAGCCACGGCAGGAATCCCTTCACGGCGGGCATCCTTCCACAGCCGAACGGTGGCGTCCCGACGCCGGTCGGACGAGCCGCGAGCGCTGGGCCGAGTGAGCTTGTCGTGAACGACTTGACGGGGCTCCCGGACAGGGAGCAAGGTATGCCTGCCCTAAGTCAGTTGAGGCGTACCTAACGAACTCGGAGCCCGGATGTTCGCCACCTACCTGATCGGCCTGCGGGAGGGTCTGGAAGCCACCCTGGTGGTCAGCATCCTGGTCGCCTTCCTGCTGAAGTCGCAGCGCCGGGACCGGTTGCCGCAGGTCTGGGCGGGCGTCGGCCTGGCCGTGGCCCTGTCGGTGCTCTTCGGCTGGCTGATCGAGTACACGTCGACCTCGTTGTTCTCCCGCTACGAGGACCGGGAGTTGTTCGAGGCGATCACCTCCGTCGCCGCCGTGGTCTTCGTCACCTGGATGATCTTCTGGATGCGCCGGGCGGCTCGGACCATCGCCGGGGAGCTGCGGGGGAAGCTGACCGAGGCGCTCGCCGTCGGCTCGTTCGCGGTCGCCGGCATGGCCTTCCTCGCGGTGATCCGGGAGGGCCTGGAAACCACGCTGATCTTCTACTCGGCCGCCCAGGGTGCGGCCGGTGACAGCGGGCCGCTGCTCGCCCTGATCGGCGGCATCGGCACCGCCGTGGTGCTCGGCGTGCTGCTCTCCGCCAGCGCACTGCGGATCAACCTCGGCACGTTCTTCACCTGGACCGGCGCGCTGCTGATCCTGGTGGCCGCCGGCATCCTCAAGTACGGCGTACACGACTTCCAGGAGGCCGGTGTCCTGCCCGGCCTGAACGACCTGGCCTTCGACATCACCGGCACGCTCGACCCGACCACCTGGTACGCGGCCCTGCTCGCCGGCATGTTCAACGTGACGCCCGCGCCCACCGTGCTGGAGACGATCGCCTGGATCGGGTACGCCGTGCCGGTCCTCCTGCTCTTCCTGCGGCCGGCCCGCCGCACGCCGGCACCCGCCGCGAAAACCACAGTCACCGAGCGCGGAGCCGACACCGGCACCGAGGCCGAGGTCGCGGCGGCAACCACGCCGCAGCGTGCCTGACCCCACGAGGAGAGACAGCTCAGATGCGTACCACCCGATTTTTCGCGCTGGCCGCCGTCGGCGTGCTGGCGACGGCCGGTGTGACCGCCTGCTCCGGCGCCGACAAGGACGCCCCGGCCGCGGCCGGCGGTCCGATCGCGGTCAAGGCGACGGACACCGCCTGTGAGGTCGGCACCACGGACGTGGCCGCCGGCACCGCCACCTTCAAGATCACCAACTCGGGCGCCAAGGTGACCGAGTTCTACGTGTACGCCGACGGTGACCGCGTCATGGGCGAGGTGGAGAACATCGCCCCGGGACTGAGCCGTGAGCTGCACGTGGAGTTGCCGGCCGGCACCTACCAGACGGCCTGCAAGCCCGGGATGAGCGGCAAGGGCATCCGGGGCGCGCTCAAGGTCAACGGGTCGGCGCAGCCGCTCACCGCCGACGCCGCCCTGGCCGGCGCGGCCGAGAACTACAAGCGCTACGTCAAGAGCCAGACCGACGCGCTGCTGGACAAGACCGAGGAGTTCGTCACCGCGGTCAAGGCCGGCGACGTGGCGAAGTCCAAGGCGCTCTACCCGGTCGCCCGCACCTACTGGGAGCGGATCGAGCCGGTGGCCGAGATCTTTGGCGACCTCGACCCCAAGATCGATGGCCGCGAGGAGGTCATCGAGGAGGGGATGGAGTTCACCGGCTTCCACCGGATCGAGAAGGATCTCTGGCAGTCGGGCGACATCAGCAAGGACGGTCCGATCGCCGACCGCCTGCTGGTGGACGTCAAGGAGATCGTGACCAAGGCCAACGCCGAGACGCTCTCCCCGCTCCAGCTCGCCAACGGTGCCAAGGAACTGCTCGACGAGGTGGCCAGCGGCAAGATCACCGGCGAGGAGGACCGCTACTCGCACACCGACCTGTGGGACTTCGCCGCCAACCTCGAAGGTTCCAAGGCGGCCGTGTCCGCTCTCCGCCCGGCCCTGCAGCAGCGCTCGCCGGAGCTGGTCACGCAGTTGGACACCGAGTTCGCGAACGTCGAGGCGCTGCTCGGCAAGCACCGCGACGGCGACGGGTGGAAGCTGCACACCGCACTGAGCAAGGCCGAGCTCAAGGATCTCTCCGACGGGATCAACGCGCTCGCCGAGCCGATCAGCAAGGTCGCCGCAGCCGTCGCCAAGTGACCGGGACGCAGGGGGAGTCGATGAGTGGGAACAGGTTGACCCGGCGGCGAGCGATCACGCTCGCCGGTGCCGGGGTGGCCGGAGTCGCCGGGGTGGCCGCCGGCGCGGGCGCGCTTGTCAACGGCACCCGCGGCCCGGCGGCGGCCAGCGACCACCCGGCCGGGGCGGTGTCGTTCCACGGCGAGCACCAGGCCGGCATCGTCACCCCGGCCCAGGACCGGCTGCACTTCGTCGCCTTCGACGTGATCACGAAGGATCGCGCCCGGCTGGTCGAGCTGCTCGAGGAGTGGACGGCCGCCGCCGCCCGGATGACCGCGGGGCGGGACGCCGGGGTGCTCGGCGCCGTGGGCGGGATGCCGGAGGCGCCACCCGACGACACCGGCGAGGCGCTCGGCCTGCCCCCGTCGCAGCTCACCCTGACGATCGGCTTCGGGCCGACGCTGTTTCGCGACGCCGATGGCCGGGACCGCTTCGGCATCGCCGACAAGCGGCCCGCCGCCCTTGCCGAGCTGCCGAAGTTCCCCGGCGACGCCCTGCAACCACAGCTCTCCGGCGGTGACCTCTGCGTGCAGGCGTGCGCCAACGATCCGCAGGTCGCGGTGCACGCGATCCGCAACCTGGCCCGCCTCGGCATGGGCGTGGTGAGCGTCCGCTGGTCGCAGCTCGGCTTCGGGCGTACGTCGTCGACCTCCCGTGACCAGGCCACCGCACGCAACCTGTTCGGGTTCAAGGACGGCACGGCCAACCTCAAGGCCGAGGACACCGAGCTGCTGCGCGACCAGTTGTGGGTGCAGCCGGGTGACGGGCCGGACTGGATGACGGGCGGCTCGTACCTGGTCACCCGCAAGATCCGGATGCTTGTGGAGACCTGGGACCGGACCTCCCTGGCCGAGCAGGAGGAGATCGTCGGCCGGAGCAAGGGCAGCGGCGCACCCCTCGGGCGGACCGGCGAGTTCGACGAGCCGGACTTCGCCGCGCGCGGCGCGGACGGCAAGCCGGTGATCGCCGAGCACGCGCACGTGACGCTGGCCCACCCGAGCCGGAACGACGGCGCCCAACTGCTGCGCCGGGGCTACAACTTCGTCGACGGCTCGGACGGCCTCGGCCGGCTCGACGCGGGCCTCTTCTTCATCGCCTACCAGCGCGATCCGCGCCGCCAGTTCGTCCCGATCCAGACCCAGTTGGCGCGGCACGACGTGATGAACGAATACCTGCGGCACGTCTCCAGCGGTGTGTTCGCCTGCCCTCCCGGGGTACGCGACGGCGGGGACCACTGGGGGCGCGCGCTCTTCGGCTGACCGGGGTCAGGTTGGCGACAGCGGGACCCGTCCCGGGCTGCGGTGGCGCCGAGCGGCGTCGAAGGGGGATCATGGTGACAGCCTGGGGCGGAGGGCTGATCCACCCGCCCGGCACCGCAGCACGTGGCGCCGCCGCCGCGGGGTGCGAGGAGCGATTCTTCGGCGGCACACTGCGTTACCGGCGGACGCCGGTCCCACCGAACTGAATGAGGATGCAATATTAATCCCATGAGAGCCCGCGTACTGGTGGTCGACGACGACCCCGCGCTCGCCGAGATGCTCGGCATCGTGTTGCGCAGCGAGGGCTTCCAGCCCTCGTTCGTGGCGGACGGCGAGCGGGCGTTGGCCGCCTTTCGTGACAGCCGTCCCGACATCGTGCTGCTCGACCTGATGCTGCCCGGTATGAGCGGTATCGACGTCGCCCGGTCGATCCGGGCGGAGTCCGGCGTGCCGATCGTCATGCTGACCGCCAAGAGCGACACCGTGGACGTCGTGCTCGGCCTTGAGTCCGGCGCCGACGACTACGTGGTCAAGCCGTTCAAGCCCAAGGAGTTGGTCGCCCGGATGCGGGCCCGCCTGCGCCGGGGTGAGGACGTGGCCCCCGAGATGCTGACCATCGGGCCACCGGACAACCAGATCACCATCGACGTGCCGGCGCACACCGTGAGCCGCAACGACGAGGAGGTGAAGCTGACTCCGCTGGAGTTCGACCTGCTTGTCGCACTCGCTCGCAAGCCGCGTCAGGTCTTCACCCGTGAGGTGCTGCTGGAGCAGGTCTGGGGCTACCGGCACGCGGCCGACACCCGCCTGGTCAACGTGCACGTCCAACGGTTGCGCGCCAAGATCGAGCCGGACCCGGAGCGACCGGAAATCATCCTCACCGTGCGGGGCGTGGGATACAAGGCGGGGACCGGATAGCCTGGTCGCACTGTGTCGACCTCGCCCCCGCACTCCCCGAGCACGGCTGCCCGCCGGCCCAGCGCCGGTGGGGAGATCTGGCGCGCGGTGAGCGGCCGGGTCGCCCGGGTGGTGGCCCGCGTGCACCAGACCTGGCGGCGCTCGCTGCAGGTCCGGGTCGTGACCATCACGCTGGTCGCGTCCAGCCTGCTGGTCGGCGGGTTCGCGTTCCTGATCGCTGACAAGATCACCACGATCCTGCTCGACAACGCCCGCAGCGACGTCCGACAGCGGGTGATCACCGGTGCCAGCTACGCCGCCAAACAGGTCTCCCTCTACGGTCAGCCGCAGGAGGCGCAGCTCCAGGAGACCATCGACGGCACCGTCAACTACCTGGCCGGCGGTGACCCCCAGCAGACCAGCGGGGTGGTGGTGGCGATCACGGCCGACGGCTACCACAACGACATCCAGACCCGCACCGCGCCATCGGCGAACGTCCAGGCGCTCATCAGCCCGGAGCTGCGGGCCGCGATCGCCGACGGCAAGGTGGCCAGCCAGATCCGCACCGGACGGCTCACCGGCCAGCCCACCAAATACCTGGTGTACGGCTCACCGGTGCCCACCCGCTTCGGCCAGATCGAGCTCTACTATCTGGTGCCGTTGAGCCGGCAGGACGACACCGCCGCCGACGCCCGAGCCACGGTCGTGGCCACCGGGGTCGCCCTGGTGATCCTGCTCGGGCTGCTCGCGGCGCTTGTCACCCGGTTGGTCGTCAACCCGGTCCGGGTCGCCGCACGGACCGCCCAGCGGCTCTCCGCCGGCCTGCTCGACCAGCGGATGGTGGTCAACGGTGAGGACGACCTCGCCCTGCTCGCCGCCTCCTTCAACCAGATGGCCACAAACCTGCAACGGCAGATCCTGCGCCTGGAGGAGATGTCCCGACTGCAGCGCCGGTTCACCTCCGACGTCTCGCACGAGCTGCGTACCCCGCTGACCACGGTACGGATGGCCGCTGACCTGATCTTCGCCGAGCGCGACGAGTTCGACCCGGCGGTGGCCCGCAGCGCCGAGCTGCTCCAGGCCGAGTTGGACCGCTTCGAGGAGTTGCTCACCGACCTGTTGGAGATCAGCCGCTTCGACGCGGGCTTCGCCATGCTGGACTCCGAGCCGACCGACCTGGTGCCGGTGGTGCACCGGGTGGTGGACCGGCTGGCTGGCCTGGCCGAGCGGGTGGGCGTACCCATCGAACTCGACCTGCCGGGCACGCCGGTGATCGCCGAGGTCGACCCGCGCCGGGTCGAGCGGGTGTTGCGTAACCTGGTCGGCAACGCCGTCGAGCACGGCGAGGCCCGACCGGTGCTGATCACCCTCGGCGCGGACGAGACCGCGGTGGCGATCACCGTCCGCGACCGTGGCGTGGGGCTCAAGCCGGGCGAGGAGAAGTTGGTGTTCAACAGGTTCTGGCGAGCCGACCCGTCCCGGGCCCGGCAGACCGGGGGCACCGGGCTGGGCCTGTCGATCAGCCTGGAGGACGCCCGCCTGCACGGCGGCTGGCTGGAGGCGTGGGGCGCTCCCGGGCAGGGCGCGCAGTTCCGGCTCACGCTGCCGGCCCGTGCGGGGGACCGGCTGACCACCTCGCCGCTGCGACTGGTGCCGGCCGACGCCGCACTGCCGTTCGGTGGCCCTCGCGACGGTGGTCAGTTGGCCATCGGGCCCGGCACCGGCGGGGCACTGGCGATCGACCCGGCGCCGACCGGGGACGGACAGCGGGCGGAGGTGCGTTCATGAGACGGTCGACTCGGGTCGCGGCGCTCGGTGTGGTGGTGCTGCTGGGCGGTGGGTGCGGCATCCCGGCGGCGTCCGACGTGCGGGTGGACGGCAAGGGCGGGGCCGCGACGGAGGCCGGTGTGGTCAACGGTCCCGGCAGTGACCCGCCGACGCGAACGGCCAGTGGCAGCGTCAACGAGGCGTTCGTCCGCAACTTCCTGTCCGCCGCCGCCGGGGAGCCGGACCGGGCGTACGAGCGGGTCAAGGCGTTCATCGCCCCGGAGAACAAGTCCCGCCTGCAGGAGAAGAAGGGCAGCGAGGTCGCGCTCAACGTGGTCCGGCTGGGGGACGCGGTCTACACCCTCAACAGCGACTCGACCACCACCGTGAAGATCAGCGTGCAGCAGATCGGCGTGCTGCGGGCCAACGGCACCCTGGCACCGCCGGTGGCGACCGAGACGGAGTACGAGTTCGGCATCCGCAGCGCGGCGTTCACCGGCGGCGTCAACGACGAGCGTGCCGGGTTGTACATCTTCGACCCGCCGAACGTGCTGCTGCTCAGCGACGTGGCCCTTCGTCGCTACTACCAGGAGGAGTCGATCTACTTCTGGAGTTCGGACCGCACCCGCCTCGTGCCCGACCAGCGCTACCGGCCGCTCGCGGTGCCGGATGAGCGCCGGGTCAACGAGGTGGTGAAGTGGCTTGTCGGTGGCCCCTCCGACTGGTTGCGCCCGGGTGTCGTCGGGCTGCCCGACCGCACCGAGCTGATCAACAACGCCACCGGCGGCAACGGCCGGTGGGAGGTCAACCTGGACATGTCCGGCGACGACCAGAACGGCATCGACCAGTTGATCACGCAGATCGCCTGGTCGTTGGGGGACCTGCCGGGTGCGCTGGAGCTGAAGATCCGCAACAACTCGCTGCCCGTGCAGGACCTGAGCGAGCGACGCAACTCCGACCAGCTCTACCTCAACGCCGAGAGCCCGCAGCGGTTCGGCGTGTACGAGGGCGCCATCCATCCGCTCGACTTCGGCAGCGAACTCAGCGGCGCCGTGCCGCTGGCGCCCGAGGCCAACCGCAACATCGTCTCCGCCGACCTGGCGGTGGCCAAGGGGCAGCGCATCCTCGCCGCGATGGTGGTCACCGGCAGCAGCGACGGCCGACGCCGCCTCGCGGTGGGCGCGGGTGCCGCGCCGATCGCCGGCCTCAACCGCAGCACGTCCGAATACTCGTTGATGAGCCGTCCGGTCTGGTTGCGTACTGTCGACGGACGTCCCGGCCGTGGCCTGGTCGTCGCCGACGGGCAGCTCTACCGCTTCGACGAGGCGGCGCGGATGTACCAGGTGCCCCTCAACCTGCCCGCCGACGTCACCGCGGTGGCTGCCGCGTTGGACGGCCAGCGGGTCGCGCTGATCGCCGGTGGCCGGCTGTACGTCGCCGCGGTGAACCCGGATGGCGGCGGCGTCTCCATCGGCCCGCCCCGGCAGGTGGCCACCTCGCTGACCGCCCTCACCGCCGTCGACTGGGGCAGCGAGGACCAACTGGTGGTGGCGGGGTCCGTCCGTCAGCCGGCGATCTACGAGATCAGCGTCGACGGCGCGCTGGAGACGCCGCTGCGGACCGACCTCGGTGCCAAGGTCAACCACCTGACGGCCTATCCCACGAATCGCACCGTACGGGTGCCCAGCGGGGCCTACATGTACGAGGCGAACGGGGTGGCCTACCGCAGCAGCCCCTTCGAACGGATCGAGCCCGGCCGCGTACGCGACATCGCCCCGGTCCCGGCCGGTGTGCGCCCGAGCAACCCGTCGGCGCCGTTCTTCCTCTACTGACCCGGTGACCTGGTGACCGGCCTCTGGGCGGACCTCGCCGACCTGGTGTTGCCCGCCACCTGCGCGGGTTGTCGGGAGCGCCGGCCCGGCCTGCGCCACGGCGTCTGTCCGGCCTGCGTGGCGGCTCTGGGCGCGCTGCGCCCAGGGGTGGTCCGTCCGACGCCCGCGCCGCCGGGCCTGCCGTCCTGCGTCGCCCTCGGTCCCTACGCCGGCCCGCTGCGCGAGGCTCTGCTGGCGTACAAGGAACACGGCCGGCACGGTCTGGCCCGTCCGCTCGGCGCGCTGCTCGCCGAGGCTGTCGCGGCGGCGGTCGGCGTGGCTCGTCCCGTGGCGCTGGTCCCGGTCCCGGACACGGCGGCGGCGGCCCGATCCCGGTACGGGGACCACCTGGACCGGTTGGCCCGGCACTGCGCGGCCCGGCTCGACCAGGGCGGCTGGACGGCGCGTGTGCATCGGCCGCTGCGGGCGCTGCCCCGGCCCGACTCGCTCAGCCTGGACAGCGCCGGACGCGCGGCTGCGGCCGAGGCCGCCTTCCGACCGCGCGCCACGGCGAGCCGGGGTCGTGCCGCCGGCGCGGCACCGGTCGTGGTGCTGCTCGACGACATCGTCACCACAGGCGTGACCCTGGCCGCCGCGACCCGGGTGCTGAGCGCCACCGGATGGGTGCCGAGTGTCGCCGTGGTGCTCGCGGCGACCCAAAAAAGACACCACTTGTAACAGAGTGTGTTTCCGTTTCACCCATTGGTGTATGAGCTGCGAAAAATCCTGGGCAGTCTCGGCAACTAGGGGTGACTGCCGGGCGAACAGGAGTTAGCGTTTCGCTGTCGGGGGTAGGAGGTCGTTCCACCACCCTCGGCGGTGAGAGGAGGCGTAGCCGTACCAGCCGGTCGACGCCAGCGGGTCCCCCACGGCGCGCGACCGGGTTGCCGGATCGAAGACCATCCGAACAAGGGAGGTCACGTGGACATCGTGGTCAAGGGCCGAAACGTCGAAGTGCCGGACCATTACCGGGTACACGTAGCCGAGAAACTCGCAAAGATCGAACGCTACGATCACAAACTGATTCGCGTCGATGTCGAGCTGTTCCACGAGCGCAATCCGCGCCAGGCCGAGCACTGCCAGCGGGTGGAGATCACCTGCGTTTCCAGGGGCCCGGTGATGCGGGCCGAGGCCTGCACGAACGACTTCTACAGCGCACTCGACGCGGCTATCGCGAAACTCGACACCCGGCTGCGCCGTGCGGCCGACCGCCGCCGCGTACACCGGGGTCGGCACGCGCCGATCTCCGTCGCCGAGGCCACCGCGGGCCTGCCGGTCGCCGACCTGGGCACCAGCGTGCTGAGCGCGCCGCTCGACGGTGCCCGCGCCGGCACCGCCGTCGCGGAGCGGGTCGAGGAAGAGCACGACGACCAGCCGTGGCACATCGCCCGGGAGAAGGTGCACCCGGCGGAGCCGATGACCATCGACGACGCGCTGTTCGAGATGGAACTGGTCGGCCACGACTTCTACCTGTTCCAGGACAAGGAGTCCGGCCGTCCGAGCGTCGTCTACCGCCGGCACGCGTACGACTACGGCATCATCTCCCTCGACACCTGACCACCAGCCGACCCGCGATCACGGGGTTGTGGTGGGCGTCCCCACCGCAGCCCCGTGATCCACGCCCGTGTTCAGCGCCGGTCGGCCGCTCGTCAGCGCCGCCGGTCGGCCGCGAGCAGCGCGAAGGTCAGGTCGTCCAGGCGGGCGCCGGCCAACCCGGGCAGCCGGCCGCGCTGCAGTGCCTCACGCCGGAACCCCACCCGCTCCAACACGCGGTGCGACGCGGTGTTGTCCGGCACCGTGCCGGCGGTCAGCCGGGCGATCCCCACCGGCCCGAACGCCCAGTCCGCCAGCAGTTGGACCGCCCGGGTCGCGTACCCCCGGCCGCGCCAGTCGGGCAGCAAGGCGTAGCCGACCGACGCCTCGCCGGCCGCCACGTCGGTGTACGACAGCCCGCAACTGCCCACCGGCTCCCCGCTGGCCACGTCCGTGATCAGTAGTCGGGCGATCTCCCCGGTCAGCCACCCGCTCTCCGCGAGACGACACCGTCGCCCGATCGCCTCCCGCGTCGGCGGCACGGGCGGCGCCTGGTTCGCCACCACCTCGGGTCGGCTGTGCAGCCGGTACATCAGGTCGGCGTCGTCCGGCGCGAGCCGGCGCAGACTCACCACCTGGTCGGTGAGCACCCCGCCGGGCAGGTCGGGCAGCAGCCGAGCGACCGGTCCGGGTGGGTCGTCGGCGAGGCGTACCCAGGCCAGCAGGTCGTGGCGACTCCCCGCGCGGCCCGACCCGGCCGACCGGCGCGAACCCTCGTGGCGGAAGGCGGCGGCCAGCGCGACCCGCTGGCTCGGGCCGTTCTCGGGGTCGGTCAGCAGCTCCAGTCGAGCCGTGCCGGTGGCGAACGCGTGCTCGCTCAGCGCGCGGGTGGCCGCGGCGGCCAGTCCGCGCCCACGCGCCGCCGGCCGCAGCCAGTAGCCGATCTCGGCCTGGCCCCGCGCGGGCACCGGGTTGTTCAGCCCCACCGCGCCGAGCAGCCGGTCGGTGGCCGGGTCCGCGACGGCGTACGCCGCGCCGCCGCCGGTCCAGGCCGCCGGGACGCCGACGTCGATCCACCACCGGGCGTCGGTCCGGGTGTACGGCGTGGGCAGGTTCGACACGAAGCGTTGGGTCAGTGGGTCCGCGCAGCCGTCGACCACGTCGGCGGTGTCCTCGGCCCGAAAGGGACGCAGCCGTACGCCGTGCGCCTCGACGACCTGCCGCAGGGTCATCAGCCCAGCTCCCTGGCGAGCAGCGCGGCCACCCATGCGTCGACCCGTTCGCCCCGGTGCTGCACCCCGCCGCGGGCGGTCCCCTCGAACGTGAAGCCCGCCTTCTCGGCGACCCGCCGGGAGGCGGTGTTTCCCACGTTCGCCTTCCACTCGATCCGGGCCAGGCCCAGCGTGGTGCAGCCCCAGGTGCTGATCGCGACGAGCGCGGCCGGCAGGTACCCCCGGCCACGGAACGCCGGGGCGGTCATGAAGCCGACGTCGGCCACCAGGGCGTCGCTGGGGGAGAGCCGCAGGTCGATCGTGCCCGCGTACCTGTCGTCCGGGTCGGCGACCACGAAGCAGGCGGCCTCGCCCCGAGCCCAGGTGGACTCGGCGTAGACCTGGAACCCCTGTGCGTCGGCCTGCTCGTACGGGTCCGGCACTGTCGTCCAGCGGATGGTCTCCGGGTCCCGGCAGGTCTGTACGACGGCATCCAGGTCCTGCTCCTCAAGCGGCCGGATCCGCAGCTCGACGGCCCCGGCGGTGGCGAACAGGGTGGGCTGTGGGCGGCCGAAGACCGCGGCACGCCGGGCGGCGAGGGTGCCGGGACCGGCCGGCCCGGTCTCCCCGGGGGCGGGCACCTCGCCGGGCAGCAACGAGCCGATCCAGCCGTCCGCGTCGGACCGCGTCGCCGGGTTGGCCAGCCGCAGCCGGCCGTCGATCCGGAAACCGGCCCGGAGGGCGACCAACCGGGAGGCGTGGTTGCCCACCTCGGCCTGCCAGATCAGCCGGCGCAGCCCGAGGGTGTCGAAGGACCAGCGGGCGACCGCCCGGATGGCCCGGACCGTCACGCCCCGGCCGCGCGCCCACGGGGCGGTCCAGTAACCGATCTCGCCGGTGCCGCCCCGTTCGATGGAGACCAGCCCGCACGAGCCGAGCAGCTCACCCGTCGCCGGGTCGCAGACCGCGAACGGCGCTCCGGTGCCCTCCGCCCAGGCCGTCTCGCTCATCTCGGTGACGAAGCCGAGGGCGTGTTCGGGCCGGTAGGGGCGTGGCACAGTTGTCCAGTACTGAATGTCCGGATCCTGGCACGCCCGGTGTACCGCGTCGGCGTCGGTGCCGCGCCAGGGTCGCAGCAGCACGCCGTCCTCGATGATCTCCACGGGCTCCACCCGAGCATCGTGCCGCACCGTTCGCCGACGGCGTAACCGGATAACGTTCGAGAGGTGCGCAGGACGCGAGTTATGTCGGGTTCGGCGGAGTCGACCACCGCCACCAGTGACCATCGCGCCGATGGAGCGCCTACGATGGTTCGAGACTGTCTAGGGGAGCGTTGATCCGTGTCGATTCTGGAAAAGGTCCTTAACGCGGGCGAGGGCCGCATGGTGCGCCGGCTCAAGGCCATCGCCAATGCCGTCACCTCGATCGAGGACGACTACGTCAACCTCACCGACGAGGAACTGGCCGGCATGACCGAACAGTTCCGCGAGCGGCTCGCCGACGGGGAGACCCTCGACGACCTGCTGCCGGAGGCGTTCGCGGTGGCCCGCGAGGCGGCCGCCCGGGTGCTCGGCCAGCGGCCGTACGACGTCCAGGTGATGGGCGGCGCGGCGCTGCACTTCGGCAACATCGCCGAGATGAAGACCGGTGAGGGCAAGACGCTGACCTCGGTCATGGCCGTCTACCTCAACGCGCTGTCCGGCAAGGGCGTGCACGTGATCACGGTCAACGACTACCTCGCCCAGCGTGACGCGGCGTGGATGGGTCGGGTGCACGAGTTCCTCGGGCTGACCGTCGGCGTGGTGCTGCCCAACCGGCCGGCCACCGAGCACAAGGCCGCCTACGAGTGCGACATCACCTACGGCACCAACAACGAGTTCGGCTTCGACTACCTGCGCGACAACATGGCGTGGTCGAAGGAAGAGCTGGTGCAGCGCGGCCACAACTTCGCCGTGGTCGACGAGGTCGACTCCATCCTGATCGACGAGGCCCGCACCCCGCTGATCATCTCCGGCCCGGCCGAGCACTCGGCCCGCTGGTACGGCGAGTTCGCCGGAGTGGTGGCCCGGCTCCAGCCCGGCACCGACGGCGAGGGCGACTACGAGGTCGACCACTCCAAGCGCACCATCGCGGTGACCGAGCGGGGCGTCGCCAAGGTCGAGGACCGGCTCGGCATCGACAACCTGTACGAGTCGGTGAACACGCCGCTGGTCGGCTACCTCAACAACGCCATCAAGGCCAAGGAGCTCTACAAGCGCGACAAGGACTACATCGTCAGCGACGGCGAGGTCCTGATCGTCGACGAGTTCACCGGTCGCATCCTGCACGGCCGTCGCTACAACGAGGGCATGCACCAGGCGATCGAGGCCAAGGAGGGGGTGGAGATCAAGCAGGAGAACCAGACTCTTGCCACCATCACCCTGCAGAACTACTTCCGCCTCTACGAGAAGCTGTCCGGGATGACCGGTACGGCGCAGACCGAGGCGAGCGAGTTCAACAAGGTCTACAAGGTCGGCGTCGTGACGATCCCGACCCACCGCCCGATGGTTCGCGAGGACCGGCCGGACGTCATCTACAAGACGGAGAAGGCCAAGTTCAACGCCGTCATCGAGGACATCGCCGAGCGGCACCAGCTGGGCCAGCCGGTGCTGGTGGGCACCGTCTCGGTGGAAAACTCCGAGATCCTCTCCCAGCTGCTGCGCCGCCGTGGCATTCCGCACAACGTGCTGAACGCCAAGTTCCACGCGCGGGAGGCCGAGATCGTCGCCCAGGCCGGGCGTAAGGGCGCGGTCACCGTGGCCACCAACATGGCCGGCCGCGGCACCGACATCCTCCTCGGCGGCAACGCCGAGTTCCTCGCCGCGAACGAGCTGCGCCAGCGCGGCCTCGACCCGCTGGAAAACGAGGAGGAGTACGCCAAGGCGATGGAGGAGGTCCTTCCCACGTGGAAGCAGGCCTGCGACGCCGAGGCGGACGAGGTCTCCGCCGCCGGTGGCCTCTACGTGCTGGGCACCGAGCGGCACGAGTCCCGGCGGATCGACAACCAGCTGCGCGGTCGCGCCGGCCGGCAGGGTGACCCGGGCGAGTCCCGTTTCTACCTGTCCCTGCAGGACGAGCTGATGCGGCGGTTCCGGGCCGGGGCGGTCGAGGCGGTGATGGAGCGCTTCAACATCCCGGAGGACGTGCCCATCGAGTCGAAGATGGTCACCCGGCAGATCAAGAGCGCCCAGGCTCAGATCGAGGGCCAGAACGCCGAGATCCGCAAGAACGTGCTGAAGTACGACGAGGTGCTCAACAAGCAGCGCCAGGTCGTCTACGCCGAGCGGCTCCGCGTGCTCAACGGCGAGGACCTCTCCGACCAGGTGCGCAACATGATCGACGACACCGTCGAGGCGTACGTGCGGGGTGCCACCTCCGACGGCTACGGCGAGGACTGGGATCTCGAGCAGCTCTGGTCCAGCCTGAAGCAGCTCTACCCGGTCGGCGTGACGATCGAGGAGCTGGAGGAGGAGGCCGGCGGCTCGCGGGCCGGCATGGACGCCGACTTCCTCGTCGCCCGACTCAAGGACGACGCCAACGCCGCGTACGACAGGCGTGAGGAAGAGCTCGGCACCGAGGGGGTGCGTCAGCTCGAGCGGATGGTGCTGCTCCAGGTCATCGACCGCAAGTGGCGCGAGCACCTCTACGAGATGGACTACCTCCAGGAGGGCATCAACCTCCGGGCGTACGCCCAGCGCGACCCGGTGGTGGAATACCAGCGCGAGGGCTTCGACATGTTCGCCACCATGATGGAGGGCATCAAGGAGGAGACGGTCGGCTTCCTCTACAACATCGACGTCCAGGTGACCGAGCCGGAGCCGGAGGCAGGGGCCGACGAGGTCGCGCTTCTCGACAAGCCGGTCGAGATCCGGGCCAAGGGCCTCAACCAGGCGCCGCGGCGGCAGGGCCTGCAATACTCCGCGCCCACCATCGACGGCGAGGCCAGCCCCGGCGCTCCCGTGATCGAGCAGGCCGAGCAGCAGGCCCCGGCACTCGGTGTGGGCCGACCGGCCCCGGGCGCTCCGGCGGCACCGGGCCGGACCGCCCCGTCCGCCCCGCAGCGTCCGGCCGCCGGGCTCCGCGGCCCGGCCGTTCCGTCGGCCGCCTCCCGTCGACCGGCAGCGAACCAGGCCGAGGCGAGCAACGGCCCGTCCCGCAACGCGCCGTGCCCGTGTGGCTCGGGCCGCAAGTACAAGCGCTGCCACGGTGCCCCCAACGGCGGCAACTGACCGACCCGACAGCACCTGACCGACGGGTCCCGGCCGACCAGGCCGGGACCCGTTCGGCGTCTCCAACCCTCTCGAATGAGGACGCGTGGGGTCGCGCGGTGTGGGCGGTGTGGGTGTCGCGCGGTGTGGGTTCGCGTGGCGTTGGGGTCGCGCGATCGGCTGTGGTCAGAGGATGTGCAGGGCGGTGCAGAGCCAGCGGCCCCGGCGATGCTCCAGCCGGAGTGCCATCGCCCAGCTCCGACCGCCCGCACCGGTGAGGACGGCCGCTGCCTCCACCGCCGCCTCCCGGGGCTCGCAGACACGCAGCCGGAGCAGCCGGGCCAACGGCCGGCCGGCTCGGCGGCGAGGTGACCCCGCCCGCCCGGAGGTGCGGACCGACTCGGTGAGCAACTCACCCGCTCGGGCCAACTCGGTCAGCAGATCATCTGCTCGGACCGGGTCGAGCAGTGCCCGTACCTGCGTCGGCGAACGGTAGCCGTTGATCACTTCCAGGCAACTGCCGACGAACCGGTGGGCGGCTCGGGTGGCTTCCGGGGCGGTCGCCGGCGGTGCCGGCGTGACCGGGTGGGTGGTGGACCGGCTGGGCGCGGCGCGGAGGGCGGCCCGGCGTTGTGCTGGCCGGATCGGGTCTGGGCGGGTCGGGTCTGGGCGGGTCGCGGCGAACAGGTCGAGGGCGAGCTGACCGTGGGTGGGCGCCGGCCAGTATGACCCGTCGATCTCGTCGACGTATGGCGGGTCGACGGGCGGGACGGGGCGCAGTCGCACGGCTGGCCGGGAGGGTCCCTGTCGCGCCTGGCTCATCCTGCCCCCTTGATCTTGCGTTTGCCTTCGTTTGCCTTCGACACCGTCGAGTCTGAATGACAGAGCGGCATCGGTCAATGGCTGGCGGAGCAACCCGCCCGTCGCGCAACCTGATCCACTCGGTTCTGCCAACAACGCGGTGTCCAAGCCGCCGCGACACCCCCAGTTCCGTGATTCGGAGTCGATCACGGCGGCAGACACCCCGGCCTTCCCCGAAGCCTGGTCGACCACGGCGGGCCGGCTACTCCGGCTCGCGGTCAACCAGGGGGTTGCTCTGCACCCAGTCGGCGGTTTCCTGGTATTTGCGAGTTATGTACTCTTCCAGCCGCGCGCGCTCGACGCGCCACTGACCTCGTCCACCAATCTTGATCGCCGGCAGTTCACCGCTGCGCACCATGTGGTAGACCTGCGAGTCCGACACGTTCAGCTCGGTGGCGACGTCGGAGAGCAACAGGAACCGTGGCTCCACAGGAACTCCCGGGGTTGAGGTCGTTTGGCTTAGTTTGCCACCGACAGCCCGGGCGGCCCAGCAGCCTGGCCGGTCCGACGGGAGGTCGACCGCACGGGGACACACCGGGCGGGAGCTTCCACCGGCCGGAGTCGGGGTGTATGACGGTCACGGCGTGCGGCATGATCTGCGCCCGTGCCGGCGGACGCCGGCGCGGGACGAGGCGGGGGAGACGACAGGTGACCGATGAACGTGTCCGGGTGTACGTGCCGGCGACCGTACCGATGCTGGCCCGACTGCGCGCGGAAGGGCTTGTCGCCGAGCAGGCGCACGCCGTGACCCCGGCGCTGCGCGAGTGGTACGCCGAGGGTGACGAGGAGGAGTTGGAGTACGTCGCGTTCACCCGGGCCGCCCAGGAGGCGCTGCACCTGCTCCGGGCCGATCCGACCGCTCCCCGCCGGCGCGTCGTCGTCTCGGTCGACCTGCCGGCGAGCGCGGTCGGGCGGGGCGACGGTGAGTTGGGTTCCAGCACCGTGACGTTGGCCGAGGCCGTGCCGGTGGGTGCCGTCGCGGCCCTGCACGTGGACGGTGCGGACGCGGTCGAGGAGGTCGCCGCGGCGGCCCAGGTGGTGGCCGAGGCGGCAGCCGGCGATCCCGACGCCCAGTTCACCGTCGACGGCGCGGAGGACCACGAGCTGGAGTGGTACGACGTGACGGAGCTGGACCTGCTGCTGCACGCGGCCGGCTGAGCCGCCGCCGGAAACGCCTGCCGCCGCGCCGAACGCCTGCGGGCACGAGCCGGGCGTCATTCCCCGCCCGGTGTCAGCGGGCCGGATCCGCCTTTGCCGGGTCGGCGTCGAACGCCTCGGCCGGGTCGAACGCCTCGGCCGGGTCCGGCTCGTCGTCCTCCGCGTCGGCCTGGTTCGTGACGGTGTCCGGGTTGTCGGCTGGTTCGTCGTCGTCGTCGGTCTGGGCCGGGCCGAGCGTGCGGCCGAACGCGACAAGCGCGGTCAGCGCCCCCACGAACAGCACCCAGATCCCGTTGTCCACCCGCGAGGTGCCCAGCGAGGTCTGCGCCACCGCGTCCGCCTCACTGAGTGCGCTGGCCAGGTCGAGCAGTGACCGGCCGCCGATCCGGATGATCACCTCGGCGAGCAGCAGCAGCAGTCCCGGCCCGGCGCCGGCGAGCAGGTACGCCGGCCAGCGCAGCGCCGGAGCGGCAGGATCGCGGCGAAGCGCCCGGCGCCGCGCCCAGCTCAGGTAACCGAAGGCGAGCAGCCCGGCGAGCAGCCCCGCGACGAGCGACTCGGTGCGGGACACCCACTTGGCCGCGTCGACCACCGACTGTTGGCTGTCGCCGGCCCCGAAGAGGTCGAACAGCGGGTCCCGGGCCTTGCTGAACGCGACCACGAAGACAAGCGTGCCCAGTGCGGCGGTCACTACCGCGCCGACCGCCGGGGCGGTCCGCGCGGCGGCCACCGCGCCACCGATGATCGCGGCGGCGGCGGTGGTGCCGGCGATCACGTTTGTGATCGAGGTGTCGGAGTAGGTGAGGTTGATGGCAATCGCCGCCGCCAGCCCGACGAGCATTCCGCCGCCGATCGCCCCGGCGAAGCGCAGGGTGGCCCAGTCGCCGTACCGGCGGGCCAGCAGGTTGCCGCCGGCCAGCGCGACGGCCGCCCCGCACACGAGCGCGGCCGAGATCACGCCGGGCAGGGCGAACGCGGAGAGACTGATCGCGGTCACCCCGGCCGCCGCCGAGCTGATGGCCTGCCGGGTGGACCAGAGCATGGCGGCCAGCCAGCCGAGGGCCAGCAGCGCGAGCACCGCCGCGCCGGGCGCGGGCAGCGGCCGGCTGCTCGGGCTTGCCGCGGCGGCCGCCGGCTCGTGCGACTCCGCGGCCGGGACGCGGCCGGGCTGCTTGGTCATCGTCTCCCCTTCGAGGCGGCAGGTCACCGACCATTCAGGGTACGCGGCTCCGCTGGGCGTCCCGCCGCCGCGCACGACAGCGACACCGGCGGCCCGACCGGTCCCCGCCGAGGCCCACCCCGGCGCGAAGCGCGGCCGGTGCGAAGCACGGCTCAGCGCGCGGCCCGGCGGTGTAGAGCACCACCCGACGCGGGGTGAGGTGGTGCGCGGGACGCGTGCGGGTTGCCGTATCGAACCCGGTCGGTCGGACGAACGGGGAGGACCGGTCGGTAAGGAGAGGAGGGGTGGGTCGGTCCTTGGTGGAAGGGCGATGGCGGAGGCAGGGTGCGCAGCCCTTCGTGGGAGAATCACGGGAGGTCCCGCCGCTGCTCGGCCCTCCCGGGTAGCGTCCGGTGTCCGGCCGTCCGGTCGGTGCCCGCGGGTCCGGTTTCGCCACTGCTGTCGAGATCGCCAGGAGCCTTGATGGATGCCGTGTTCTCCGTTCCCGAGCCGCGCAACGAGCCGGTTCGCAACTACGAGCCGGGCAGCCCCGACCGGGACCGGCTCCAGCGGCGGCTGACCGAGCTCGCCGCCGAGCGCATCGACCTGCCGATGACCATCGGCGGTGAGCAGCGGATGGCCGGCGGTGATTCGATCGACGTGGTGCAGCCGCACCGGCACGCGCACGTGCTGGGCGTGACCGCGCACGCCACCCACGACGACGCTCGCGCCGCGGTCAAGGCGGCCAAGGATGCCGCTCCGATGTGGCGCGCGTTGCCCTTCGAGGAGCGGGCAGCGATCTTCCTTCGCGCCGCCGAGCTGCTCGCCGGCCCGTGGCGCGACACCCTCAACGCCGCCACCATGCTCGGCCAGTCGAAGACCGCGATCCAGGCGGAGATCGACGCGGCGTGCGAGTTCATCGACTTCCTGCGGTTCAACGTGCACTTCGCGCGTCGCCTGCTGGAGGAGCAGCCGGCGTCCTCTCCCGGCGTCTGGAACCGCTTCGACCACCGCCCGCTGGAGGGCTTCGTCTACGCGGTCACCCCGTTCAACTTCACTGCCATCGCCGGCAACCTGCCGTCGGCGCCGGCCCTGCTGGGCAACACGGTGGTCTGGAAGCCGGGTCCGACCCAGCAGTTCGCCGCGCACTTCACCATGCGGCTGTTCGAGGCCGCCGGCCTCCCGCCCGGTGTGATCAACATGGTCACCGGTCGGGGCGAGGAGGTCTCCGACGTGGTGCTCGCCGACCCGGACCTGGCCGGCATCCACTTCACCGGCTCGACGAAGGTCTTCCAGCAGTTGTGGCGGACCGTCGGCGACAACATCTCCCGTTACCGGGGCTACCCGCGCCTCGTCGGCGAGACCGGCGGCAAGGACTTCGTGGTCGCGCACACGAGCGCCGACGTGGACGCGCTGCACACCGCGCTGATCCGTGGCGCGTTCGAATACCAGGGCCAGAAGTGCTCGGCGGCCTCGCGGGCGTACGTGCCGCGCTCGATCTGGGAGGGTGGGCTGCGGGACCGGCTGGCCGCCACCACCGACTCGCTCACCTACGGGGACGTGACCGACTTCGGCAACTTCGGCGGCGCGGTGATCGACGACAGGGCGTTCGCCCGGCACACCGCCGCGCTGGAGCTGATCGGCGGCGACGACTCCTGCCGGGTGCTGGCCGGTGGCACCGCCGACGACTCGGTCGGCTACTTCGTCCGGCCGACGCTCTTCGAGTGCGGCGACGCGGCCCACGAGACCTTCACCACCGAGTACTTCGGGCCGATCCTGGGCGTGCACGTGTTCGACGACGCCCGGTTCGACGACGTGGTCGCGCAGGCCGAGTCGATCGCCCCGTACGCGCTGACCGGCTCGGTGTTCGCCACCGACCGCCGGGTGGTCGACGCGGTCGCGGAGCGCATGCGGTACGCGGCGGGCAACTTCTACATCAACGACAAGCCGACCGGCGCGGTGGTCGGGCAGCAGCCGTTCGGCGGCGCCCGGGCCAGTGGCACCAACGACAAGGCGGGCTCCTGGCTCAATCTGGTCCGCTGGGTGTCGCCGCGGACGATCAAGGAGACCTTCGTGCCGCCGACCGACCACACGTACCCCCACATGGGCTGACCTGCGGCGATGACCCGCCGGCGGCGTGCGGCGCCGCCGGTGGGTCGGTCGGGGCTCGTGATCCATCGATAGTCCTCAACGGACAGTCTGCCGCCGACAGTGCACTTAGGAAGTCCTGTTGGGTGGCAAACCGGCAAATCCTGGACGCCGGGTGCGCAAAGTGGCAGCGTAGGGGGCATGGCGGATTCCGGAGTCAACCCTACGGCGGCGGCCCTGCTCGGCCTCCTCCACGAGGGCCCGATGACAGGTGGTCAGTTGATGGCCGCTGCTGAGCGCCGTCTGGCGCCGTACTGGTCGATGACGCGCAGTCAGGTCTACCGCGAGTTGCCGGTGCTGGCCGAGCGGGGTTTCGTGCGGCTCGGGAAGCCGGGGCCGCGGATGAGCCAGCCGTACGCGCTCACCGCCAGCGGGAAACGGACATTTTCCCGCTGGTTGGCCGAGAACCCGGGGCGGGACACCATCCGCAACCCGATAGCGCTGCGGATGGCGTTCGGCAACCTGCACTCCGCCAGCCAGCTCAAGGGCCTGTACGCCTCGGCCAACGAATACCACACCGAGGCCCTCGCCCAGGTCCGCGAGCAGGTGAAGAACGCCAAACGGGATGGGGAGACGTACGACGCCAGCGCGCTGGAGTTCGCCGTCGCCTATCACCGGGCTGCCCTGTCCTGGTTGAAGACCGCTCCGGTCGGGTGATCTCCGCCCGCGTCGCCCGGCGGGTCCGCGCTGCTCGGCGCGGGGTGGCGGAGTGTCGCTTTCGCGCCGGACCGCGGGGCTCGCAAGCTCAATCGTCGTTCGCGCAGTACGCTTACCTGTCGTGACCGCTGCCGATTACGCCGAACAGCTCAAGGAACTCGACGCGACCCTGCGAAACATCGAGGCCGTCCTCAACCTCGACCGACTCTACGAGGACAAGGCGCGCCTGGAGCAGGAGGCCTCGGCCCCCGACCTGTGGGACGACCAGGCCAAGGCTCAGCAGGTGACCTCGCAGCTGTCGTACGTCAACGGCGAGATCAGCAAGCTGGGCAGCCTCCGTTCCGGCCTCGACGACGCCCAGGTGCTGTTGGAGCTGGCCGAGGCCGAGGCCGACCCGGGTGTGCTGACCGAGGTCGAGTCGGAGATCACCGGGTTGACGAAGGCCATCCAGGAGATGGAGGTCCGCACCCTGCTCTCCGGCGAGTACGACTCCCGGGAGGCGCTGATCGCCATCCGCGCGGGCGCCGGTGGCGTGGACGCCGCGGACTTCGCCGAGATGCTGCTGCGGATGTACCTGCGCTGGGCGGAGCGGCACGGCTACCCGACCGAGGTCTACGAGACCTCCTACGCCGAGGAGGCGGGTCTGAAGTCGGCCACCTTCGCGGTCAAGGTGCCCTACGCGTACGGCACGCTCAGCGTCGAGTCGGGCACCCACCGGTTGGTCCGGATCAGCCCGTTCGACAACCAGGGCCGCCGGCAGACCAGCTTCGCGGGCGTCGAGGTCCTGCCGGTCACCGAGCAGACCGACCACATCGACATCCCGGAGAACGAGGTACGCGTCGACGTCTACCGTTCCTCCGGCCCCGGTGGGCAGAGCGTCAACACCACCGACTCGGCGGTCCGGTTGACCCACATCCCGACCGGCATCGTGGTCACCTGTCAGAACGAGAAGTCCCAACTGCAGAACAAGGCCTCCGCGCTGCGGGTGCTCCAGGCCCGACTGCTGGAGCGCAAGCGCCAGGAGGAGCAGGCCAAGCTGGAGGGGCTCAAGGAGAACGCCGCCGGTTCGTGGGGCGACCAGATGCGCTCCTACGTCCTGCACCCGTATCAGATGGTGAAGGATCTCCGAACCGAGCAGGAGACCGGCAATCCGAGCGCGGTGTTCGACGGCGATCTGGACGGTTTCATCGAGGCGGGCATCCGTTGGCGTAAGCAGCGGCAACTCGCCGGCGACGGAGCGTAACGACACGCGGGCGGAACGCGTCGTCGATCTCCAGGTAGAGGCCTGATTCGACGACTCGTGCCGGATCGGCGGGGCGTGGGGCTTGGCTCAGTTGTTACACCGCGTAGACTCACCACCCGTGATTCAGCTTGAGCAAGTGACGAAGACGTACCCGAAGGCGTCCCGGCCTTCGCTCGACAACGTGTCCGTCTCGATCGAGAAGGGCGAGTTCGTCTTCTTCATCGGTCCATCCGGCTCCGGCAAGTCCACAATCATCAAGATGCTGCTGCACGAGGTCGCCCCCAACAAGGGCCGCGTCGTCGTCAACGGCAAGGACGTCACGTCGATGCGTTCCTGGAAGCGACCCCACTTCCGGCGCTCGATCGGCTGTGTCTTCCAGGACTTCCGGCTGCTGCCGAACCGCACCGCGTACGAGAACGTGGCGTTCGCCCTCGAGGTGATCGGCAAGACCAAGGCGGTTGCCCGCCGGGTCGTGCCGGAGGTGCTGGAGCTGGTCGGGCTCGGTGGCAAGGAGCACCGCTACCCGCACGAGCTCTCCGGTGGTGAGCAGCAGCGGGTCGCCGTCGCTCGGGCGTTCGTGAACCGTCCGCTGATCCTGCTGGCGGACGAGCCCACCGGAAACCTGGACCCGGACACCTCGATCGAGATCATGCGCCTGCTGGACCGGATCAACCGCACCGGCACGACCGTCGTGATGGTCACCCACGACTCCAACATCGTCAACCAGATGCGCCGCCGCGTCGTTGAGATCGAGAGCGGTCGTATCGTGCGTGACCAGGCCCGCGGCGTTTACGGGTGAGCCGGCTCTCCACCCCTGCGCAGCCTGACGACGAACACTTCATGCCGGAGACCCGGAGGAAATCCCGATGCGCGTGAAATACGTCCTGTCCGAGGTACTGGTCGGACTGTGGCGCAACGTGACCATGTCCATCGCGATGATCATCACGATGGCGGTCTCGCTGACCATGCTCGGCGCCAGCGGTCTCATGTACCGCCAGGTCGACGACATGAAGGTCACCTACTACAAGAACATCCAAGTCTCGATCTTCTTGAAGCAGGAAGTGAGCGAGCAGGAGCGCACCGACCTCAACGCCAAGCTCGACAGCGACCCCCTGGTCAAGGATGTCGTCTACGTCAACAAGGACGAGGCGTACAAGAAGTTCAAGGTCATGTACCAGGACGCGCCCGACCTGGTGAACGTGGTCAAGCCCGACCAGCTGCCCGAGTCGTTCCGGCTCACGCTCAACAACCCGGAGCAGTACCGGGACATCTACGAGCAGTACAAGAACAGCGCGGGTGTCGACGAGATCATCGACCAGAGTCGACTGCTCGACAAGATCTTCGACATCCTCACCTCGATCCAGAACATCGCCCTGGCTGCCGCCATCGTGATGGCGATCGCCGCCCTGCTGCTGGTCGCGAACACCATCCAGGTCGCCGCGTACAGCAAGCGGCGTGAGGTGGCGGTCATGAAGCTGGTCGGCGCCTCCAACTGGTTCATCCAGGCGCCGTTCGTGCTGGAGGCCGTGGTCGCCGGCCTGATCGGCTCGCTGCTCGGTCTGGTGGCATTGATCGCGGCGAAGTATCTGCTCTTCGACCGCTCGTTGAGCGCGCTGCAGGGCCTGCTCTCGCCGATCTCCTGGAGCGACATCCTTGTCGTCTTCCCGCTGATGGCCGGCGTCGGTGGCCTGATCAGCGCGGGCACCGCCTGGATCACCCTGCGCTTCTACCTGCGGGTCTAGGGTCGTCCCGTCTCCACAAGGACCCTCTCGCCGCCGGAAATAAACGGCGCGGGAGGGTCCTTGTAGTTCCGGTAGCATGATCGGTTGTCCGGCCGAGGTGAGTTCGGCGCGCGGACAGCGGCGGAGAGGGGGTGGCACCGATGCCACGGGAAAAGGGGCGCAAGGTGGTCGCCTCCAACAAGAAGGCACGCCACGACTACGCCATCCTCGACACGTACGAGGCCGGCATGGCGTTGACCGGGACCGAGGTCAAGTCGCTGCGGGCGGGGCGCGCGTCGCTCGTCGACGCGTTCGCCCAGGAGCGGGACGGCGAGCTGTTCCTGCACGCCATGCACATCCCGGAGTACACGCAGGGCACCTGGACCAACCACGAGCCCCGGCGTACCCGCAAGTTGCTGCTCAACCGGGTCGAGATCGACAAGCTCGTCGGCAAGACCCGCGAGGGCGGTCTGACGATCGTCCCGTTGCAGGTCTACTTCTCCGACGGCTGGGCCAAGGTCGAGATCGCCCTGGCCAAGGGCAAGAAGTCGTACGACAAGCGCCAGGACCTCGCCAAGCGGGACGCGGACCGGGAGATCGCCCGGGTGTCCGGTCGACGCGGCAAGGGAATGGACGACTAGTTCATCCTTTTTGTCCGGGTCGGCACACCGGCCCGGGGCTCGGGATGAAAGCTGTTGCGGCAGGCGTTAGTCTTGTCAGTGCCGCCACATCGGCGGCCTGTCGAGGGGGTGACTGGTTTCGACTTCGTACGCAGCGACAGGGGAAGCGAGCCGAGGAAGCCGACGTCGTCTCGAGAATCGGTCGTCGGAACTTTATAAGCGCCAATAACCAACGCGCTGACTTCGCTCTCGCCGCCTGAGGCGAGTAGCTAAGTCTGTCGGTCTGGGAACGCCTTCGTCCCAGTAGCCGGCATCAGCTAGGAGGCTGGCCAACCGGACCCGGTCGCGGGGTCCGTGCGGCGAGATTAATCAGCGACTGGGCCCGTCACACCAACTTGCTCGCGTGAGCGGTGGGGCCGAGTAGAGGCACAGCGAGCTGCGCTCGGAGAAGCCCTGACAAACCGGCGAAGGACCCGGGTTCGATTCCCGGCACCTCCACCACCTCGAGCGAAGCGCCCCGGCCCACCAGCCGGGGCGCTTCGTCGTGTACGCGGTTCGCCTACGCTGCCCCCTGTGACGAACCAGGAGCTGCGCCTGTCGGTGGGCGCCTCACCCGCGCAGCGCACGTGGGCGGTGGTGGTGGGCGTCTTCGTCACCGCCGTCGCGTCGGCATTCGTGGTGCTGCCGCTGGTCGCCGGCGGGGTGCTGGGCCGGCTGTCCGGCCCGGGTGACCCGTTCTCCTCCTATGAGGAGGCCCGCGACCTGCCGCCGGGGATGCTGCCACCCGCGCTGCGGGACGGCGGCGCGGAACAGGCCGGACCGAGCCCGTTCATCGGGCTCTGCGGCCTGCCGTTCGTCCTGCTCGGCATCTACCTCGTGCTGCGGGTGCTCCGCACGGCCGCCTGGCTGGACGGCAGCCACGTCCGGGTCCGGGGCGCGCTTCGGACCCACCGCGTCGACCTCGCCACCGCCCGGATCGACGCCACGGAGCTGTCGGATCGGGAGGCGGCGGACGACTTTCCGGCGGATCGGCGACGGGCGCCCGCCATCATCGCGACCGACCGCTCGGATGGACGCCGAGTCACCGTCGCGTTGCAGGGCATGGGGCTGACCAGCCTGCCCCCGTCCGAGTTGCGCGCGCTTGCCGACGCGATCACGACGGGCCGGCCCGTCGACGGTCGGGACGGCGACGCGCACGCCGTCGCCCGCCAACTGCGCCGCCTCGCGGAGCACCCCCAGCTCGGCTGAGCGGCGGTGTCCGCTCCCACTGGGACGCGCGGGACTCCTGGGACCATTGGGGCAGATGAGCATCCCCAGGGCCTTTACAGGTCGGTCGGGCGGGCTCACCATCGCGGTATGGGGTAGCAGCGCAGCGCGGGAGGTGCCATGGTCACCGGTCCGGTCCAGCAGTCGTCACTCGTCGCCCGGCCGTCCGCCGCACCGCACCACCCCATCGGGCTGCCCGGTGAGCCACGCCCGGCCGGGCTGGCCGGAGACGTCCACGCGTTCGGCCGGGCCGTCACCGTGCCCCCCACCGAGCCGCGCTGGCGGGAAGAGATCCTGCACCGGCTGCGTCCGGTGGGGCACGGGTTCGCCGAACACGTCCGCGCCACCGAGGGCCCGGGTGGCCTCTACCGGGAGCTGCTCACCCAGTCGCCACGGCTGCACCACGGGGTACGGGTGCTGACCCGGGAGCACGCGGGGATCATCGCCGCGATCCTCGCCGTCCAGCGGGTCGCCGAGCGGCCCGAGGTCGACCCCGACGAGCTGCGGCACCGGGCCGGGCACCTGCTGCGGAGGTTGGCCCGGCACCGGCGGCGCGGCGCCGACCTGCTCTGGGAGGCGTACCAGACGGACCTGGGCGGCGAAACCTGAGCAGTCGACCGGGAACCGGGGGGTCGGCGGTGGCGTCGAACCGTACATGCGTCGACCGGCCCTGCTGCTCGTACTCCCGTTGCTGCTCACGGCGGGCTGCGCCGCGCCGGTGGCAGATCTGCCCGTCGCGCCCCGCTACCCGTCGCCCGGCGGCGAGGCGTTCGAGAAGCGGGCCGCCGAGGTGACCGAGGCGTGGCGACCCGGCCCCGACTGGAGCACGGGGTACGTCCCGCTGGAGGGGCCCACGGTGCTCACCGGTGACCCGCGCTTCACCCCCGACACCGAGGCCGCCTACCTGGCCGGGTGGTACCGCGCGCAGGTCCCGATACCGCCCACCCGGGTCGGCGGCGAGATCCGCTTCCCGGACGGACGGCTGACGCTGCCGCTGGTCAGCGCCGCCGAGGCGTACCGGCAACTGGACCAGGGCGATCCGCTGCCCTGCCCGGGACGACCCAAGCGGACCGGCCGGCCGACCCCCGGCGGCCCCACAGTCGAACCAGGGCCGGACGGATGGGCCACAAGTAGTGCGACGCAGACGGCTTGTCTCTCGCTCACCGTCACCGGTGTGACGTTCGGTGCCGTGCCGGTCCGTACGAGCCGGGGTACGGCGCAGGTCCCGGCCTGGCTGTTCACCATCAAGGAACTGGCCACCCCGGTGGCCTGGCTCGCCGTCGCGCCGACCGCTGTCACGCCCGTTCCCGAGCCCTCCGCACCCGCCCGTCCGCTGGCCGACGGTCTGGTGGGCGCCCAGAACATCCAGGCGGTCGACGACGTCCGGATGACCGTGCGGCTCGGCGTCGGCGCCTGCGACACCGGCATCACGCCGCTGGTGTGGGAACGGCCGGACGTCGTGGTGGTCGGCGGCAGCGTCACCCGGGCCACCGGCAACTGCATCGCCGTGCTCAAGCTGGAACCGGTCGCCGTCACCCTGGGCGCGCCGCTGGGCGCCCGGCCGGTCCTGGACGTCGCCACCGGAGCACCCCTGTCGATCGCCCCACGCTGACCGGGCGGTGCCGGAGCCGCCGGGCCGGTTCAGAGGATGCTGGGCACGTCGGTGCTGATCGGCACCGGCAGCACTGTCGGCCGCTCGGCACGCAGCCCGGTGGCGAGCGCCGCGCCGAGCTCGTCGGGCGTCTGGACCACCTCGGTGGCGCAGCCGTAGCCGGCGGCGATCGCGACGATGTCCAACCCCGGCAGGTCCAGGCCGGGCACCCCGGGAGTGTCCTTCAGCTCGGCGAACGCCTTCAGGATCGCGTACTGCTGATTGACCGGGACGACGACCACGAGCGGCAGTGCGAGACGCGCGGCGGTCCACAGCGCCTGCACGGAGTAGTGGAACGAGCCGTCGCCGATGACCGCCACCACCGGACGACCGCGCCCGGTGTCCCGCTCGGCGAGCGCCACCCCGACCGCGGCCGGCAGACCGTAGCCGAGGCCGCCGCTGGCCATCGTGAAGTACGACGCCGGGCGGCTGATCCGCAACTGCCGGCGCAGTGCGGACAGATTGGACGGTGACTCCTGCACCAGCACGCCGTCCGCCGGCCAGTGCGCGGCCAGCCCGGCGAACAGGGCGTCGGCGCTCAGCGGGGCGGTGATCTCCGGCCGGGTCGGTGCGTCCCGGGGTGCGGGCGGTGGCCGGTCGGCCGGCGGCACCCGGTCCAGCAGCGCGGCGAGGGTCAGCCCCGGGTCGCCGAGCAGACTGTCCCCGACCGGTGCGCGCGCGGCCTCGTCGGGGTCGTCGGTGACGTGCAGCAGCCGGGCGCCGTCCGGCAGGTGCCCACCCGGCACGTACGGGTAGTAGCGGAACACCGGAGCGCCGACGACGAGGACCGTGTCGTGGCCGCGCAGCGCCTCGGCGAGGGGACCGATCGCGTACGGGAGCACCCCGCGGAAGTGCGGGTGGTCCTCCGGGAACACGGCGCGTTCGGGCGCGGGAGCCGACCAGACCGGTGCGGCCAGTCGCTCGGCGAGCGCGACTGCGGTCGGCCAGCTACCGGAGCGGTCCACCCCCGCCCCGTACACCAGCACGGGGTTGTCGCTGCCGGCCAGGACCCGGGCGAACTCGTCGAGCCGTTGCGGGTCCGGCGCGAACCGGGTGGCCACCGTTCGCGGCGCGGGCAGCGGGTCGGCAGGCTGGGCCCAGTCGTCCATCGGCAGGGAGAGGAAGACCGGCCCGGCCGGTGGCTGCACCGCCGTCGCGTACGCCCGCAACACCGCCGCGGGGATGTCCTGCGCCCGGGCCGGCTCGTAGGCCCACTTGACGTACGGCTGCGGCAGTTCGGTGGGCCGGCGGCTGGCCAGTCGAGGTTCGAGCAGCAGCATCTCCCGGGTCTGCTGGCCGGCCGTGACGATCAGCGGCGTCTTGTTGTGCCAGGCGGTGACCAGGTTGCCCATGCCGTTGCCGGTGCCCGGGGCGGTGTGCAGGTTGACGTGGGCGGCTGTCCCGTTGGCCTGGGCGTAGCCGTCGGCCATCGCGACAGCCGTCGCCTCCTGGAGCGCGTGGACGTAGTGGAAGTCGGCGGGGAAGTTCTGCAGGAACGGCTCCTCCGTCGAGCCGGGGTTGCCGAAGACGGTGGTCATGCCGAGGGTGCGGAGCACGTCGTACGTCGCGTCCCGGACCGTTGCCATCGCCACCCGCCTCCGTGTCGCGGGAGGGACGACAGCAGTCGTCCCTCCCGATCAGCCGAATCTATCGGGATGTGACGGACCTTTCGGCTGTTTCCCGCGGGCTTCTCCGGCCAGCCGCGCCCGTGCCTGGTCAGGGCATGGGCACGAACAGCGAGCTGTCTTAACTGTCAGCTCACCTGCCGGTCAGCCCTTAGCCAGCGCCCGGGACGCAGGCTATGGTGCCAGGCATGGCGTTGACAGCACGGCTGATCTCGATGCACCGGGCGGATCCGGCAGATGGCCGATCCGCGGCGCGGGCTCACGGTTGACGGGTGTGTGGGATGCAGGGAGAGGGTCAGGCGATCGGCGGACGAGCGATGGAGTCGATGACCGGGCGGCTACTGGTCGCGACTCCGGCGCTCAAGGACCCGAACTTCGACCGTACGGTGGTGCTGCTTGTCGCCCACGAGCCGGGCGGCGCGCTCGGCGTGGTGCTGAACCGGGCCACCGAGGTGCCGGTCGCCGAGGTGCTCGGTGACTGGAGCGACCTGGCCCGCTACCCGGCGGTGCTCTTCGAGGGCGGTCCGGTGCAGCCCGACTCGGCCATCTGCCTGGCCCGCATGCGGCACCCCATGCGCCGGCTGAAGGGCTTCCACCAGGTCTCCGGAGCGGTCGGCACGATCGACCTCTCGGTCGACCCGGAGCGGTTGCGGGAGAGCATCGGGGGCATCCGTGTCTTCGCCGGCTACTCGGGCTGGGGCAGCGGTCAGTTGGAGCAGGAGATCGCGGACGGCTCCTGGTTCGTGCTGGACGGGCTGCCCGGTGACGCCTTCGTCGACCGGCCCGACGATCTGTGGCCGATGGTGTTGCGCCGCCAGGGCGGGATGATGGCGGCGGTCGCGCACTTCCCGCCGGACGTCGCGCTCAACTGACCCGACCCGGACGGGGGACCCCCGCGAGATGACCATGTGGGCCCGTCTGTGTATAGTTTCCCAGTGCCCGGGCGACCGGGACAACAGCAAGGGGCCGTGGCGCAGCTGGTAGCGCACCACACTGGCAGTGTGGGGGTCAGGGGTTCGAGTCCCCTCGGCTCCACCCTTGTTTGGCAGGTCAGCGCGAAGGGTCCACCGACAGAAGTCGGTGGACCCTGTTTTTTTGGGTGCCCTGGTCGGACCGGCCCGCCCGGCGGCGCGAATACCACCCATTTGGGAAAGATCGTACAATGACGTCCACTGATGCATCAGGAGGTGGGCGTTGTTGGCCGGAGCATTCATTTCTGTGGTTTACGCATTCCTCGGGTGGCTCGTCGCCTTCAGCGCCAGGGCTTCCCTGCGGCCGTCGGTGAACATGTACCGCAGCCCCGGGGTACGGACCGCCGCGACCATGAAGTCGACCGAGCACTGGTACGCGGCACACCGTCGGGTCGAACGTCCGCTCTACCGGACCGGGATCCTGTTGGCCGTCCTGTCCCCGCTGCCGGTCCTCCTCGGTGCGGCCTTCGGTGACCCGCCGGTGATCGCGGCGGTACTGGTGCTCGCCGTGCTGGTCGTGCCCTACCTGCTCTACCTGGGCTACGTGGGCAACCGCGCCGCGGTCGCGGTGGACGATGGGCGTTGAGTGATCGTGCGACCCGGCCGGTGTGCGGGCGCTGGCCATCCGCGGAATCAGCCCGCGGCGGCCCGTGGTGGAATCGTCGGTAGGCGGACCGTGAAGGTCGCCCCGGCGCCGGGCCGGCTGTCGGTGGAGATCGTGCCGCCGTGGCTGGTCACCACCTCGCGCAGGAGAGCCAGGCCCAGACCGAAGCGCCGGTCCTTGGCTCCGGCGCCGCGGTGGAAGCGGTCGAAGAGGCGTGCCGCGTCGGCGGGGTCGAAGCCGGCGCCGCTGTCCGTGACCACCAGGTCCGCGCCGCGACGGGACGTACGCAGGGCCACGTCGATGCGGCCGCCGGTCGGGGTGTGGGTGAGGGCGTTGGCGAGCAACTCGCCGACCATGCGGCGCAGGGCCGAGGCGATGCCGGGGACGAGGACCGGAGCGTCCGGGACGGTCAGGTGTAGCTGGACGCCCTGCTCCGCGGCGCGGTCCGCCTCGCAGTCGACGGCCTGCGCGGCGAGCAGGGCCAGGTTGACGGGCTCGGAGGGCTGCCGGTCAGCCGGTGTGGCGGCGAGACGGGCGGAGAGCAGGAGCTCGTCGACGATCTCGCCGAGGCGGCGGGTGGTCTCGATCAGGCGGTCGTAGTCGGCGTGGTCGGCGCCGGCGCGGCGGGCCAGGATCTGGGCGCGGGTGTGGACCTGGGCGATGGGGGTGCGCAACTCGTGGCTGGCGTCGGCGACGAACCGGCGTTGCCGGCCGAGCGCCTCGGCGAGCGGCGCCACGGCTCGCCGGCCCACGGTGATGCCCGTGAGCACTGCCGCGGCGAGACCGACGATCGCGGCGAGGAGGAAGGCGGCGAGCAGGTGACGCCGGTCGGAGAGCTGGAAACGGGCGTCGAACACCGCTTGCACGACGCCCGTGCCGCGGGGCTGGGTGCGGACGTAGTAGGTGGTGCCGTTGCGCTCGACCTTGTCGCTGCGGACCTGGTGGTCGAGGGCCACCGCGTCGATGGCGGACCGCAGCGGGAAGCCGGCTGGAGGCGGGTTCCGGCCCGAGTCGGTACGGCCGCCGTCGTACAGGATGATCCAGCTGCAGCCCGGCGGCCCGGCGATGGTGCCGTGGACCGCGCCGTAGTCGAGCTCTCGTTCGATCTGCTCGTGTTGGTTGCGCAGCAGCGCGGCGTAGGAGATGGCGGCGCCCAGGGCGAGCAGCGCCGTCATGGCGAGGCCGACCAGCAGACTGACCCGGGCCCTGGCCCGGCGCAGCATGGTGTCCTCGAAGCTCACAGGGTGCCCAGTCGGTAGCCCAGGCCGTGCACGGTCCGGATCACCGCGCGGCCGAGCTTGCGGCGCAGGTAGTAGACGTACGTGTCGACGAGCGACGCCGCGGCCGCCTCGTCGAAGACCCGGCTGCGCAGCTCGGATCGGGAGTGGACGGTGTGCGGTCGGGCCGCGAGGACCCGCAGCAGCTCGAACTCGCGCGCGGACAGGGCGACTCGGGTGCCGTCGGGGAGGACGGCGTCACGGACGGAGAGGTCGAGCTGGCCCGACCCGAGCCGCAGCACCTCGGTGGATTCGCTGGTCCGGCGGCAGAGGGCTCGGATGCGGGCGCTCAACTCGTCCAGGTCGAAGGGCTTCGTCAGGTAGTCGTCGGCGCCCGCGTCGAGGCCGGCGATCCGGTCCTCGACGGTGCCGAGCGCGGTCAGCAGCAGCGCCCGGGCGACCACCGCGCGGGAGCGCAGCCGGACGACCAGGTCCAGTCCGTCGAGGGCGGGCAGGAGTCGGTCGATCACCATGACGTCGTACGGCCTGGTGAGCCCGAGGTGCAGGCCGCGCTGGCCGTCGGGGGCCTGGTCGACGACGTATCCCTCGCCGGTGAGTGTCTCGGCCACCATGCCGCGTAGCTCCGAGTCGTCCTCCACGAGCAGGAGTCGGGTCATACGGTGATCGTGACATAGATGAGGATCGTTGTCTGTAGAATTTGTCTCCTCAAACAAACATTCTACGGGGTTCCGGCGGGCACGAGTGACGGTGTGGGGGCGGGGACGCGTGCCTCGCGTCGCTCGATCCAGGTGAGCAGCGGCGTCGTCATGAGTGTCGTGACGAGCGCGACCACCACCAGCACGGTGAAGAGCGACGGGTTCACGATGCCCGCCTCCAGTCCCACGTTCAGGGCGATCAACTGCATCAGGCCCCGGGCGTTCATGAGGGCGCCGACGCGCAGCGCGACCCTGTTCGGCTCACCGCGCATCCGGGCCGCGGCCCAGCAGGCGCCGAACTTGCCGACGATCGCCACGGCCACGCACGCGGCGGCGAAGCCGAGGACGGCCGGGTTGCCCAGCAGTGCGAACTCGGTGCGCAGCCCGGAGAAGGTGAAGAACAGCGGCAGGAACACCGTCGCGGCGATCGGCGTCAGCGTGTCGACCACCTTGTCGGTCTGCGGGGAATGCGGCATCACCACGCCGACCGCGAAGGCGCCGAAGACCGCGTAGAGCCCGATCTCGTCGGTGTACCAGGCGACGAGGAAGAGCAGCGCCACGGTGCCGAGCAGCCGCGCGCGGTCGCCCGGAAGCGCCATGACGAAGCCGGTCACCCGCCGCCCACCCAGCCACAGCGCCACCCCGAACAGCAGCGCGCCACCCGCGCAGACCAGGATCGGGCCGACGGAGCCCGAGGAGACCGCCAGCACCCCGGCCAGCATGATCCACGCGACCATGTCGTCGATCGCGCCGCTGGCCAGGGCGAGCGACCCGTGGCGGGTGCCGGTCAGGCCGCGCTCGGTGATGATCCGGGCGAGCATCGGGAAGGCAGTGATCGCCAGCGCCACGCCGACGAACGCCGCGGACACCCCGAGCGAGACGCCGTCCGTGCGGATCGGGACGAAGCCCGCCATGCCCAGGACCAGCAGGATCCCCAGCACCAGCGGGGCGCCGACACCCGCGAGCGACACCGCTCCCGCCGTGCCCGCGAGCCGGGTCACCCGGTGCGAGGTGAAGGCGTACCCGGCCTGGAACATGAACAGCACCAGGCCCACCTGGCCCACCACGTACAGGATCGGCAGCAGCGGCGTGGGGAAGAGCGCGGCCTGCGCGCCCGGCCAGAGCAGGCCGAGCAGCGACGGGCCGAGCAGCACCCCGGCGAGCATCTCGCTCACGACGGGAGGCTGGCCCACCTTGCCGAGCAGCCAGGAGACCAGCTTGCAGAAGAGCAGAATGACCGCGACCGCGATGAAGAACCGCGGGGCGAGTTCGCTGGGGGTCACGCGCTGGCCTCCTCGAAGAAAGTGGTGCACAACTTCTGCCGTCGGGCGTCGACGACCATCCAGGTGCCGCAGACCAGTTGCGTGACCGAGCGCCCCACGTCGAAGACCCGGTCTCGTTGGCGCATGAGGGTGAGCCGGTGGCGGCCGGGACCGGGAAGACCCCGGGGCGTCAGGTACGCGGGACCGCGACTCGGCAGCGAGCGGGTGTGCGCCGCCGACGAGCTGACCGCGAAGCGCCGCAGCACCTCCCGGGTCGCCGCGCGCAGTTGGACGGGGGCCGAGCCGCGCGCCGGACAGGCCCGGTTGGCGGTGACGCCGTACGGGATGAAGTGGGCGTCCTGCCGGCGCACCGACAGCCAGCGGTCCGGGTCGAACTCGTCGTCGGCGGCGGGACCGGTGCGCTGATAGGCCCGGTAGTTGAACAGGAGCACGCTTCCGGTGGGGAGGACGTGATCGCCCACCGTGATGGGGCCGGAGGTGATCCGGTGCGCGATGCCGAAGAGCGGGTAGACCCGGAGCGTCTCGTCGATGATCCGGTCGAGCGACCCGTCCGACGTGTCCGTGACCGACCCGCAGCACAGCAGGATGTGCGCCATGGCCTCGGACATCTGCACCACGGCCGTGTTGAAGAACGCGCCCTGGAGGTACCAGGCGGTCTCCAGGGCGGTGAAGGGCGGCGGCAGCACGACCGGGCACGTCCCCGCCTCGATCCGGTCCAGCAGGTAGCGGGTCAGGCGAAGCCGCCGGGACAGGTGCCGCAGACCCATCCCCTTGAGGGCGGTCACCACGTCGTCCGCGTTCGCCACGACGAGATCGCGGACGTCGCGCGGGCAGGGTGCGCCGAACACCAGCTCGTACGAGACCTCGGCCCAGATCGGCATCATCAGGTCGCGGAGCCGCACGTGGCTGATCCGGCCGGCCGGGAGCGCGTCGAGGATCCGCCGGGTCGCGGCCGTCGCCAGCTCGTCGGAGCGGGCGTGCGGGACGGCCAGCACCCGCCGGGTCGTCCGCGCGACGGTCCGGTACCGCTCACCGGGCTCGAGGTGCTCCTGGTGCATCTGCGGACCGGGCGCGAGCCAGTACCAGAAGAGGTCCGACAGGCCGGCCCCGCGGCTGCGCCCGTCGGCGGCCGGATCGCTGTAGACCCGCTCGAAGTCCTCCGGCCCGACAAGCGGCCCGGGGACGGGAATGCCCTCGGTCCCGTTGACCCGCTCGAAGATCCACTCCCGGAGGTCGACGACTGCCTTCACCGGGTCGCCACCTGGTCGGGCGTCAGATCGGCCGGTCGCCGCGCTCCGGCCAGGGCGAGGGCCTGATCCAGCTCGGTGGTGAGTCGTTCGAGAGCCTCCCGTACGCCCACCGCCCCGCCCGCCGCGAGCGCCCGGACCACCGGACGTCCCACCAGCACCGCCCCCGCCCCGAGCGCCAGCGCGATCAGCACGTCTGCGCCGCAACGCACACCCCCGTCGAGCAGCACCGGGATCTGTCCGTCCACTGCCGCCACGACCGCGGGCAGCGCGTCGAGCGTGGGAATCGTCCCGTCGAGCTGTCGTCCACCGTGGTTGGACACGACCACACCGGCGGCGCCGTGCTCGACGGCGAGGCGGGCATCCGCGGGATGCAGGATGCCCTTGAGCAGGATCGGCAGTCCCGTGACGCCGCGCAGCCACGCGATCCGGTCCCAGCCCGCCGTCGCGTCCATCGCGATCGGGCGCACCCGGCCCGTCGCGTCGCGCATGTTCTCGCAGGCGTAGCCGGGCGGCAGGTCCGTGAAGCCGTTGCGCCTGTCACGCTCGCGCCTCCCGAACACCGGGGAGTCCACTGTCACCACGAGCGCGCGGCAGCCCGCCGACTCGGCGCGCTTGACCACGTACTCGGTGAAGTCGAGGTCGGGTTGCGGGTACAGCTGGAACCACAGCGTCCCGCCCGCCGCCGCGATCTCCTCGACCGGTTGGGTGGCGGCCATGCTGACCACCATCGCCGTGCCGGCCGCCGCGGCCCCCCGCGCGGTAGCCGCCTCGCCGTGGGGGTGCGCGAGCCGGTGGAAGGCCGTCGGAGCGACCAGGATCGGCGCGGCGAGCGACGTGCCGGCCACGGTGGCCCGCAGGTCCCGCTCGCCCGTCGCCCGCAGCACCCGTGGCACGATCCACCGTCGCTCGAAGGCCCGCTCGTTGGCGGCCAGGGTGCGCTCCCGCCCGGCCCCGCCCTCGAAGAAGTCCTGGTGAACCGGGTCCATGTCAGCCCTCGACGCCGGCGAGGCAGCGACCGAGAAACTCCTGCAACGGCCGCACGTGGACCTCCGGCCGGTCCCACTGGTTCTCCAGGTTCTCGGCGAGGTGGTGCGTGCTGACCAGGTGGCCTTGCCGGTGGTAACGGACGACCGGGTGCAGGTACGCCGCGTCGTGCGCCTGCCCCACGACGTCCTGGGCCACTCGGGTCACGGTGATGTCGAACGGGTCGACCTGGTCGTGGTCGGGCCCGTACTCGAGGGTGATCACGAATGCCTGGTCGTAGTCGTGCTCGGCGGTGCGCAGGCCGGTCGACACGAAGTAGTCCACCGGCACCTCCTCGTGGTAGCGGGCCTCGGATCCGGCGACGGTGAGCACGTCGGCGAGGAACCCGAACTGCTGCCACAGGGCCGAGGTGCGGTTGACCCGCGCGATGACGGCCGCGGTCAGGGCCGCCGGCTCGACGGCGAGCGTGTCGGACGGCCATTCCGTGGCGTCGTAGCGGCGGGAGAGAATCCGGTGCAACGCGCGTACGGCGTAGCGGAAACCGTGCACGAAACCGCTCGTGGACTTCTTGAAGTCGCGTTCCTGCGAGATGGTCCCGGCGAAGAACAGCCCCGGGACGTTCACCGACTCCCACGCTTCGGTCTGGGCCGGGAACCGGTCTCTGATCGCGAGCTGTGGCCGGGCCGAAGGGTCGAAGATCGAGTCGTCGAAACGGAATCCCGTGCACGCCAACACCCGGTCGTAGTGCAGTTCCTTCACGACCTCGTTCGCCCGGGAGAAGCTGAACCGGACCTTGTAGCCCGTGCCGTCGCGCTCGATGCTCTTGATGCTGCCGTCGAGGATCGCGTTCGCCGACTTGAGCTGATACGTGTCGAGGAAGTTGTTGTTCACCGCGCGCAGGTGCCCGACGTAGTGGGTGCGCCACGCCATCCGGACCGAGCTGGGCCCCGCGAGGTGGATCAGCGTGGTGGTCTCCATGAGGTTCTCGGCGGTCTCGAAGGCGGAGTTGCCCTTGCCGATGATCAGCACCTTCTGGTCGAGATAGTCACGTGGCTCGACACTCATCACGTCGTACCCCTCGGCCAGGTCGAATCCGGCGATGTCCGGCCGGTACGTCTTCGAGACGCCGGTGGCGACGATCACCGCGCGGGCCTCCCAGCGCCGGTCGCCGGCCTCGACGGTGAACACGCCGTCGTGCTTGGCGACACGTGTCACCCGGGTGCCGTACCTGACCTTGACGCCGGTCTTCGCCGCGAAATCCGCGAGGTATCGCACCATCACGTCGGCGTCCGGGAAGTACCGCTCGGTGTACTGCGTGAACAGCAGTGCCGGGTCGTCGGTGAGCAACGAATTCCAGTCGAGCCGCAGATTCAGCTCGGGGTCGTCGGTGCCCGTGCGCGGTTTGTTGATCGAGATGAGTTGGCGGTGCCGCGGATAGGTGGCGAAGAACGCCCCCGGCCCGTCGGCGCCCTCCAACACCAGATAGTCACGCTTACCCTCGGCCTCGAGCAGGGCGGCGAGTTGAAGACCGGCCGGACCGGCCCCGATGATTAGGTAATCAAGCGTCACGGCGCTCACCGTACGAGGTGGAAATCAGAGAGATTTCAAGCTCTTCCAGAATTGCGGCTGCCCTTCGTACGTCGGAGTCGAGCGGCCGGTCCGGATCGATCGGGGTGATCTCCTCCAGGGCCCGGAGGGTGCGGTCACAGCCCGTCGCCGTGGGTCGGCGCGCCCCCACGTACACTGCCTGGCGCAGCCCGAGCCCGAGCGAGCCGGTGATCAGGCGCAGCAGCTCCGCCTGGTCCAGGGCGCGGAGAGCGGCTTGCGTGCCGAGCGGGATCACGTCCTGGTTGTGCAGGTTGGTGGGGAGGCTCTGCATGCTTGCGGGCACGCAGTCGCGCCTGATCTCGGCGATGAGGGCGGTCGACGCGAGCTGGACACCCTGCAGCCCGTGCTGCTGGCCCGGCCCCGCCGCGAGCATCGGCGGCAGTCCGCCGTTGCGCCCGGGATCCACGAGCAGGTCGAGTTGGCGCTCGGCGAGGTTGCCGACCTGGGCGATCACCATGGTCAGGACGTCGGCGGCGAACGCGGCGGGTTGGCCGAAGAAGTTGCCGCCGTGCACGACCCTGTCATCGGCCGGGAAGAACAACGGGTTGTCGCTGACCCCGTCGAGGTCCGCCGCCACGACGCCGTCGACGTAGCGCAGGGCGTCCTCGGCCGCCCCGAGCAACTGGGGCGCGCAGCGGATGCTGTACGGCTCCTGCAGCGGTCTCGTACCGGACCCGCGCAGGCCGGCGGAGGTCGCCCGCATCGACGCCCCGACCTCGATGGCGCCCGGGTGCGCGTACGCGGCGAGGAGGGCGGGATCGAGGAACTGCGGATCGCAGCCGAGCAGGTCGGCGAGCAGACAGGTGAGCGTCTGCACCACGCGGTGCGAGGTGCGGACCCGGCCCAGGGCGAGGGCCAGCGCCGCGGTGGTGAGCGACGTGCCGTTCACAAGCGCGAGGGCGTCCCGGCCGTCGAGCGGCAGCGGCTCCAGGCCGGCCTTGGCCAGGGCATCCCCGGCCGGCATCCGGACGCCGTCCAGGTAGGCGTGCCCGCGACCGCGCAGCGCCTGGGCGGCGGCTCCGAGCGGGATCAGGTCACCGCTGGCTCCCACCGAGCCGAGCCGGGGCATCGCCGGTGTGAACGTCGTGCCGAGCATGGCCGCGAGCGCGTCGATCACGTGCGGCGAGACCCCCGACGCGCCCCGGGCCAGGGACCAGGCGCGGACCAGCAGCGTCGCGCGTACGACGTCCGGGGCCAGGTCCGTGCCCTGGCCCGCCCCGAGGTGGGCGAGAGTGTTGTCGGCCTGGTCGCGCTGGTCGGCCCGGCCCGCGTAGCCGACAAGCGCCCCGAAGCCGGTGGTGGCGCCGTAGATCGCCCGGTCGTCGCCGAGCGCCTTGCCGAGGAACGCGCGCCCGGTCGCCACGCGGTTTCGCACCTCGTCGCCGATCACGACAGTGACCGGGCCTGCCGCGACGCGCAGGTCGGCAAGGCGCAGGGGCGCTGCCAAATCCACCTCAATCGTCATGGAAGCGGATGCTAGAGGCCCTTTCTCAGAGCGTTCTGAAATCGCCTCAGTAAATTGCGGCGCATGACGCACGATTGCCTGATCATTGGAGCCGGGCCGGCCGGCCTGCAGCTCGCGGCCCTGCTCGAACGCGACGGTCACGACTACGTGGTGCTGGAGGGCGGCCCCCGGGCTGGCACATTCTTCGAGACCTATCCCCGGCACCGTCAGCTAATCTCGATCAACAAGGTGTGGACCGGGTCGACGAACCCGGAGTTCAATCTGCGGTCGGACTGGAACTCGTTGCTGACCGACGATCCGGGGCTGCTCTTCAAGAACTACAGCACGAGCTACTTTCCGGCCGCCGACGATCTCGTGCGTTATCTCGCCGACGTCGCGCGGGGCCTGAACATCGTTTACGACACCCGGGTGACCTCGGTGTCGAAGACCGGCGACGTGTTCACCGTGCAGGCCGGCGACCACACGTGGACGGCCCGCAGAGTCGTCGTCGCCACCGGCGTCCCCGCGCTCCACGTGCCGCCGATCGAGGGTGCGGACCTGGCCGAGCGCTACGACACCGTAAGCGTCGAACCCACCGACTTCGTCAATCAGCGCGTCTTGATCATCGGTAAGGGCAATTCGGCCTTCGAGACCGCGGACGCGCTCGTCGAGACCGCCGCCACGATTCACGTCGCCGGGCCGCACTCCATCAAACTGGCCTGGCAGTCCCATTACGTCGGGCATCTGCGGGCGGTGAACAACAACTTCCTGGACACCTATCAGTTGAAGTCGCAGAACGCCGTCCTGGACGGCACCGTGGAACAGATCAGCAAGCGGGAGGACGGTGGGTTCCGGGTGCTGTTCCGGTACGCCCGGACGGTCGAGAATCTGCGCGAACTCGAGTACGACAGGGTCATCCTCTGCACCGGATTCCGCTTCGACGCGTCCATCTTCGCCGAGTCCGCCCGGCCGGAGCTGGTCATCGACGATCGGTTCCCGGCGCAGACGCCGGCCTTCGAGTCGGTGAACGTCCCAGGCCTCTACTTCGCCGGCACCCTCAGCCAGCAGCGTGACTTCAAGAAGTCCACGAACGGCTTCATCCACGGCTTCCGCTATGCCACCCGCGCACTGCACCACATCCTCCGCGAGCGGCACCACGGGCAGCCCTGGCCGTCCCGGCGGATCGCCTCGACACCGGAGGCGATCGCCGATTCGATAATCGCCCGGATCAACGTGACCTCGGCGCTGTGGCAGCAGTTCGCGGTGCTCGGCGACGTCATCACGGTGGAGGGCGAGGCCGCCCGCTACCGCGAGGAGGTGCCGGTCGCCTACCTGCGCGACACGGAGCCGGACGTGTTCGCGTTGCTGGTCACCCTGGAGTACGGCCCCGACCACGACCAGGTCGACCCGTTCGACATCACCGTGCCGCGCCCGGCCGAGAACGACGCGAGCGCCGCGCACGACGCCAGCTATCTGCACCCCGTCGTCCGGGTGCTGCGCGACGGGCAGACAGTCGCCGAGCACCACCTGGCGGAGAACCTGGAAAACCAGTGGGACCTACCGACCGTGCATCGGCAGCCCCTGGAGGTCTTCGTCAAGGGCGTCCTCGCCGATGCCCGCTGACGTCTGGCCGCAGCCCGTCCTCGACCTCCTGGAGTCCGGCGGGGACCGGCCGGTCTTCGAGGACGCGTCGACAGTCACGACCGCCTCGGCGATGGCGGGTCTGGTCCGGCGCGTCGCGGCCGGGCTGCGCTCCCGCGGCGCGGGGCCCGGAGTGGGTGTCACGCTCGACCTGCCGGTCACCGCCGCCGCCTTCGCCGCCACGATGGCCGCCTTCGCCGTCGGGGCGCGGGTGTCCGGGTGGCGTGCCGACCTGAGCCCGGCACAGCTGTCCGGCTCCCTCGTGGTCGACTCGGCCGCGCTGGCCGCGCTCGCCGAGCATCCCGACGACGGGCTGCCGCTCGTCGCGGCGGGACGGGCCGCGGATCCCGCGCGGATCATCTGGACAAGTGGGAGCACGGGGACACCGAAGGGCGTGGTGCAGACCTACGCGGCCATGTCGGCGGCCTGGGTGGCGTACCCGGACCGCTGGCCCCCGGCCATCGCCGACCTGGCCACCCGGTTGCGGCGTTACCTGGTCTTCGGCTCGCTGGCCAGTCAGGTGATGCTGGAGTACGGCGTCCTCGCCCTCGTCGCGGGCGGCACCCTCGTCGTGGCGCCCCGGCCGGTCTTCCCGGCCGCCCTTGTCGCGCACCGGGCCACGGCGAGCGTGATCACCGTCGGCAAGCTGCACCAGCTGGTCCGGGACCAGCGCGCCAACCCGGTGGACCTGCGTCACCTGCGGGCGCTGATGGTCTCCGGGTCGCCACTCGCGCCGGGCCGGCTGGCGGAGGCGCTCGACGTGCTGGGTCCGGTGCTCTTCCACGGGTACGGGCAGACCGAGACGTCGATGATCGCGATGGTGACCCCGGCCGAGATGCTTGCCGACGCGGCCACGCTCGCCACCGTCGGTCGTCCGGCCGTGGACGTCCGCGTCCGCGACGGGGAGATCTTCGTCCGCACCCCCGCGCAGGCCTCCTCGTACTGGCAGGACCCGGGCGAGTCGGCCGAGGTGTTCGTGGACGGCTGGGTGCGTACGCGTGACCTGGGAAAGCTCGACGCCGACGGATACCTGCGGCTGCTCGGGCGGGCGCGGGACGTGATCATCGTGAACGCGCAGGTGATCCACGCCGGGCCGGTGGAACGGGCGCTGGCCGCCGACACGACGGTCGCCGAGGCGTACGTGGTCGGGGGGCCGGACGAGACGACCGGCGAGGCCGTGCACGCCTTCGTGGTGCCGAGGGCCGGGAGAACGCCCGACCCAGACGTGCTGCGCGCACTCGTGGCCGTGCAGGTGAACGATCTCGCGGTGCCGCGCACCGTCACGGTCATCGACCGAGTCCCGCTCGCGCCCAGCGGCAAACCGGACAAGAGTCAGCTTCTCCGTGGGGGCACAGACCAAACGCCCTGACCGGTGTGACCGGTCAGGGCGCTTGTCGACTGTATGTCCGTTAAGGGCGGGGTCAGCCCTGGCGGCTCTTCCACTGCGGGTTGGCGCGGTTCACCACGACCACCCGGCCACGACGGCGGACCACCACCGAACCCGGCTTCTGCTTCAGCGCACGCAACGAGCTACGTACCTTCATGTCTGCCTCCTCGGTTCCAGCGGTTCCGAGTATCGAAACGCCGCACCCAGCCCGGAGATTCCCGCCGCCGTGGTGCCCCCACCTGGGCCATCTCGCCGAACGCGGCGCGACCCGCCCTCGACCGGAAACGGTGACCAGGTGCCGACGTCGAACCTTTGCCGCCCGCCGGCCGTATCAGTGGGCGGGAGGTCAACCTCATGACCGTACGCCGGCTCCTCGCCACGGTGCTCGTCGCTGCCGCGACCGTGCCGCTGGCCGCCACACCCGCCGCCGCGCACGGCGCCCCGACCGACCCGATCAGCCGGGCGGCGGCCTGCGGACCCGAGGGCCGGTACGCGACCACCGCCGCCTGCCAGGCCGCCGTCGAAGCGGGCGCGGCCGTCCGGGAATGGGACAACGTGCGGGTCGCCGCGATCAACGGGCGAGACCGGGAACGGATCCCGGACGGTGAGCTGTGCAGCGGCGGGCTGTCCGCGTACCGGGGGCTGGACCTGCCCCGCACCGACTGGCCGGCCACCGACCTGACGGCGGGCGCGACGTTCACCTTCCGGTACCGGACCACGATCGAGCACCGGGGCACCTTCCGGCTCTACGTCACCAGGCCCGGGTACGACCCCAAAGCCCCGCTGACCTGGTCGGACCTCGAAACACGTCCGTTTCTGACGCTTAGCGACCCGCGGGTGCGGGCCGGGGCGTACCAGTTGCCGGGTCGACTGCCGACGGGCCGTACGGGTCGACACCTGATCTACACGATCTGGCAGAACTCGACCACCCCGGACACCTACTACTCCTGCTCGGACGTGGTGTTCCGCGACGCCAGGGCCAAGGCCACCCCGACGAGGGCCGCGACTAAGGCGGGCGCTGCCGCGCCGCGTACCGCCGCGAGCCGGCCGGCCGCCACCGACCCGGCGGTGGCGGCGGCGGCCGACCCGGGCGTGCCGGTGGCGTCGGTGACCGACCTCGGCGCGCGCTGGCCGGTGCTGGCGGGCGCCGCCGTCGTGCTGCTCCTGGTGCTGCTTGTCGGCGCGGGGCGGCGACGCCGCACCCCCGCGGCCCCGGTCGGCCGTCAGTGCGAGGTACGCAACCACCGCGTCGGGCGGCGCCGGATCTGGTGACCCGGCCCGCCCGCGCGGGTCAGCGCAGCAGACCGTCGATCTCGGCCAACTCCTCGGCGGTGAAGTCGAGGTTGTCCAGCGCGGCGATGTTCGTCTCCAACTGCCCGACGCTGCTCGCCCCGATGATCAGGCTGGTCATCCGGGGATCACGCAGCGCCCAGGCGAGCGCGAGCTGGGCGAGGGACTGGCCGCGCCGCTCGGCGATCGCCCCGAGCCCCCGGATGGTGGCCATCTTCTCGTCGCTGAGGTCGCTCTCGTTGAGGAAGACACTCGTGCGCACCCGCGAGTCGGCCGGGATGCCGCCCAGGTAACGGTCGGTCAGCAGCCCCTGGGCCAGCGGGCTGTACGCGATGCAACCCGCCCCGACCTGCTCCAGCGTGTCGAGCAGGCCGTCGGACTCGGTCCAGCGGTTGAGCATCGAGTACGACGGCTGGTTGATCAGCAGCGGCGTACCCAGGTCGCGCAGGATCGCGGCGGCCCGTGCGGTCTGCTCGGAGTTGTAGTTCGAGATGCCCACGTAGAGCGCCTTGCCGGAGCGGACGGCGGCATCCAGCGCGCCCATCGTCTCCTCCAGCGGGGTGTCCGGGTCGAACCGGTGCGAGTAGAAGATGTCGACGTAGTCGAGCCCCATCCGGCCCAGCGACTGGTCCAGCGACGAGATCAGGTTCTTCCGCGAGCCCCACTCGCCGTACGGGCCGGGCCACATCAGGTAGCCGGCCTTGCTGGAGATGACCAACTCGTCGCGGTACGCCCGCAGGTCGGTGGCGAGCAGCCGACCGAAGTTCTCCTCCGCCGATCCGGGCGGCGGCCCGTAGTTGTTGGCCAGGTCGAAGTGGGTGACCCCCAGGTCGAAGGCCCGCCTGACGATGTCGCGCTGCCTGTCGAACGGGCGGTCCGGGCCGAAGTTGTGCCACAGCCCGAGGGAGACGGCGGGCAGTCGCAGGCCACTGCGTCCGCTGCGCCGGTAGGTCATGGTGTCGTAGCGGTCATCCGCGGCGAGGTAGGTCACGATCATGAGCCTAACTCCGGGCCGTGGTACCCCGGATCAGGCGTGCGAATCAGGACAGCGGGGTAGTTTCGACGCCATGCGGTTCATCGGCCTCGACACTCCCAAACCGTTGTCCAGGATCGGGTTGGGCACCTGGCAGTTCGGCTCCCGGGAGTGGGGCTACGGCCCGGACTTCGACAGGCGGGCGGCGCAGATCGTCCGGCGGGCCGTCGAGCTGGGCGTGACGGTCTTCGACACCGCCGAGGTCTACGGGTTCGGGCGCAGCGAGCGGATCCTCGGCGCGGCGCTCGGCGACGACCGGCCGAAGGTCGTGGTCGCCAGCAAGATCTTTCCCGTGCTGCCGGTGGCCGCTGTGGTGCAGCAGCGGGCGGTCGCCTCGGCGGCCCGGCTCGGCGTCACGAGCATCGACCTCTACCAGGTGCACCAACCCCACCCGCTCGTCGCCGACCACACCACCATGCGCGGCATGCGGGTGTTGCAGGACGTCGGGCTGATCGGCGAGGTCGGGGTGAGCAACTACGGGCTGCGCCGCTGGCAGGTCGCCGAGGCGGCGCTCGGCCGGCGGGTGCTCAGCAACCAGGTCCGCTACAGCATGCTGGACCGCGCGCCCGAGCAGGACCTGCTGCCGTACGCGCGGCAGGCCGGGCGGGTGGTCATCGCGTACAGCCCGCTGGCGCAGGGCTTCCTCTCCGGCCGCTACGACGCGAAGAACCCGCCGAGCGGCGCGGTGCGGCGGGCCAACCCGTACTTCCTGCCGGAGAACCTGGAACGCGGCGCGGTCCTGATCGACACCCTGCGCCAGGTGGCCGACGCCCACGACGCCACCCCCAGCCAGATCGCGCTCGCCTACCTGCTGCACCACCCGAACGTGCTCGCCATCCCCGGAGCGTCCGGGGTGGAGCAGATGGAACGCAACGCCGCCGCCGCGGACCTCGACCTCGCCGACGACGAGTACGCGGCGCTGGCCGAGGCCGCCAAACGCTTCCGACCGGTCACCGGGCTCGCCGCGATGCCGGCGATGCTGCGTGCCCGGTTCGCCAACACCACCGGAAAGTGAGCACAGTGGACGACATCACCGCTCTGATCCTGGACGACCACGCCGCCTTCCGGCGCGGCTTCGCCCGCCTCGACGACGCCCGCGACGAGCAGGAGATGCTCGCCATCTGGGACGCCCTCGCCCTGCACCTGGACATCCACGCCGAGGCGGAGGAGGCGATCCTCTACCCGCACCTGGTCAAGCACGGCGACGACGGCGAGGACGAGACCGCCGACGCGATCGGCGACCACAACAAGATCCGCGACGCCGTCGCCGAGGCGAAACTGCACCCGGTCGGCTCGGAGCAGTGGTGGGCGGCGGTCGGCACGGCCCGCCGGGAGAACAGCGAACACCTCGCCGAGGAGGAGGACGAGGCACTGCCCGACTTCCGCCGGCACGCCAGCACCGAACTCCGCGCCGAGCTGGGCCAACGTTGGCTCACCTTCTACGGCGAGCACAAGAACGGCCGCAATTTGCCGTTCCGCGACAAGGACCCCCAGCAGTACGTGGCCGACCACCGCTGAGATCTCCCCGGCTTGGGGGAGTCGCCGCAACCGATCCGGGCCGCAGAATGACGGAATGACCTTCCGCGCGGCGCTGGCCCCGCTGGTCGCCGGCACCACCTGGCGACGCGGCGTGTTCCTGCTGCTCGGTGGCGTGCTGGCGCTGCCGTACGGGCTGCTCGTGGTCACCTTCGTCGAACTGCTCGGCGACTCGGCGATCCCCCGCTCCCTGACCTACGCGCTGCTGGTGGTCGCGGTGCTGATCGCCGTGGTGCCGCTGCTGCTGGACGGCAGCCGGGCCCTGGAGATCGCCGCCGTGCGGAGGTTGCTCGGCGTCGACCTCCCCGAGCCCGCGCTGGGGCATCGCGGCGACCGGGAGACCCGACTGCGCAGCGCACTGTGGATCGCCACCCACCTCATCGTCGGCGCGGTGGTGATGATCGCGCTGTTCAGTGCCCTGCCGATGGCGCTGGCCTTCATCGCCCAACAGTTCGGCGTCGACACCGAGTTGACAAGCCAGGAACGGTTCGGGCCGTTGGACGGGCGGGACAGCGGCTGGCTGACCGTGACCGGGGTGGCGATGCTCGTCGGTCTCGGCTACGCCGTCGCGGGGCTCGGCGCGCTTGCCGGTTCGATGGCGCCGGTGCTGCTCGGCCCCGCGCAGGCGGAGCGGATCGCCGCCCTGGAGGCGCAGGCCACCCGGCTCGCCGAACGCAACCGGCTGGCCCGGGAGCTGCACGACTCGATCGGTCACGCGCTGACCGTGGCCACCCTCCAGGCCGGTGCCGCCCGCGAAGTCCTTGACACCGACCGGGAGTTCGTCCGTCGGGCGCTGACCGCCATCGAGGAGACCGGACGGACCGCGATGGACGAGCTGGACCATGTGCTCGGGGTGCTCCGGGAGGCCGGCACCGCCCAGCCCGTGGTGGCGCCGCAGCGTACCCTCGCCGACCTGGACCGGTTGGTCACCGACGCCCGCGCGGCCGGGTTGGCGGTGCACGCACACCGCGTCGGCGACCCGGCCCGGGTGCCCGCGGTGGTCTCCCGGGAGGGTTACCGGATCGTCCAGGAGGGCCTGACCAACGCCGCCCGCTACGGTGCGGGGCCGGTGACGCTGCGACTGGACCTGCACGCGGGAGCACTGGAACTGGAACTGGTGAACGCGGTGGACCGTCCCGGACGGGCCGACCCGGGCCGCGGCGGTCGAGGACTGGACGGGATGCGGGAGCGGGTGCTGCTGCTCGGCGGCCGGATCACCGTGGGCCCCGACGGCGACCGCTGGCTGATCCGGGCCCGTCTGCCCTACGAGGAGGCGACATGACCACCGGGGTGCTGATCGTCGACGACGACGAGTTGATCAGGGTGGGGCTGCGCGCCATCATCGACGCCCAACCCGACCTGCGGGTGCTCGCCGAGGCCGCCGACGGCGCCGAGGTGCCGCCGCTGGTCGCCCGGCACCGGCCGGACGTGGTGCTGATGGATGTGCGGATGCCCAGCATCGACGGCATCCAGGCCACCCGGCACCTGCTGGCCACCTCCGCCGACCCGCCCCGGGTGCTGGTGGTCACCACGTTCGCCAACGACGAGTACGTCTACGAGGCGCTGCGCGCGGGCGCGTCCGGCTTCCTGCTCAAACGGGCCCGGCCCGCCGAGGTGGTGGAGGCGGTCCGGGTGGTCGCGGCGGGGGAGTCGCTGCTCTTCCCGGCGGCGATCCGTCAGCTCGTCGGGGCGTACGGGCCGGCCGGCGGCGACCAACTGCGCGCCGCCCGACTCACCGAGCGGGAGGCCGAGGTGCTGCGGTTGATGACCACCGGCCGGTCCAACCCGGAGATCGCCGCCCACCTGGTGGTCGGGGTGGAGACCGTCAAGACGCACGTCGGCAACGTGCTGGCCAAGCTGGGCGCCCGCGACCGCACCCAGGCGGTCATCGCCGCCTACGAGTCCGGCTTCGTCACCCCGTCCGGCTGATCGCTCCCTCTACCGGGGGAGCGGCTTCACCGCCGGCCGGGAGGGAACCGATCGGACATCGGTCGAGGCTGAGAGCATGACGACGATCACCGCCTCCCCGCCTCGTACCGACTCCCGCTGGCCCGACCGGCTCGCCCCACTGGCCGCCGGTTGGCTCGGCCTCTGGGGCGTTCTCGCCCTGCTCAGCATGCTCACCGGCACCGGCTACCCCTTCGGCCCGAACGACCCCCAGGGCGGCGACGTCAGTCTGCTCCGCCTCGTGCCGGTGGAGGTGGCCACCCCGCTCTTCGCCGGCGTGCTGCTCACCGCCGCGGTGGCCGCGCTGGCCATGAGTCGCCCGGCGGCACGTCCGTCCGGCCCGCTGCGGGCGCTGCTCGCCGGCTACGGCTGGGCGGTCGCGTTCGTGCTGGTCCTGGTCGTGCCGGACGTCCGAGTGCTGATCGTCCTCGGTTACCTGCCGATCCTGATCGTCGGTGCGCCGTTCGGCTGGCCGCCGATCGACTACTCCGACGTCTTCAACTGGGCGCTGTTCGGCCGGTTCGCGGCGCTGGCCGGCGGGCTGCTGCTGGTCGGGGCGGTGCTCGCCTGGCAGCGCCGTACCGCCGCGGCCTGCGTGGGCTGCGGCCGCGGCCACACCGACCGAGGGTGGACCACCCCGGCCGCCGCCACCCGTTGGGGCCGGTGGGCCGCCGGCATCGCCGCGGCCATCCCGTTGACGTACGCGCTGACCCGGTTCGCCTGGGCGGCCGGCATCCCGCTCGGCATCTCCCGCGAGTTCCTGACCGAGATGCAGGACACCGGGCTGGTCTGGGCCGGGTTCGGGCTGGCCGCCTTCGCCACCGTCGGCGCGATCCTCACCCTCGGTCTGGTGCAGCGCTGGGGCGAGCGGTTCCCGCGCTGGATGGCCGGCCTCGCCGGTCGCCGGGTGCCGGTGAAGCTGGCCGTGGTGCCGGCCAGCCTGGTCGCCATCTCCGTGACCGCGGCTTCACTGGGGCTGCTCAGCAATCCCGAGTTCTGGCGGCTGACCGGCGGGCTCAGCCTCACCGGGGCGCCGATGCTGCTCTGGCCGCTGTGGGGCGTGGCACTCGGCGCGGCCACCTACGCGTACCACCTGCGCCGGCGCGGCGCCTGCCGGCGCTGCGGCCGGCAGTGAGGGTGGGAGTGGGGGTGCCCCCTGATGCCCGGGGCGCCCCTGCGAATGTGAGCTAGCGTGGGTCGGGTGACTGCGCCTAACCCGGTAATCCCGGTTCCACCGGCCGACCTGCCCGGCACGCTCGGCGCGCTGCGGGCAGCCGGTCACCGATACCGCACCGTCAAGCAGGAACTCCGCGACAACCTCCTCGCCCGGATGCGTTCCGGCGAGACCCGTTTTCCCGGCATCGTCGGCTACGACGACAGCGTGCTGCCCGAGGTCGAGCGGGCCCTGCTCGCCGGCCACGACATGGTGCTGCTCGGTGAGCGCGGCCAGGGCAAGACCCGACTGATCCGCTCGCTCGGCGCGCTGCTCGACGAGTGGACCCCGGTCATCGTGGGCTCGGTGCTCAACGAGCACCCCCTGCACCCGCTCACCCCCGCGTCCCGCGCCCAGGTCGCCGAGGCCGGCGACGACCTGCCGATCGGCTGGCTGCACCGCTCGATGCGCTACGGCGAGAAGCTCGCCACCCCGGACACCAGCGTCGGCGACCTGATCGGTGACGTCGACCCGATCCGGATCGCCCAGGGCCGCACCCTCGGCGACCCGGAGACCATCCACTTCGGGCTGGTGCCGCGCACCAACCGGGGCATCTTCGCCGTCAACGAGCTGCCCGACCTGGCCGAACGCATCCAGGTGGCGCTGCTCAACGTCCTGGAGGAACGCGACATCCAGGTCCGGGGCTACCAACTGCGGCTGCCGCTGGACCTGCTCCTGGTGGCCAGCGCCAACCCGGACGACTACACCAACCGGGGCCGGATCATCACTCCGCTCAAGGACCGGTTCGGCGCGGAGATCCGTACCCACTACCCGGTCGACCTGGAGTTGGAGCTGGCGTTGATCCGGCAGGAGGCCGACCTGGTCGCCGCCGTGCCGGAGCACGTCCTGGAGGTGCTGGCCCGCTTCGCCCGCGCGGTCCGGGAGTCGCCTTCGGTGGACCCGCGCTCGGGTGTCTCCGCCCGGTTCGCCATCGCCGCCGCCGAGACGGTCGCCGGTGCCGCCCTGCGTCGCGCCGGCCTGCTCGCCGGCGCCGGCACCCCGGAGGGCCGCCCCGAGGCGGCGGTGGCCCGGGTCGGCGACGCGGTGTCGGTGACCAGCACGTTGCGCGGCAAGGTGGAGTTCGAGTCCGGCGAGGAGGGGCGGGAGATCGAGATCCTCGCCCACCTGCTGCGGACCGCGACCGCCGAGACGTTCCGGGCGCACCTGGCCGGGCTGGACCTGTCCGGGTTCACGGCGCTTGTCGAGGACGGCGCGGCGATCGAGACCGGCGAGCTGGTCAGCGCGACGGAGCTGCTGCGCCAGGTCGGCACCGTACCCGGGCTGGCGAAGGTCCTCGACCGGCTCGGCCTGGGCGACGCGCCCACCCCGGAGGAGGCCGCCGCCGCCGTCGAGTTCGTGCTCGAAGGGCTGCACCTGACCCGCCGGCTGGGCAAGGACGTCACCGACTCGGGGCGCACCGTCTACGGCGGCCGGGGCTGACCATGGCCGGCAATCGGTTCCGGTACGGGCAGTGGACCGGCGGGCCCGACCCGCTGGCACCCCCGTACGACGTACGCGAAGCTGTCGACGAGGTCGGCGCCGAGGTGCTGGCCGGCGGCAGCCTGCGGGAGGCGCTGCGGGATCTGCTGCGCCGTGGTCCGCAGGGGCGGGGCGGGCTGGACGACCTGGCCGCCCGCGCTCGGCGACTCCGCCGGGAGGCGCTCCGCCGGGGCGACCTGGACGGCGCGGTGACCAGGGCACGGGCCCTGCTCGACCAGGCGCTCGCCGCCGAGCGGGACGAGTTGCGGGGCCGCGACGACGACGGCGCGCGGTTCGCCGAGTCGGTGCTCGACAATCTGCCCCGCTCGACGGCACGGGCGGTGGAGGAGCTGTCCGGCTACCAGTGGGCCAGCGAGGACGCCCGCCGGTCGTACCAGCAGATCCTCGACCAGCTCCGCGACGACGTGCTCGGTCAGCGCTTCGCCGGCCTGCGCGACGCGGTACGGGCGTCCGCCGACCCGGCCGCCCAGCAGCGGCTGGCCGAGATGATGGGCGACCTGAACGACCTGCTGGCCCGGCACGGCCGCGCGGAGGACACCACCGACGCGTTCGCCGAGTTCATGCGCCGACACGGCGACTTCTTCCCGGAGCAGCCGGAGACCGTCGACGAGCTGATCGACGTGTTGGCCCGCCGCTCGGCGGCCGGCGAGCGGCTGATGAACTCGCTCTCCGACCGGCAGCGCGCCGAGCTGGCCGGGCTGATGCAGCAGTCGCTCGGCGACCGCCTGGCGGGGGAGTTGTCGGCGCTCGACGCCAACCTGCGGGCGCTGCGCCCGGATCTGCGCTGGGGGCGCGGCGAGCGGGTCCGGGGCGACCAGCCGCTGGGCTACGCCGACGCGGCGGGCGCGCTGGGTGAGATCGGTGAGCTGGACGACCTGCTGGACCAACTCGACCAGGAACACCCCGGGGCCACGCTCGACGACGTGGACGTCGACGCGGTCGCCCGCACGCTGGGCCGGGAGGCGGCCGACGAGGTGCGCCGGCTGCGGGACCTGGAACGGGAGCTACGCCGGCAGGGCTGGGTGAGCCGGGACGCGGAGGGGCTCACGCTGAGCCCGAAGGCGCTGCGCCGGCTGGGCGGGACCGCGCTGCGACGGGTCTTCGCCGACCTGACCGCCGGGCCGCGCGGGCAGCACGACCTGCGTTCGGCGGGGGCGGCCGGCGAGGTCAGCGGTGGGTCCAGACCCTGGGAGTACGGCGACGAGCAGCCGTTGGACGTGGTCCGGACGCTGACCCGGGCGGTCCGCCGGGCCGGGCCGACGGTTCCGGTGCAGCTCGCGGTGGACGACTTCGAGGTGGTGGAGACCGAGAGGCGGGCCTCGGCGGCGGTGGTGCTCTGCGTCGACCTGTCGTACTCGATGATCTCGCAGGGTCGTTGGGGGCCGATGAAGCAGACGGCGCTGGCGCTGGCGCACCTGATGGAGACGCGTTTCCCGCAGGACGCCCTGCAGATCGTGGGCTTCGGCCGGGAGGCGATGACGCTGACCCAGCAGCAGTTGGCCGCCGTCGAGCCGGACGGGGAGCAGGGCACGAACCTCCAGCACGCGCTGCGGTTGGCCGGTCGACACCTGCGCCGGCATCCGGACGCCGAGCCGGTGGTCCTGGTGGTCACCGACGGCGAGCCGACCGCCCACCTGGATCCGGACGACGGGGAGGCGCTGTTCCACTGGCCGCCGCTGCCGGAGACGATCGAGGCGACGGTCCGTGAGGTGGACCGGCTGAGCCGTTACGGCGCCACGCTCAACCTGTTCATGCTCGGCGACGACCCGGGCCTGCGGCGCTTCGTCGACGCGGTGGCCCGCCGCAGCCGTGGCCGCATGTTCACGCCCGACACCGACGACCTCGGCGAGTACGTGGTCAGCGACTACCTCCGCTCCCGCCAATCCCGCCGCTAACGTCCCGCCGGGCAGGTTGACTGGGGGCATGGAGAGTGGAGGGCTGCGCCAGGCCTACGACGGGGTGTTCGTCGAGCTTGACGCGGGGGAGTTCGGGGCGGCCCCGGAGGGGCAGCTCAGCGCCGAGCAGATCGTCGCGCACCTGGTCGCCAACGACGAGTTGATGATCCAGGCCACCGAGGCGCTGCTGGCCGGGTCGCCGTTCGCCTACTACGAGCTGGAAGAGGACATCCACCGGCCACAGCTCGACGCGTTGGTCGCCGAGCAGGGCGGTCTGCGGGGGCTGACCGCCCTGCTGCACGGCACCAGCGACCGGTTGTGCGGGCTTGTCGACCAGCTCGGCCTGGCGGCGGAGACCCCGGTCGAGACCCACCTGCGGGAGGGCTTCGACCTCGTCGTGGACGAGCCGCTGCCCTGGTCCCGCACGCTCGACCTGCACACGAGGGTCCACCTGCCCAAGCACCAGGCCCAACTGCACGTCCTCCGCGCCTGAGCGACGCCGCCCACCCCAACCTCTCCGCCGATCTTGCACTTTCTGTCCCGACGAAAGTTGCATAACGGGTCAAGTCAACGACAGTAAGTGCAAGATCGCGGGGTGGGGGCGGGGGTCAGGTCTTGGCCAGGGCTGGGCGGGGGTGGAAGGTGCGGCGGTAGGCGGAGGGCGCCACACCGATGCGTTGGTGGAGTTGCTGGCGCAGGGCGGCGGTGGTGCCGAAACCCGCGCGGTGCGCGATCTGGTCGACGGTGAGGTCGGTCGTCTCCAGCAGCAGTCGCGCGTGATCGGTGCGCTGTTGCAGCAGCCACTGCGCCGGGCTCAGGCCGGTCTCCGACCGGAAGCGTCGGGTGAAGGTGCGTACGCTCATCCGCGCCTGCTCGGCCAGGTCCCGCAGGGCGATCGGCTCGTGCAGCCGCTGCCGTGCCCACTCCCGCGCTCCCGCGGTGCTGGACTCGGTGACCTTCGGCACCGGCCGTTCGATGTACTGCGCCTGGCCGCCGTCGCGCCACGGCGGCATCACACAGCGGCGGGCCGCCCGGTTGGCCACCTCGCTGCCGTGGTCGAGGCGGATGACGTGCAGGCAGAGGTCGATGCCGGCGGCGACTCCGGCCGAGGTGAGCACCCGGTCGTCGACGATGAAGAGCACGCCCGGGTCGAGGTCCACCCCGCCGTGCAGGCGACGGAACTGCTCCGTGAACGCCCAGTGGGTGGTCGCCCGACGCCCGTCGAGCAGGCCGGCGGCGGCCAACACGAACGCCCCGGTGCAGATCGACATGATCCGGGCCCCCCGCTCGTACGCCGCCCGTAGCGCCTCGGCCACCTCCGGCTCGACGATGCCCGAGGTCAACGCGCTGCCGGCGTGGATGCCGGGGACGATCACCGTGTCGGCGGTGTCGAGCAACTCCAGACCGTGGTCGGGCAGCACCTGGAAGCCGCCCGTGCTGCGGACCGGCCGCCCGCCCGGAGTGCACACCCGGACGTCGTAGAAGTGTGTGTCGTCGGCGGCCCGGGCGGTGCTGAAGACCTGCGACGGGGTGCCGAGGTCCAGGCCGACCACCTGGTCGAGGGCGAGGACGGCGATCCGGTGCGGGCGAGGCGTCATGGCCCGATTATTGCGCATGATGGCTTTCCGGCCACTCGTCGGGGCGCGAGGCCCCGCCCAGACTTGTCGCGTGATGAAAAACCGCCGTCTGCATCCCGCCTGGCTGGTCGCCGCCGTCGCCTTCGTGGCGCTGGTCGGCGCGGCCGGCTTCCGCGCCACCCCGTCGGTGCTGCTGCACCCGCTGCACGAGGAGTTCGGCTGGCCCCTGGCCACCATCTCCGCCGCCGTCTCGGTGAACCTGCTGCTCTACGGGCTCACCGCGCCGTTCGCCGCCGCCCTGATGGACCGGTTCGGCATCCGCCGGGTGGTCTCGGTGGCCCTGCTGCTGGTCGCCGCCGGCAGTGGGTTGACGGTCTTCATGAGCGCCAGCTGGCAGCTGCTGCTCTGTTGGGGTGTACTGGTCGGACTGGGCACCGGGTCGATGGCGCTGGCCTTCGTGGCGACCATCACCGGGCGGTGGTTCGTGCGCCGGAGGGGCCTCGTCACCGGAGTGCTGACCGCCGGTGGGGCGGCCGGACAACTGGTGTTCCTGCCGCTCGTCGCCATCCTGGTCCGCGACCACGGCTGGCGTACCGCCGCGCTCGTCGTGGCCGGCGCCGCGCTGGCGGTCGTACCCCTCGTGGTGTGGTTGCTGCGCGAGCACCCGGCGGATCTCGGGCTGCCCGCCTACGGGGCGACCGAGGTCGTCGCGGCGCCGCCGGCGACCGGCGGCGCGGCGGCCCGGGCGCTGGGAGCGCTGGCGACGGCGGCCCGGACCCGCGCGTTCTGGCTGCTGGCCGGCGGGTTCGCGATCTGCGGAGCGACCACGAACGGCCTCGTGGGTACGCACTTCGTGCCGGCCGCGCACGACCACGGCATGCCCCAGACCACCGCGGCCGGGCTGCTCGCCCTGGTCGGGCTCTTCGACATCGTCGGGACCATCGCCTCCGGCTGGCTCACCGACCGGGTGGACAGCCGGTTGCTGCTCGGCTTGTACTACGCGCTGCGCGGGGCGTCGCTGCTGGTCCTGCCGAGCCTGTTCGCCGGCACCGCCAAACCGAGCATGCTGGTGTTCATCATCTTCTACGGCCTGGACTGGGTGGCGACCGTGCCGCCGACGGTGGCGTTGTGCCGGGAGTACTTCGGATCCGCCGGGGCCGTGGTGTTCGGCTGGGTGTTCGCCGCCCACCAGTTCGGCGCGGCGCTCGCCGCGACAGGCGCGGGGCTGGTGCGGGACCAGCTCGGTGACTACGCGACGGCCTGGTACGTGGCCGGTGCGCTGTCGATCGGCGCCGCCGGCCTGTCGTTGCTGCTGCGGCGCCGGCCGGGACAGCCGGTGTCGGCGGCCGTGCTGGCCGCCGCGACCGCACCGAAGGCGTGGAGCTTCCGGGGCTGAGCTGCCGCGCGACGGCCGGTCAGCCCACGATCCACTGCTGGGCCGGTCGGCCGTCGCAGGGGCGCTGCCGGATGTCGTCGCCGGCCTCGACGCCCTCCTCGTCGGCCTGGGCGCACTTGCCGCTGTGCACGGCGACCAGCAGCACCGGGCCGGTGCCGGTGGGGCTCAGCCGCCACTGCTGGTTGGCCTGGCCGTGGCAGGGAAACTGCATCAGCCGGGCGCCGTCGTCGCGACTGCCGCCCTCGACGTCGAGGCACTGACCGTGCGCGGCGTTCGCCACTGTCACCGCGTCCGCCCCGGCCGGGTTGACCACCCACTGCTGCTCCGGGCCGCCGGTGCAGGTCGCCAACTCGGCCGCCGCCTCCCGCCCGTCGCCGTCGAGCCCCAGGCAGAGCCCCGAGGCGGCCTTGAACACCCGGGGACCGGTCGGCGGGGCCGGCGGGACCGCCGGGGTCGGCGACGGCGCGGCGGGCGCGCTCGGGCTCGGCTCGGCCGCCGCGCCGGTGGGCTGCGCGTCGGTGGACGGCGCGCCGACCGTCGCCGGCACGGTCGGCTCGTCGTCACCGTCGAGCAGCCCGGTGGCGAAGACCACCCCGAGGAGTACGCCGACCAGCCCGACCGCCAGCGCCACCCGCAGCAGCGGATCGGCCAGTGGACCGGATCGTGCCGCCCGTCGGCGGCCGCCGTAGACGGTGCCGGCGGGGTCGGGGCGTTCCTCGGGCGCGGACATACGCGCCATCCTCACCCACCGCCGTCAACCAGTGCCAGTCGGTGCGGCGGTGGGTGACCCCTGTCGACGGGCTCAGCGGGTGGGTTGCGGGTCGGTGACGTCGGCCACGGTGGCGCCGAGAGCCGTGATCGCGGTGTCGGCGTCGACCGCGATGGCGAGGCCCCGTTCCCCGGCGCCCAACGTGATCTCCCGACCGCGCAGTCGCTCGTCGGCGATCACCGGCCAGGCCGTGCTCGCGCCGAACGGGGTGATGGTGCCGCGCTCGTAGCCGGTCGCGGCCAGCGCGCCGGCGGCGTCCGGCATGGAGAGTCGGTGCACTCCGAGCAGGGTGCGCAGCTTGGGCCAGGAGATGACCCGGTCGCCCGGGGTGAGCACGAACAAGTGATCGTCCACACTCCGGCGGACCACGATCGTCTTGACGACATCGGGGACGGCCACGCCCCGGACCGCGGCGGCCTCCGCGAGGCTGCCCACCGCACCATGGCTGACCAGCCGATATGTGAGGCCGGCGGCGTCCAGGGCGGTGATCGCGGGCGATGGCATGCCCGCCACGGTAACCGCCTGGCCCGCCACCGGACGGGAAACCGCCACGGCCCACATCCCACGGATTCCCAGGTACGAGCGTAAGGTGATCACATGCGCGCTGAGCGTGTGGATCACCCCATTGACCATGATCAAGCGGTGGACACGCTGCGACGGTCGTACGCCGCGGTGCCCACGGGCGAGCCTGTCCGGCTGGCCAAACGCACCTCCAACCTGTTCCGCCCCCGGTCCGCGCCCCGGACTCCGGGGCTCGACGTGAGCGGCCTCAACGGCGTGTTGTCGGTCGACCCGACCGGGCGCACCGCCGACGTGCAGGGCATGTGCACCTACGAGGACCTGGTCGACGCGACGCTGCCGCACGGGCTGATGCCGCTCGTGGTGCCGCAGTTGCGCACCATCACGCTGGGCGGCGCGGTGACCGGCCTCGGGATCGAGTCCACCTCGTTCCGCAACGGCCTGCCGCACGAGTCGGTGCGGGAGCTGGACGTGCTCACCGGCTCCGGCGAGATCGTCACCGCCCGGCCCGACGGGGAGCACGCCGACCTGTTCGCCGCGTTCCCCAACTCGCTGGGCAGCCTCGGTTACGCGACCCGGCTGCGCATCGAGCTGCAACCGGTCGGCCGGTACGTGGCGTTGCGCAACGTCCGGTTCACCGACCTGGAGGCGCTCACCGACGCGATCGCCGAGGTGACCGCGACCCGGTCGTGGGCCGGTCAGCCGGTCGACGCGATGGACGGGGTGATGTTCAGCCCCGGTGAGGCGTACCTGGTGTTCGCCACGTTCACCGACGCCGCCGACCCGCCGAGCGACTACACCGGTCAGGAGATCTACTACCGGTCCCTGCGCCGGCGCACCCGGGACGTGCTCACCGCGTACGACTATCTCTGGCGCTGGGACACCGACTGGTTCTGGTGCTCGGCGGCGTTCGGCGCGCAGCATCCGGTCGTCCGCCGGTTCTGGCCGTCGCGGTACCGGCGCAGCGACTTCTACCACCGACTGGTGCGGCTGGAACACCGACACCAGGTGGCGGCCCGGATCGACCGACTGCGCGGGCAGCCGGCCCGGGAACGGGTCGTGCAGGACGTGGAGATCCCGCTGGACCGTACCGCCGACTTCCTGCGCTGGTTCGCCGGCGCCGTGGGGATGAACCCGGTGTGGCTGTGCCCGCTGCGGCTGCGCGAGCCGGCCGGCGCCGGTTCGGCGCGGTCCTGGCCGCTGTATCCACTCCGGTCAGGGCAGGACTACGTCAACATTGGGTTCTGGGGGAGCGTGCCGATCGCGCCGGGCGCCGCCGACGGCGACGTCAACCGCACGATCGAACGCAGGGTGTCGGAGTCGGGCGGCCACAAGTCGCTCTACTCCGACGCGTACTACGACCGGGACGCCTTCGATCGCCTGTACGGCGGCGACACGTGGCGGGCGGTGAAAGACCGCTACGACCCGGACCACCGGCTGACGGGACTGTACGAAAAGGCGGTAGCACGAGCATGAGCCTGACCGACAGAGATCAGGGGGCGGCGAGCGTCCCCGCCACCCCGCCGGCGGGGGGCCGGCACACGGGTCCGACCGTGGCGGATGTCATCCGCGCGGTCACCGCCGGGCCGTTGCCGGTGCGGATCAGCGGGTACGACGGCAGTTCCGTCGGCCCGTCCGACGCGGGCATCACCCTGGCGATCCGTTCCGAGCGAGGTTTGTCCTACCTGCTCACCGCTCCGGGCGACCTGGGCATGGCCCGGGCCTACGTCAGTGGTGACCTGGCGTTGCACGGGGTGCACCCGGGTGACCCGTACGAGGCGTTGCGGGTGCTCAAGGACGAGCTGCGGCTGCGCCCACCGTCGCTGGCCGAGGGGCTGGCGCTGGTGCGTGGGCTGGGCTGGGAGCGGCTGATGCCGCCGCCGGCACCACCGCAGGAGGCGTTGCCGCGGTGGAAGCGGGTGATGAACGGGCTGCGGCACTCGCGGGTGCGCGACAGCACGGCGATCTCGCACCACTACGACGTCTCCAACGCCTTCTACGAGAAGGTGCTCGGCCCGTCGATGACGTACACCTGTGCGGTCTTCCGGTCTCCGGACGACACGCTGGAGCAGGCCCAGGCGGCGAAGTACGACCTGGTCGCCGGCAAGCTGGCGCTGAAGAAGGGGATGCGGCTGCTGGATGTGGGCTGCGGCTGGGGTGGCATGGTGCGCCACGCCGCCCGCGAGTACGGCGTGAAGGCGCTCGGGGTGACCCTGTCGAAGGCGCAGGCGGAGTGGGCGCAGGCGGCGATCGAGCGGGAGGGGCTGACCGGGCTGGCCGAGGTGCGGCACCTGGACTACCGGGACGCGCCGGCCGAGCAGTTCGACGCCATCTCCTCGATCGGGCTAACCGAGCACATCGGGGTGCGTAACTACCCGACCTACTTCGGGGCGCTGCGGTCCCGGCTGCGGGCGGGGGGTCGGCTGCTCAACCACACCATCACGCGCGCGGACAACCGGGCGCCGCACCGCTCCGGCGCGTTCATCGACAGGTACGTCTTCCCGGACGGCGAGTTGGCCGGCCCGGGTCGGCTGATCAGCGAGGTGCACGACGCCGGATTGGAGGTGCACCACGAGGAGAACCTGCGCCAGCACTACGCGCTGACGCTCGCGGCCTGGTGCCGCAACCTGGTGGAGCACTGGGACTTCTGCGTCTCGGAGGTGGGTGCGGGCACCGCCCGGGTGTGGGGGCTCTACATGGCCGGTTCCCGGATGGCGTTCGAGCGCAACGGCATCCAGCTGCACCAGGTGCTGGCCACGCACAACGGCCCGGACGGGGTGAACGGCTACCCGTTGCGGCCGGACTGGTTGCCCTGATCACCTGCTGACAGTTGCCTGAAGCCGCGTCGAGAAAGTCGGCGCGGCTTCTCGCGAACCGATTGACAAACTAATTTTGTACGTACAAACTGATTTTGCCATGAGAGACGTCCTGTACCTGGAGCAGATCGAGCAGGCCGAAGTCCTGCTCAAGCCGCAGCGCGTCGAGGTGCTGCGGCAACTCGCCGAACCGCGTACCTGCACCGAGGTCGCGGCCCGACTCGACCAGACGCCACAGCGCGTCTACTACCACGTCAAGCAGCTCGTCGCGGCCGGCCTCGTCGAGCTGGTGAACGAACGCAAGGTCCGCGGCATCACCGAGGGCATCTACCAGGCGGCCGCCCGGTCGTACTGGCTGTCCCCGCGCCTCGTCGGCCGGATCGGCCTGCGCCGGGCCCGCGACGAGCTGAGCCTGGGCTACCTGCTCGACCTGATGGAGGAGGTCCAGGCCGACATCGCCGGCCTGGACCGGGCGGCGCCCGAGCTGCCCTCGATCGGGGTCTCCGGCGAGATCCGGGTCCCCGCCGAGCAGCGCCAGCAGTTCCTGCACGACCTGCAAACCGCACTTCAGGATCTGTTCACCCGCTACGGCGGCAGCGAAGGCGACGCCTTCAAGCTGGCCGTCGCCTGCTATCCGAAAGGGAACGACAATGAGTGAGCCGTTGAAGGTCCAGGCCCGCCTCTCCGCGCCCGTCGGGCGTGTCCGCGCGGCCCTGACCGACCCGGCCGAGCTGCGTCTCTGGCTGGCCGAGCACGCCGAGGTCGAGCTGCCCCAGCGGTACGAGTTCTGGGGCCGCTACACGCCCGAGGGTGACGCCCCGCACCAGAAGCTGCTGCACGCCGACGACGACACGCTGCGCTTCGGCTGGCTGCTCGACGGGGTGGAGACCACCACCGAGCTCCAACTCACCGCCGAGAGCCCGGACAGCACGGTGCTCACGTTGACGCAGAGCCACTTCGACTTCGCCGAGGCGATGAGCGGCTCCAGCATCCGGGGCGTGCTCCAGACGTACTGGGCGCTGTCCATCGCCAACCTGGCCGCCCACCTGGAGGGCAAGCCACTGCTGCCCCGCACCGACTTCACCTCCGCCGACCTGCGCGGCGAGCTGGTCATCGCCGCCCCCGCCGACAAGGTGTGGGAGTCGCTCACCGACTCCGACCAGGCCAGCGCCTGGTTCGGCTACCCGATCGGCATCGAGCCCTGGGTCGGCGGCCGGTACGCCATGGGCGGCTTCGAGACCGGTTACGCCGCCAAGGTCGTCGACCTGGAGCCCGGTCGCCGGATGTCCGTCGACTGGGGTCCGGTCGGCGTCACGAGCTGGGAGCTGGCCGAGTCCGGTGGCCGGACCACGCTGACGTTCGTGCAGAGCGGCTTCGACGAGGCCAAGCCGCCGTACGCGGCCTGGAGCGGGTCGGTTGCCGGGCTGTTCGAGCTGCGCCGCTTCCACGAGGTGCCGAACTGGCAGCCGATCTGGATCGCCGAGGAGGTCCCCGGCCTGGAGCCCGCACCGGCCAACTGACCCACCGACACCCGCCGCGAGCGCCGACCCAGCAGAGGTCGACGCTCGCGGCGCGTTCGTCAGCGCTGCGGGGTGACTTTTCGCGTTGGGGTGGGTACTGCCGGGCGATGTTCTTCATCTTTGGTCTGCGTACCAAGGTCGACCGCTCCGGGGTGGTGCAACAGGTCTGCCGCCACTGCGGCAACCACGCCGCGCAGGTGATCACCCGCCGTTCGACGAAATTTACCCTCTTCTTCATCCCGCTCATTCCGATCCGGACCCGCTACGCGCAGCAGTGCACATTCTGCGGGGCGCAGTACGAGATCTCCCGGTCCGACGCCGAGCGCCTCCCGGTCGGCTGAGCCCGCCATGGATCGCTTCCTGTGCTGGTTGATCGGCCGACCGACGTCACCGGCCGACGTGGCCGTACACACCGCCGCCCGTCCGCCCTGCACCCCCGGCCGGCGCAGACGCCGTCGCGCACGCCGCCCCGTGGCCGGCACCGCGCTGCCCCGCTCACCCTGGAACCGCTCCGGCGGTCGCGGGTGATCGTCGAGGCGGCCGTCGGTGGGGTGGTGCCACCACTCTCGGTCCCTGTAGAGCTGCCCCACCTGCGGGGCAGGTCTACAGGGGGCAGACAAGGGAGGCCCGGGCCTCAGACCCGGCCCAGTTGCGGCGTCGAGCCCGGGGTTTGCCGGGCCCGGCATGGCTCGACCGGCGCGGGCGGCCGGCTCTGGCGGCGTACCTGGGCGCTGGTTAGGCTTTCGGGGTTTGCCGTGGACCGGTCCTCCTGAGGGTGCACGCACGACGAAGCCGGAGCGACCGTGTCCCGTCAGGACGTGAAGCAGGCTGTGGGGAAGCTCAACCCCGCCGGTGTGATCTTCGCGGCTGGGGTCATCCTCGTGGAGGCGTGCTGGCTGTTCGCCGCCCTGCCCGGGGCCGCGCTGGTCAGTGACGTCGGCGCGCTGCTGGTGGCCGGTTGGGCGACGGTCGCGTGCGTCGGCGTGGCCCGTCGACATCCCGCGCCGCTGCGCAGGTTCTGGATGCTGCTCGCCGTCACCATGGCGCTCGCCGCGCTGGGCCGGGCCATCTGGACGGTGCAGCGTCTCGCCGGCGGCGACCTGCCGCACACACCTGTGGTCGGGGTGGTCTTCACCGTCGGCATCCTCACCGGCACGGCCGCGCTGCTCAGTTCGCCGTCCGCGCCACGGAGCGCGGTGGGGCGGGCCCGCACGTTGCTGGACGGGGTGATCGTCGCCCTGGCCCTGGTGCCGATCGCCTGGGTGCTGGTGTTTCGGGGGGTCGCCGCCTCCGAGTTGGCCGACCCGGCGAAAACGCTGGGGCTGCTCTACCCGATGTTCGACCTGATGCAGCTCACCATCCTGGTCGCGGTGGCGGGGCCGGTCCGGCCGATGTGGCGGCCGATGAGTCTGCTCGCGGCGAGCCTCACCCTGCGGGTCGTCGCCGACGTCGTCTACGTCTCGCTCGTCGTGCGCGCCGACTACGCCGCCGGTCACCCGATCGACCTGTGCTGGCCGGTGAGTTACCTGCTGATCGGCCTGGCCAGCCACAAGCCGCCGCCGCCGGACTGCGACGGCACCGACGACGCCGCCGAGTCGCCGCTGCCGCCCTGGTGGCGGGTGGCGTTGCCGTACCTGCCGGTGGGTGGAGCGATCGTCGCGGTGGTGCTGGCCCGCCGACCCACCGGCCAGACCCCGCAACTGATCTTCGTGACCATGATGGTTCTGCTCGGGGCCCTCGCCGTGCGGCAGGGGTTGGCCGCCAACGAGAACCTGCGGCTCGTGGTCCGGCTGCGCCGCCTCGCGTACGGGGACCAGCTCACCGGGCTGCCCAACCGGTTGCTGTTCAACAGGCGACTGCGGCTGGCCCTGCGAGACGGCCGGCCGGCGGCCGTGCTGCTGCTCGACCTGGACGGGTTCAAGCAGGTGAACGACCGTTTCGGGCATGCCACCGGCGACACCCTGTTGACCGGACTGGCGGCCCGGATGCGGGCTGTCGTGGCCGACGACGGCATCATCGCCCGGCTCGGCGGGGACGAGTTCGCGGTGCTTGTGGCCGGCGACCGGCAGGTCTCCCCCGAGCGGCTCGCCGAGCGGCTGCTGGACGCGCTGCGACCCTCCGACGGTGACGACGACGTCGGGGTGCACCCGTCGGCGAGCATCGGCATCGCCGAGTTCGGCCCGCAGCACGCCTCGCACACCGATCTGCTGCGCGACGCCGACATCGCCATGTACGCGGCCAAGGCGGCGGGGAAGTCCGCGTACCGGACGTGCACCTCGGCGCTGCGCGAGTCGGCCGTGTCGCGTGCCGAGCTGATCGCCGACCTGCGCCGCGCCGTCGACGAGGATCAACTGTGTCTCGAGTTCCAACCCATCGTCGACCTGGCCACCGGCGCGGTGCGCAGTGCCGAGGCGCTGGTGCGGTGGCGGCACCCCCGGCTGGGGATGCTGCCGCCGGCGCGGTTCCTGCCGCTGGCCGAGGAGACCGGGCTGATCCTGCCGATCGACAGGTGGGTGATCCACGAGGCGTGCCGGGCCGCGGCGACCTGGCGGGACCGGGCGCCGGACGCGACGGTGGCGGTGAACATCGCCGCGGCGCACCTGCGCCGTCCAGACCTGATCGCCACGGTCACCGCTGCCACGAGTGCCGCCGGGCTGGCGCCTCGGGCGTTGACCCTGGAGTTGACCGAGTCGGCGCTCATCGAGGGCACCGAGGCGGTGTTGGAGCGGCTGCACCAGTTGCGCGAGTTGGGCATCAAGATCGCTATCGACGACTTCGGTACGGGCTACTCGTCGCTGAGCTATCTGCACCGCATCCCGGCGACCGAGTTGAAGATCGACAGGTCGTTCGTCGCCCGGCTCGGGTCGGACGAACGCGCGTACGCCACGGTGGAGATGGTCACCCGGCTGGCCGGCGCGTTCGACCTGACAGTCGTCGCCGAGGGGGTGGAGACCGAGCGTCAGCACGAGGCGGTCGCCGCGATCGGCTGCCCACGCGGTCAGGGCTATCTGTACGGGCGGCCGGACGCACCCGCGATGGTGGGCCAGAATCAGGGCTTGACCCTGACGTAACGGCAGGCGGGAGCCTGGTTTCCGGAAGGGAGGGAAACCATGGCGTACACGGTGGGTCAGGTGGCGAAGCTCGCCGGCGTGACGGTGCGGACGTTGCACCACTACGACGAGATCGGCTTGCTCTCGCCCAGCGGGCGGACCCTCGCGGGTTACCGCCGCTACGACGACGCGGACCTGCAACGGCTGCAACTCGTCCTGTACTACCGGGAGTTGGGTTTCCCGCTTGAGGAGATCACCGCGATCATCGACGACCCGGCGGCCGACCCGGCCGCGCACCTGCGCCGCCAGCACGAACTGCTGACCGGACGGGTGAAGCGGTTGCAGGAGATGGTCACGGCGATCGAGTTTGCGATGGAGGCGAGCAAGTTGAACATCCAACTCACCCCGGAGGAGCGGTTCGAGGTCTTCGGTGACGTCGACCCGGAGGAGCACCAGGCCGAGGCGGAGCAGCGGTGGGGTGACACCGAGGCGTACCGGGAGTCGAACCGGCGGGTCTCCCGCTACACGAAGGCCGACTGGCTGCGGTACAAGGCGGAGAACGAGGACTGGGGTCGGCGGATCGTCGCGGTGCTGGCCTCGGGCGTGCCGGCGGACAGTCCGGAGGCGATGGACCTGGCCGAGGAGCACCGGCAGCTCATCGGCAGCTGGTTCTACGAGTGCACGTACGAGGGGCACACCGGGTTGGCCGACATGTACCTGGCCGACGAGCGGTTCACCGCGTACTACGAGAACATCGCCCCGGGGTTGGCCGTGTACCTGAACGAGGCCATCCACGCCAACGCGATCAGCCGCGCCTGATCGGCCGGAGGCCGGCGGTCGGCGTCGCACCCGGGGCAGCGGTGCGGTCCGGTCCGGCTAGTCTGGCCGGACCGCCACCGCCCCGGGGGAGAAGACCGTGCAGAAGCCGAAGCTGATCGTCGCCGGTGCCGTCCTCGCGGTGGCGGTCGCCGCCGGGGTGTGGGCGCTGGTGGCCATCGGCGACGAGCCCGACGCGGGTCGCCCGGCGGCGTCGGCGGGCCCGACCGATCCGGCCGGTGTGCTGACGGCCGCCGCTGCGAAGGTCGACCAGCGGACCTACAAGCTGACGTTGAGCACCGGCGGGACAGCCGGCGGCGACGGCACTGTGGTGCTCTGGGACCCGACGACGAAGCGGGGCCTGGAGACCACCTCGCTCAAGGTGCCCAGCGGCGAGGTGAAGATCGAACGGCTCACCACCGGGCCGGACGTCTACGTGCGGGTCAGCGCCCCGGACCGCCGCGTCCCGGTGTGGGACAGCAAGACCTGGTGGCACGTCGGGGCGCCGGGTTCGCCGCCCGCCCAACAGGGCTTGGACAACACCAAGCTGGCCGGCACGCTCAGCACGGCGGCGGCCGTGCGGCAGACCGGGGAACGGGAGTACGCCGGCACGCTGGACCTGCGGGAGAGCAGCGCGGTGCTCGGCACCGGGGTCGGCGGAAGGCTCGGCGACCGGGCCGGTGCGGTGCCGTTCACGGCGGCCGTCGACGAGCAGGGCCGGTTGGTCCGCTACCGCATCGAGCTGGCCCGGGAGCAGTCGGAGACCGCCCAGCTCGAACTGACGTACTCGGACTTCGGGTTGGCGGTGTCGGCGGATCCGCCGGCGGCCAACCTGGTCGGCGAGGATCCGCCGGCGAACATCCCCGGCGCCTGATCGCCGGTCACTCCTCGACCGCGCCGGCGGTGGGGGTGACCAGGAAGTCGTAGACGGTGCGGGCCATCCGGCGGACCGTCTCGTCGCCGCTGGCCATCGGCCCGGCGGTGAGGAACGCGACGGCGGTCTCGGTGCCGGGGATCAGGTAGTAGCCGACGTCGTGGGAGGCGTCCGGCAGGTCACCGGTCTTGTGGGCCACCGGCACACCGGGTGGCAGCGCCGCCGGGATCTTGGTGTTGAGGGTCTGCTCCCGCATGAACCCGATCATCAGGTCGCGGGACGCGGCAGTGAGGATCTCGCCGTCCCAGACCGCGCCGAGCAGGGACACCACGTCGTCCGGGCTCGTGTAATTCTCCTCGCCACGTTGCGCCGCCGCGCTGTCGAGCATCCGGCGGGCCAGGATTGTCGATCGCTGGTTCATCGAGTCGATGAGCGCGTTGACCGGGGCGAACCCGCCGAGGTAGGTGATCAGCACGTTCGCGGCGACGTTGTCGCTGTACGTGATCAGGTATTGGGCGAGCCGACGCAGGGTGACCACCTGGGGGAACGTCTCGAACTGGAGCTGACCGGTGCCGCCGACGACGTCCTGCGGGGTGACCAGCACGCCGTCGTCCAGGGCCACCTGTCCACAGTCGACGCGGCGGAGCAGCTCGACGAGGATCCACAGTTTGATCACGCTGGCGGCCTTGGGGCGCAGCGCGCCGTTGACGGCGATCTGCTGGTCGCCGTACCGGCCGGACAGGTCGCGCACGGTGACACCGGCCGGGTTGAGGCTCGCGTCGGCGACCACCCGGGCGAGCTGCCCGCTGAGCGGGAACAGCCGGGCGCCCGCGACCGGGTCGGTGGGCGGCTGCGGGCTGGTGACCACCACTCCGGTCAGCTCGACCGGCGGCCGGTGTCGTTGGATCACCTCGAGCGTGCCCTCGCCGCGCCCGGTCAACGGCACCCGGTAGCGGTAGGCCGTGCCGCCGACGACGACCGTGCCGCTGGCCACTCCGGCGGCGACACGCATGCCCGGGTCGGCGACCCGACCGGTGTCACCGTCGCAGGCCCGGTAGCGCACGGTGTGCCCGAGCGAGTCCACCGCGAACACCCCGCCGGGAAACGACAACCAGGAGACCTCGCTCGTCGGCGCCCGCTCCGGCGTCGGCGCGATACCTGGCTCGTGGCCCTGCCCGCCGCCCTGCTCGCCCGCGTACCCCGGTCGCGCCGGGTCCGCGCCGGGCCCGGGGCCGTCCGCGGTGGCCGGCCCGGTCGTGGCCAGCACGGCGAGCGCGACCGCCGCCGCCAGCCCTTTCCGAGGTACGCGGGCAGCGGCACCGAGCAGGGAAGATGAACGCCTCTTGTCGCTTTTTCTCACGTTTGTACGATATGAAGCGTCGGGGGCGGGTGGGGTCGGCGGGACTGGTGTCACCCATCCGGGCGGCGACGTCCCGGCGAGCGGCAGGACACACGGGTATAGAAATGACTCAGCGGTATCGAACCCCGCAGCCCCACCGACCCCTGGAGGTCCCCCCTTGTTGATCATCGCAGGCAGTTTGCAGGTCGAACCGGCCACCCGCGAGGCGTACCTGTCCGACGCCGAGCAGGTCATCGCGCAGGCACGCGCCGCAGCTGGCTGCCTCGACTTCCTGCTCGCGGCCGACCCGCTGGAGCCCGGCCGGATCCACGTCTACGAACGCTGGGAGTCCGCGGAGCAGTTGGCGGCCTTCCGCGGCTCCGGGCCGAGTGACGCGCAGGAGGCGGCCATCCTCGACGCCGACGTGCGGCGCTACCTGATCGCCGGCGTCGAGGCACCCTGACCCGGCCGGCCTGTCACATCGGCGCTCCCGTCGCGGGCTCGGGTTCCGCGGGCAGGCCGGGCGCCAGCCGGCGGATCGAGGCGAACGTGGGCGTCAGCGCGTCGAACAGCTCGGCGAAGAGCGGCAGCAGTGCCGCGTACGTGGCGGCAGCGGCCGCGTCGGGGCGGATCGTCTCCTCGATCCGGACGAGGTCGGCGGCGACGTCGATGCTGGGGATCAGCCCGAGCGCCTGCATGCCGAGCAGCGCCGCACCGAAGCTGGACCCCTCGTGTGCGGCCGGGAAACTCACCGGCAGGCCGAGCACGTCGGCGAGCATCTGCCGCCACAGGCCGCTGCGGGCGAAGCCGCCACCGGCACGGATCTCGCGGACCTCGTTGCCGGCCGCCCGCACCGAGCTGAGCACAAGCGCGAGCTGCTGGCAGACCCCCTCCAACGCGGCGCGGACCAGGTGCTCGCGGCGGTGGCTGTGGGTCAACCCCACGTACGCGCCGCGCGGCAGCGCGCTCCAGTGTGGTGCCCGCTCGCTGTGCAGGTACGGCAGCATGATGAGCCCGCCCGAGCCGACCGGCGCGCGGGCCGCCAGGGCGACCAGGTCCTCTTCGGAGTGCTCACCCAGATCCGGGGCGAGCGCCTCGCCGGCCCACTTGAGGACGATGCCGCCGTTGTTTATCGCACCGCCGACCGCCCAGCGGTGCTCGGTCAGCGCGTAGCAGAACACACCGCCCAGCGGGTCCACCCCGGGCCGCTCCACCATCACGCGCATCGCGCCGCTGGTGCCGATCGAGCAGGCCACCATCCCGGGGTGCACCGCCCCCAGGCCCAGGTTGGCGAGTGGCCCGTCGCCGGCGCCGACCACCACCGGGGTGCGCTCCGGCAGGCCGGTGGTGGCCGCGGCCTGCGGGGTGAGGCCGGGCAGCACGGCGGTGGTGGCGACCAGTTGGGGAAGCTGCTCCTCGGTGATGCCGGCGATGGTCAGCGCCTCGCCGTCCCACTCGAGTCGGTGGATGTCCAGCAGGCCGCTGGCCGAGGCGATCGAGTGGTCGGTGACCAGCGCGTCGCAGAGCCGCAGCAGCACCCAGTCCTTGATGCCCACCCAGTGCGCGACGCGCTCGAACAGTTTCGGCTCCTGCTCGGCGAACCAGAGCAGCTTGGGCAGCGGCGACATCGGGTGCATCGGCGTGCCGGTGCGCCGGTGCAGGGCCAGCCCGGACGGGACCGCCCGTAACCGTTCGGCCTGCAGGGTGGCGCGGGAGTCGGCCCAGGTCACCGACGGGGTGAGCGGGTTGCCGTCCGGGTCGAGCGCGATCAGGCTGTGCATGGCCGAGCTGAACGACAGGCCGGCCACCGGCTGGACCAACTCGGCCACCACCACGCTCACCGACTTGAGCACCGCGTCGAGGATGAGGTGCGGATCCTGCTCGGCGTAGCCGGGCTGCGGGTCGTTCAGCGGATAGCCGACCGAGTGGCTGCCGAGCTGCCGCCCGTCGGTGTCGTACGCGACGGCCTTGGTGCTCGTGGTGCCGATGTCGACGCCGATGACCACTCCGGGTCGGGTGTCCTGCGGCAAGACGCTCACCCCCTTCGCGCGGCGGTGCGGCGGCGACGCCACCCGGCTGCGGCTGACGTTACCGAGACGGCGACCGCCCTCGCGCGACACTCGCGCAGGTCAACCGCCGACGCGGCAGTATCGGCCTATCGTCTAGTTTCCTCCACCGATCGGGTATTTTGGCCCGTTCTGGCGTGTCCGGGTGCCACGCCGCGCCTGTTGAACGAGGAGACACCCAGATTGGTGGCCTACGCGGCGAAGGAGTCGGCGTGGCAAAGACTGATTCAACGGGTTCTACCTGGCGGTACCGGTGGGCGCACCGGCAGAACGTGCGGCGGGTCAGCACGTACCGGGGCGCCGAGACGGCCTGGCGGCGTCGTGACGACGAGTTGCGGCGACTGCGCGCTCTCGCCGTCGACTTCCAGGGCTCCGCCGCCGCCGGCGACGGCCTGCCCCTGGAGTTGGCCGCCGACGAGGTGGTGCTCTGGGTGCTGCCCGCCGCGCAACTTGTCGAGGTGCGGCACACCCCGGTGCTGCCCGCCCCGGATCTCACCGTCGCCGTGCCGGCCGGGCCGCTGCGCCCCCGCCGCCCGGACGGCGTACGCGTCACCGACGCCGGCATGGCCGTGATCACCAGCCGCCGCCTGGTGCTGCTCGGCGGACGCGGCCGGCGCGACTGGGCGTACGGCCGGATGACCGGCCTGGCCCACGACCCCGCGTCGCCGGTCACGCTGATCCAGGTGCTGGACCGGCGGTCGACCGCCGGGCTGCTGCTGCCCACCGACGCGGCGCCGGACTTCCGGTTCAAGCTGACCCTGGCCTTCGCCGACGCGATCGAACAGCGGGCCGCGGTGCTCGCCCAGCTCGACGAGCTGATCGCCGAGCACGCCCAGCTCAAGCCGTTCCGGCCGGCCGCGGCGACCCCGGCGCAGGCCCGGCTCACGTCGTTCGTCCCCGGTGGACGCCGGACCATCGCGGTCGCTGCCGCCCTGGCGCTGCTGGTGCCGGCGGCGCTCATCGAGTCGGATCCGTCCGACCCGACCGGCGGCCCGGAGGTCGCCGCCGCCGCCACTCCGAGCGGGGAGCCCGCGCTGATCCGCCCGGCTGCCCCGCCGCCCGCCCGCGCCACGCCACCCCCGCCGCCGCCGACGAAGTCGCCACGCCCGGCACCCCGCACGACCGGCGACCCGCTCTGCGGAGCGCCGGAAAACCCGCTGGGGTACGGCTTCTGCGGCGGCACCCGGATCCGTCGGCCCGCCGCCGAGGTGTGCGACTGGTTCGACTGCGTGCCGCAGTTCTGGGCCGGACGCGGTTACCTCGTGCAGTGCCACGACGGTTCGGTAAGCCTGGCCGGCGGCAGCGGCAAGGCCTGCGCCGCGCACGGCAGCGTGCGGCGAACCATCACCAAGTGACCGGTTTGGGGTTTGAAGTCCGCTTCGTTCCGCCACAATTGGCACGTGGAGATCAGGTCTGACGATGGCGCGCGGGTGCGGATACGCCCCGTCGGCTACCAGCCTGGCATCGACCCGCCCGACGACCCCGACCGGGTCGCGCCCGGCTGGCACGACTGGCTGCTCGTCGAGGTGGACGCCCGCACCGCCGACGGCCAGACCTGGTCGCACCACTACCCGAGCCTGATGGTCGAGGAAGCCCGAGCGCTCGGCGGCTGGCTGCGCGGGCAGGCCACCTCGGCGCTCGAATCGAACGCGCCGCCGGCGATGGTCAGCTTCACCGAACCCAACCTGGCCCTCCGCGCCCGGGTGCTCCGCCGCCGCCGGCTGGAGCTGATCGTGGAGTTCTCCGCCGAGTCGCTGCCGCCGTGGATGCGCCGCCCGTCCGGCGCGATCTACCCGCTGATCCTCACCGTCTCGGCGGACGCCCTCGCCGCCGCCGCCGAACAGTGGGCCGAGCACTGCGTGGCGTACCCGCCGCGGACCCGGTCGAGGTTCCCCGCCGAGGATCCCCGGTCGGTGCACCACCCGCGCCGCGCCGGCTGAGCCGCCCACCACGCCCGGTCCTTGTGGAGCCGGTGCCGCCCCTGCTCTGATGTGCGGTCATGGGGGTTGAGCAGGTCCACCGCACGGTGGAGGCGGTATGGCGCATCGAATCCGGGCGGGTCGTCGCCGCCCTGGCCGGGCTGGTCCGCGACGTCGGCTGGGCCGAGGAGTTGGCCCAGGACGCCCTGGTCGCCGCGCTGGAGCAGTGGCCCCGGGACGGCGTACCGGCCAACCCGGGCGCGTGGCTGACCACCGTCGGCAAACGGCGGGCGATCGACGCGCTGCGCCGGCGGAGCCTGCTGCAACGCCGGGTGGCCGACCTCGGGCGCGACCTCGACGACGACCAGTTCACCCCCGACTTCGACGCCGCGTTCGAGGACCGCATCGACGACGACCTGCTGCGGCTGGTGTTCACCGCCTGCCACCCGCTGCTGGCGCCGCAGGCGCGCGCGGCACTGACCCTGCGGGTGCTGGGCGGGTTGAGGACCGACGAGATCGCCCGCGCGTTCCTGGTCGCGGAGACCACCGTCGCGCAGCGCATCACCCGGGCCAAGAAGACGCTCGCCGAGGCGAAGGTGCCGTTCGAGGTGCCCGGTGTGGCCGAGCGTGGCGAACGGCTCGCCTCCGTGCTGGAGGTCATCTACCTGATCTTCAACGAGGGTTACTCCGCGACGGCCGGCGACGACTGGATGCGCCCGGCCCTCTGCGCGGAGGCGCTGCGGCTGGCCCGCCTCGTCCAGGAGTTGATGCCCGAGGAGCCGGAGGTGCACGGGCTGGCCGCGCTGCTGGAGATCCAGGCGTCGCGTACCGCCGCCCGGGTCGACGCCGACGGCGAGCCGATCCTGCTGTTGGAGCAGGACCGGGGGCGCTGGGACCGGCTGCTGATCCGCCGGGGCCTCACCGCCCTGGACCGGGCACGGGCGGCGAACGGTACGCCCGGCCCGTACACCCTCCAGGCGGAGATCGCGGCCTGCCACGCCCGCGCGGCCACCCCGCGGGAGACCGACTGGGCGCGCATCGCCGCCGGCTACGCCGAGCTGGCCCGGGTCGTACCGTCGCCGGTCGTGGAGCTGAACCGGGCCGTCGCGGTCTCCTTCGCCGACGGCCCGGCCGCCGGTCTGGAACTCGCCCGGGCGTTGGCCGACGAGCCGGCGCTGGCCGGCTACCACCTGCTGCCCAGCGTGCTCGGTGACCTGCTGGCCAAGCTGGGCCGCCACGACGAGGCGCGCGCCGAGTTCGAACGGGCCGCCGACCTGACCGGCAACGAACGCGAACGCGCGCTGCTCCGCGCCCGCGCGGCCGACTGCGCCCGCGGGATCACGCCAACCCGTTGAAGAATTCTTCGACTGTCCTGTCGTATCCCGCCCCGGCCGCTCGACGCGTCAGCGAAAGCCGGCTCGCACCGGCAAGCGGGACCGGCGATCGGCCGGCACAGACAAGGAGAGCGACATGACGACGACGGCGAAGGTGACAAGCGCGGGGTCCGCGGTGGCGGACGTCGACTCCCGGCGTACGACGACCAGGGCGCTGTTGGCCGGCGGAGCCGCCGCCGGCCCGCTGTTCGTGGTGGTGGCAGCCGCCCAGGTGCTCACCCGCGACGGGTTCGACCTGAGCCGGCAGCCGCTCAGCCTGCTGGCCCTGGGCGACCTGGGCTGGATCCAGACCGCCAACTTCGTGCTGACCGGGCTGCTGGCCCTGGCCGGCGCGGTCGGGCTGCGCCGGACGCTGCGAGGTGAGCCGGGCGGGACGTGGGGGCCGGCGTTGATCGCCGTGCACGGCCTCGGCCTGGTCATCGCCGGGGTGCTGGTCTCCGACCCCAGCATGGGCTGGCCGGCCGGTGCGCCGGAGGGCGCACCCGACACGATGAGCTGGCACGCCGCCGGTCACGGGGTTGGCGCGGGGCTGGCCTTCGGCTCGCTGCCCATCGCCTGCCTGGTCTTCGCCCGCACCTGGTGGCGGGCCGGGCAGCGCGGCCGGGCCGCCTACTCGCTGGGCAGCGCGGTGGCCGTCGTCGCGATCCTGGCCTGGCCCGACCAGGGCACCCTCAGCATCCGGATGGCGCTCGCCTGCCTCGTCACCTTCGGCTGGCTCACCGCGCTCTGCGCCCGACCGAGCACCCGCTGACCCGTCATTCACCGATCACGAGAGGACCACACCGATGCGCTACATGATGATGCACAAGCTCGACGAGAACCTGCCCGGAGCGTTCAACCCGAGCCCGGAGTTCATGGCCCGGATGGAAGGTTTCATGAAGGAGGTCGCGCAGGCCGGGATCCTGGTCGCCGCCGAGGGGCTCTGCCCGACCGTCACCGACGCCACCCGGATCACGGTGAGCGGCGGCACGACCACCGTCACCGACGGGCCGTTCACCGAGACCAAGGAACTGATCGCCGGGTTCGCGCTCGTGGACGTGCGGTCCCACGAGGAGGCCGTGCACTGGGGGCGACGGTTCACCGACGTCTTCGCCGAGACGATCGGCGAGGTGGAGGTGGACGTCCGCCGGGTCTACGAGGCTCCGGAGGCCGGCCAGCACGGCTGACCCCTCGTCGCGCCGCCGCCCGGGTCACCCGGGCGGCGGCTTGGGATCTCATCGGGACACATCCGATCCCTATTACATCAAATCAGTTTGATGTAATCTGCGGTGGTGACGTACGAGGCGGCCGGCAGCATCGCAGCGCCCGGGTTCGTGACCGCCGTCGGGCACCCGGTGCGGTGGCGGCTGATCAGCGAGTTGGCCCACAGTGACCTCGCCGTGCACGAGCTGACGGCGCTGCTCGGCCAACCTCAGAACCTCGTCTCCTACCACCTCGGCAAACTGCGCAAGGCCGAGGTGGTGACCGCGCGGCGCAGCAGCGCCGACGGCCGCGACACCTACTATTCGCTCGCCCTGGCCCGCTGCGGCGACCTGCTGTCCGGCATCGGCGCCGCCCTGCACCCCGGGCTGCGGCTCACTCCGCCCACGCCGGCCACCGCGGTGACCGGACGAGTGCTGTTCCTCTGCACCGGCAACAGTTCACGTTCGCAGATGGCCGAAGCGCTGCTGCGAGAACGCACCGCCGGTGCCGTGGCGGCCTACAGCGCCGGAAGTCGACCCAAGCCGGTCCATCCGCACGCCACAACCGCCATGGCGGCGCGCGGCATCGACCTGACCGGGGCGCTGCCCCAACACGTGGACGCGTTCACCGGTCAGCGGTTCGACGTCGTGATCACCCTGTGTGACCGGGTCAAGGAAGTCTGCCCCGAGTTTTTCGACAATCCACGGCTCGTGCACTGGAGCATCCCGGACCCGGCCGCCGATCCCGACGGGCTGCCCGCCTTCGAGCGGGTCGCCGACGACCTCGCCGAACGCATCGGTTTCCTGCTGCACGCGTTCTCCGCCGACGAGAGAAGGCATCATGACCAGCCCCGTCGATGACAACACCGTGAGCGTGCGCTACCTCGTCGATGACGTCGCCGCCGCCATCGACTTCTACACCACCCACCTCGGCTTCACGTCGACCAGCACGTTCCTGCCCGCGTTCGCCGACGTCCGACGCGGCAACCTGCGGCTACTGCTGTCCGGCCCGGCCAGCTCCGCGGGCCGGTCCATGCCGGACGGACGCCGTCCCCACCCCGGCGGCTGGAACCGCATCCACCTGATCGTCGCCGACATCCACGCGGAGGTTGCCCGGCTGCACGCCGCCGGGGTCGACTTCCGCAGCGACGTCATCGCGGGTCCGGGTGGCCAGCAGATCGTCCTGGACGACCCGGCCGGCAACCCCGTCGAACTGTTCGAGCCCGCCCCTGCCTGACCTGTCCGTCAATTCTCTCCTTTCGGGCGCAACGGGATGCATCGATCGTGGTCGCGTTCCCTGTCACGTACGTGAGCGGTTGTACCGCGTGTGACCGTGACCTCTGTGGCCTGCGCCCCCTGGCGGTTGGCCTGGGCCGAGCGCGAGAACGAGCGCCGGCAGCGCGCGTACCGCGCCGCCACCGACGCCTGGCTGCGCCGCGACGACCACCTGGCCCGGCTCCGCATCGAGGCTGCCGGCTTCCTCGGGTGTACGCAGCCCCGCACCGGCCTGCCGGTCGACCTCGACCACGACGAACTCGTCTTCCGCGTCGTTCCCGTCGCCACGCTCGTCGAGGCCGAGGCGCGGCACGTCCCCGGCCTACCCAACCCGGGTGCCTGCGACTTCGACTACACCGTTCACGCGGCGCTGCCAGCGGGCCTGCGGGTGCTCGACACCGGGATGGCCGTCGTGACCAGCCACCGCGTGGCCTTCGCCGGCCGCGAGCACCGACGCGAGTGGCGGTACGCGGACCTGGTCGGCCCCGCCCATCACCCCGACGTGCCGCTCACCCTGCTGCCCGACCACGGTCGCGGATCCGCCGAGTCTGCGCGGCCCAGACTCTCCGGGCTGCTGGTCCCGGCCACCGCCGTGGTGAACTTCCGCTTCTATCTCACCCTCGCGGCCACCGCGGATCGCGCCGCCGTCACCGCGCGGATCGACGCCCTGCTGGCCGCCCACCGGCACGCCCGGCCCGCGCCTCCGGTGGTGGCGGCGCCCGACGACGCGCCCCGGACGGCGGTACGCCTCGACCGGCGGGCGCTGGGGGCTGCCGCCGTCGCAGCCGTGGTGTTCGCGACGCTGGGCCCCGGCGCCGTGGGGCCACAGCAGGCCGGCCCTCTGCGACGGGCGGAAGCGGCGACCATCGCGACGGTCGAGCCGACCGTGCGGAACGCCGCGGTGACCGCCTCGCTGCGAGCGCCTTCCGTCCTGGTGGCACCGCCGAACCCGCGCACGGCCGCCGGTCCGGCCGAGCCGGCACGGCCTCCGGCGGCCGGTCCGCCGCGGCCCGCCGCGCCGGTCCCGTCGGCCGCTGTGGCGGCTGCTCCGATCCCCACCACCGCTGCGGTGCCGTTCACCGAGCCGGTGCCAACCACCGCTCCGATCCCGTTCACCGAGCCGGCGGCGTCCGGCGCTCCCGCCCCGTCGGCAAGCGCGACGCCGACGCCCACTCCGACGCCGACCGACCCGCCCACGGCCGCCCGGCCGGGCTTACCGTCACCGACCACGACGCCCGACCCCGCGCTGGTGACGGCGTGCCTGGACCCGCTGCTGCCGCTTGTGGACCGGCTGCTGTGCTCGCCGACCGGCCCGTGATTCCGGGCCGTTGCCGTCTCGTGCCCGCGGCTCGGCCGTCGTCGTCGCCGACGCTGCTGCGGTCGGCTCGGCCGTCGTCGTCGCCGACGCTGCTGCGGTCGGGTCAGGTCGTGGTGCCGAAGTCGGGGAGGGTGAGGGAGCCGTCCGGGCCGAGGGTGAAGCCGGGGTTCCAGGCGATCTCCCAGACGTGACCGTCCGGGTCGGCGAAGTAGCCGGCGTAGCCGCCGTAGAACGTCTCCCGCGCCGGCTGGGTCAGCTCGGCGCCGGCCTTGCCCGCGGTGGCCAGCACCTCGTCGACCTCCGCCCGGGAGCGGACGTTCTGGGCCAGGGTCATGCCGCCGAAGCCGCCGGTGTCCGGGTTGGGCACGCCCGCGTCGGCGGCCAGCTTGTCCCGGCTCCACAGCACCAGGGCCAGGCCGCCGGCCTGGAAGAAGACCGTCTCCTCGACCTCCTGGCCCCGCCAGCCGAGGTGCTCGTAGAAGGCTTTGGCGCGCGCCAGGTCGGAGACGCCGAGGGTGATCAGACTGATCCGCTGCTCCATCCTCGTAACCTAACGCGCGATCACCCGGCCGGCGCGGTACGGGCAGAGGTAGACCAGATCAATCCGAGGAATCTACACTCTTCTCTGTTAGCGCTCACACTCGTCCCAGTGCTGAGGCAGTAACGCCATGCCGATGTGACGATCGGCGACCGCCGGGTAAGGACCCGGCAGCCGGCGGCTGCTCGGTCCGGCCGGCCCCGTTCCCAGACGGTTGCCGGCCGCCCGTGGCGGCCCCACCGGCCGGCCCATGCCCTCGGCCAGCTCGACCAACCCAGGGAGACAGCTATGCGAACGAGGGCACGATGGCTCGCAACGCTCGCCGCGCTCGGTGTCGTCATCGCCGGAGTGGTGACACCCACCGGGCCGGCCAACGCGGAATCCGACGGCGGGGTACGGGTGATGCCGCTCGGCGACTCCATCACCGAGGGCACCCAGGTGCCGGGCGGTTACCGCATCGGGCTCTGGCAGCGCCTCGCCAGCGGCCGGTACACGGTGGACTTCGTCGGATCGCAGTTCAACGGGCCGGCCAGCCTGGGTGACCACGACCACCAGGGGCATCCCGGCTGGCGCATCGACCAGATCGACGCCAACATCGTCGGCTGGCTGAACACCCAACGACCGCAGACCGTCCTGCTGCATATCGGCACCAACGACATCCTGCAGAACTACAACGTGAGCACCGCGCCGAACCGGCTCTCCACCCTGATCGACAAGATCACCGCCACCGCGCCCACCGCCGAGGTGTTCGTGGCGCAGCTCATCCCGCTCTCCAACAGCGGCCAGGAGGCGGCCAACCGCACCTTCAACGCGGCGATCCCCGGCATCGTCCAGAGCAAGGTCAGCGCCGGCAAGCGGGTGCACCTGGTCGACATGCACAGCGCCCTCACCACCGCCGACCTGATCGACGGCGTCCACCCCACCGCCGGTGGCTACGACAAGATGGCCGCCCGCTGGTACAGCGCGCTGCAGTCGGTGCCCGGAAGCATCGGCAACCCGGGCAGCGGCGGCGGACAGACCACAGCGATCGTGGGCACCCGGTCCGGCAGGTGCGTCGACGTCCCCGGCTACTCCACCACGAACAGCACCCAGCTGAACCTGTGGGACTGCCACGGCGGCACGAACCAGCAGTGGACGTACACGTCCAGCAAGACGCTCACCGTCTACGGCAACAAGTGCCTCGACGCCGCCGGCAACAGCACCGCGCCGGGCACCCAGGTCACCATCTACGACTGCCACGGCGGGACGAACCAGCAGTGGAACGTCAACGCGAACGGCACCATCACCGGCGTGCAGTCCGGCCTCTGCCTGGACCCGTACAACCAGGGCACCGCCAACGGCACGAAGCTCGTCCTCTGGACCTGTACCGGCCAGGCCAACCAGCAGTGGAGCCGGCGATGAAGCAGCCAACACGATGGCTGACGGCCGCGCTCGCGGTGGTCCTCGGCCTGGCGATGGCGACAACGACGCGGGCCGCGGCCGCCGCCGACAGCCCGTACCAACGGGGTCCGGATCCGACCCCGGCCAGCGTCGCCGCCACCCGCGGCCCGTTCGCCACCACGCAGGCGACGGTGCCCGCTGGCAACGGCTTCAACGGCGGGTACGTCTACTACCCGACCGACACCAGCCAGGGCACCTGGGGCGCGGTCGCGATCGTGCCCGGCTATTCCGCACTCTTTGCCGACGAGGAAGCCTGGATGGGCCCCTGGCTGGCGTCCTTCGGGTTCGTGGTGATCGGCATCGAAACCAACAGCCGCACCGACGGCGCCGACGCCCGCGCCACCCAACTGCTCGCCGCACTGGACTACCTCACCCGCACCAGCCCGATCCGCAACCGGGTCGACGCCAACCGGCTGGGCGTCATGGGCCACTCCGCGGGCGGAGCCGGCACCCTCCTTGCCGCCCTCCGGAGGCCGACCCTGAAGGCGGCGGTCGGCCTCGCACCCGGTACGCCCGGCAACAACCTGAACATGTCCACCACCCAGGTCCCCACCATGCTCCTGTCGGGACAGAACGACGGCACTGTCACGCCCTCGTACGTGCAGGGCATCTACAACACGCTGCCCGCCGGCGTGGAACACGCCTGGGCGGAACTGGCCGGCAACGACCACCTCTCGTTCACCAGGCCGAACGCCACCGAGATGCGACTCCTGATCCCGTGGCTCAAGACGTTCCTGGACAACGACACCCGCTACACCCAGTTCCTCTGCCCCCTGGCGAACAGCACGGGTGTCTCGCGGTACAACGCCACCTGCCCCCTGGTGCCGCCGGACGGCCCGCCGGCACCGCCCACGTCCGCACCGCCCACGTCCGCCCCGCCCACGTCCGCGCCGCCCACGTCCGCGCCGCCCACGTCCGCGCCGCCCACGTCCGCACCGCCCACCACGGGTACGCCGACCACGCCGCCACCCTCCGGGGCCGCCTGCACCGCGACCTACCGCACCGTCAACACGTGGTCCGGCGGCTTCCAGGGTGAGGTGACAGTGACCGCCGGCACCGCCGCCATCAACGGCTGGACCGTCAGGTGGGAACTGAACAACGGCCAGCGCATCGACCAGGTCTGGAACGGCACCCTGAGCAGCAGCGGCGCCACCGCGACGGTCCGCAACGTCTCCTACAACGGCTCGCTCGCCTCCGGTGCCACGACGAGCTTCGGCTTCCTCGCCTCGGGCACGCCAGCCACCACCTCACCGACCTGCACCAGCCCGTGACCAGCTCTCGGCCGTGAACCTGCGGCCTGGAACGGGAGCTACCAGTTGATCGCCGCGCACCTCGACCCCAGCGTCGAGGTGCGCGGCGCGACGACGTATTCCTCCAGGCACCGTCGCCAAGAGGGGCCCTGGCGTCTCGGCGAGAGGTCGACGCCAAGCCGACTGGCGACACGCGTCCAGAGGAAGCTCTCGGACAAACGCGCAACCCATAGCATCGATGCTATGGGTTGGGCTAGCCGGCGCTGGAACCAGAGGTTCGAGACTGGCTGGAGGAATTGCCAACGGCCGACTTCGCCAGAGCGGCGTTCTACGACGCGCGTTCGAGCGGTGCGTGGCAGAGCGGCACATCGTGAACGAGGGGGCAGAGCGATGAATGATCGCCTGGATTGGAATGACCTGCGTGAGCGCCGCATGGCGGAGCCGGGGGCGGCCGAAACCTACGAGGCCACCCGGATCGCCTTCGAGCTTGGTGAAGAGGTGCGCCACCTGCGGGAGGGGCATGGTTGGAGCCAAAGCCAGTTGGCGCGAGCCGCCGGCATGACCCAGTCCGCGGTGGCCCGCTTCGAGGCAGGTGGCACCGTGCCGACTCTGCCGGTCCTGGAACGCCTCGCGCGCGCCCTGGACAGGAGGCTCGACGTCAGGTTCACGCCGAACGCGGACGCCGCCTGATCGGGCAGGGTTAAGCGGCGATCGTCCGCGCGGTGGCGTACACGTCGGCGGGCAGGGCATGGTCGAGCTGCCAGAGGATGCGCATGGGCCGGTCGCCGGTGTGACCCCCCTCGCGCAGCGAGCCCGGGTTGGTCATCCCGTCTGCCCACCGTGGACGCCTGCGGTAGGGCGGGCCGAGCGGTGCGGGACAGCGCCAGCAGGGAGCCCGGTACTAAAGTCTCGCCTTGCCGTCAGCATGCGGCTGGCCGACACGGGGAGGTGTCATGCGGCGTCGCCAACTGCTGGCGTCCGGGGTGTTCGCGGCGATCGGGCTCAGTGCTGAGGGGCTGTTGAGAGCTGCCCCGGCCGCCGCCGAGCCAGCCTTGCTGAAGAGCGTCGGCGTCCAGCTGCCGGTGGACGACCTGCGCGCGATCGAGCTCGACGAAGCGCGCGGCCGCCTGTACATCGCACAGGGGGTTGGTGCCGCACTGCCGCTGGTGGTGACCGATCTCGACGGCCGCCTGCTGTCCCGGGTCACCGCGGTCGCTGACATTTCCGACCTCGTCCTCAGTGCCGACGGACGCTTCCTGTACGCGGCCCAGGGCTTCAACCGGATCATCGCGTTGGATGCCGCCACGCTCACCATCGTCGCCAGCTATCCCGCACCCGTCGGCGCCCACCTGTACACGGTCGAACCGACTGGCGAGAAGGTCGTCGGCGGGTTCATCGACGCCGGTATCGGCTCCGGCGGTCTGCTGGTCTGGTCCGCGCCCGGAACCTCGCCGGTGGTCTACACCGCGGGTCCCAACTACCATCCGATCATCGACGCCAGCCCCGGCGCGCCCGGTCTCCTCGTCGCCGGCGACACCGGATACTCGCCCGTCACCACGTATGTCATCGATGTCTCCGGTGACAGCCCGACGATCGTCGCACAGCGGGACTACACCGGCAGCAACCTCATCGACTACGCCGTGAGCCCGGACGGCACCGAAGTGGTGGAGACGGTGGGCAGCCCGTACGAGCACCACTCGTACCGGCTGCCGGATCTCGCCGACGCCAACGTCTATCCGAGCGGCGTCTATCCGAAGGACGCCGCCTGGTCCGGGGACGGCTCGACCGTCGCCATCGGCCGCGCCTTGACCGCCTCCGGTGACGCCGATGTCTACCTCTACGCCAAGGGCAGCACGGTCCCGACGTACGCCGTCGACTTCCGCAGCGACGACAACCTCTGGGCGGGCACGCTGCTGGTGAACCGGGACGGCACCCGGGCCTGGGCGGTCACCTCGACCGATCCCTACCAGGAAACTCAGCTGCTGCACTCCTTCGGGCCGGCGCACCCGCCGACGCCGCCGGTCACCGACCTGGCCGTCACCGCCCAGCTCGGGGGCGGCAAGGACAAGCAGACCGCGCAGCTCACCGTGACGTGGAGTTCGCCCATCGGTGACGACAACTACTGGTGGATCACCGCGTCGACCAACGGCGGGGGCGAGCGGGAGTTCTGGCGCGACAAGCTGGACGCCACCGGCAGATACACCCTCACCTACTCGCTGCCGCGCGGCACCACCACCTTCACGGTCCGGTACCGCGACTACTACCAGTTCTACCCGGACGGCTACGCCACCGCGACGCTGCAACGATGAGCGCGCCAGCGACAGCGCGGGCCAGTTCGGCCGCCGGCCCTGGCCGGTAGGGCAACTCCGGCCCCGGAATTCCCTCGCGGCTACGCCGTGCTGTCGCAGACCGGCACTCTTCAGGCCGGCAAGCCGCACTCGCGGCCCGGACGTAGCTGCCTGGGCTGCCGATCCTCGTGGTGTCCCGACATTTGAAACTCGCGCCACCATCGACGGCCAAGCATCCGAAAAGGATTGGCGGGCGACTGTAGTCTGCACAGCGGGTAGCGAAGACCGCCCGGAAGAGTGATGGGGTGCGCGCCCTGGGCGCTCCAGGCCCAGACGACTGTGGTGTCGAACGCACGGGGGGAACCATGTTCGAGCGGCTGGGCAGATTCGTTGTGGGCAGAGCGTGGTGGGTGATTGCCGGGTGGGTGGTGGTGGCGGCAGCCATCATCCTCACCACACCATCGCTCAGCGACATCACCTCAGCGGATCAGGAAAGCTTCCTGCCCCGCTCGTACGAGTCCGTGCAGGCCACCGAACTCGGGCAGAAGGCGTTTCCACAGCAGGCCACCGCGACCGCGGTCATCGTGGTCAAGCGCGCCGACGGGCAGAAGCTGACGCCGGCGGACGAGTCGACGGTGGGCAAGCTCGCCCAGGCGCTCAAGGCCAAGAACATCCCGCACACGTCCGGCTACCAGACCGGTCCGCCAGCAGTGGCACCGGACAGGTCGGTGCAGATCGTCAACGTCGGGCTCGACGCCCCCACCCCCGACGACCCGACGCTGCTCGACGCCGTCCGCGATCTGCGAGCGGACATCGGCCCGGAGTTGGCGAACAGTGGACTGACCGCGGGCGTGGCCGGCGACGTGGCGAGCTTCGTCGACAACGAGGACACCTTCAACAACGCCTTCGCCGTGGTCGGCATCGCGACGATCATCCTGATCATCGGACTGATCCTGGTCATCTTCCGCAGCCCCATCGCCGCGCTGCTGCCCGTGGTGGTCGTCGGCGTCGTCCTGAGCATCACGACGGGTCTCGTCGCCGCCGCCGGCAAGGCATTCGACCTCAGTGTCAGTCAGGACCTCCAGACGATCCTGCTGATCGTGCTGTTCGGCATCGGCACCGACTACATCCTGTTCCTGCTCTTCCGCTACCGGGAACGGCTGCGCGCAGGCGACGACAAGCGCACCGCGATGATCGTCACCGTCCAGCGGGTCGGCGAGGTCATCACCTCGGCCGCCGGAGCGGTAATCGTCGCGTTCCTCGTGCTGCTCCTCGCCTCCCTGGGCTTCTTCGGCTCGCTCGGCCCGGCGCTCGCGATCGCGGTCGGCGTCATGCTCGTCACCTCGCTCACCCTCGTCCCGGCGGTCGTCTCGCTGCTCGGCCGGTACGTCTTCTGGCCGTCGAAGGCCTGGCAGCGTACGCCCAAGGCCACCATCTCGCACCGGCTCGGCAGCACCGTCGGGCGCCGGCCGGCACTCGTCGCGGCGATCTCCGGCATCATCCTGGTAGCGCTCGCCGCAGGCGTGCTGAGCTACAAGGCCGACTACGACTTCAGCGCCGGCTTCCCGCAGGACACCGAGTCGGCGAAGGCCGCGCAGGACCTCCAGCGCGGGTTCGCCGCCGGTGCGCTCGCCCCCACCGAGGTCTACCTGACCACCAGTAACGGGTCGCAGCTGACCGAGCAGCAGGTCAACGACTTCGCGGCGGCCGTAGCGAAAGCCCCGGGTGTGGGCCAGGCACAGCCGCCGGAGCGCAGCACCGACCCGAGTGTGGCCCGGGTCAACCTGCTGCTCAACGAGAACCCGGTCTCCAACGAGGCGATCACCCTCGTCCGCGAGGACCTGCGCGATGCCGTGCACGCGTCGGCGCCGCCCGGCACCCGGGCGCTGGTGGGCGGGACCACCGCGATCTTCGCGGACATCAACTCGGCGAACAACCGCGACCTGTCGGTGATCCTGCCGGTCGCAGCCGGCCTGATCGCGCTCATCCTCGCGCTGCTCCTGCGCAGCCTGGTCGCGCCGATCTATCTGGTGATCGCGGTGCTGCTCAACTTCGCCGCCACACTGGGCGCGACCGTCTACCTCTTCCAAGGGCTTCAGGGCGAGCCCGGTGTCACCTTCCAGTTGCCGATCATCCTCTACCTCTTCGTGGTGGCGATCGGGACCGACTACAACATCCTGATGATCGCCCGACTACGCGAGGAAGCGCGGGAGGGCAACGCACCACACGAGGCCGCCGCCATCGGTGTGCAACACGCCGGCCCAACCGTCGCGGCAGCCGGACTGATCCTGGCCGGCACGTTCGCGGTGCTGCTGCTCGCGCCGATCTCCTTCCTTCAGCAGATGGGCTTCGCGGTGGCGATCGGCATCGTGCTGTCGGCGTTCGTCATGTCGATGTTCTTCGTCCCGGCGCTGACCGCGCTGATCGGGCACAAGGCGTGGTGGCCGGGCCACGGGGACGAGCGGCCGGCCGGCGGGCGACACGCCCGCGCCGTCGACCAACCGAGTTAGTCACGCTGCGCCAGCAGGAGGCGAGTCAATTCGACACCGCTGTCCCTGACCCACTCCAGGAGCAGCACTAGGCGGCGATCGTGCGGGCGGTGGCGTAGACGTCGGCGGGCAGGGCGTGGTGGAGCCGCCAGAGAATCCGCATGGGCCGGTCGCCGGTGTGCGACTCGTACGTCATGGTGCCGGCGTACAGGTACGCCGGAGCGCCCAGGTCCCGGTCGGGGACCCGGGTCTCCCGGACGAACAGGTGCACTGCCGAACCGCCCGTTCTGTAACGCTGCCCGGTCGCCGACGCCGCCGAGGTGGTGCTCTGCGACTCCCACTGGAACAGCGTCTCGGTGACGGCCCGGTCGGCGTACATGGTGGTGGGGGAGTAGTGCGCCTCCGACTTGACCAGGGTGACGAAGAACAGGTCGGCTCGGGCGGCGGGCAGCCATTTCACCCCCTCGCGCAGCGAGCCCGGGTTGGTCACCCCGAAGGCGGCGCACGCCTCGTTGCGGCTGTATCGGGCGTGCACCCGCAGCGGCACCGCACCCGGGGCGGCGGTCGGTGTGACCCGGTGGATGCGGTCCCGCAGCACCTCGGCCACCTGCCGCACCTCGGCACAGCGCGCCGGGTCCTTCCACAGCCGCGTCAACCGCTCGTCCCGCGTCGCCAGTGGCGCGGTTGGCCCCCACAGGCTGAAGTGCAGCATGTCCAGCAGGCGGCCGTTTCCGTCGTACACCTGCTGACCTGGCGCGGGCGGTCCGGCCGCGACCCGGGTCAGCAGCTCCAGCCGGTCGACGTCGTCGGTGTGCAGCATGCGACCGATGGCCCGGCCCAACTCCCGGTCATCCTCGCCGGGCGCGGACGTGTCGATGCCGGCGAGCCGCCGCAGACCGGTCCAGCCGCCGATGCTGGCCGAGCGGTACACGTCCTCGATCTCCAGGCCGGTCTCGTGCAGGAACGTCGTCAGGCTGACGTCACCGAGTTGCCGCAGCTCGGACAGCAGGCCTGCCTTCGAGGTGGGCAGCGCGCTCTTCAGGTTGGCGAGCACCTTCTCCTTCGCCACGCGGTCCAGTTCGATGTGGCAACCGCTCGGCAGGCTCGGGAAGTCGTCGCGGACCGCTTCGGTGATCGCCCGCCGGCTCACCCCGGTCAGGGCACGCCACCGCCTGTCGAAGCGGAAGTTGGCGTGCTGCCCGCCGATGAAGTCGAGCACGGTCAGGCAGGGCTTGTCGTCGTCGAGGCGCAGGCCACGGCCGAGCTGTTGCAGGAAGATCGTGGCGCTCTCGGTGGGCCGCAACATCAGGATCGTGTCGACCATCGGCAGGTCGACGCCCTCGTTGAACAGGTCGACGGTGAAGAGCACCCGCAACTTGCCGGCCTTGAAGTCCCGCAACAGCCCCTTCTGCGTCGCACGGTCCACTCCCGACGTCACCGCCGCCGCCTCGACGCCGTGCTGCCGGAACCAGTCGGCCATGAACTCCGCGTGCCCGATGCTCACGCAGAACCCGAGCGCCCGCATCCGCCCGACGTCCACCTTCTCGCGAACCGCGCGCAGCACCGTCCGTGCCCGGGCGTGGTCGGCGGTGTAGAGGACGGTGAGTTCGCCCAGGTCGTAGCCCTGGCCGCGTTTCCAGGTGACGTGCGACAGGTCAACGTCGTCGTGCAGCCCGAAATACTGGAACGGCGCGAGTAACTGCCGCTCCAACGCGTCCCACAGGTGCAGCTCAACGGCCGCGCGCCCGTCGAACCACCGGCGCACGTCGCCGCCGTCGGCCCGGTCGGGGGTCGCCGTCAGCCCCAGGAGTACGCGGGGACGCAGGCGCTCCAACAACCGCGTGTACGTCGGCGCTTCCGCGTGGTGGAACTCGTCGACGATCACCATGTCGTACGCCTCGGGGTCGACCTCCCGCCGATGCAGCGACTGGATGGAGGCGAAGACGTGCTTCCAGCCGTTCGGCCTGTCGCCCGCGACGAGCGTCTCGCCGAAGCTGCCGTCGCCCATGACCTGCCGGAACGTCGACAGGCTCTGCCGCAGGATCTGCTCCTGATGAGCGACGAAGAGCAGCGAGTCTGCCCTGCCCGCCTTGTGTAGCCGGCGGTAGTCGAGCGCGGCGACCACTGTCTTGCCGGTGCCGGTCGCCATCACGACCAGGTTGCGCCAACGCCCGTGCACCAGCCGCTCGGCGTCCAGGTCGGCCAGGATCTCGGCCTGGTACGGGTACGGGCGCACGTCCAGGTTCGAGATCTCGGTGGGTGCCTGGTCGCGGCGCTCCCCGCTCAACGCGTGCCGTAGGCGCTCGGCGTCCCTGGTCGCGTCGTACGTCTCGAACGCCGGGTCGTTCCAGTAGTCCTCGAACGTCGCCGTGAACGTGTCGATGACGTGTGGCTGCTCGATGTTCGAGATGCGGACGTTCCACTCCACGCCGTCCACCAGCGCGGTCTTCGACAGGTTCGACGAGCCGACGTACGCGGTGGTGGTGCCGTTGGCCCGGCGGAACAGCCACGCCTTGGCGTGCAGCCTTGTCGTCCTCGTCTCGTACGACACCTTGATCTCGGCTCCGAGCTCTTTGAGCCGGTCGAGTGCTCGCTGATCGGTCGCGCCGAGGTAGGTCGTGGTGATGACGCGGACCGTGCCGCCACGGGCGATCAGCTCGCGGATGGCCGGCTCGACGATGCGCAGGCCGTACCACTTGATGAACGCGCAGAGCAGATCGACGCTCTCGGCGGAGGCCATCTCGTGGTTGACCTCGTGGCCGATGCGCGGCTGGTGACGGCCGTTGACCAGCAGCGCGCCGGTGGAGAGGGGAGTGGTGGGGCGCTGCGGGAAGGTGGGCTCCGCAGGTGGGGTGGGCGGGGCGGCGATGGCGTGGAGCAGGTGCTTGGCGTCGGTCACCTGGTCCTGATCGGTTGCCGCTTTCGGGCTGAGGGCGGCGATGGCGTCGGCGATCTGGTTCGCCATCTCGATCTGGTGGTGGAGCTTGTCGTCTCCGTTGGGGACGGACTGTAGGGCGCGGGCGGCCAGGGTCGCGAGGTGGCGGGCGAGGGTGTGGTGGGCGTCGGCGGGGTCGAGCTTGTGATGCTGGACCAGGGCGGGGTCGACGTGCCGGAGGCGGTCGGACAGTTCACGGGTGATCAGGTGCTCGTAGACGCCCCGCTCAAGATCCGTCATCACGGCACGGTAGCTCTCTCTGCGGTTGTACTGCCGCTCGCCGCGCTGTGGAAGCTGACGTCGGGCTGTCGTTCGCACCCTCCGGTGGGAACACCAGCACCCGTACGTGCGGGAGGGCAGCGAAGGCCCGTTCTATCAACGGTCGGATGTCCTCCCAGTCGAGGCCGCCGTTACCGCAGCCCAGCGCCGGCACCGCGACCGTGGAGATGTCGTGCGCGCGGACAACGCGGACGAGGTCGCTGAGCCCGGCCTGCACGTCTGTCACCTTCGAGCCGGTACGCCAGTGGCCCTTCGTCGGAAAGTTGATCACGTAGCGGCCTGGTCCTGGACGAGCCGAATCAAAGAGAAACATTTGACCGAGCTTCACCTCTTTGGCGGCGCATGCTGCCCGGTAGGCGGCGTAGTTGGCCGGGTAGGCGCGCTTGAACTGGAGAGCGATCCCCTTGCCCATCACACCCACGGTGTTGACCGCGTTGACCAGGGCAACGGCGTCAGCGGTCAGCAGGTTGCCCTGCGCGATAATGATCAAACTCGTGCCTTCCCCATGGTGATCCTTGGTACCAGTTGGGTCTGACATCGACGAGCACGGCGTTGAGGCTCGCGGCAGCCACGTCTCAGCACGTGCTGGAAAGGTTTTCGCCCTCAGGTGGTGATATCGGAGAATTCCGCTCGGGCTGAGGCGTGACGAGGTCGGCGAATGGCCGCCAGGGCTGGGCGTGGCTCCCTTTCTGCACTGAGTTGAGGCGGTTGACGAATTCCGCAGCCACGGCCGTCGAGGTCGTCAGGAGCGGCACCGCGGCTGCGATCATCTTCAACTCCCGTGCTTGCCGAAGAAGCGGCCAGGACGGGTCCGAGGTGACGTCGAAGCCGTACGTGGTGGCCAACGCGCGGTGTCCCCCTGTTCCTCCGAACCTTGCCTCGCCGACCGCAACCGCTGCTAGATCGACCTGCCAGGGGCCGATGCATGTCGCGTCAAAGTCACACAGGACCGTTCGACCCGACGTATCTCTGAGCAGGTTGCCTGCGTGGGCGTCCCCGTGGATCAGCGTCTGCGTCCCACCCTCGATGAGGGTCGTGACTTGTGGCTCCAGGCGGTCACACCAGTCGACCAGGAAGTCCCGCTCGGGCTTGCTGAGCCCGTCGGCGTCGGCCAGCCTTCGCCGTGCGTCGCCAATTGGGTCCCAGATGGGCAGCGGGAAGGGTGGCACGCCGAGTGCGTGAAATTCACGCAGGACCGTGCCAAGGTCCTCCGCCGTGAGGGTAGGTGGTTGCGGCGGGAGGTATTGCCAGACCGAAGCGACGAGATCCCCGACTTCGATTGGCTGCTCGACGTCTCGCGCGAGACGGATCGTCGCGGCGTCGATCTCGGCGAACCAACGCGCAAGCCGGACCACCTTCCGCACCCTGTCCTGAAGCTGATGGGTCCGTGCGATACGGATGACGATTCCGGCCCGGGGCAGCGCGAAGACGGCATTGTTGGTCAGTCGCAGCAATTGTGCGCCGTCGGCCGAAACGCCCAGGGTGCTGGCGATGTGCCGCATAGCCGCCGTCATCGCCGCCTCGGAGAACCGCCCACTCATGCTGGACGAACTAACCGCAGCGCCTCGATGACCACGCCCCAACGGCCGGACGCGTGGGCCGCGTCAAGTGGCATCCCCTCGGCCACGACAATGCCGGCGGCGCGCAGCACCGCCACGTGCCCCGCGCGGGTGAACATGACCAGCCGCCCGATCGCCTCCCAGTGCTCGACCAGTTCGACGACCTTTGGGATGACTCCTCGACTGCGGTCGTTGAGGAACCCGTTCTGCATGTCGATGACGATTAGGGCGGCACGCGTTTTGCTCACCTGTCCACTCTGCCGCCCAAGGCCGCGGTGTTGTGGGCGGGTGTTCGGACCAGGACATCGAATACCGGCGCGTTCTCCCAGGTCGGCTGAAGCTTGGTCACCTTGGTCCAACCCCAGGAGCGGTAGGCCGATTGAGCGGCAGCATTGTCGGGGCGAGCCAGGAGCGTGCTTCGCGGCTCACCTCGGGCAGCGATCAGCTCGTCATGCAACGTGGCAGCGATGCCCCGGCGGCGCCAGGCGGGGTGGACCAGCAGCTCGCTGAGCGCGAAGGTGCGGCTGCCGTCCTCTTCGGTGAACCCGGGCGGCACGGGTTCGTGGATGCCTTCCCACCATCGTGTCTGCGGAGGTAGCGGGAAGCCGTAGATGTAGCCGACCAAAGCGCAGTCGACGCTGGCGGTGACCAACTCCCAGCCAACGCGCCGCATGTGAAGGTCGAGCTGACGCCGGTAGCGATCCTCGCTGTAGAAATCGCCGCCACCCGCGTAGACCTGCAAGAAAAGGTCCACAAGCTGATCGAGGATCTCCACTGCCTCCTCGGCGCTGTGATGGCGAAGTTGCAGGCCCTCGATCACACACTCACCGCTCGGTTGTAGGCGTGAACGAACTGCCGCGTTGCCGTGGTCGGGTGCCGTAACGCGGCTAGGTTTGAGCGCACGTGCGCAAGCTGGCGGCTTATGCGCCCCGAGTTCATCTGACTGGCTGCCGGCAGGACGTCCAGTGCTATGCGTGCTGCCCCGTTGGTGTCACCTTGCTGGTACGCGGCCTCAGCGAGGTCGACCGTGTATAGGACCTGGTTGCGTCGATGGCCCGGCGACGGATTGGCGATGATGGCGCGGAACGACTGAGCGGCTCGGTCGGGCCTCTCCATCGCGAGGTAGGAAAGCCCCTGGATGCCGTTCACTTCTTGCGCGTTCACGAAGTCGACAAAGCCCAAATCGTCCTCGTGGGGTCCACGCTCCAGCTCGCGGCGAGCCTTGGTCATCTCCCGACTGAAGCCGCTCGCATCCCTCAGCACGGCGTACGTGTGCGCCCGCCGAAGGTGGAGCAGCGTGGTGAGTCGAGGTGTCGCCCATCTAGCAGAGACTCGCAGCGCGGCTTCGGTGCAGTGCAGCGACTCACCGGGCTGACTCTCACGGAGCAGCAGAGATAGCTGAGTCAGCGCACGTACTTCCACGCGAGGGTCATCTGCGATGCGGGCACGGGCAATGGCCTCGTTCAGAAACGGCCTAGCCTGCGACCTGCGACAGGCATCGATGGCTAGCCACGCCGCCTGGATGCCGAGGTCAGCCAGGGTGCTTTGGAGTGCGTCGCCGACCTCTCGGCTGTATGTCGCTCTCGCGGCCCAGGCCGAGAGCCTGGCGTGCGCCTGGACGGCGACGTCACAGAGTTGGTCGGCACCGGCTGCCGCATCGGCTCGCCGGAGATCTTCGACCAGCGAGCTGGCCAGTCGTACCTGCTCCATGCCGATGTTCCTCGGGTCAGCGGCTTCCGGGAGCAGGTAGGAGTGTCCGGCTGCGGCGAGTCCCGCGAGCGCGGCCATTGCGTTGAAACGTCGCCGGTCCGTAGCGCCACCCCCTCCGGTTGCTGCCCCCTCCACGGTAACCGCCATGGCTGGCAGGTCGCTCTGCTCAGTTACCTGGTCGTGGGCATAAAGATCGTCTGTCGTGCCATCTGCTGCGCCGTTTTCGGCGAGGTAAGGCTGATCAGGAAGACCGAACCAGAGGCAGGAAGCGGGTATCCCGAGAAGCTGTGCCCAGTGCGCCAGTCGATCCAGGTGCACCAGCGGCGGGCCGTTCTCCACCCGACTGAGCTGCGCCTGCGTGATCCCCAGCCACCCCGCCACCACGCTCTGCGGCAACGCGACCCGACCGTGGTACGGGTGGCAGCGGTACGCCCGGATCACCCGCCCGAGATGCCGCTCCAACAGGGCAAGTCGCACCGGCTCGTGCTCCCAGAAGCTCGCCGGCACCACCGGCGGCGCGCTCAACCGGTCCCGTTCGGCGGCCTGGCACGGCGTACACCGGCCGCTGTCGTTGTCCCGGGCCAGCCGTCCGCCGCACCGGGGGCAGTTCGCGTGGGTCACCGGCGGCTCCGTCCGTCTCGCCTCATCGAACCTAGCCATTGAACACGCTGCGTGGCGCGCTGGTATACACACGACGCATATCTCAAGGTCAGCCCAACAAGGGAGCAGATGCTCAGGCTGGACGAAGCAACCGCAGCGCCTCGATGACCATGACCCAACGACCCTTCTCATCCATCGGGTCGAGCACCTTTCCCTTGGCGACGATCACACCGGCGCCGCGCAGCACCGCCAGGTGACCCGCGTACGCCGGATGGGCGGCCAACTCCGTCTTCACGTGTGGGAAGGCGAGGATCGGCAGCCCCGCCCCCAGCGACTCGTTGAGGACACCGAGCGCCAGCGTGTCGTTGATGCCGAGCGCCCACTTCGTCACCGTGTTGAACGTGATCGGGGCGGCCACCACCACATCCGCCGGCGGGTGGGGCTCCGGGTCGCCGGGCATGCGCCACTCCACGCGTACGAGATAACCGGTCTTGTTCTGCAACGCCTCACGGTCGAGCCACGGCGCGGCGGTCGGGCTGACGATCATGCACACCCGCCACCCGGCGGCGATCAGCAGGTCGACCAACTCGTCGATGTGTTCCGCCGGCCCCGCGGCGCAGACGACCAGATACAGCACCGGACGTTCCGTCATGCCCGCAGTCTGCCCGACGGCGATGACGCGTCATCGACCGCATACCTGCCGCGCATGCTGCCGACGATCACCACGGCATGCCGTTGTCCCTGCTCAGCCGCGAGAGTCGACGCATGGCCCGGGGCGGGTGCCTTGTCCCGGAGTTGCGCCGGCCCTCAACGGCGCAGCTCCGTCCCCGCCCGCCCCGGTGCCGCTCGATCCGTCAACGTCTCGGAGCCGGCATGCCCACCCTGATCGACGACGACCATCCGTCTCCCGCGAGCCTGGCCGCTGCCTGGGCGTCGGTCGACGTGCGGGCTGCCGGCGACTTCTGGTGCACGCTCGAAGACCGCCGACCCGGCCTGCTCCGGCACCGCGACGCGCCACTGTTCTTCACCGCGCTGGGCCAACTCATTGTCGGCGGCGACGACCCGGCGGGCCGATCCGCGCTGCTCAACGTGCTCGGCCGCGCGTACCGTCACTTCGACCTGCTCCCGCACTCCACCACCATCGGCGACGCGCTGCTCGCCACCGTGGCCCGGCACGCCCGCCCACTGTGGACACCACGGCTCACCCTCGTCGCGGAGCGCGCCCTGTGCCGCGCCACGCACGCCATCCGCCAGTCCGCCGCGCGGGTCGGCTGCGGCCGGGCCTGGTGGCACGTCCAGGTGATCGGCCACGAGCGGCCGTCGCCCGACATCGCCATCCTGACGGTACGTCCCTGGCGGCGACTGCCCTTCCAGCCAGGCCAGGCGGTCCCGGTGTGCACGCCGCGCCTGCCGGGGCGTTGGCGCTGGCTCTCACCGGCCAACGCCCCGCGCGCCGACGGCACCGTCGAGCTGCACGTCCGCGCCGTACCCGCCGGCATCGTCTCCCACCGCCTGGTCCACGAGGTACGCCCCGGCGAGCAGCTCTGGCTCGGCCCACCCGGCGACATCGGGCTGAGCCTCGACCCGTCGCGCGCGAACGATCTACTGCTCGTCGCCGGTGGCACCGGACTGGCACCACTGCGCGCCCTGGTCGAGCAGGTCGCCGCCGCACCGGACGGCAGACGGGTGACGCTTGTCGTCGGTGCCCGCAGTTTCACCGACCTCTACGACGCGATCACCCTCGACAAGCTGCAATGCGCCCACGACTGGCTGACGATCGTGCCGGCGTTCTCCGCCGATCCCTGCGCGGAGCCGGCCGAGCAGGGCGACGCCCTGACCATCGCCCTCGACCACCACCGGCCCGGCCAGGACATCTACCTGTGCGGCCCACCCGCGATGCTGGCCGGTGCCCGGTCACGGCTGCGCGCCATCGGCATGGCCGCCGAGCGCATCCACCTGCCCGACAGCTTCACCTGCTGACTGTCGACGTCCGGTTAGAGGCGTGCGCTGAGCTGCATGGCGGCCTGACGGAAACGCCGGGGCGGCAGGATGGACCGAAGCTTGTCGACGGCGTCAGTGAAGTCCGAGATCGTGGTGACGCAGCCGTGGCCGAGGTGGGCGAGCCGGATGACGCCAAACCGCTCGACCACGAGCGCCTGGGACAGCGGAACGGTGTGGACATTGCCGTCGCCATCGACTGTGGAGATCGCGTCGATGCCGATGACCAGCGAGCCCTTGTTGCGGAATCGCTTGGCGAACGGCGGCCTGACCACCTCGCCCGCCGGCACGAAGCGGGTGGTGGGGCAGGAATCGGCGGTGGCGCCAGGCAGGTTGGGTTTCGTCCCGTACGGCACGACGAGCATGACGGATGGGAGCCAGCTCGCCACGACGTCCCGCGCCACCTGCGGGGTGATCCCGGCCAGCTCGGCGAGCGCTTCCGAGCCGTAGATCTCAGCCGTGCCGAGCAGCTCCCGGTGGGTCAAGGGTTCGAGGTCGTGAATCGCCTGCGTCCATTCGACATCGCCCGTCATGGGCATCCGCAGCGTTGGCACCAGGTCGGCGAGCTCCACTCGATCAATCCCGTCAGAGACGAGCCGTTGCAGCTCGTCCCAGATCAGCTCGGCCACGGCGGTGGCGTCGAAATCCTTGCCCCTCCTGCCGTACTCCGGCTCGACCCTCAACCCGAGCTCGTGCCGCGTGCTGTCGACGACCTCGCACATAAATTCGGCACCTCTGGCCACCCCGGCCAGGTCTACTGCTTCGGCGACCCGCGACCGCAGCGCCCACATCAGAAGGACCGCTTCCGCGCTGGGCTCGACGCTGACCATCAGCGCGACGCCGCGGACCTCGTCCGCGTACCAGATTGGTCCGATCTGGTGGTTGGCGAGTGCGGTGCCGCGAGTGACTCGCGGGCCGGCGGGCAGCGGAAGTCGCATCGCCTCAGGTGCGTCGCCGGTCAGGGTGAGGACGGCGTTGCCACTTGTGAAGAACCCTGCGACATGCCGTCGGATCTCGTCCGGCGTGAAGAGTCGGTAGTCCACAGCCGGCCAGCGCGACAGGCCAACTCCGCGCGGCCCGAACCGGCGCGACAGCAGCGCTCCCCAGGGGTCGAGCACGCCCTCGTCGATGTTCGTGACGCTCCGGCTGTCCGCATCGAGACCTGCGACGGCGTCGGACAGATCCTCCGGCGGCAGAGCACTGATGGCCGAGCAGATGGTGGCGAAATGCTCCACGACCTGGTCGGGCGGACCGCCTGCGACGAACGACGTCTCGTTCATCCAGTCGTAGTCCTCGAAGTTTTCCGCGACGTGATCATCGGTCCAGGCCACCAGGTGCTGCACGAGATGAGTGAGGCCGATGGAGTCGATCTCGTCGTCGCGGCCACCGCAGCCGAACGTCAGTGACGCGGCCAGCATGCCGGGCAGATTGCGTTGGATGACAGTAACTCCGTCTATCTCCTCGCGCCGCATGTGCGGATCGTAGGGTGATCGGTCAAGACCGAGGACTGTGACAATCGACAGTCAGGAGAGGTCATCCGACAGCGTGTCAATTGTTCGGGTCGCCGAACTCGCGTACGCCGTCGACGTCGAGCGTGATCCGGGTGTTCTCGGTCCACTGGCTGGTGGCGGCGAGCCAGCTCGGGTCGTCGCGCTCGTCGATGTCGCTCCAACTGTGCCGGTGATGCCGTAGTTGGATCGGCCCGGTCGACTCGCCCGGCTCCAGCGTGCCGTCGGTGACGGTCAGCTCGACCCAGCCGAAGACCGGCGTACCCGGGATCGGGTAGCCCGGTGGTGTGGGTGTGGTCAGCGGGGGCGGCCCGGCCGGTGGGATGAAGAACTGCACGGTCTGCCGGATCCGGTCGCAGCCCAGGGCGGCCCAGTCGCAGTTGGGCACCAGCGAGGTGTTGGCGCCCTCGAAGCGCAGGTGGTAGCGCAGCCGCGCGGTGCTCAGGTCGAGCGGTCCGGTGCCGGTGTTCGTGACGTTCAGGGTGTGCTGGATCTGGTTGTTGGTCGGGGACCAGTCGAGGTTGAGGTAGCTGACCGTCGCGCGGCCGGTGGCGGTGCGCACGGTGGTGACGGGTGAGGGGTCGGAGAAGCCGCCGAGCGCGCGGGCGGCAACCGCGATCTGGTACGTCGTGCCGGGGGCCAGGTCGGTAAGCGTGATCGTGGTGTCGGTCGACGTGCCGAGCCAGCGGTACGTGTGCGGACCCAGCGGAACCTGCACCTCGTAGGTGATCGGCTGCTCGGCGGCCGGATCGCCGATCCAGGTGGCGGGCGCCCAACTGAGGGTGAGCTGGTGTGGTTGGTTGACCACCACCGTGGGGCTGCCGGGGGTGCTGATCGCCGGGCCGTCGGCGCGGGCGGTGTCGACGGCGAGCAGGCTCGCCAGCGCGGCGAGGGCGACGGCGGCGGTCAATCGGCGAGCAGGCATGGCCGAATGGTAGCGGCAATGCATGCAGATCAATGTGATGTCTCACGTGTTGGCGGGGGATGTGGTGCGGCGCGTCCCAATAGCGCATTGTCAGGACTCTGCACCTATTCGAGCTGGCGATCAATCTGGTGCCCTCAATACGCTGAGCGGGCGGTCCATCCATCGCGAGGTGTCGAATGGTCATTCCCCGTCCCGTTGTCGCGGCGCTCGCGGCCGTACTCTGCTGGTTTTTGATCGTTTTTCCGACGCCTGGTCCGGCCGGTGCTGCCTCGTCGGGAAGTCAGGAAATAGCCGATTATCTGGCAACCCACCCGGGCGGTAAGGCGATCAACGACAACGAGATCAGTTACGACGGTGGGGCGTTCGTCGTGACCCTGCGAAGGCCGATCGGGACGCTCGCCGTCGCCGACTGTCCGTCGGGGTGGTACTGCTTCTACGAGTGGCCCAACTACGGTTATCCCCGGGGTCGGCTCTCCGACTGTGGGCGGCAGAGCCTCGCCACCTGGTACTGGCAGTTCCGCGTCGAGTCGGCGCACTACAACCTCACGAGCGGTTCGGTCTCGTTCTACTACTACGACACCAGGCTCTTCGACGTCGGCGCGGGAAACCGGGTCCGCGGCGACGCGTCGCCCTATCGCAACTGGCCGAACTACGTGCAGCGTCGCTGCGGGTGACGTCAGGCGCAGCCGTTCCCGGTGGTCCGGTCGGCCCGCTCCTTGCGCACGAACAGCACATAGTCGAGGGTCTGGTTGTCGGTCACCGTGGTCGTCGCGTGACTGAGCAACTCGCCGGTGTGTGGGTCGAACTGCACCGTCTCCCGGCGGTCCTGGGCGTCGGCGCTGAAGGCCAGCCCGGGTCGGTCGCCCCAGTCCGGGTACGCGCCCCGGTCCTGGATGCCCGGTGTCGCCGCCAACTCGAACAGCAGTGCCGAGATCTGACCCGGGCTGAGCAGGTGGTAGCGGAAGAGTCGACTGACCACGTTCACCATCCCGGCGGCGGTGCGCAGCTCCGGCGGTAGCTCGCCCAGTTGCGCGGCGAGTTGGCGACGCAGCTCCGACGGGTCCACGGAGGGGACCGGCGGCACCTCGGTCAGGTCGCCCTGGCCGTACCGGAACGAAGCGGGCGCGCCGGACCGACGACCCTTCGTGGTGGTGGTGACGACCCGGCGACCGGACAGCGCGGGACTCCACCACAGGTGCTCGTCGCGGTAGCTGTCCCGATCGACCCCGGGCGCCAGGTCCGCCGGAGCCCAGACCCGCAGGCAGGACAGGGTGTACGCCCCGTCGGCGGTGCTCGGGGCGATCCCGGCGACGGCCAGCGCGAGGTCGGCGAGGCGCTGTGCCCTGCCGGCGTACCCCGAGGTGTTGCTCGGCGACGGCACGGTGCCCGGGGATGCCTCGCTCGTCGGTGCGACCGGGGTCTCCCCGCGCCCCCGGACCGTGGCAGCGCCGACCGCCACCAGCGACGTCAGCGTCACCCCGCCGCCGAGCAGGATCACCAGGACGGCCAGCAGCTTGGGTGGCAGCCGGCTGATCCGGCCGGGGGGCGTCGGCGGCGCCGGAGGGTTCGTGCCCGAGGGGCGGCGGGGCCGCGGAATGGCGTTCGTCCGGGTGGCGACGAGGTGCCGGGGGACCGACCGGTTCGCGCGTCGGTTCCCGTCCCGGACCGGAGGCCGCCCCGACGCGCTGCTGCTGGCGCTGGCGCTGGCCGCCGTCCCCGTCGCCGGGCCGGGCCGGCCGCCGACGGGCGCCGTCCCGTGCCAGCCACCGGGTACCTGGCGCTGGGGGATCGCCACCGCCCCCCACCGCCACGGCGGCGCGTCCGGGGTGGACGGACGCCGCGCCTGGTCGAGGTGTGCCCGGTCCAGTGGGGCTGGCCGGTTCTGCTGGCTCGGCTGCGCGCCCACCGCGTCGAACCGGGCCGGCCGGTCGTTGCCCGGGAACGCGGGCTGCGGGTCCACGACGGCGACCGGCACGGTGACCAGGCCGGCAGCGGCAGGTGGGACGACATCGGGGCGGAACTCCCGCTGGTAGGCGAGCGCCGCGTGGGCGGCCAACCGGAAGTACCAGGCCCGACCGGCGCGGCCGGCGTCCTCGTAGGTGCAGCAGATCAGCGCCTGACTCAGCAGGGAGAGCAGGTACTGCGCCCGCCAGTTCACACCCCAGTTGCCGTCCTTGGCGACCGCCAACCCGACCGCGTAGCTGGCCTTGATCACCTTGGCGGGCAGCGGGGGCAGCCGGTCCGACGGGCGTTCGCGCGGGTCGACAAGCAGGGTACGCAGGGCGTCGGCCTGCACGGTGCGGGTGCCGGCCGCCAACTCGGCGAGGACGGCGTCCAACAGGAGGCTGACCAGGTCCCGGGTGAGCGGCGCGTCGACCGCGAACCGGTCGGTGTCCACCAGGCAGAACCTCTTGACGTGCACCGACCACGCACCGGAGGACGGGAAGAGAGCGTTAGCCCCGTGCAGATCCCCGTGGGACACCCCGCAGAGCTGGTCGAGCGGATCGCCGTGGAACAGTGAGCTGCCGTCGCCGAACCGGAGCGGGTTGGGGACCACCGTGTTGGTGGCCGGGTCGAGCAGCCAGTCGGCGTCCAGGTCACGCAGGCCGAGCGCGCCCGCCACCGTGTACACCTCGGAGGTGGCGCCGGCGTCGGCCAGCTCCCGGCGGACGAACTCGCCGACGCTGGTCCGGCCGCTCCGCCGCCCCGCGCGGTGCCAGGAGTTCCACACCCCGTCGAGCAGCGTGCGGTAGGCGTCCTTGAGCTGGTCGTCGCCGACCTTGGCGAGCGGAACGACCAGCTCCGCGCCGTGCGCGATCTCCTGGAACATCAGGTACCGGCCGTCGCCGACCGGGTATCGCGGGTACGGCTGGCCGACCAGGTGGCGCTCGGCGAAGCCGGCGTCCACGGCGACGGCCGCCGCGTGCCGGGCGGCTTCCTCGATCGCCTGCCCGGCCGGCAGCACCTTGACGTACAACTGCTCGGCGTCGCGGCCGTCCCGTCGCTGGACGATGACCGGGATCAGCTCCGCGCCGCTGCGCCCACGACGTCGGGTGGCATGGCACGGAGGGCGGACGGTGGCATCACGCCCGGCCGCCCACTCCCGCAGCGCGACCGAAACCGTCGCATCCTGTATGTACCGTTCGAACTCGTCAACGGGACCGTCGCCCATGTCCGCCGTTGGACCTTCCACGAAGTGGTGAAAGTGGACGCGGACGGCAGGGGTGGCACGTCCGAGTGAGGGATGCGCGGTAAACGCGAACGTCAAGCTACCGCAACTTTCGGGCGAACGCGGTATTTATTCGCAGCTTCCCCCCGCATCTACCCAAAAGTAATAAAGGGTCACCTTCCGCTCTCGTCGTATCGCAATCGGTGACATCCATGACAGCGGATATGAGCTGCCGGGGTGGATCGCAGGCCCGACGGTCCGTTACGCGACGTAGTCGGTTTGAAGATAACGCCTGGTGGTGCAGTTACCTACCGTTAACCCGTCACCACGAACGGCCCGACGTCGGCGTCGTCACGCTCGCCGTCGGGCCCCAGACGGGAGAAACACCATGCGTACCACCACACAAGCCCGAGCGTTCGTACTCGTGCTCGGTCTCGTCGCGACCGGGGCGGTGCTCGTCCCGGCGAGCCCGGCGTCCGCCGCGGTCCCCGGTTTGGTCCGGATCGCCGCGACGAGCGTCAGCAGCTCGGCCGACTTCCACAGCGCCACGGCCACCTGCCCGGGCGCCAAGGTGCTGACCGGCACCGGCTACGAGCTGAACGGCGTCACCGGCGAGGGCGTCGTCGACGACCTGCGCCCCAACGGCGGCGTGGCCACCGCCCCGACGTCCGTGACCGTGGGCGCCTACGAGACCGAGGCGTTCGCTGGCAACTGGTCGGTCACGGCGTACGCGATCTGCGCCAACCCGCTGCCCGGCCTGGTGCGGGTCTCCACGGTCAGCGTCAGCGACTCGGCCGACTTCCACTCCACCACGGCCACCTGCCCGGGCAGCAAGGTGCTGACCGGTACCGGCTACGAGCTGAACGGCGCCACCGGTGAGGCCGTCGTCGACGACCTGCGCCCCAACGGCGGCGTGGCCACCGCGCCAACGTCCGTCACCGCCGGCGCGTACGAGGCGGACGCCACAGCGCTGAACTGGTCCGTCACCGCGTACGCCATCTGCGCCAACCCGCTGCCCGGCCTGGTGCGCGCGTCGACGATTGGTGCCAGCACCTCACTCGACTTCCGCAGCGTCGTCGCGGGCTGCCCGGCCGGCAAGGTGCTGACCGGCGCCGGCTACGAGCTGAACGGTGTCACGGGTGAGGGCATCGTGGACGACTTCCGTCCCAACGGCGGCGTGGCCACCGCCCCGACGACAGTCGACTCGGGTGCCTACGAGGAGGATGCCGTCGCCAACAACTGGTCCGACACGGCGTACGCCATCTGCGCCACGGCGTAAACAACAGGTCGCCAGGTGTTGCCGCCCCGCGGAAACGGGGCGGCAACACCCTTGACCGGTCAGCTCACGATCCGCCCTGGCGTTGGATCCGCCCATCGCCCGAGACCTTGGCTCGACCCAGGTCGCGCTCGGTGCCAGCGGACCCGGTCGCGGTACGGCGGTGACGTTGGTCAGGCGAGTGCTCCACGGTCGAACCCTGACGGCCCGGAGCGCCGCTGCCCGGATGCCGCCGACCTCGCGCCGATTCGCCGCCGCTGTCGTGTTTGTTCTGCTTGTGGCTACCCATGGATCGGGCGTACCCGGTCAGCGAGCGGCCTCACGGATTCCAGTAGACGAGGACGCTGGCCTCGTCGAAGCGCCGTTCCCTCAGGTCGGCACGCTGGATCACCCAGTGGATGCTCGCGCCGCCCTGTCTGCCGCCGTGGAACTCGGCCAGCAACACCCAGTCAGCAGCGTCGGTTGGCCCGTCCTCGCCGGCGTTGCCCGAGCGGTTGGCGCCCAACCAGGCGGGGTTGAAACCGTTGCAGTCAGTGCCGTAGCCGCCCAGCAGCAGCGGCGTCGTGTGGCCGTCGTAGGAGAAGGCGCCGCCCGGCACGTCGCCCAGGACGTCCTGCCACACCTTGGTCAGCTCCTCGAACGGAGGATCGCCCGGTAACGGCGGAGACCACGGCGGCCCTGGGATCGTCTTGACGTAGGGCAGGGAGATGTCGACCGTGAGGTGCAGATCGCCCTCCGGGATCTCCGCGTAGACCTCGGCACACTCCTCGTCGTCCGGAGAGAAGCCCGGCGGATGCCGCTCCCGCTCCTCGACGGCAACGCCCGCCGGCACGTACATCACCTGGCCGTAGCCGTCCTCCTCGGGCCAACCGAACAGCAGCAGGTGGCCGTCGGCCGGTAGCGGAAGGTCGGTCACGTCTGCCGGAAGGGCAGCGCAGTCGATGGTGGCGATCAGGGGGAACGTGGGGTTCTTCGCGTCGGCGGGAAGCAGCACGGGCCCACGGACGACGCCCACGACCGGCCCATCACCCTGCTGCATCAGGAGCGCAGACGGGCGGGCGAGCCCCAGCCAGCGCTCCACCTCGGCGGCGGGGATGTCGCGGCGCAGCGCCTCGGCACGGACCTGATCGAGAATCTTCTCGTTTCGGGGAAGCACGCGGACACCGTAGATCAACCGTGCGACGTTCTCCGCCCCTGCCGAGATGCGGTGTCGCCAGAAGGCAGGCCCCAGGCAACCGATACCGCGATTTCCCGTCGGCGGGCGGCAGGTGGGAGCGCCGGTCCATAGCGTCCGAACCACGGAGTTCCGCGAGCGCGCGATCTGAGGGAGGCCGCCATGACCGACGTTCTGGTGTTACCGGGTGAGCGGGCACCGGTCACCGTGGACATCAGCCGCTGGCGGGCCGGGCTGCCGCCGGACGCGTGGCCCGACGCGCTGCCGGCGAGCGGCGAGGTCTGGCGACGCGACGTCTTCGCGGTGGCCGACGCCTACCGGGCCGGTTCCGCGAGCGCACGCCACCTGCTGACCGCCGTGCTGGTCTGGGCTTACGGACCCATCGGGTACGGCCCGTGGCGCGCCACCAGGTCACTCGACGCCGACCCCAACGGCAAACGCCTGGCGTACGCGCTGGAAGAGGTGTCCACGCCAGCGCCCGACGAGGACGCGCTGCGCACGGCGTACCGCCGCTTCGGCGACCCCGACCACGCTCGCCTGCCCTGGTTGGGGCCGGGCCTGTTCACGAAGGTCCTCTACTTCGTCGGCTACCGGCGCGGGGTGGGCGGCGTGCAGCCCTTGATCCTCGACCGTGTCGTGGCCGGTTCGCTCCCCGCCGAGGCGGGTGTCGGCCGGCGCAACGGCTGGTCTTGCGAGGAGTGGCTGGCCTATCTGCGGTGGGCTGCCGAGCAGGCCCAGGCGCGGGCAGTCGAGGCGGACGAGGTGGAGATGACGGTTGTCGGCGGCGGTTGAGGTGGATCGCGCCGCGTGGTGGTGGCTATCGCGCGGCGCGGAGACGGGCGTCGAGCGCGTCGAGGTCGGGGAGGAACCAGATGTGCCCACCCTGGTTCGACTCGTGCACCAGGGCCCGCAACGCGGCACTCTCCGCGAGCTGTGCCGAGATGTCGCCGACGACGGCCAACCGCAGCCGGTAGTTGACGAACTTCTGCATCACGTCGCCGGCGAAGCGGGTGCCCAGCGCGAAGAAGCGTTCGTCGAGTCGGTTGGCCGGCACGGCGACCACCTGGGCGCCGAGGAACGCCGCACCGATCAGGTCCAGCGCGTCCTGCTCGGTGGCCAGGGGCGGGCCGGTCGGGTCGCAGACCAACACCTGCACCCCGGCGCGTTCCTGGATCTCGTCAGGCATCGTGGACCTCCCGGTCGAGCAGGCCGTTGTCGGCGTTGAGCACGGCGTCGAGCAGGTGCAGCAGTTCGGCGGTGTCGGCCGGGGCGCCCAAGATGATGATCTTCATGCGGTGGCGTTGCTCGTCGTACACCGTCTGCACCCGCAGCGGGTTGGCCTGGTCGTGGGCGGCGTTGGCGCTGGTGAGCACGAGCGTGCCGAGCCGATCGGCGGCGGCCCGGTCGACACCGTCGATCTGCACGATGCTCGACACCTCCGCCAGCCCGGTGGCCGTGGGGCCGCGGGTCTGCCCGGTGAGCGCGTCGAGGTCCGGGGCGGCGATCCGGTACTGCTTGCCAATGCGGACGGCGCGCAGACGCCCGGAGCGGATGTAGCCGCGCACCGTCCGCACGTGCAACCCGAGTCGGTCGGCCACCTGCTCAACCGAGTACATTTCTTCCGTCATCGTTCCCCATGATAGCGATATGGGGAAGCTTAGGGTGTGATGGGGCCGCTCGGCGGACGACGCCAGGCACACCGGGGCTCTACGCTGCCGGGGAGCGGTCGTCGGCCGTTGTCAGGTCGCTGCGGACCGCAGGGTGTCCGCGACCGGACGGCGCGCGGCGGCCAGCGCGGGGATGGCGGTGAGCGCGACGACGGCGAGCAGCACTCCGCACGCCGCACCGAGCATCCAGGAGGCGGGTGCGTACCGGTTGTCGTCCCCGGCGAAGTAGCTGACCAGTCCCACGAGGATTCCACCGGCGACGCCCGGTATCGCGGGAAGTAGCTGTGCCATCGCCAGACCCATCCCGGCCTGCCCCGGTGTCGCGCCGAGCGCGCGGGCGATCGCCAGCGGATGCCGCGAGTCGAGGACCGCGGTCCAGGTGCTCACGACCGTGTTGAGCAGTGCCAGGACGCACACCACGCCGACCACGAGGAGCATGGCCTGGGTGGTGCGCTCGTCGCGGGTGTCGGGAAGCGCCGAGTAGCCGAGATTCAACGGGTCGCGACGCTGGGCCAGGGCCATCAGCACAACGGCGATCGCGGTCGTGGCGATCAGGGTGTTCACCGTGACGAGCCGGGCGCGGCGCGGTCGGCGCGCGTTGATGCGTACCCCGATCAGGAGGGCCGTGGGCAGCCGGCGCGACAGCCAGATGGCCCACCCACGGCGTCGCGGTGGCGTCGCGGCGTCGGCCAGCGCGTGGATGGTGCTGGTGGTGGCGGCACGGACCACCGACCCCAGGGTCGCCGCGACCGAGATTCCGAGGGCGAGCGCGGTCGCCGCGAGGACTGTGCGCAGTGGTGGCGGGTGGACGCCGACCGAGCCGATGAGCCCGACGGCCGGGCGGAACAACGCGGGCGCGGCGACCCAACCGGCGGCGAGACCCGTCCCGGCGGCGGCGAGCCCGATCACGAGGTACTCGACGAGGTGACTGATGGCGATCATGGCCGGCCCAGCCCCGACTGCCTTGAGCAGCCCCACCCGACGGCGCTGGCCGATGGCCCGGCCCGCGACGATGCCAGCCACGCCGGTCACCGCGAGGGCGGTCAGCAGCCAACTGCCGATCAGCAGGGCCTGCCGCGCCGGGCCGTTCAACCTGCTGCTGGCCTCGGCGATCTGCCGCTCGGTGCTGAAGCGCCAACCGTGGAACCTCGGATCGTGCTCGGTGTCGCCGAGCGACGGTTCGATCGCGGCGACGCCGCGTCCCGGGTGGGTCAGTGTGAGGTTCAGGGTGTACGACAGTGGCTGCTCGCCGGCGAGCGAAGCGATGTCGCCACGGTCGACCCAGACCAGGCCGCCACCCTCGGTCAGCACGCTGCCCGGGAGGTGCCACCCGGGGCGCGGGTACGCCGGTCTGGCGGCGGTGATCGCGATCCCGGCCACCTGCAACGGGTGGCCGTCGACGGTGACCGTGTCGCCGGTGTGCACGTCGAGAGCCTCGGCGAAGGTGCGTTCGATGACGACGCCGCCGGGGCGTACCCAGGTGCCGTCGGTCACCGCGGGCCTGTCGACGGCGGCGGGTGCCTGATCGCGGCCCTCGACGATGACCCGGACGGTGGTGTCGCGGGCGGTCAGTGCCAGGAAGGCCAGCGGGAAGGGTCCGCTGTGCTCGGTGACGCCGGGCAGGGTCGCCAGCGGGGCGAGCGCGTCGAGGGCCTGCGGACCGGTGAAGCCCGGCTCCACCACCAGGTCGGGCCCGGCGGTGGCGGCCTGGGTGCGCTCGTACGGGCGGGTGACGAGCTCGTTGAGGGCGAGGCCGAGAGTCAACGTCGCGGTCGCGGCGGTGATGGCGACCAGCAGCAGCACGTTCTCGGTCCGGTGCTGACGCAGGCCCCGGATCAGCAGCCGCCAGATGAGCAGCAGACGGCCAGCCACGTCAGCGCACCCCGCCGTAGACGGTGCCGGTGAGGAGGCTGTCGTCGGCGAAGGCTCCGTCCCGCATCGAGATCACCCGGTCGGCGACCGCGGCGATGCGGGCGTCGTGCGTGACCACCACGAGGGTCTGCCCGGTGGTGCGCAACTCCTCGAACAGTCGCAGCACCTCCAGGGTGGCGGCGGTGTCCAGATTGCCGGTCGGCTCGTCGGCCAACACGACCTGCGGCTCGTTGCTCAGAGCGCGGGCGATGGCGACGCGTTGGCGCTGGCCGCCGGAGAGTGCCGAGGGAAGGTGCGTGGCGCGGTCGGCCAGCCCGACCTGGTCGAGCAGGTGCAGGGCGCGCCGCCGAGCGCGACCCGGCGACCACCCGGCCAGCAGGGCGGCCATCTCGACGTTCTCCACCGCGGTGAGTTCGTCCATGAGGTGGAAGGACTGGAAGACGAGACCGATGGTGTCGCGCCGCAGTCGGGCGAGGGCGCGCTCGCTCATCGTGTCGATCCGGCGGTCGGCCAGCCACACCTCGCCGTCGGTGGGGCGCTGTAGCCCGCCCAGCAGGTGCAGCAGGGTCGACTTACCGCACCCACTCGGACCCATGATCGCCAACGTCTGGCCGGCGGGCACGTCCAGGTCGACCTCGTCGACCGCGCGTACCAACGCGTTGTCCCAGCCGTACCACCTGCTCAGCCCACGCGTCCGCACGGCCATCGACCCGCTCATGCCCCCGCCTTCCGTCCAGTTCGATCACGTTCGGACCACATGCGCTCACACGCCTCCAGCCACTCCAGATCAGCTCGCAGCCGCAACACGACGCCCTCCAGCAGCAACCCGGCAATCGGATCGACCGACCGCTCCAACGCCGCCCGTTGCGCGTCACGCAGCCGGCGCAGCACCTCACGCCGTTGCGCGTCCACCAACGCCACCGGATCGGCCAACCGGGCAGCCGCGGCGGCGACCAGCTTCAGGTGGAACTCGGTGAGGTCCGGCTTGGGCCAGCTCACCTCGGTCAGCCAGCCGGCCACACGCTGCTGTCCGGCCGGGGTCAACGCGTAGACCCGCCGGTCGGGCCGGTCCGGCAGGCCCTCGGCCTGCTCGGAGGTCACCAGGCCGGCCTTCGCCAACCGGGCCAGCGTCACGTAGACCTGCCCCGCGTTCATCGACTCCCCGAGCGGGCCGAGCGCGTTCCGCATCCGGCTGCGCAGCTCGTACCCGTGCGCCGGCTCCTTGGCCAGCATGGCCAGCACCACGTCCTGCACCCCGGCACACCCCTCGAATAGACCGCTAATAGATAACCGCTAGCTATGGCACTGTCAAATCTCGACGCCCGGTGTCGGAGGGTTCCAGTACCGTCTGGGAACCATGGACGCGCGGCGCGGCGACGCCATCATCGGGCGGGATCACCCCGCGGGTCTGCTGCGCGCCGAGCTGGACCGGGCCGCCACCAGCCACGGCGGCCTCGCCCTGGTCACCGGCGAGCCGGGCATCGGCAAGACGACACTCGTCACGTCGGCGGCGCGGGAGGCCCGGCAGCGTGGCGCGCTGGTGCTCGGGGCCGCCTGCTGGGATTCCGACAGCGCCCCCGGCTACTGGCCGTGGGTGCAGGTGCTGCGCGGCCTACGGCGCTCCGCCGACGACTGGGCGGTGGCGCGGCAGGCCGCCGAGCCGGCCCTCACGGCACTGCTCGGCGAGTCCGACGCCAGCAAGGAGCAGGCCGAGCGCCTGACCGGGTGGGTCGGCGTCGACGCCGGCCCGGACGTCGCCGACCAGGAGGCGTTCGCGCTGTACGACGGGGTGACCGCCGCACTGGTCGCGGTCTCCCAGCACCGGCCGGTCGTGGTCATCCTCGACGACCTGCACTGGGCCGATCCGGCCTCCCTGCGGCTGCTGAGCTTCGCCGCCCAGCACACCTGGTTCGAGCGACTCCTGCTGATCGGCACCTACCGCGACGCCGAGGTCGAGTCGGAGGAGCACCCGCTCCGTCCGCTGCTGATGCCGCTTGTCGCGAAGGCCACCACCATCACCCTCACCGGGCTCTCCCGGGACGAGGTGGCCGCGCTCATGACACGGACCGCCGGGCGGGAGCCGGACGCCGGCCTCGTCGACGAGGTGCACCGGCGCACCGGCGGCAACCCGTTCTTCATCGAGCAGACCGCCCGGCTGTGGCACGCCGACGAGGCCGCGGACACGATCGCGCCCGGCGTACGGGAGGCGGTGCGGCGTCGCCTGGCCCAACTGCCGTCGCCCGTGGTCGAGGCGCTCACCGTCGCCGCCGTGCTGGGTCGCGAGTTCCACCGCCAGGTCCTCGCGGCCTGCGTGAGCGCCCCCGCGGCGCAGGTCGACAGGCTGCTCGACCGTGCGGTGACCGCCCGGTTGGTGGTCGCCCGGGGCGGCGGCCGGTTCGCGTTCGCCCACGACCTGGTCCGCGAGACGCTCTACGACGGTCTGGCCGACGACGACCGGCAGGCCCGGCACGGCACCGTGGTCCGGGCGGTCGACGACCTGCGGGAGCTCACCGACCTGCTGATCCCGGCCGACCTCGCCCGGCACGCCTACCTCGCCGGCCCGGCGCTCGACCGGGCCCGGGTGGCCACGCTGCTGGTCGCCGCCGGCCGCGAGGCGTTCGCCCGGCTCGCCACCGACGAGGCCGCGGTGCACTACCGCCGGGCGCTCGAGGTCGTCGAGGACCCGCCGCAACGGGTACGGATCCTCGTCGAGTTCGGTGAGGCGCAATACCACCACGCCGGCCGGGAGGAGGCCGGGCGCCTGCTCACCGAGGCCGGGACGCTGGCCCGCACCCTCGACGACCCGGCCCTGCTGGCCCGGGTCGCGCTCATCGTCAACCGCGCCCGTCAGGTGGAGACCGCCGACTCGATCGAGGCGGCCGAGTTGGTCCGCGAGGCGTACCGGCGGCTGATCGGCGAACCGGGCCCCGACGCGTCGGTCGGCGCGCTGATCGCCGACCTGATCACCGCCACCGAGTCGATCGCCCGTCGGGGACGCGACGACGAGGCGCTCACCTTCAGCCTCTGGGCCCGCCACGACACCACCTGGGGTCTGGGCACCGCGGCGACCCGTTCCGCGCTGACCGCCGAGATCCGCGACGTGGCGCGCCGGACGGGAGACCGCGAGACGGAGTTGTGGGCCACCTCGCTGCGCTGGGTGGCGTTGCTGGAGTTGGGCGATCCCCGCTTCAACGAGGAGTTCACCACCTTCGTCAGCGTCGACCGGCGGGGCGACCTTGCCCGGCACCGGATGGCGGCGACCGTCGACAGCGGGATCATCGCGGCCTTCCGCGGGGACTTCGTCGAGGCCGACGAGAGGTTCGCCGACCTCACAGGCGTGGGCGATGCCGAGTTCGGCTTCATGGGCCATCACCTGCGGTGGTCCCGGCTGCTGCTGCAGGGCCGGCACGACGAGGCGGACACCCTGCTGGACGGCCTGGCCCCGCTCGACTACCCCTACCGGGAGTTGCTGCGGGCGATCACCGCGGCGGAGCGTGGCGACGACGAGACGACGGTCCGGCTGACCGCCGGCATCGAGGCCGCCTCCATCAGATACCCGCGCCCCGTGTCGCCGCTCTGGCTACGGCTGCGCGCGCAGGCGGCCGCCGCGTCCGCCGACCCGCACCGCTGCGACGCCGCGCGGGCCGCGCTCGCCCCGCACCGTGGAGAGTGGACGGTGGGGTTGTTCGGCTGCGACATCAGCGGACCCGTCGACCACTGGCTGGCGCTCGTTCACGCCGCCGAACAGCGCTGGGACGACGCCATCGAGGGCTTCACCGCCGCGCGCGACTCCGCCAACCGACTGGGCTCCCGCCCCTGGTCGCTCATCGCCCGCGCCGGCCTGGCGAACGCCCTCGCCGGGCGGGGTGACCCGGCCGACGCCCCGACGCTTGCCGCGCTACGCGCCACCACCGCCCGGGAAGCAACGGCACTCGGCATGACGCAGGTGCTCCACCGGCTCGGCGCGACCTCCACCGACGCGGCCGGGAGGCCCACCGCACACCAGGTCGTCGCCCCGGGCCAGGCCATCGCCCCGACCGCGGCCGCCGGGCCAGGCCAGGGTGTCGCGTCGGACCCGGGTGTCGGGCCGGTCGGTGCGGGCCGGGCCGCAGTAGACGGGCCGGCCGACGAGGGGTACGAGTTTCGGCGCGACGGGCCGGTCTGGCAACTCGGGTACGCCGGGTCGGTGGTGCACCTGCCCGACGCCAAGGGCCTGCGTGATCTACACCTGTTGCTGGGTCGGCCGGGCAGCGACGTGCCGGCGGTGGAGTTGCTCGACCCGGCCGCCGGCCCGGAGTTGGTCGCCGCCCGCCGGCTGGGCGCCGATCCGGTCCTCGACGACGAGGCGAAGGCCCGTTACCGGCAACACCTGGCACGTCTCGACGAGGAGATCGACCGGGCCGCCGCACGCGACGACGACCGGAAGGTGGCCGCGCTGGACGGTGAACGGGGTGCGTTGCTCGACGAGCTGCGCGCCGCGGCGGGGCTGGCCGGCCGGACCCGCCGACTGGGCGACGAGGCCGAGCGGGCCCGCAAGACGGTGACCGCGCGGATCCGGGACACGCTGCGCAAGCTCGACGAGCGGCACCCGGCGCTCGCCAGCCACCTGCGCGAATCCGTCTCCACCGGCACCACCTGCCGCTACCTGCCCTCCGAGCCCCTGCCCTGGCGGCTCTGACCCCAGCCTCGCCCGCCGCGATCTTGCACTTTCTGTCGTCGACTCAGGTGGATTCGTCACCCTTGTCGGGACAGTAAGTGCAAGATCGCGAAGGGCGATGGGGGTGAGGTCAGCGGCGGTTGTACTTGTACATGGTCAGGGTGCCGAAGACGAGCACGAAGCCGGCGCTCCACAGCAGCAGCCACATCGTGGCCGTCGGGTCCGACTCGCCGCTCATCGCCCCGCGGATCGAGGCCACCAGCTGCGTCACCGGGTTGACCTTCACGAACGCCTGGAGCCAGCCGGGCATGGTGCTCGGCTCGACGAAGACGTTGCTCAGGAACGTCAACGGGAACAGCACCATCATGCTGACCCCCATCACCGACTTCTCGCTGCGCAGGATCAGCCCGAAGAACGTCCACACCCAGGAGAACGCGAACGAGAAGACCACGAGCAGCCCGATCCCGACGGCCGCACCGACCACCCCGCCGGCGGGGCGGAACCCGAGCGCCAGCCCCAGGCCCAGGATCACCAGGGCGGCGAGGATGTAGCGCAGCGCATCGCCGAAGATCATGCCGACCAGGGCGGCGGGACGCCAGACGGGCAGCGTCCGGAACCTGTCGAAGATGCCCTTCTCGATGTCGGTGTTGAGGCCGACACCCGTGTACATGGTGATCATCACGACGCTTGTCACCATGATGCCGGGCAGGAAGAACTGCAGGTACTCGCGAGGACTGCCGGCGAGGGCGCCGCCGAACAGGTACGTGAACATCAGCACCATGATGATCGGGAACGCGGTCACGTCGAAGAGCTGCTCCGGGACGTGCTTGATCTTCAGCATGGCCCGCCAGCCGAAGGTGAGCGACGCGCCCAGCGCGCTCGGTCGGTCTGGTCGGGCACCGGGCGCGAGCACGGTCGCCAGCGCCTCGGCGGACGGGACGTAGACAGTCGGCGCCCGTTCGGTGGTGGTGGTCGTGGTGTCGCTCATCGGGCGGCCTCCAGCTCGTTGTCGCGCTCGTCGGCCGGCACGGCCGGGTGGTCGGTCAGGGCCAGGAAGACCTCGTCGAGACTCGGCTGGCCGAGGGAGAAGTTGTCCACGACGATGCCGGCGCGGGCCAGCTCGCCGAGCGCGCGGGAGGCCTGGGCGCTGGCATCGAGGTCGGTGCCGGCCTCGCCGACCCGGGCGGTCAACGCCACCGGATCGGCGGCGAGCTGCACCGGCACGCCGAGTGCCTCCCGCAGCAGCTTCTCCGCCTCGGGCCGCCGGCCGGGATCGCGCAGTCGCAGGTGGACGGTGCCGGAGCCGATCGACGACTTCAGCTCACCCGGGGTGCCCTCGGCGATCACCCGACCGTGGTCGACGACCGCGATCCGCCCGGCGAGCTGGTCGGCCTCGTCGAGGTACTGGGTCGTCAGCAGCACAGTCGTGCCGTGCGACACCACCGCCCGGATGATCTCCCACACCTGGTTGCGGCTGCGCGGGTCGAGGCCCGTCGTCGGTTCGTCGAGGAAGAGCAGGTCGGGGGTGTTGAGGATGCTGGCGGCGATGTCGATGCGCCGCCGCATCCCACCCGAGTACTTCTTGACCTGCCGGTCACTCGCCTCGGTCAGCCCGAACGCGGCGAGCAGGGCCGCCGCGCGCTCCCGGGCGGCCGGCTTGCGCAGGCCGAGCAGCCGGCCGAGGAGCACCAGATTCTCCGTACCGGTCAGGTCCTCGTCGACGGAGGCGTACTGGCCGGTGAGGCTGACCCGGGAACGGACCTTGTCGGCATCGGTGACCACGTCGTGGCCGAACACCCGGGCCGAGCCCCCGTCCGGGCGCAGCAACGTCGCGAGCACCCGGACCGCTGTGGTCTTGCCCGCCCCGTTCGGGCCGAGCAGGCCGTAGACCGTGCCGGCGGGCACCTGGAGGTCGATGCCGGCCAGCGCCCGGGTGTCCCCGAACGAACGGGTCAGTCCCTCGGCCTCGATGGCCAGGCCGGTGGTGCGTCTACTCATGATTCGTACCTTTCGGTGTGGATGTCTTCTTCAGGAGACGTACGGCCGGGTGGCCCGGCCGTCGCGCAGGGCCAGACCCCACCAGCGGAGCTGGTCGAGCAGGACGCCGGCGTCGCGGCGCACCTCGTCGGTGCACCGCGGCGTCGGCTCGGTGGCGAGCAGGTCGATCCCGACGACGTCACGTACCGTCATCGCGTGCAGCGCGGTGAAGACCACGCGTAGCTGGTCGACCGCGTGGCGGCCGGTGGACCGACAGCCGTACGCCACGAAGCCGACCGGTTTGGCCTGCCACTCGTCGTACGCGTAGTCGATTGCCTGTTTCAGGGGTGCCGGGAAGCTGTGGTTGTACTCGGGGGTGACCACGACGAACGCCTCCGCCCGGCCCACCTCGCGGACGAACGCCCGGATGGACGGGGTCGGCTCGGCGGGGTGTCGGCCCGGGAAGTCGTACTCGGACAGGTCAACGACGGTCACCGCCAGGTCGTCGTGCCGCACGGCCTGGTCGACGAACCAGTGGGCGACCCGGTCACCGGCGCGCCCCTCCCGGGTGCTGCCGATGATCACGGCGACCCGCAACGGTGTCGTCATCGCCACCTCCTCCCACTCACAGGGCGCGAGACAGTCGCCAGCCGCCCGCTAGATTCGATCTAGCGGCGGCGTTTCGGGGTGGAATGTCGGTGGGGATCGGCTTGACTGGGGTCGACGAACAGGGGAGTGGGATGGCTCAGGTACGCATCGACCCGTGGCGCGAGGAGGATCTCGACCTGCTGCGGCGGCTCAACACCCCGGAGACGCGCAGGCACACCGGCGGCCCGGAGACCGACGAGCAGGTGCTCGCCCGGCACGAGCGTTACGTGCACTTCGCCGACGGCGGCCAGGGTTGCATGTTCGTCATGGTCCTGCCGGACGGGGCGCGGGTGGGCAGCGTCGCCTACTGGTCCCGGCAGTGGCGGGAGCAGCAGGTCTACGAGATGGGCTGGGCGGTGCTGCCCGCGTACCGGGGGCAGGGGCTGGCCACGGCGGCGGTGCGCGCGGTGGTCGACGTGGCCCGCGCCCGGCGGACCCACCGCCACGCCCACGCCTACCCTTCGGTCGACAACCCCGCCTCCAACGCGGTCTGCCGCAAGGCCGGGTTCACGCTGCTCGGCGAGACCGGTTTCGAGTACCCGCCGGGGCGGATGATGCGTGCCAACGACTGGCAGCTCGACCTGACCGCCCCACCCACCGGGAGCTGAGGTCGGCGGGCGGCCGGTGACAGGTCACCAGGTGGTGTCGAGGCGGTGCCGTTGTTCGGCGGTCAGTTCCAGGTCGACAGCTGCCAGGCTCTCCTCGAGCTGGGCCACCGAGGAGGCGCCCACAAGCGGGATGGACGGCAGGTCACCGCCCAACAACCAGGCCAGGACCACCTGGTTGACGGTCGCGCCGGTCTGCTCGGCCACCTCCCGCAACACGGCCAGCCGGCGGGGCGCGCTCGGCAGGTCGTACGCGGCGGTGAGCGGCTTGTCCGCCCGGGTGAACGCCCCCTTGAGCAGCGGCGAGTACGCCACCAGGGTCAGCTCGGGCTCGGCGCGCAGATAGCTGAGCAGGTCACCGCCGACACCACCCGGCTCGCCGTCCGGATCCAGCTCGCTGGCCAGGTCGGTGCGGTTGGGCAGGTAACTGCGGTGGTACTGGAGCACCTCGTACCCCGGCAGGCCGGCGGCGGCGGCGAGCGCGCGGGCCCGCTCCACCCGCCACGCGCGGTGGTTGCTCGCGCCCAGCAGGCCCACCGTGCCCTCGGCGACCAGCTCGGCGAAGCCCTCCACGGTCTCCGCGAGCGGCACCGTGCGGTCCTCGATGTGCGCGTAGAGCAGGTCCAGCCGGTCCACGCCGAGCCGGTCGCGGCTGCGCTCCGCCGACTCGCGGATCACCTTCGCCGACAGGCCCTCGGCGTTGTCCAGGTAGCTGGTGCCGGGGCCCAGCGGGCGGGCGCCCAGCTTGGTGGCGATGACGATCTCGGTGCCGACGCCCCGGCTGCGCCGCCACCGGCCGAGCAGCTCCTCACTCTGGCCGCCCTGCGACCCGTCCACCCAGAACGCGTAGTTGTCCGAGGTGTCGACGAAGGTGCCGCCGGCCTCGACGTACCTGTCGAGGATCGCGTACGAGGTGGCCTCGTCGGTGGCGCTGCCGAACAGCATGGCCCCGAGGCTGAGCACGCTTACCTCGCGGCGGGTCGCCGGGTCGGTGCCGATCGTGCGGTACCGCATGGGGATCTCCTTCCGTGCGCCCTGCCGGTGGGCGCCCGAGGATCACCCTGACGGCTGGAGTGCGCTCCAGGTCAAGCGTTCGGTCACCAGGGCAGCACCCCGTAACCACCGCCGGCGTCCATCTGGAAACCCCAGAGCAGCCCGCTCGGGCCGTCGGCCGGCAGCGTCGCCAGGTGCGTGCTCACCTCGGCGCCCTGCTCGGCGGTCCGGAAGCCGTGGTGGCTGTTGAAGTCGGTGGCGCAGTAGCCGGGGTTCGCCGCGTTCACCTTGATCGGGGTATCCCGCAGCTCCTTGGCGTACATGGCGGTGAGCATGTTCAGCGCCGCCTTCGACGACGGGTACGGCACGGAGGTCAACGCGAACAGCGCGCTCGCCGGGTCGGTCATCGCCGCGATCGAGCCGACATCGCTGGAGACGTTGACGATCCGGGCCGCGGGGGACCGGCGCAGCAGCGGCAGCAGCGCGTTCGTCACGGTCACCACCCCGCCCACGTTCGTCTCGTACACCCGCAGCAGCGTCGCCACAGTCGTCTCGCTGGGCAGCCCTCGCTCGCCGTCGGCGAGGACGATGCCGGCGTTGTTGACGAGGACGTCCAGCCGGCCGTAGTCCGTCTCCACACGTTTCGCGGCGGCGGCCACCGACTCGGCGTCGGTGACGTCCAGCGGCACGAACCGCGCGTCCGCGCCGCCGTCGCGCAGCTCCCGTTCCGCCGCCCGGCCGCGTTCGGCGTCCCGCGCGCCGACCAGCACGGTCATCCCGAGGGCGCCGAGCTGTCGGGCGGTGGCGAAGCCGATCCCCTTGTTGGCCCCGGTGATCAGGGCGATCATGTTCGTCATGCCGTCGAGCCTGTCCCCGCCGGCGGCTTCCGGGGAGGGACTCCCCGAGGCTGGTATCAGCGGTACCACCCTTGTGGACCCGGTCCGGTGCATGCTGGAGGCATGTCGAGCAACGGCCTGCGGCGCGACGAACTGGCGGCGTTCCTGCGCGCCCGCCGCGCCCGGCTGAGCCCCGCCGAGGTCGGCCTTCCCGACGGGGTACGCCGACGCACTCCCGGCCTGCGCCGGCAGGAGGTCGCCCAGCTCGCCGGGATGTCGATCGACTACTACATCCGGCTGGAGCAGGGCCGCGGGCCGCACCCGTCCCGGCAGGTGCTCGCCTCGATGGCACGCGCGCTGCTGCTGAGCCGCGACGAGCGCGAGTACCTGTTCCGGATCGCCGGGGAGAACCCGACGCCGGTGCGTGGGCCGAGCCGGCAGGTGCCGCCCGGCCTGCAGCACCTGCTCGACGCCATGATCGAGACTCCGGCGTACCTCGTCGACGCCGCGTACCACGTGCTGGCCTGGAACCGCCTGGCCACGTACTTCGTGGGGGATCTCGCGGCCGTGCCGGACGCGGACCGCAACATGATCCGCTGGACGTTCCGGCAACCGGCGACCAGCGCCCACTGGACCGATGCCGAGGTGATCCGATTCGTGCGCGGCACGGTCGCGGACCTGCGGGCCGCCTACGGGCGTTACCCTGCCGACCCGGCGATCCGCGACCTGGTCACCGAGCTGCTCGGCACCTCGCCCCGGTTCGCTCAGCTCTGGGCGGAGCACGACGTCGAGGAACGCCGCCCGGTCGTCAAGCGGGTGCCGCACCGCGACCTGGGGCCGTTGGAGTTCGAGTGCCGGGTCCTGCTGGTGCCGGAGACCGACCAGCGGATGATCGTCTACGTCGCCGAGCCCGGATCGTCGACCCACGCGGTGTTCCGCCGGATCGCCGAACGCGTCGGGTCCTGACCTCGCCGGTGAGCGCCATACCGCAGAGCCACGTCATGGCCCTGCGGTATGGCGCCGGCGGCTCGGGTCAGTTGGGCAGGTAGGCGAAGGTGTCCGGGTTCGGGCCGGTCCGCCCGGCCTCGCCCTTGTCCAGTGCGGTGATCCGCTCCATCGCCGTGTCGTCCAGCTCGAAGTCGAAGATCCGGGTGTTCTCCTCGATCCGCTTCGGGGTGGTCGACTTCGGGAAGATGATGTCGCCGCGCTGCACGTGCCAGCGGAGCACCACCTGCGCCGGCGTCCGGCCGATCTGCTCGGCGATGTCGACGACTGTCGGGTCGTCGAGCACCTTGCCCTGCGCGATCGGCGACCACGCCTCGGTGAGGATGTTGTGCTCGCGACCGTAGGCGCGGACCTCCTCGTTGACGAAGTAGGGGTGCGCCTCGACCTGGTTCACCGCCGGCACCACGCTCGCCTCGTCGGCCAGCCGCCGCAGGTGGGCCACCTGGAAGTTCGACACGCCGATCGAGCGGGCGCGGCCGTCGCGCTGGAACTCCTCCAGCACCTTCCAGGTCGAGACGTAGTCACCGTCGTACAGGGTCGGCAACGGCCAGTGGATCAGGAACAGGTCGATGTAGTCCATCTTCAGCGCCGCGAGCGTCGAGTCGAACGCCCGGCGGGCGTCGTCGGGGCGGTGGAAGGCGTTGTTCAGCTTGCTCGTCACGTAGACCGAGCCGCGGTCGAGGCCGGACACGCGGACCGCCTCGCCGACCTCGGCCTCGTTGCCGTACATCTCGGCGGTGTCGATGTGCCGGTAGCCCGTCTCCAGGGCCGTGGTCACCGCCGCGACGGTGTCCTTCGGCTCGATCTGGAACACGCCGAAGCCGAGCTGCGGAATCGTGGTGCCGTCGTTCAGGCTGATGTCGGGAATCGTGTTGGCCATTGCGGCTCCTTCGCGTCGTCTTCGTTGCCTGTCATCCATACCCGAGCGCGGGCCGATCCACCGGCCAACCCGGGGTGACGAGGGCAACGCCCGACCCGTTCACCCGGTCGTGTCGAAGAGCACCGGCCAGGGCCGGGCCGCCGGCACCGGCGCGGGCGCGGCCGCGACGGGCTCGGCGTCGGCGAGCACCTCGGCGGCGAGCTGCCCGAACATCGACGCCGCCGGGTGCGCCGACCGGACCGGCCAGGCCGCCGAGGTACGCCTGACCAGCGACGCGCCGGCGACCGGCAGCCAGGCGATCCGGGGTTCCCGGCGCGCCACCGTCGCCGGTTCCACGGCCACCGCGCCTCCGGCGAGCACCAGCCCGAAGAGGAACTCCGGGTTGCGGGCCGGCCGGACCCGGGCCGGCCGCCAACCCTGCTGGCGGCACACGGTCAGCAGGTGGTCGTGCCAGCCGGGCGCGGTCGCCCGGGGCGCGGTCACCAGATCCAGATCGGCAAGCGACGCCAGCGCCACCGTACGGCCGCGGGCCAGCGGCGAGGCACGCGGCAGCAACACCCCGAGGGGTACGTCCACCGGAGTGCCGAAACGCAGCCCGTCCGCCGTCACCGGGTGGTGTACGAGCCCCACGTCGAGCGTCCGCTCGCCGAGCATCCGGGCCTGCTCGGCGGTGGTCAGCTCGTGCAACTCCACGTCCAGGCCGGGCGCCCGGGTGGTGAGCCCGTCCAGCAGCGCGCGCAGCGTCACCGCGGGCGTCTCCGGCGGCACCCCGGCCCGGAGTACGCCCAGCTCACCCGCGCGGACCTGCCGCATCAGATGCCGCAGCCGGCCCGCGCCGGCGAGCAGTTCCTCCGCCTCACCGAGGAGCAGCTCACCGGCAGTGGTGAGGCGTACCTGGCGGCGGGACCTGTCGAACAGCTCGACGGTCAGTTCCCGTTCCAGGCGCTGGATCGACTGGCTCAGGGGCGGCTGGGCCATCCCGAGCAGCTCGGCGGCCCGCCCGAAGTGCAACTCGTGTGCGACCACCACGAAGTGCCGCAGGTGCCGGAGCAGATCCACGGCCGGACCCTACGCCAGCGCCGGCCCGGCGCCGCTGGATACCGTGCTGGCGTGGACGTCAGCGAGCGCATCGAGGCCATCTTCGCCGCCGTGGGGGTGACGGCCAGCCTGCACGCCGTCGACCTGGACGCCGCGGACCTGACCGTCGGCGGCGGCAGCGGCGACGGAGGCGGCGTCGGCAGCGGCGACAGCGGCGACGGGGGCGGCGGCGAAGGTGTCGGCAGCGGCAGCGGCAGCGGCGGCGGCGGTCCGGAGGTCGGGGTGCGGGCCGACGAGCAGGTGGTGATCGCCTCGATCTTCAAGATCCTGTTGGTGCTGGAGTTCGCCCGGCAGGTCGAGGCCGGCCAACTGGACCCCACCGAACGGATTCTGGTCACCGCCGACGACCGGCTGGGCGGGTGGGGCCTGGCCGGCTGCGCCGACGACGCCGAGGTGTCGCTGCGCGACCTCGCGTACTTCGCCATGTCGGTCACCGACAACACGGCCGCCGACCTGCTGCTGCGCCGGGTCGGACCGGACCTGCTGCCGATGCTCGCCGCCGAGCTGGGGTTGACCCGTACCCGTGTCCTCGGCGGTCCCCGGGAACTTGTCGAGATGATGCTCACCGACGTGGGCGCGCGGACCGAGGCGGACTTCGCCCGGATCTTCCCCACGTTGTCGGCGGACCGGGTCCGGGCGATGCGGGTCTTCGACCCCGCGCGCACCACCTCCAGCACGGCCCGGGAGATCACCCGGTTGCTCACGTTGATCTGGCGGGACGAGGCCGGGCCGGCGGCGGCGTGCGCGATGGTCCGCACCTGGATGGCCCGGCAGATCTTCTGGACCCGCCTCGCCGCCGGGTTCCCGCCCGGCGTCCGGGTCTCCGGCAAGACCGGCACGCTGCCCGGCCTGCACCTGGAGGCCGGGGTCGCGGAATATCCCGACGGCGGCCGGTACGCGATCGCCGTCTTCGCCCGCGCCGACCGGTTGGCCTCGCGCCGCATCGACGTGGACCTGGCGATGGGGGAGGCCGCTCGGACGGCGGTCGAGGCGCTGCGCGGCGACTGATTTCACACCCGCCGCAGCCTCGGCGCGCCGAGCCTGAGCTGGCCCGATATCCGGCGACGTATCGGAGCCGACCGCCTCTGATCTTGGACCGGGGCCGGGCGGCACTGGTTGGCTCGTGCTCGACGAACCGCCCGACCATGGGGGAGCAGAACCGCATGCCCAGTCTCGACCGCCGTCGCTTCCTGCGCGACGCCGCCGCCACCACCGCACTCGTCTCCGCCGGGGGCCTCGCCGCCGCCACCCCGGCCCAGGCCGCCACCCCGGCCACGACCCCGGCCGCCGCGCCCACGCCGAGCGCCCGCCGCAGGGGCGCGGTCAGCTTCCGCTGGTGGGGTACGGCCGGCTGGCGCGTCGACATCGCCGACCGCACAGTTCTCGTCGACCCGTTCCTCAGCCGGATCGACACCGGGCTGTTCACCGGCGCGTTCCAGACCGCCACCCCGTTGACCGTGCGGGCCGACGTGATCGATCCGCGCGTCGACAAGGCCATGACGGTGCTCGTCACGCACACGCACTGGGACCACTTCATGGACGTGCCCCACATCGCCAAGCGCACCGGCGCACGGGTGTTCGGCACGCTCACCGCGTACCACCTGGGGTTGGCCTACGGGGTGCCGTCGACGCAGCTCAGCGCCGTCAAGGGTGGGGAGGTGCTGGACTTCGGCGACCACAGCGTCGAGGTGGTCGGCTCGCTGCACAGCCGCAACCCGTCGTACTCGGTGGCCTTTCCGGGGGTGCGGGTGACCCAGCCGCCGCAGCCGGCGACAATCGCGGACCTGCCCGAGGGCGACACGCTCGGCTATCTGCTGCGGGTCGACGGCGGCCCGTCGGTCTACTTCACCGGGGCCAGCGACGTCGCCGAACGCAACCTCACCGGGCTGGCGCCCGACGTGGCGATGGTGGCCATGCAGAGCGCCACCACCACCGGCGACTACCTGCCCCGGCTGCTGGCCGGCCTGGACTACCCGAAGGTCATCGTGCCGGTGCACTACGACAACTTCGAGACGCCGCTGGAGAACCCGCCGACGGTCGCCGAGACCGACCGCACCCGGTTGACCGAGATGATCGCGGCGGTGCGCCGGATCTCGCCGCGCAGCCGGGTGCTGGTGCCCGAGTACGAGACCGCGTACCACTTCTGAGCAGCACCGGTGGGGTCGCGAGACCGCGGCCCCACCGGGTCAGGCGGCGGCCAGCTCCGCCAGGGCGCGCACCGACTTCCAGTTGCGGGTGGTGGCCACCACGCCGAGCTTCTTCTCCAGGTACGCGTTCGTGAACTTCGACCGCCCGTAACCGCCGTCGACGAAGTGCAGGAAGACCTCCCGGCCGGTCACCGTGAACGACACGTTCTCCCCACCGGGCACGGCGAGAGCGTCCACCGTGGACTTCTTCGGCTCGGTGGCGAGGAACGCCACCAGCAGCCGTGTCGGGTCGTCCTCCCGATCGGCGTACGGGTTGCCGCCGGCCACCGCCGCCAACTCCCGGCCGCTGCGCACCAACACCGGCACTTTCAGTGCCAGCTCGTCGGCGAGCGCCCGCTCGATCCCGGCGGCCAGCTTCCCCGCGTCCCGCACGGTGCTGCCGAAGGCCACGTTGCCGCTCTGCAGGTACGTCTTGACCTCCTCGTGCCCGAGGTCGGTGACGATCCGGCGCAGGTCGGCCATCGCCAGCCGGGTGGTGCCGACGTTTACCCCGCGCAGCAGGGCGACGTACCGGGTCATTGCTCCTCCTCGGGTGCGGGTCGACCGGCTCAGCGTAGGCTGCCCGGCCCCACCAGCCCCGTCTCGTAGGCGACGATGACGAGTTGCGCCCGGTCCCGCACCGCCAGCTTGGTCAGCAACCGCCCGACGTGCGTCTTGACGGTCGCCGGGCTGAGGTTGAGCCGCGCGGCCAACTCCGCGTTCGACAGGCCACGGGCGATGAGCGTGAGCACCTCCCGTTCCCGCTCGGTCACCCCGTCCAGGTGGCGCGGCAACGGTCGGGTCGGCTCCGCCCGCCGGGCGAACTCGTCGATCAGCCGGCGCGTCACCGTCGGCGCGAGCAGGCCCTCACCCGCGGCGACCACCCGGATCCCGGTCAGCAGGTCCGCCGGTGGGGTGTCCTTCAGCAGGAACCCGCTGGCGCCGGCGCGCAGCGCGCCGTAGACGTACTCGTCCAGGTCGAACGTGGTCAGGATGATGACCCGGGTGTCGGCCGTCGCCGGGTCGGCGCAGATCCGCCGGGTCGCCTCGATGCCGTCCATCTCCGGCATCCGGACGTCCATCAGCACCACGTCCGGACGATGCTGGCCGGTCAACGCGACAGCTTCCACGCCGGTGCCCGCCTCGCCAACCGTTGTGCAGTCCCCGGCGAGATCGACGAGCAGCCGGAAGCTGCCGCGCAGCAGCGCCTGGTCGTCGGCGATCAGCACCCGGATCACGCGACCACCCGGTAGGGCAGGCTGGCCGTCACCGCGAAACCGCCGTCGGAACGTGGACCGGCCCGGAACTCCCCGCCGTGCAACGCCACCCGCTCCCGCATGCCGATCAACCCGTGCCCCTCGCCGCCGAGCAGGACCGGACGACGGCCGTCGTCGGTCACCTCCACCCGTACCTCGTCGGGGGTGACTGTCACCAGGGCCCGGCAGGCGGCAGGCGCCGCGTGCTTCACCACATTCGTCACCGCCTCCTGCACGATCCGGTACACCGCGAGGCCCACCGACTCGGGCACCGTACCCTCCGGTTCGTCGCGTCGGACGTCGAGCTGGACGTCGACGCCGCCGATCGCCGCCTGCCGGGCGAGCGCGGGCAGCTCGTCCAGGCCGGGCGTCGGCACGTACGGGGTGTCCTCACGCAGGATGCCGAGCACCCGGCGGACGTCGGTGAGCGCGTTGCGGCCGGTCTCCTCGATCACCCGCAGGGCGGCGCCCGCCTCCCGGGGATCGGCCTCGGCGACGTGGTTGGCGACGGCCGCCTTCACCACGATGAGGCTCAGCGTGTGCGCCACCACGTCGTGCAGCTCGCGCGCCACCCGCAGTCGTTCCTCGGTGGCGGCCTGATGGACCCGCTGGTCACCCTGGAGGGCGGCGAGGGCGCGCCGCTCCCGAAGCAACCAGCCGATCAACCAGGCGGGCGCGATCATGACGGCCGCGTAGGCGACGCCCCCGGCCCGGGACCACAGGTCACCCGCGGTCAGCACCAGGCCGACGCTGACCAGAGCGAGACAACCGGCCGCGCAGAGCACCGACCGGCGCGTGGCCGTCGACACCGCCACCGTGTAGAAGGACAGGCCGATGGCGAACGCCGGCGCGGCGGCGGCGAAGTTGGGAATCACCCCCGTCACCAGCGACACTGTGGTGCCGCCGCTGATCACCACGGCGACGGTGATCGGCCACCGGCGTCGAACGGCCAACGGCAGCCCGAGGGCGAGCCCGGTCAGGATGGACACCCAGAGCGGCTCGCGTACGCCTCCGTGCAGCGGCGACTCCAACGCCGCGTACGGGCAGAGGAACCCACCGACGGCCAGGGCGAGCACGGCGTCCGCCAGGTACAGGTCCACCGGCCGCAGTCGCCGGGTCAGCAGGAGGGTGGTCACCCGCCCGACGGTATCGGCCGGCCGGGCCGCCCGCGTCCACCCGTGGGTGGTCATCACCGAGGACGACGGGCGGGTGTTTCCGGGCCGCCACCTCCACCCGGAGGACTGTCGGAAAGTGCCCGCTCCGGCACGACGCGCGACACCCCGGGCAACCGGCACCGTAGCGGTCATGACCACACACACGGTGACCCTGACGGGGCTGCGCGCGGTGTACGGCGCCGGAACCCGCCGGGTGACGGCGCTCGACGGCGTGAGCACAAGCTTCGCGAGCGGCACGTTCACGGCGGTGATGGGCCCCTCCGGCTCGGGAAAGTCCACCCTGCTGCACTGCGCGGCGGGGCTGGACAGCCCGACCGAGGGGGTCGTCACGATCGACGGCACGCGACTGAACGACCTCGGCGAAGACGAGCTGACCCGGCTGCGGCGCGACCGGATCGGTTTCGTGTTCCAGGCGTTCAACCTCGTGTCCACGCTTACCGCCGCGCAGAACGTCGAGTTGCCGTTGCGCCTGGCCGGCCGCCGCCCACCGGCCCGGGACGTGACCGCCGCGCTCGACGCCGTGGGCCTGGCCGACCGGGCCGGGCACCGGCCGAGTGAGTTGTCCGGCGGCGAACAGCAGCGCGTCGCCGTGGCCCGCGCGTTGATCACCCGTCCAGCCGTGGTCTTCGCCGACGAGCCGACCGGCGCGCTGGACAGCGCCGCGTCCCGTCAGGTGCTCCGGCTGCTGCGCGCGCTCGTCGACGACCACGGGCAGACAGTCGTGATGGTCACCCACGATCCGGCCGCCGCCGCGTATGCCGACCGGGTCCTGCTGCTCGCCGACGGCCGCGTCGTCGACGAGCTGGACGGCGGGATCACCGCGGCGGTCGTCGCCGCCCGGATCGCCGAGCGGGAGACGAGCCCGTCCGCCCACGCGCCCGCGGAGCAGTCGTGGTGAGCGTCCGGCGGTCGGCCAGCGCGTTCGTGGCCGTCGCCATCGGGGTCGCGCTCGTCGCGGCGGCCACCCTGCTGCTCGCCTCCGGCCGTCCACAGGTGCCGGACCGGTTCGCGCGGGCCGCGGTCGTCGTGGAGAGCCCCGAGGCGGGCGCGTCGGCCGACTCGTTCCTGCCGACCCGGCCCTGGTCGGCCACCGCGACGGCGGGACTCGTCGACCGGCTGGCAGCCCTGCCCGGTGTCGCGGCGGCGGTGCCGGAACGGACCTTCTACGCCCAGCCGCTCATCGACGGCCGACCCTCGGGCGCCGACACCCGGCGGGAGGACGCCCACCAGGGACACGGCTGGTCCAGCGCCCGGCTGGGCGGACTGCGCCTGACGGCCGGCGGGCCGCCCACCCGGGCCGGCGAGGTGGTCGTCGACCAGGCGCTCGGACTGCGTCCCGGTGCGCCGATCACCCTGCTCACCGCGGCGGGACCGGAGCCGTACACCGTCAGTGGTCTTGTCGACGCGCCCGGCGTCCAGGTCGCGGACGAGGTGGCCGCCGCGCTCGCGCCAGGTGTCCGGGCCATCGGGCTGGTGCTCACCCCGGGGACCGATCCCGAGCGGGTCGCCGCCGCGGCGCGCGGTGTCGTCGGTCCGGACGGACGGGTGCTGACCGGCGACGCGCGTGGCGCGCTGGAGCCGCGAACCGACGCCCGCACCCGCTGGATCGGGATGCAGGTGCTCACCGCCACGGCGGCTCTCGCCGGCTTCGTCACGGTGTTCGTGGTCGCCTCCACCTTCGCGTTCACCATCGCGCAGCGCCGCCGTGAGCTGGGCCTGCTGCGCGCCGTCGGCGCCACCGGACGCCAGGTCCGGCGCATGGTGTACGCCGAGGCGCTCGTCGTCGGCGTCGCGGCGGGAGTCGTCGGGCTGCTGGTGGGCGCGGTGCTCGCCCCGCTTGTGGGTCGGCTGCTCGTCGATGTCGGCTTCGAACCAGCGACCTTCCGGGTCCGGTACAGCCCGTGGCCGATCGCGCTCTCGCTGGTCGCCGGGCCGGTGATCGCGCTGCTGGCCGTCTGGTCGGCGTCGCGCCGGGCGGCGCGGGTCCGACCGATGGAGGCGCTGCGCGAGGCGGCGGTGGAGCAGCGGCCGATCGGGCGGCTGCGGGTCGGCGCCGGCGCGCTGCTCGTCGCGGCGGGGATCGCCCTCAGCGTCGGGACGGCGACCGCCGACGAGGCTCGCATCGCGGCCCAGTACGCCCTGTACGCGGTGATGGCCCTGGTGGCCGGTGCCACGGTGCTCTCCCCGGCGGTGGTCGGGCCGGTGGTGCGGCTGCTGCGCTCTCCGATCCGGCGGCGTGGTGGCGCGATCGGGATGCTGGTCCGGGGCGGGGCGCTGACCGCGACCCGGCGGACCGCGTCCACGGCTGCCCCGGTGCTGCTCACCATCGCCTTCGCGGTGCTGGTGTCCGGGATGGTGCGGACCACCACGGCCGCGTACGCGGCAGGTCGGGCGGACACCGTGAACGCCGGCTGGATCGTGCTGCCCGACCGGGCGCCGGGCCTGTCGGACCAGGCGGTCGCCGCGACAGGTGGCACCGCCCTCCTGCCGACCACCGTCTTCCGTACCGACCCCGCGACGGTGCCGGCGGACCAGCCACTGACCGCGCTCGGTGTGGACCCGGTCGGCTTCGCCGCCGCGAACCGGGCGCTGACAGTCGTCGCCGGCTCGCTCGACGACCTGCGCGGCGACGACACGGTGGTGGTGACCGCCGCGGCGAACCTGCGGCCGTCCGAGCCGTACGCGGTGGTCTTCGCCGACGGGGAACTGGTGTCGCTGCGCGTCGTCGCCGTGGTCACCGACGACTCGCTCCCCGGCGATCTGCTCGTGCCCCGCGCGGTGGTGCGTACGCACGACCCGTCGGCCCTGACGTCCACGGTGTACGTCCGGGACCGGATCGATCCTCCGGTCGGCGCGCGGGTCGTCGACGTCGCCACCTGGGCGGCCGAGGCCGACGCCGCGGAGGACCGCCTCGTCTGGCTCTTCACGCTGCTGCTGATCGGTGTGTCGGCCGGCTACGGGGCCATCGCGGTGGCCAACACGGTGGTGCTGGCCGCTGCCGGCCGGGCCGCCGACCTGCGGCTGATCCGCCTGGCCGGGGCGACCCGGCGGCAGGTCATCTGGTTGGTCACGGCCGAGTCCGCCCTGGTGGTGCTGATCGGCGCGCTGCTCGGTGGGACCGTCGCCTTCGTCGGTCTGCTCAGCATCCGCGCCGCCCTCGCCGAGCAGGTCGGCGCGCCCGTCGACCTGGTGGTGCCGTGGCCGGTGATCGCCGGGGCGGTGGGGCTGTGCCTGCTGCTCGCCGCGTTGGCCAGCATCCTGCCGACGTGGCGGCTGCTGCGGCACCGCCCCGCACGGTCACCTGTCGGCCTCGCCGGATGACGGCGGCACCGGCCCGCGCGGGCACCGGTCGGCACCGCACGGCGTCCCCGCCCCCGGTCCCCGGTCGGCACCGCACGGCGTCCCCGCCCCCCGGGAGAGCGACCGGGCCGCTACCGTCCACGGATGCGATCCGCGCGGCCGCTCGGGCTGCTGCTCTCCTGCGCCGCCGTCGTGCTCTGGGCGTTCGGCGTGACAGTGCTGCAACCATTGACCGAGCCGATCGGCCCGTGGTCGGAGCGCCTGCCCGGCAACAACACCTACTGGGCGCGCGACCTGCGGTTCATGGCGATCATGGCGGTGGCGCTCGGGCTGGTGCTGGCCGGTCGGGGTCTTCGGCACTGGAGCCGGACGGCCGTGGTGCTCGGTGGTCTGTGGGTTGCCGCCGACCTCGCGATCGACCGGGTCGATCCGATCGGCGTCCAGGCGACGGTGCTGCTCGCCGTCGGCGGTTGCGCGGTTCTAGGCGTGCTGACGGTGGCCCTGATGGGCTGGGAACGCGGCCTGCCCCCGGCCGTCGATCGGAAGGTCGTGACCGGCGCGGCGTGTGTGGCCGGGGTGCTGACGATCGTGGCGGCCGGCATCGAGTCGCCCACGGACCGGGAGCCGGAGTTGAACCAGGGCGCCCTGGCCACCGCGACGCTGCTTGTCGTCCTGACCGTCGCTGCCGCGCTGGCGGCGGCCCCGGCGCGGTCGGGGCCCCGCGTCGGGCTGGCGGCCGGCCTCACCGTCGCGGCGCTGCTCGGCGTGGGGCTGGTACGTTCCGTCCCACCCGAGTCGCGACTGCTGCCGGAGATGGCCCTCGGGGCGGTGCTGCTCACCGGGGTCACCCTGCTGGCCTGGGACTGGCCGGGCGGTCGGCCGAGCTGGCGGCACCACGCTCTGGCCGCCCTCGCGGCGCTGGCGGGACCTGTGGCCTTCCTCCTGGTCACGGCCCTTCCCATGCTGGTCCTGCTGCCGATCGGGGCGACGTTCACCGCGCTGGCCGGCAACAGCCCGATCAGCTCGGCCGACTCCGACCTGCTGGTCTCGCTGTGCGGGCTGCTCTCCGGACTCGGGATGGCCCTGCTGCTGGCCTGGCCGACCACCGACAACCGGCCGGTAGCCCGCACAACCAGCCGGTAGCCCGGACAGCCGGCCGGTGGCCCGGACGGCCGCCGGCGGCTCACTCGACGACCGGCAGCACGACCTCGTTGCGGCGCAGGAACCACGGCTTCCACGGCAGGTCGAAGCGCACGTACCGGATCGCGCCTGTCGGTTGCAGCCCGGCCGCGGTGACCGAGCGGCCGAGCATGGTGGCGCGTTGGCTGAACGCCTGCTCCGTCCACCGCCCGGAGAACCGCATCGCCGCCGCCAGTTGTGCCGGCACCTCGCGGGTCCGCACCCTCGGGTCGACAGGTTCGGGAAGGGTGGCGGCGGTGAAGGCGACAGGCATCACGAACTGGATCAGGTACGCCCCCGGCCGCTCACCCTCCACCTGGACCACCGGAACTGTCATCGCGATCTTCTCCGAGCCGCTGGCCGCGGGCAGCGCCGGCGCGGCAGTCCCGATCGGGTGCCGGGCGCGGTTGGCGCCGCCGAGGTACGCGGCCAGCGGCCGGAACGCCTCGATCGGCGCCCGGGTGAACGACGCCTGGATCTGCATCTCGGCCACCAGGTGGGCCGGATACCGACGCAGCTCGAAGCCGGGGTGTCGGGACACCACCCGGTACGGCTGCTGTTCGGTCATCGCGCGGCTCCCAGGGTCTCCTGGGACAGACGCTACCGCTCGTCCGGCTCCCGCTCGGCCGAAGTCGGCTGCTCGGACCCGGCGGCGACGGCCCGCGGGGTCAACCGCCAGTACTGCCGCTTGCTCTCGTCGCGCAGCACCACCCCGAGCCGGCCCACCTCGCGGCGCAGTTCCCGGGCGTCGTCGCGGCGGTCCCGCTCGATCGCCCGTTCGCGGGCGCGCAGCAGCGCGTCCGCGCCGGCGGGCAGACCGGGCAGGTCGGGCACCCACAGCCGGTACGCCGACCGGTGCGGGTCGTCGTCCGCCCAACCCCAGCCGTGGGTGCGGAACGCCTCCGCCAGTTTGGCGGCCGGCAGGTCCGTCGACTCCCGGACCAGTTCCGCGCCGTCGCCGTCGAGCAGCACCAGGTGCTTGTCGGCGAGGAAGACCATCCGGGTGTCGGCCCGCGCGACCGTCTGGTCCTGGCCGGAGCGGCGCAGCCGGACCTGCGCCGCGTCGACGGTGACGATCAGCCGTTCGGCGGTGCCGATCCCGGCGACGACCAGGCCGGCCAGGACGCCCACCGCGACCGCGCCGGCGGTGGCCTGCGGCTCGGGCAGCCGGTCCAGCCACTCGACCAGGTCACCGAACGGCACCCAGGGCAACCGGGCGAGCCAACCGGTCGTCGCCGCGAGGAGCCATCCGAGGCCCGCGCCGACAAGCGGGAAGCCGCCCCACATGACGGCCAGCTCTGTCGCGCCGCCGCTGACGACGGTGCGTGGTCGATTGCCGGCCAGGTCCATGGTCAGGACACCTCGCGGCGCAGCGTCCGGAACAGACCGGCGGCCAGCGGAAGGATCATCCAGACCAGCAGGGACACCACTATCCGCCCCCACTGCCCGCCGGTGACGGCGTCGCTGCTGAACAACGGTTCCATCGTCTTGCTGGTGTCCAACCACTCGGACGGGCCGCGCAGCGGCTTGACCATCTCGCCGAGCACCCCCCAGAGGGTGGGCAGCAGGAAGTAGCCGACGATCGCCAACGGCGGGTTGAGCAGCAGCAGGCCGAAGGCCGCGCCCATCAACACGCTTGTGACCTGGATGACCACCGCGTTCAGCAGCAGCGACCAGTCGAACGCCCAGGTGCCCGCGCCACCGGTGGCGGAAGCCACGAGCGTGCCGACGGCGGCGAAGACGAGGCTGGCCAGCACCGAGGCGAGCGCGGTCAGCATCACGGCGATCAGTTTAGCGACGACCACCCGTTCCCGGCGGGGCACCAGGGCGTAGGTGGTGAGGGCTGTCCGCTGCGACCACTCGCTGGTGATCGACAGGATGCCGAGCACCGGCAGCAGCACCGACACCGGCAGCAGCGAGGGGACGAAGAAGTTGAGGAAGGTCTGTTCGGCGTCGTTCGAATAGATCAGTTGCAGGGTGACGATCAGGGCGGTGGCCAGACCGATGGTGATCAGCAGCCAACGGCCGGCCCGGGTGTCGACGAGCTTGCGTACCTCCACGGCGGAGAGCCGGAGCAGCGACGGACGGCGTACCGGAGTGTGGTGCCGGGGCGCGACGGCGCCGACGGCGGGCGCGGTGGTGGTGGTCATCGGACGGCCTCCTTGGTGGATTCGCCGGCGGTCAGGGTGAGGAAGAGCTGTTCGAGGCCACCGCCGCTGGCGGGCCGCAGCTCGGCCAGCGCGACGCCGGCATCGGCGGCGGCCTGGCCGACCGCCTCGGCGTCGGCCTGCACGAGCAGCCCCTCGGAGCTGTCGGCGGCGCTCAACCCGGCCGTCTCCAGCGCCCGGCGCAGCGCCGCGTCGTCGCGGGCCCGGACCACGGTGCCGCCACCGGCCAGCAGCTCGTCCTTGTTGCCCTGGGCCACGATCCGGCCGCCCCCGATCACCACCAGCCGGTCCGCGACCGCCTCCACCTCGCGCAGGAGGTGGGAGGAGAGCAGCACGGTGCCGCCCCGGTCAGCGAAGTCGCGCAGCAGGCCGCGCATCCAGAAGATCCCCTCCGGGTCCAGGCCGTTGGCCGGCTCGTCGAGGATCAGCACCCGAGGGTCGCCGAGCAGCGCCTGTGCCAGCCCGAGCCGCTGGCGCATGCCCAACGAGTACGCCCGTACCCGACGCTTCGCCGCCACCGCGTTCAACCCGACCAGGTCCAGCTTCGCGGCGACCTCACGCCGGTCCAGACCCATCGTGTACGCGGACAGCGTCAACGCCTCGCGGCCGGTGCGCCCGGCGTGCTGGGCGGAGGCGTCCAGCAGCACGCCGACCTCCCGCCCCGGGTTGGGCAGCTCCCGGTACGGGTGTCCGGAGACGGTGGCGCGGCCGGCGCTCGGCGCGGTGAGCCCGCAGATCATCCGCATGGTGGTGGACTTGCCGGCGCCGTTGGGGCCGAGGAAGCCGGTGACGGTGCCCGGCTCGCACTGGAACGACACGTCGTCCACGGCCGGGTGTGGCCCATATCGCTTGGTGAGGTTCTCTACCGTGATCATGCGAATGAGCCTGCCCGCGCCGCCCGGCCATCCGCTGCGGCCACCGGTCGGTGCCGCGTCGACCTTGGTCGAGGAAGGGGTCTCGACTTTGGTAGCTGGTCGTGGTGCCCGTCGGCTGCCTAGCATGGGGCCGTGACCAGCCTCGCCGTCCCGGAGCACCCCTGGCTGCTGCCGGGGGAGCTGGTGGTGCCGGCTGACCACGGGCGTGGGCGTCCGCGCCGCACCACCCGCGACTGGATCGTGGACAGCGTCGCGTTCCTGGTCTGCCTGCTCTGGGTGTTGTTCGCCACCGCCGATGCCCTGGAGCCCCACCCGACGATCGCCCTCCCGCTGCCGCACGGCTGGATGACCGCCGCGGACGCGCTGCTCGGGCTGGTCTGCTGCGGGCTGCTCTGGCTGCGCCGCCGTTGGCCGCTCGGGCTGCTGGTGGCCACGACACCACTGTCGCTGTTCTCGATTGCCTCGGCCATCCCACTGTTGATCTTCTACTTCACGGTGGTGGTCCACCGGCGGACCGCCATCGCGATCGCGGTCACCGGCGCCGGCCTCGTCACCAACCTGGTCTTCAGTTGGCTGCGTCCGGACCCGAACATGTCGTACTGGGCCACCGCGTCGTGGGGCGTGGTGCTCAGCTTCGCCGTGCTGGCCTGGGGGATGTTCGTCCGGGCTCGCCGGCAGTTGATCGTGTCGCTGCGCGAGCGCGCCGAGCGGGCCGAGGCCGAACAGCAGCTCCGCGTCGCCCAGGCCCGCCACCTCGAACGCACCCGGATCGCCCGGGAGATGCACGACGTGCTGGCGCACCGGATCTCGCTGCTCAGCCTGCACGCGGGCGCGCTGGAGTTCCGCCCGGACGCACCGCCCGACGAGGTGGCCCGTGCCGCCGGGGTGATCCGGGGCAGCGCGCACGCCGCCCTCCAGGACCTGCGGGAGGTGATCGGGGTGTTGCGAGCCTCGGGCAGCACCGACGGCGATGCCCCGGAGCCACCCCAGCCGACCCTCGCCGACCTGCCGGCCCTGATCGCCGAATCGCGCTCGGCCGGCGTCAACGTCAACGTCAGCGACATCGTCGACCGGTCGGGGGAGGTGCCGGCGGCGCTGGGCCGGGCCGCGTACCGGATCGTGCAGGAGGGGCTGACAAACGCCCGCAAGCACGCGGCCGGCGCGGCCGTCACCGTGGACGTGGCCGGCGGGCCGGGCAACGGGCTGACCGTGGCGATCGGCAACCGGTGGCCGGTCGGCGCACCGGCCGGCGGCACACTGCCGGGTGCCGGCACCGGCCTGGTCGGCATCAGTGAACGGGTCACCCTGGCCGGCGGTCGGCTGGCCTACGGCCGGGACGACGCGGGCGACTTCCGGCTGGCCGCCTGGCTGCCGTGGCCGGCGTGACGGGGCCGTCGGGTGTGGCTGGCCCGTCAGGTGTGACCGGGCCCTCGGGTGTGGCCGGGCCGTCGGGGCCGGAGTCGGTCGTGCCGTCGGTGCGCGTGCTGATCGTCGACGACGACGCCCTGGTCCGGGCCGGCCTCTCGATGATCCTCGGCGGCCTGCCGGACCTGACGGTGGTCGGCGAGGCGGCCGATGGCAGCGAGGTCCCGGCCGCCGTCGCCGCGTACGCCCCGGACGTGGTGCTGATGGACATCCGGATGCCACGGGTGGACGGGCTGACCGCCACCGAGGCGCTGCGCGCCCAGCCGCACCCGCCGGAGGTGCTGGTGCTGACCACCTTCGACGCCGACGAGCAGGTGCTGCGGGCGCTGCGCGCCGGGGCTGCCGGTTTCCTGCTCAAGGACACCCCGCCGGCGGAGATCGTGCACGCCGTGCGACGGGTGGCGGCCGGGGAGGCGACGCTCTCCCCGACGGTGACCCGGACGCTAATCGCCCACGTGACCGCCGCCACTCCCGGCCCGGTCGGCCCGGACCCGCGCCGGGAGCGGGCGCTGCGGTTGCTCACCGGGCTCAGTGAACGGGAGCGGCAGGTGGCGGTCGCCCTGGGGCGGGGGCAGACCAACGCGGAGATCGCGGGGGAGCTGTTCATGAGCGTGGCGACGGTGAAGGCGTACGTCTCCCGGCTGTTGACCCGGCTCGACCTGAACAACCGGGTCCAGGTGGCCCTGCTCGTGCACGACGCCGGCCTGGTCTGAGCCTGCCGCCGGTCGTACCGGGGCAACCGCCGATCGCGACAACACGTATGAGGTTACACTCAAACTTGGTTGTTTCATCGTTGGTTGTCTCAGGGGTGGTCGTGGACGGTTTTGTCGGTCGGGACCGTGAGCTTCAGCTCCTGAGCGGCATGCTCGCTCGGGTGCAACGGGGCGGCAGGGCTGGTCGGCCGGGTCGCGCACTCCTCATGCGCGGTCGCCGACGGGTGGGCAAGTCCCGGCTGGTTGAGGAGTTCGTGGAGCGCGCCGAGGTGCCGTACCTCTTCTTCACCGCCTCCGCGCAGCCGAGCGTCGCCGCCGACCTCGCTCTCTTCGTAGAGGAGGCGGCAGCCTCGACGCTGCCGGGCGCACAGCTCCTTCGCGAGCAGCAACCACAGACCTGGGATGCCGCGCTGAGCCTGCTCGCCGCCGCGCTGCCGATCGACCGGCCGAGCGTCGTCGTCCTCGACGAGATGCCGTACCTCATCGCGGGCGACCCGGGCTTCGAGGGGACGCTGCAGAAGATCTTCGATCGTGAGCTTTCCCGACGGCCGGTCCTGCTGATCTGTGTCGGATCGGATCTGGCGATGATGGAGGCCCTGAACGACTACGGTCGGCCGTTCCACCAGCGGGCCACCGAGATGGTTATCCCGCCGTTGAGCCCGGCCGACGTTCGCGACATGCTGGACCTGTCCGCCGCCGACGCGTTCGACGCCTACCTGGTGTCAGGTGGTTTGCCGCTGATCCTCGACGAGTGGCCGACCGGCGTGTCGGTGCATGACTATCTGGCCGACGCCGTACGGGACCCGACCTCGGCCCTGTTGGTCAGCGGCGAACGGGCGCTGGCTGCGGAGTTCCCGCCCCAGTCTCAGGCGGGTCTGGTGCTGCGGGCCATCGGCTCCGGTGAGCGGACCTTCTCGCTGATCTCCCGCGCGGCGGGGGATCTTCCGCAGGCGTCGCTCAACCGCGCCCTGCGCCTGCTGACGCAGAAGCGGGCCGTGGAGGTCGCCGTTCCGTTGTCCACCAGGCCTTCGCGGGAAACCCGGTACACGGTGGCTGATCCGTACCTGCGCTTCTGGCTGTCCTTCCTGGGCCCACACCTTTCCGAGATCGAGCGGGGACGGGGTGATCTAACCCTGGCCCGGATCCTCCGGTCCTGGACGTCCTGGCGAGGGCGGGCCATCGAACCTGTCGTTCGTGAGGCGCTGCGCCGGCTGCCCGGCGAGCACCTGCCGGCGGAGGCAGCGACGGTCGGTGGCTACTGGACCCGGACAAACGATCCGGAAATCGACATAGTCGGTGCCGACCGGGAGCCCGTCGCTCGGCGCATCAGCTTCGTCGGGTCGATCAAATGGCAGGAGAACCGGCCGTTCGACGCGCATGACCTCGGCCGGCTGCTCCTGCACCGGTCCCAGCTGCCCGGTGCCGACGAGTCGGTACCCACACTTGCCGTGGCGCGCAGCGGCACCTCCGTCGACGGCCTGAACGTTTTGTCGCCGGAGGATCTGCTTAGCGCGTACCGGGATTGAACTTTCGTCGGGTGCCGGCCGTACCCATGGCCGAGGATGTCGGTGCGGTGAGTCCGCCGTACCGCTGCCGAGCTGCGGGAGGCCTGCCGTGCGAGTTGGTGAGCAGTCGACGGATCCCATCGATCAGGTACTGGGGGAGGTGCCAATGCCGGCACCGCTGACCCCGGAGGACGTTCGGCTCGCGGTCCGGGCGGTGGTCGTGCACACCGCCGAGGAGTGGCCCACGGGGCCGCTGTGCCGCAACGACGGCGCCTCCTACCCGTGCCGCCTGCACCGCTGGGGGCGACGGGTGTTGGAGACACACGGGCTCAACGAGCGGCAGATCGAGGCGGTGATCCGGCACGGCAACCCGTTCGTGCACGTGCCCTTCCCCTTCACGGCGACCGGGCCGTCGCGGCAGCAGGCCGCGCGGGCCGTCCCGCCCGGGGTACGGCCCACCGCCGCTGGCCGGCCGGTGACCCGCCCGGTCACCGCGCCGCGCTGGCCCCGGGCGAGCTGAGCACCCGTCCGCCCGACCCGGGGCGACAGGACGCCGGCCCGGCGCGAAGATCCCCTCCGCGTCGGGCCGACGTCACGCGCGTGGCGGATGGCTCAGTTGCCGACCCCGCAGTCCGGCGCTGACCAGTTCGTCGTGTTGGAGGTGTCGTCGCTGTTGTTCTCTCGACGCGAGTCGACGTGCACGTGGTCGTCGTGGTCGGGATAGCCCGGCCCGTAGATCCCGCTGAAGCCGTTGCTGCGGGCACTGCGGGCGGCCTGGCACAGAGTGGACGACCGCGGGGTGACGTCAGCCGCGTTGCCATAGAGGTGCTGGCTGTCGGACGCGCCGCCGACCTGGTTGTTGCAGGCACGGCTGCGGAAGCCGCTGGACACGTCGAGCGGTTTGTCCCCGAGGCTCTTGCGCAGCGCCTCCAGCTTCCACATGGTGCGCAGCGCGTTCTGCCGGGTCTGGGCCGCCGAGAGCGGGCCACCGCTGTAACCGGACCCGCCGCACCCGTCGTCCAGTTCGCTGTGGCTGAAGTGCGCGGGCGTGCAGTCGTTGTCCTGTAGCTGGTACAGCTTGGTGTAGGTCTGCGGGCCGGCGACGCCGTCGGCACGCAGCCCGTACGCCTGCTGGAACCGCTTGACCGCGGCGGCGGTCTTCGGCCCGAAGAGGCCGTCGTTCTCCACGATGTCGCGGTAGCCGGCCCAACCGGCGATCCGGATCTGCAACTGGCGGACATCGTCGCCCGAGCGTCCCTGGTACAGGTTGCGGTTCCAGGTGTAACAGCCGTCCGCGTGTGCCGCCGGCGCGGCGACCACCGTGGCGATTGCTGCCCCGGGCAGCGCCAGGGCGAATGCGACGGCGACTCGCTTCAAGGTGTTTACGCGCACAGAAGTCCTCCCGATAGGAGAGCGAATGGGGTGGCTCCAGGACATCGACCGAGAAGTCCCGCGATTTCCACCCTGACACCCATCGGGGCAGTTGGAGGTGATTAACGAGAATCGTCCTCACAAACTGTCGTCCCTGGGTATTGGCTGGCAATTAGGCTGATTTACGAAACAGCCATTCCCCACCGATCGCCCCTGCCGGGCCCAACCATGACCAAGCACACCGAACGTCGCAATCAACTACACCGAGGGTGATGTTCCGTGGCCATCGGCGGGCGGTAACGTCAGCCCCGGACGGCGGACTGGCGGAGGTGCACGTGGCACGCGGTGGCGTCTTCTGCGTCGAGGGTCAGTGGCACCGGGACCTCAACGAGCGGGGTTCCGTGTTGCCCACCCTTGAGCTGCTGGAGCGGCTCGGCAAGATCCGCTTCATCCACAAGGACGCGGCCACGCGCGACGAGCTGTTCTACTTCCTGGACCGCTGGCTGCTCAAGCAGTACGCCGACCACCGGGTGGGCTTCTTCGCCATGCACGGCGAGCCGAGCCGGCTCTGCCTCACCGACTGGCAGTCCGTGGAGCTGAACGAGGTGGCCGACCTGATGGCCGGCCGCGCCGAGGGGCGGCGACTCTACTTCGGCAGCTGCTCGGTGCTGCGCGCCTCGGACGCGGTGTTGCGCGAGTTCCTGGAGGTCACCGGGGCGGCGCTGATCTGCGGGTTCAGCCGCGAGGTGGACTGGGTCGAATCGGCGGCCTTCGAAACCGTCCTGCTCGACGTGCTCGCCAACGGTCAGCGGCACAACGCCGCCGAGCTGCGGATGGGCTCCGCCCACTGGGCGCCGCTCGCCTCGTACCTCGGCTTCCGGGTGATCTATGCCAACGGCCGGTCCTGGCGTCCCTCCGGCCGCCCCCGGGTGCCCACCCAGGCGGCGCGCCGCTCCACGGCCCGGCCCCACTGACCCGCCGCCGCCGCTCCGCCCGCGCCCTGGTAGGAACGGGGGATGGCGCGCAGCATCGCACGGAACACCCGGGTCGACCGGGACAGCCTGCTCGACTTCCTCCGGCCGCGGCACCGCGTCGTGCTGATGACCACCCGGGCCGACGGTCGCCCGCAGTCCTCCCCGGTCTCGGCGGGGATCGACGGGCAGGGCCGGCTGGTGGTCTCGACCTACCCCGAGCGGGCCAAGGTGACGAACATCCGCCGCGATCCGCGGGTCTCGGCGTGCGTGCTCAGCGACGACTGGAACGGCCCCTGGGTGCAGATCGACGGCACCGCCGAGGTGCTCGACCTGCCCGAGGCGGTGGAGCCGCTCGTCGACTACTTCCGCAGCATCTCCGGCGAGCACCCGGACTGGGACGACTACCGGGCGGCGATGGTGCGCCAGGGCAAGTCACTGATCCGGGTCACCATCGACGCCTGGGGCCCGATCGCCACCGGAGGCTTCCCGGCCCGCCTCGCCGACTGAGGTCGGCGCCGAGCGGCCCGGCGGTCGTACCGGTCAGTCGACCAGGGCGGCGTAGACGAGTTGGCGCAGCTGGGAGCGCAGCGGGTGGGTGCTCGACGGCATCAGCTGGGCGAACAGCAGCGCGGTGACCTCCTCGGCCGGGTCCACCCAGAAGGCGGTGCTGGCCACCCCACCCCAGTAGAACTCGCCGACGCTGCTCGGCACCCGGCTGGGGATCGGGTCCTCGACCACCGCGAACCCGAGGCCGAAGCCGATCCCGTCCAGGGTCGTCTCCGCGAAGCCGCCGGTGGACAGCGTGCCCAGGTCCTGACCACCGGGCAGGTGGTTGCGGGTCATGAACCGCACCGTGCGCGGCCCGAGCAGCCGGACCCCGTCCAGTGTCCCGCCGCGCAGCAGCAGTTGGGTGAAGCGGTGGTAGTCGGCGGCGCTGGAGATCAGACCACCACCGCCGGAGAACAGGGTCGGCTTGCGGTACGCGCGCGCCCCGACGTTGTCGTGGCGGACGGCCCGGCCGCTGCGCGGGTCCGGTACGTAGAGCGCGGCCAGCCGCCCGGCCTCGTCGCCGTCCACCCACCAGCGGGTGTCGGTCATGCCCAGCGGGCCGAAGATCCGGTCGGCGAAGAACGCGTCGAGGCTCTGCCCGGAGATCACCTCGACGAGCCGGCCGAGCACGTCGGTGGCGACCGAGTAGCCCCAGGCGGAGCCGGGCTGGAACAGCAGCGGCAGCTCGCCGAAGGCCGCACAGGCGCCGGCGAGGTCGACGTCGTCCGGCGGGTGCAGGTCGTAACCGGCGGCCCGGTAGAGCCCGTCGACCACCGAGGTCTGTAGGAAGCCGTATGTCAGCCCGGCGGTGTGGGTGAGCAGGTGCCAGACCCGGATCGGCTCGGTCGCCGGCACGGTGAACGGCTTGAGTGTCGACCCTTTGGAGTAGACCCGCAGGTCGGCGAATTCCGGCAGCCAGCGGCTGATCTCGTCGGTCAGCTCGAACCGGCCCTCCTCCCACAGCATCATCGCCGCGACCGAGGTGACCGGCTTGGTCATCGAGTAGATCCGCCAGAGCGTGTCGGCCTCGACCGGCGCGCCCGACTCCCGGTCGGCCAGCCCGTACGTCGAGGAGTGCGCCACCTCGCCACGACGGGTGACCACCACCTGCCAACCGGCCAGCCGGCCGTCGTCGACGTACCGGCCGAAGTGCTCGTCGATCCGCGCCAACCGCGTCGGGTCGAAACCGATCTGATCCGGGTCCGTGCTTCGCGCCACACTCACGCCGCCGAACCTACTAGCCGGTACGCCGAGACCGGAAGGGGGCCGCCACCGGCCGCACCCGCGCACCTGTCGACGCCTGTGCCGATTAGCCTGGCCGGATGCCGGAGCTGACCGAGGACGTGACATTCCGCAACGAGGACTGGTACGGCGAGGAGTTGGTCGACAGGCACTTCGTGGGTTGCGAGTTCTTCGGCGTGGACCTGACGGAGGCGGTGAGCCGGGGCGCGGTCTTCACCGGCTGCACGTTCGGCAACGTGCTGTTCAACGCCTCCCGGCACGTCGACTCCGCCTTCACCCGTTGCGTCTTCCGGCGGTGCAACTTCTTCGAGGCCGAGTTCGTCGGCTGCAAGCTGGTCGGCAGCACCTTCGTCGAGTGCGACACGCGTCCGATGGTGGTGGACGGCGGCGACTGGTCCTTCGTCGCGCTGCCCGGCGCCGACCTGCGCGGTGTCCGGCTGACCGGGGTGCGGATGCGGGAGGTGGACCTGACCCGGGCCAATCTCACGGGTGCCACGGTCACCGGCGTCGACCTGTCCGGCGCGCAACTGCTCAACGTCCGGCTCGGCGGCGCCGACCTGCGCGGCAGCGACCTCACCGCGCTCGACCCGACGGTCGTGGAGCGGGAGGGCGCCATCGTCGACGCCGAGCAGGCCATCGTGATCGCCCAGTTGCTCGGCTTCCGGATCGGCTGACGCGAGAGGCGCCGGCGATCCAGCCCGTACGCCCGTTCGCGCGGGCCGGGCCGTCCGACAGCGTCCGGTCGCGGGCTGGACACGTCCGGCGCTCCGGATCTAGCGTGTCGTCCACACCGGTGCACACGTGAAACGACCCACAGTGGACGGCACGGCTCGCGACGGTCGATGGCAGCCGGGGCGGTGGAGGTGGAGGGGTCGGTGGCGGACGACGACCACACGAGGACGCAGACCCGCGCCGGGCTGCGCCGGGTCGCCCGTGCCCGGCAGCGGCGGCGTTGGGCGGTGGAGGGCGGCGCCGTACTCGTCTGCCTGGTGCTGTTGGTCTCGTACCTCGCCAGTCGGTCCGACCCGGAGCCCGGCGACGACCAGGCGGGCCGCGCGGGGGAGGTGCCCGCCGGCGCCGCCCGTTCCGCCGCGCACCCGGCCACCGACGGGCGCACCGGTGACGCGGGGCCGGCGATGCCGGGCCTGCTTCCGCGTCAGCGCCCACCCTCGCCCGACCCGCCTCCCCCCACCAGCGCGTCCGCCGCGCCGCCCGCGTCACCCGGGTCCCCGGTGCTGTCGGTGACCCAGGCCGATATGCCCGCCGAGGTCGACCTCACCGCCGTGGGCGCCCGGGACTGGATGCACTGGGGGTCGCGCGGGGGCACCTCGACGGTCCGCAAGCGCGCCGGCTCCGGGGAGATCGTCGACGCGGGCGGCGCCGGCACCCGGGTCGGCTGGGACGGCAACCAGGAGTACGTCCGCTGGTCCGACGGCGCGTCGCAGCGCTCGGCGAACGACAGTTCCGAGGGCGTCTACACCTGCGGCGCCGGCAACGGGTTCAGTCTCGCCGTCGCCGGCAGCGGCGAGCCGCGCACGGTCCAGGTCTACGGCGGCACCTGGATGGCTCGGGGTCGGCTGGTGGCACGCCTGTCCACGGGTGGGCCTGCCAGCACCGCGGTGCTGGAGGACCCGTACACCAGTCGGAGCGCCCAGTTCACCGTCCGGTTCGCCGCGCCGAAGACCGCCCGACTGGTGCTGACCTGGACCGTTGACAAGGTCTTCACCCCGCACTGCGGCAACGTCGGCCTCCAGGCAGTGGCGGTGCGCTGACCGATCGATCGCACAGCGGGACAGTTTGTCCGTCGCGCACTGTCGAGGAGGTCGTAACTTTCTGCTGTCCCCATCCGACTATCCAGTGTGGAGGCAGCGGAGATGAGCAGCAGCACCGTCCACCGCATCCGTCGCGCCGCCAGGTCCGGTGCCGATGAAGTGTCCGGGGAGGCGCTCCGCGACATTCCCCTGCCGCCGTACGTGACCTGCGAGGACACCCAGTTCGCGGTGCGGGCGGTGGTGGTGCACGCCCCCCAGCGGTGGTCCGGCGGAGTGGTCTGCCGCAACGATGCCAGCCCGCACCCGTGCCGCCTGCACCGCTGGGGCACCCAGGTGCTCACCCTGCGCGGGCTGCGGGCCGCCGACATCGACGCGCTGATCGAGCGGGGCGACCCGACGGCGGTGGTCCCCCCACCGGACCGTCCGGCCTGACCGTGCGACCGGCCGGGAGGCGCGGATACGCCTCCCGGCCCTCGCTCAGCAGGTGATCGGCTTGACCCAGGAGCACTCGACGCCCTCCGGGGTCCGGGGCGTCTCCGGCACCGCCGGCGGTGCCATCCGCGCCGTGCTGGCCGCCCCGTCCTCGCGGTATCCCGCCAACGCCACGGCGATCTGGTCCTCCAGCGGCTTGACCGACGCCGCCAGGTAGTTGTTCAGCAGGATGGAGAACGCCAACAACCGGCCGTCGGCGCTCGTGACGTAGCCGGAGAGCCCGGAGACGCCTGTCAGGCTGCCGGTCTTGGCGTGCACGTTGCCCGCCGCGGGCGTGTTCGCCATCCGGCTGCGCAGGGTGCCGCCGACGAACCGGTCGGGTTGGCCGGCGATCGGCAGTGCCGAGTACCAGGTGGCGAACCACGGTTCGGCGCGGATGGCGCTCAGCAGGTCGACGAACTCCGTCGCGGGGACCAGGTTGCGCCGGGACAGCCCGGACCCGTCGCGCTGGCGCAGTTTCCCGGTGTCCAGGCCGGCGTCGGCCACGTACTCGCTGATCGCGGTCAGTCCGGCCGTCCAGGTGCCCGACCCCGAGCGGACCCGGCCGATCTCCTTGGTCAACACCTCGGCGTGGCCGTTGTTGGAGAGCTTGAGGAACGGCGTCATCAGCTCACCCAGACTCATCGACTCATGCCGCGCCACCGGGTCGGCCGTCTCCGGGGTGGGCTGGCCGAGCACGGTCCGGCCGAGCATCCGGACGCCGTGCCGGTGCAGCGCCGCCCGGAACACGTCGGCCGCGTAGCCGGCGGGCTCCTCGACTGTCACCCAGTCGCTGACCGGCTCGTTTCCGACGGCGATCTGACCGCTCACCACGACCGTGTTGTCGCCGTGTACGCGCTCGATCGAGATCGAGGTCGCGCCGTCGGCGACCGTGCGGGCGCGGTTGTCGATGCGCACGTACGCGGTGGGCGGGGTGGTGCTGATCACCGGTGCGGCGCCGGGTCGCGTTGCCGGGGTGGCGTGCACGATCACGGTGCCCGCGTCGTAGTCGGTGTTCGGCGCGACGGTGAGCGCGGACACCTGGGCGGCGTAGTAGTAGGGCTCGTCGTCCCAGGTCCAGTCGGGGCCGAGCCGGGTCTGGTCGTAGCGGGTGTCGTCGGCGACCAGGTTGCCGGCGACCACGCGCACGCCGTCGGCGGCGACCTGCGCGGCGAGCGCGTCGTAGTCCGTGGCGAGCATCGTCGGATCACCTCCGCCGCGAAGGTAGAGGTTGCCGGAGAGCAGGCCCGCGCGGCGCTTGCCGGTGGCGCGTACGTCGGTGCTGAAGCGGTGCCCCGGGCCGAGCAGTTCGAGGGCCGCCGTCGAGGTCAGCAGCTTGGTGTTCGAGGCCGGGATCAGCCGGCGGTCACCGTTGCGGTCGTAGAGCGTCTGGCCGGTGCTGGTGTCGAGCACGACCACCGACGTCTGCGCGCCGGCAAGCCGGGCGTCGGCGAGGATCGTGTCGATCGTGGCGTTCAGTCGGGTCGTCGCGGGCGTGGGCGACTCGGCCGTGGCGCCGGGCGCTCCGGCGGTGGCCGCGACGGCGGCGAGCGTGAGCAGCGCGAGGGCCCGGGAAAAGTGACGGCGATGCATGCGCCGATGCTGTCATGAGGTGTGTTCGCCGGAGAAGGGCATCGGGCGCCGGTCCTCGCCGGACTACGTCGGCCGGCCGACCGACTTGTCGTGACCACCCCAGTAGTGCCGCTGGGCACCCATCACCATCGGCGCGACAAGCGCGGCGAGCGCCCCACCGAGCAGCGGGAAGACGATGAACACCCAGAGCTGCCGCAGCGCCACGCCACCCTCGAAGACCGCCGGGCCGAACGCGCGGGCCGGGTTGACCGCGGCGCCGGTGAGCGTCACGCCGATCAGCTGGGTCGCCGCGAGGGCCAGCCCGATGGCCAGACCGGCGGTGCCCGGATTCTCGCTACGACTGGTCACCACCAGGACGACAAGCACGAAGAGGAAGGTCAGGACGACCTCCAGCACCGCTGCCCCGCCCCGGTTGATGTGCGCGCCGTAACCGTTCGTGCCCAGCGCCCCGGTCTGGTCCGCGACGTCACCCCAGCGGGTCAACGCCCAGAGCACGAAGCCCGCCACCGTCGCACCGACGAACTGCGCGATCCAGTACGCCACCGCGCCGACCACCGAGATCTTTCCGGAGAGCAGCACACCGAGCGTCACCGCCGGATTGACGTGGCTTCCGGACAGTGGGCCGATCGTGTAGACGAGGGCGACCATCACGAAGCCGAAGGCCAGGGCGACCACCACCACGCCGCCCTGGACCCGAGCCGCGACCGCACTGCCGACCCCGAAGAAGACCAGCAGCAGAGTGCCGAGGAACTCGGCCGCGTACCGACGGAAGTCGCTCATGAACTCAGCGTAGGCGCAGGTCAGATGGCTGTTGCCGGAATGGCTGTCTGTGATCGACACGACGGCAGGTACGGGCACAGCGGTGCTCACCGGGGCGTTGCACCCGAGGTGGACACCCACTCCGCGGACGTCGTGGTGATCGGCGCCGGCCAGGCTGGCCTGAGCGCCGGCTACCACCTGCGTCGTACCGGCTTCGCGCCGGGCAGCGGCTTCGTCATCCTCGACGGCGACAACGGACCCGGCGGTGCCTGGCAGCACCGCTGGCCGACACTGGTCTTCGACCGGGTGCACGGCTTCCACGATCTGCCCGGCCTACCGTTGCCGCCCGCCGATCCGCAGCGCCCGGCCGCCGAGCAGGTGAGCGCCTACTTCGCCGCGTACGAGAGGGCCTTCGACCTGCCGGTACGGCGACCGGTGCGGGTCCGTGCGGTGCGCTCCCGCCCGGACGGGCGGCTGGACGTCCACACCGACGCGGACCGGTGGATCGCGCGGGCGCTGATCAACGCGACCGGCACGTGGACCCGGCCGTTCTGGCCGCACTACCCGGGCCGGTCGTCGTTTCGGGGCCGGCAGTTGCACACCGCCGACTACCGGGGCCCGGCCGAGTTCGCCGGCCTGCGGGTCGTGGTCGTCGGTGGCGGGACATCCGCCGTGCAACTGCTCGGCGAGGTGTCCACCGTCGCGGCGGCCACCACCTGGGTCACCCGCCGGCCGCCGAAGTTCCGGGACGAGACGTTCGACGCGGAGCTGGGCCGTGCCGCGGTCGCCCGCGTGGACGAGGCGGTCCGGGCCGGCCGCCCGCCGGGCAGCGTGGTGGGCGTGACCGGGCTGCCGGTCACCCCGGAGGTACGCCGGCTGCACGAGCGGGGCGTCCTGGACCGGCTACCCGTGTTCGACCGGATCACGCCCGACGGGGTGGCCTGGGCGGACGGGCGATTCGTGCCGGCGGACGTGATCCTCTGGTGCACCGGATTCCGCGCCGCCATCGACCATCTCGCCCCGCTGGGCCTGCGCGCGCCGGGCGGCGGTATCACGATGGACGGCACCCGGGTGGTCGCCGACGACCGGATCCACCTGGTCGGGTACGGCCCCTCGGCCAGCACGATCGGCGCCAACCGGGCCGGCCGTGCCGCCGTCAACGAGATTCGCGCCTGGCTGGCCCCGGCCCCCGCTCTCGACTGACCTGGCTCTATTTGACGGATGACCGGCCAGCGGGCACGGTGGAGGTGACGGGGCCGTCAGCTGCCCCGATTCGATGCGACGGCGACGACCGTCCGCCCTTCTGTCGCCTCCCACGTGTGCTCGTACGCGAGCCGACCGTCCGGTCTGTGCGTCACTGCGACCGCGAGCCGAGAATCCACGAGGAGTTCCACACATGCTCACCATGACCGACAACGCCGTGCTCGTCATCCGTGACCTCGCCAACCAGCAGGACGTCGCCCAGGACGGCGGCGTACGCATCGCCGCCGACACCGAGGCCGGCTCGCTGACCGTCGAGTTGGTGCCCGAGCCGGTGCAGGGCGACCGTGTGGTCGACAACCAGGGTGCCCGGATCTTCCTGGACGAGGACGCCGCCGAGCTGCTCGGTGACGCCTCGGTCGACGCCACCGTCGACGACGAGGGCGTCATCCAGTTCGGCTTCACCGAGCGGCAGTAGGCGCGGCCCGGCGGGGTGCTGGGGACAGGAGCGCGCGGCGCCGCTCCGACAGTTGTCGGAACGTCGCCGCGCTCTGGCCGTCTCCCACCATCGCAGCCGTTCGGCGGTACGCCGGCAGGGACCTGGCTCGACCGACTCTTGGTGCCGGTCCGCGTACTCGATCCCCGGCCGGCGCGGATCCAAACCCGCCGACCGTGGGGAATTCCGCCATTCGCGAGTCCCGGCAACCCGTTCAGTCCCTGCGTGACGCGCCGACGAACGGGGTATGAGCGTGGTCATGGAACATTTCACGATCGCGACAGTCGCCGAGAAGAGTCCGGATTTCCGGCGGGTGCTGTGGACAGGCGAGCACAGCCAGTTGGTCATCATGACCATCCCCGAGGGCGGGGAGATCGGCGAAGAGGTGCACGAGGACGTCGACCAGATCCTGACCTTCGTCAGTGGTGTCGGCGAGGCCCGGGTTGCCGGCTCGAAGCGGAAGGTCGTCTCCGGTGACCTGGTGGTCGTGCCGGCCGGGACCAAGCACAACTTCGTCAACACCGGCCCCAACCCGCTGGTGCTGTACACGGTCTACGGGCCGGCGGAGCACGCCGACAAGGCAGTCCACCGGACCAAGGAGGAGGCCGACGCGGCCGAGGCGGCGGGCAAGGACGAGCCCCCCACCGAGTAGGGCGGTCTGATCCGGGCCGATGCGGGTACCCGCGGCGGGTGGAGCAGCAGCCGGCGATCTCCGACTACGGATTCCTCTCGGACTCCCGCTCGGGTGCCCTGGTCGGCAAGGACGGCTCGATCGACTGGTGGTGCCCGCACCGGTTCGACGGGGCCTCCGTGTTCGGGCGGCTGCTCGACCCGACCGCCGGGCACTTCCGGCTCGCTCCGGTCGGTGCCGGTGGGCCGGGGTATCGGGTGGAACGCGCGTACCGGCCGGGCACCCTCGTGCTGCGCACGGTGCACCACACACCGCACGGCAGCGTGGCGGTCACCGACGCGCTCGCCGCCGAGATCGGCGCCCGCGCCCACGAGCTGGGGATGAACTCGCCCGCCGTGCTGCTCCGGGTGGTCGAGGGGCTGTCCGGCCGCGTCCGGATGGAGCTGGACTTCGCACCCCGACCGGAGTACGGCCTGCTCACGCCGTACCTGCACGAGCAGCCGGATGGCGGGGTGCTGGCCGGCGCCGGCCCGGTGGTGCTGGTGCTGCGCGCGCCGGGCCTGCGCCTGCGCGCGGGCCTCGACCGGGTGACGCACGAGTTCGAGGTGTCCGCCGGTCAGGTGGTCGGGGTGGACGTGGCGTACGGCGCCGCCTACGGCGACCCACCGGCCCGACTGGACCCGGTGGCCGCGCTCGCCGAGACGACACAGGCCTGGGACGCGTACCGGGACGTGCACGAGTACTCCGGCCGGTACCCCGACCTCGTCCGGCACAGCGCGACGGTCCTGACCGGCCTCACGTACGCCCGCAGCGGCGCGGTCGCCGCGGCGCTGACCACCTCGCTGCCGGAGCGGATCGGCGGCGACCGTAACTACGACTACCGCTACTCCTGGCTGCGGGACTTCTCGTTGACCATCCGCGCGCTCTGGGTGGCCGCCTGTCCCGACGAGGCGTCCCGGCTGTTCGCCTGGGCGTCGCGCTCGATCGGCCGGATCGGCGACGAACCGGTGCCGGTGCTCTTCGGGCTGGAGGGCGAGCGTGACCTCTCCGAACACCACTGCCACCACCTGCGCGGATACCGCGACAGCAGGCCGGTCCGGATCGGCAACGACGCCTGGCAACAGCGGCAGCTCGACGTGCCGGGCGAGGTGATGTCGGCCGTGTGGCGGCTGCGCGACTACCTCGGCACGCCGTTCGAGGGCGAGTTGCGGGAGATGGTGCTCGGGTTGACCGAGCAGGTGGCGGCGACCTGGCACCTGCCGGACCGGGGCATGTGGGAGACCCGGGACGAGGAGCGGCACTACCTGTCGTCAAAGGTGATCTGCTGGCTGACGCTGGACCGGGCGGTGGGCCTCGCCGACCGGCTCGGCGAGAGGGCCGACCCACGCCGCTGGGCCACGGTGCGCGACGAGATCCGCGAGACCGTGCTGCGCGAGGGGTGGAACGACCGGATCGGGGCGTTCACCGGCGCCTTCGGTTCGGCGGAGCTGGACGCCTCGGCGCTGACCCTGCCGGTGGCGCACTTCCTGCCCGCGACCGATCCGCGGATGCGCTCGACGATAGCGATGGTGGAGCGGGAACTGGGCACCGACGACGGGCTGGTCCGACGGTGGTCAACCGACCCCGGCGGGTTTCTGCTCTGTTCGTTCTGGTTGGTGGAGTGCCTGGTCATGGCGGGCGAGATGCCGCGGGCCGAGGCGCTGTTCGAGCGGGTGGTGGGGTACGCCAACGACGTGGGGTTGTTCAGCGAGCAGATCGACCTGAACAGCGGGGAGCAGATCGGCAACACCCCGCAGGCGCTCTCCCACGTCGGGCTGATCAACGCGGCCTGGCGGCTGACCGCGCCGGACAGCTACTGAGCGGCCCGCCGGGTCACCCCAGCACGGGTACGCCGGACACGTCGACCGTGTCCGGATACTTCAGCCCCGCCCCGGTGTTGAGCACCACCACCCGCTCGCCGGCCCGGATCCACCCGCCGGCACGCAGTTGCCGCGCCGCCGTCAGGCAGGCCGCCCCCTCCGGGCAGAGCAGCAAACCCTCCCGGCCGGCGAAGTCCCGAAGGTCGGCCAGGAGGTCCGCGTCGTCCACGGCGACGGCCGTGCCGGAGGACTCCCGCAGCGCCGCCAGGATCAGCTCGTCGCCGAGCGGCGCCGGCACGGTGATGCCGAACGCCACCGTGTGCGCGTCCGCCCAGGGTCGCGCCCGGTCCTCACCGGCGGCGAACGCCCGCACGATCGGTGCGCAGCCGATCGACTGCACCGCCACCAGCCGGGGCAGCTTGTCGCCGACCCAGCCCAGCTCGCGCAGCTCGTGCAGTGCCTTGTGGATGCCGATCAGCCCCACACCGCCGCCGGTCGGGTAGATGATCACGTCGGGCGTCTGCCAACCGAGCTGCTCGACGATCTCGTACCCCATCGTCTTCTTGCCCTCCAGCCGGTAGGGCTCGCGCAGCGTGCCGGCGTCGAAGATCGCCCCGTTCGACTCCGCGATCAGCTCGGCGACCCGCCGGCCGGCGTCGCTGATCAACCCGTCGACCAGGCGCAGGTCGGCCCCCGCGGCGACGCACTCGCGCCGGCAGATGCTCGGGGCCTCCAGCGGCATGACGATCGTCGCGCCCATGCCGGCCCGCGCGGCGTACGTCGCCCAGGCCGATCCGGCGTTGCCGTTCGTGGGCATCGCGATCCGCTCGACTCCCAGCTCACGGGCCCGGCTCACGCCGACCGCCGCGCCGCGCGCCTTGAACGAGCCGGTCGGGATCAAACCCTCGTCCTTGACCATCAGGTCCGCGATGCCGATCTCGGCACCGTACGCCGGGGCGCGCAGCAGCGGCGTCCAGCCCTCGCCGAGCGTCGTGACGTGCCGTGGGTCGCCGACCGGCAGCAACTCCCGGTAGCGCCACAGGTCGGCCGGGCGCAGTCCGAACCGTTCCGGGGTGACCGCCTTCGCCACCGCCGGCAGGTCGTAACGGGCCAGCAGTGGGGAGCCGCAGGCGCAGAGGTTGCGCAGCTCGTCGGCGGAGTGCTCCTTGCCGCAGCGCGGGCAGTCCAGGTGGGTCAGGTACACATCGCTCCTCGCCGTTTCAGACCGCGTCGATGCTCAACCAGCGCCGGCTGCGCCGCCCCGGCTCGTACACCGAGTCGAGCCGCTTGGCGACCACACCCGGCAGGCCCTGCTCCCGCCCGGTGCGCAGGGCCTCGTCGCCCGCGCCCGGGAACCATGGCGGAGTCTGCCAGTGCACACCGGCCAAGGCCAGCCCATCGAGCAGCTCCCGGCGTTGCGCGTACGGCACGTCGACGCTGCTCACACCCTCCAGCCAGAGCAGGTCGACGATCAGGTACTGGGCGCCGGCGGGCACCCGAGTGCCGCTGGCGGGGCGGACCGGGCGGACCCGGCCGGCGCCGTCGATGCGCACCAGCACACCGTCGAGCACCGCCTCGGTGGGTGCGAGCGCCTCGGCCATCGCCCGCAACCACGGGTACCCGCCGGTGATCTCCTCGTCGGTCTCGGAGAGCAACCGCAGCCGCCCGCCGGAGACGTACGCCATCGCGCGGATACCGTCCCAGCGCAGCTCGTACCCCCAGGCGGCACAGTCGCGGGGGAGCCCGGCGGCGGCCGTGGCGTGCATCGGGCGGACCAGGTCGGGCATCGGCGTCCAACCCGGCGGCGCGGGGTCGGTCCGTCGGACCATCCAGTCCCGTCCTCCGGTGGCGAAGAGGACGTACCGGCCGGCGGTCCGGTCACCGGAGAGGGTCACGATCACCTCGTCGTCGCGCCACTTCTCACACCGGTAGGTGCCCCGGTCGTGGATCAGCATCCGGCCGCCGCCGTACTCACCCGCGGGGATCTCGCCGGCGAAGTCGAGGTATTCCATCGGGTGGTCCTCGGTGTGTACGGCGAGGTGGTTGCGACCCGGATCGCGGGGCAGGCCGCGCGGCACCGCCCAGGACGCCAGCACCCCCTGGTGCTCCAGGCGCAGGTCCCAGTGCAGGCTTCGGGCGTGGTGCTGCTGGATGACGAAGCGCGCGGTGTCGCCGTCCGGGCCGGCCGTCGCGGGGCTCCGCTCGGGCACCGGCTCGGGCGTACGGGCCGCGTCCCGTCGTCGCCGGTACTCCTCCAGCCGGTCGGTCACACAGGCATTCTGCGGCACACCGGACCGGTGCGCTGGATGCCGGAGTGTCCGGTTCGCTCGGCGGCGGAGGGCTCGGCGGGGTAGAACGGACCTCATGGACCTCACCGACCAGCCCACCGTCCTGCTCCCGGGGGACGTCCGGATGCCCCTGCTCGGCTTCGGCACCTGGCAGGCCACCGGCCAGGCCGGTTACGAGGCGGTGCTGGCCGCGCTCGACACCGGCTACCGACACGTCGACACCGCCACGGTGTACGGCAACGAGCGCGAGGTCGGCCGGGCCGTGCAGGAGAGCGGGCTGCGCCGGGAGGACCTCTTCATCACCACGAAGCTCCCGCCGAACCGGGTGGGCCAGGAGCGCGCGACCCTGGAGGCCAGCCTGGAGGCGCTCGGCGTCGACCAGGTGGACCTGTGGTTGATCCACTGGCCGCCGTCGTCGCCGTCGGACAGCATCCCGCTCTGGCGTGAGCTGCTGGCGGCCCGGGACGAGAACCTGGTCCGGGCGGTGGGTGTCAGCAACTACAGCACCGGGCAGATCGACGAGCTGATCCAGTCGACCGAGGAGAACCCGGCGGTCAACCAGATCGAGTGGAGCCCGGCGCTGTACGACCGGCAGCGGCACGCCGAGCACCGGGACCGGGGCGTGGTGCTGGAGGGTTACAGCCCGTTCAAGACCAGCGACCTCAGCGACCCGGTGTTGACCAGGATCGCTGCCGCGCACGGGGTTTCCCCCGCGCAGGTGGTGCTGCGGTGGCACATCGACCACGAGATCGTGGCGATCCCGAAGTCGGTGACCCCGGAGCGGATCACCGCCAACTTCGACGTCTTCCACTTCGCGCTGACGGCGGAGGAGATGCGCGACATCGACGCGCTCGGCGACGTCTGAGGCGGCGAATTCCTTCATTCAGCGACCCGGTGATGAAGGGTGTCGACATCGACGTACGTGACGGTATAGCGTGCCCGTCATCACGTTCGTCGATGCGTCAGTACCCGCCGTCGCTGGAGGATCGCCATGGCCCGAACCCCGTCCGTCCGTCTGCGCCGCCGTGGGGTGCTCGGCATCCCCGCCCTGGTGGTCGCCGCGCTGACAGTCGTCACCCGGCCCGCCGCGGCGAGCGCCGCGCCGAAGGCCGAGTGCCTCGCCGACCTGCTCCAGGACTCCTGATGGCCACGATTCCCTGGCTGGTCGACGTGCTGCGCGCCGCCGGAGTCCAGGTCGTCGTCGAGGGGGACTGGCTCAACCGGATGCGACCGGGCTCCTTCGACCCGATCGGGGTGCTCTGGCACCACACCGCCTCGACGTCCAGCGCCAGCAATCCGCACCCGGCGCTCGGCATCTGCATCAACGGCCGGTCCGACCTGCCGGGGCCGCTGTGCCAGGCGCTCGTCGACTACAACGGCGTCTTCCACGTCATCTCCGCCGGCCGGTGCAACCACGCCGGGGTCAGCGGCGGCAGTGGGCCGATCCCGGCCGGGGACGGCAACACCCTCATGATCGGGTGGGAGATCGACTACAACGGCGTCAGCCAGGAGATGACCGCCGCGCAGTACAACGCGTCGCTCGCCGCCACCGCCGCCGTGCTCACCCGCCTCGGCCGGGACAGCAGCTACGCCCGGGGGCACCGGGAGACAAGCACCACCGGCAAGATCGACCCGTCGTTCATCGACCTGAACGTGATGCGCGCCGACGTGGCGGCGAGGATGGCCGGCGGCACGGCGTGGTCCTCCACCGTGGACAACACGACAAGCGGCCGGTTCACCGCCAGCGCCAACTGGGGCGTGTCGTCGTACTCCAGTCAGCGCTACGGCGCCGACTACCGCTACGCGGACCCGGTCGCCGCGAGCGACGTCGCGTGGTACCGGTTCAACGTCCCGGCCACCGCCAGCTACCGGGTCGAGGCCTGGTGGCCGGCGAACTCCGGCTACAACAGCGCCGCCCCTTACCTCGTCGCCACCAGCACCGGCAACCAGACGGTGCGGGTCGACCAGCGGGCCACCGGCGGGCAGTGGCGCGTCCTCGGCACGTTCGCACTCCCGGCGGGCGACGCGAACCGGGTGGGCGTGAGCCGGTGGAGCAACGCCGCCGGCCTGGTCATCGCCGACGCCGTCCGCCTCACCCGGGTCTGACCTCGGCCGCCCGCCGCAGCTCGGTCGCCCCCGCCGCGGCTTGATCGACTCGACTTTCCGGAAGTCGGGGTGTCCCACGTGCGAAGATGCCCCGACTTACGGAACCCGAGGCTTTGCCAGGGGCGGTGCAACGTGCCCGTGCGCGTCCGGAGACTGACAACCCCGAGTCACGCACGGGGAGGTGCGTTTGCCGGTGCCGAGCCCGTCGGTGTCCGCACGATGCAACCACGAGCCGTGTACCTCGCTGACCCGGACGTTGCCACCGGACCGCGCGTAGGACGCCTGCCAGTCGCGGATGGTCTCGTAGGCGCCGTGGTCGAGATAGTCCAGGTGAAGTTCGAGGACGACGTGCTGCCCCGGGGGCAGGGCGGCGAGTCGGCGGGTGAGTCGTCCGGAGGCGACGAAGGCGAGTGTTCCGGTGATCGACACGAGCCAGGCGCCGGAGGTCGGCTCGGTGACGTGAATGTCGCACCGAGCCAACCGCCACAACATGAAGAGCACCGCCGTCGCCATGCCCAGCCCGACCCCGATGAGCAGATCGGTCGCGGCAACGCCGACCGCGGTGATCACGTAGATGGGCAGTTCCCGGTGCCGGGCGTACGTGCGGATCTGGGCGAGGCTCACCAGCCGCAGGCCGACCACCACGAGCACGGCGGCGAGCACGGCCATCGGGATCATTTCCAGCAGTACGGCGCCGGCCATCACGAATCCGGCGATCCAGACTCCGTGCAGGATCGCCGAGGCGCGGGTGCGTGCCCCGGCCGCGACGTTGGCCGAGCTGCGCACGATGACGCCGGTGACCGGCAGGCCGCCGAGCGTTCCGGAGACGGCGTTCGCGGCGCCCTGAGCGATGAGTTCACGGTCGAGGTTCGCCCGTGCGCCGTGGTGCATGCGGTCGACGGCCACCGCCGAGAGAAGAGATTCCACGCTCGCTACCAGGGCGATGGTGATGACTGCCGGGAGCACCTCCCACAGCGGTGAGTCGGGCCAGCGGGCGAAGGTGAGCGCGCTCAAGGGGTTGGCGGGCAGATTCACCCGCTCCACGTCGGCACCGAGGGTCGTCGCGACCACAGTGGCAACCACCACCGCCACCAGGGTCGCCGGCAGCATGGTGGTCTTGACCAGGCGTGACCAGATCAGCAACAGCGTCATGGTCAGCGCGCCGAGCAGCACGGACATGCTGTGGTAGTTGGCGACCTGGCCGGGAAGGTCACGGAGGTTCGCCCACGCGGAGCTCTGGGGCGCTCCGCCGAGTGCTACGTGGACCTGGCTCAGCGCAATCACCAGGCCGATGCCGGCCAGCATCCCGTGTACGACTGTTGGCGACAGAGCGAGCGCGGCCCGCCCGAGGCGGGTGATGCCCAGCAGGATCTGCAGCAGCCCGGCGACGGTCACGATCGCGGCGGTGCCGGCGAAGCCGAACTCGGCGATGGTGCCCGCGACGATCACGGTGAGCCCAGCCGCTGGCCCGCTGACCTGGAGCGGCGCGCCGCTGAGCGCGCCAGCGACTATCCCGCCCACGACGGCGGCGATCAACCCGGCCAGCAGCGGTGCTCCGGAGGCGGCAGCGATGCCGAGGGACAACGGGATGGCGATCAGGAAAACAACTATCGACGAGGGGACATCGTACCGAAATAGCGCTATAACCGACATGTTCGGAAGGTACTGAGATAATATTAATGCATAGTTAAGCGTGATTCTCTCACCCGCGATATCGCGGGTGTGGCCGCGCGGATTGTCGCGCCGTCAGTCTGGGCAAGCCCGCGCCCAGCGACGTGCGGGGGCGGGGGCCGAAAATTCACGCCCCCCCACCTCGGGGTGTGGGCATATATAAGCGCGCAGGAAGTCGCCTGTTGGGACAAGTTTTT
>NZ_JBNCNO010000004.1:21760-41294 GCF_049847025.1 Micromonospora sp. DT231 | reverse complement strand
ATTACTCCCCGGCCTTCTGGGGGGCCCCCCCGGCGCCCGGCTGGGGGGGGGGGGGTGACCTTCCCGCCCCCCCCCCCCCACGTCGTGGTGTCGGATTAGCTCCGCGAGCAGGACGTCCCGTTGAGCGAGAAGTTGGTCGGGGACGAGTACGACCCGCTCAGCGTGCCCTGGTAGCCGAAGCTGGCCGTGCCACCCGGTGCGATGGACCCGTTGTGGCTGATGTTGCGGGCGGTCACCGCGGACCCGCTCTGGCTCACCGTGGCGTTCCAGGCGTTGGTGACCTGCTGCCCGCCGGGCAGGCTGTAGTTAAGCGTCCAACCGTTGATCGCGCTGGACCCGGTGTTGCTGATCTGCACGTCGGCCGTGAAGCCGTTGTTCCACGCGTTCGCCGTGTACTTCACCGCGCACCTGGCGCCACCGCCCGGCGGCGGGGTCGTCGGGTTGGTCGGCGGCTGGCCGCCACCGTTGACGTTCGCCGAGAACGAGGTCACCGCGAGACCGACGCCGCCCTGCCACGGCTCGAAGCCGGCCTGGATGCTGGTCAGGTACCAGGAGTTGCTGATCGCGCCCCGGTTGCGGGTGTCGTTGATGAAGTCCAGCACGCTGAAGTTCAGGCTGGAGACCGCCGACGACGCGACGTAGGAGATGACGTTGTTGGAGCCGTTGCTGCCCCGCCAGACCTCCCAGTTGCGGCCGGCCAGGTTCGTGTTTCCGACGACCGAGCCGATGGGCTGGATCGGACCCTGCCGGTTGAGCCAGATCATGATCTCCATCTGGTTCACGCCGTCCCGCTTGGGCGACGGGTCCAGCCAGATGTCGTACGAGGCGTTGTAGGTCGCCCCGCTGACGTAGCGGTAGGAGATGCTGCTGGTGGCGCTGCTGATCTGGCTCACCTGGATCGGCAGGTTCGTGCCGGGGGAGCAGTTGGTGTAGTGACAACCGAAGAAGATCGAGGGGTACGCCGTGGGCGCGCCGTTGGTCGGGCTGCTCCCGTTGAGGGTGGTGATCTCGAAGCCGTTGCTGGTGGCGTTGATGCACTGCTGGGCGGTGGTGCCCCAGCGGTTGTTCTGCACCACGTACCGACCCTGGATGACCGTCGAGCCGTACTGTTCGCAGATCTGGGTGTCGGCGGAGGCGCTGCCGCCGAAGGCCACCGCTACCAGCGAGCCGGCGAGCAGCACACTGGCGGCGGCCAGGGCCCGAAGTTGACGTTTCATGACGCTCCTTGACTCGGCGCATGCCGGGCGCCGCATGTGGTGGGGTGGTGCGGGAGCGCTCCCACGCTCAACGACACATTTACATGCCTGAAACTGCTGCGCAACCGTACGCGCCAAACTGATGAATCGGGCGGATTGCCGGGCACCCACCGGACGGCTGTCGACTGCCGACCAGCCAAGGGGCACGGGCGCACCGAGGAGTGGAGCCGGGCGACCGATCGGGCCTGGCGTGCGCCGATCGCTCCGAGTAGCGTGTTGCCTCCAACGCGTTCCGCTCCCCCTCCGGAGGCGTACACCACAATGGGTGGCTCCCCCCTGCGCATCCTCGTCGTCGGCGCGGGCATCGCCGGCCTGGCCGTGGCCCGGGCGCTGCGCCTCGCGGGCTTCCGGCCCGACGTCACGGACAAACTGCCACCGGGGGAGTCCACCGAAGCCGGCCTCTACCTGCCCGGCAACGCCGCCCGCGCGCTGCACCGGCTCGACCTGCACCACCCGGTCCGCCCGCTCGGTCAGGTGATCCACCGGCAGCGGTTCTTCGACGCCACCGGCGCGCGACTCTGCGAGGTCGACCTCGACACCCTCTGGGCCGGCGTCGGCGAATGCCGGGCGCTGCCCCGGGCCGACCTGCACCGGGTGCTGCTCAGCGGCGCCGGCGGCGCCGTCCGGCACGGCGCCGAGGTCCGCACCCTGGAGCTGCTGCCGGGCGCGGTCGGGGTCACCTTCACCGACGGCACCACCACCGAGTACGACCTGGTCATCGGCGCCGACGGGCCACGCTCCTCGGTCCGCGCGCTGGCCGCGCTGGGCGGCCCGCCCCGCCCGGTCGGTCAGGTGGTCTACCGGGCCGTGCTGCGCGACGGGCCACCCGTCACCGAGTGGACCGCCCTGCTCGGCCAGCGCTCCGGGTTCCTGATGGTGCCGATGGGCGCCGGGCGGCTGCACCTCTACGCCGACGAGGCCGGCACGGAGGCGCCCGCCGACCCGCTGCGTCGACTGCGCGAACTCTTCGCCGACTACCGGGGCCCGGTACCGGAGGTGCTGGCGGCGCTCGACGGGGTGCACGTCGGGATCACCGACGAGGTGGAGTTGGGCCGCTGGTACCGGGGGCGGGTGCTCCTGGTCGGCGACGCCGCCCACGCCACCGCGCCCACGCTCTCCCAGGGCGCGGCCATGGCACTTGAAGACGCGGTGGTGCTTGCGGAATCGTTGCGCGCCGCCGGCAGCGTGGAGGCAGCCCTGGTGGCGTACGAGAGTCGTCGCCGTCCGCGTACCCGATGGGTGCGGGACCGGACCCGGGACCGCAACCGGACCAGGGACGTCCCGCCGGCGCTGCGCGACCCGCTGCTGCGCGGGCGCGGCGGCCGGATCTTCGGGGAGCACTACCGGTTACTGCTCGGCCCGCTGTAGGCCCGTAGTAGATCGTGTCACGCCACCCCACGCGGCGCTGCGACCTGCCGGGGACTATCCTCCTTGCGGATGACGGCCCGCCGATAAACAGCGTGTGCCGAGCGGGACAACCGAGAACCGGAGGCCACTCGTGACCACCGTCGCACCCAAGCCGGTCGTGACCCGGCCCTGGCCGGTCCGGGAGCCGGTCAAGGGGTCGGCCATCGCGCGGCTGCTGCGAACCACGGACGCGAAGCAAATCGGGATCATGTACATGGTCACCGCGTTCGCGTTCTTCATGATCGGTGGCCTGATGGCCCTGATCATGCGTGCTGAGCTGGCCCGACCCGGGCTGCAGTTCCTGTCGCCGGAGCAGTACAACCAGCTCTTCACGATGCACGGCACGATCATGTTGCTGTTCTTCGCGACGCCGATCGTGTTCGCCTTCGCGAACTACATCGTGCCGATCCAGATCGGCGCGCCCGACGTCTCCTTCCCCCGCCTGAACAGCTTCGCCTACTGGCTGTACCTGTTCGGCGGCACGATCGCGACCGCCGGTTTCCTCACCCCGGGTGGCGCCGCCGACTTCGGCTGGTTCGCGTACGCGCCGCTGAGCAGCGTCGAGCACTCGCCCGGCGTCGGCGCCAACATGTGGATCATGGGTCTGGCCATCTCCGGTCTGGGCACCATCCTCGGCGCGGTGAACATGATCACCACGGTGCTCACCCTGCGTGCGCCCGGCATGACCATGTTCCGGATGCCGATCTTCACGTGGAACATCCTGGTCACCAGCCTTCTGGTGATCCTGGTCTTCCCGCTGCTGGCCGCCGCGCTCTTCGCGCTCGCCGCGGACCGCATCCTCGGCGCCCACGTGTACGACCCCGCCACCGGTGGGCCGATGCTCTGGCAGCACCTGTTCTGGTTCTTCGGGCACCCCGAGGTCTACATCGTGGCGCTGCCGTTCTTCGGCATCATCAGCGAGGTCATTCCGGTCTTCTCCCGCAAGCCGATCTTCGGCTACAAGGGTCTGGTCGCCGCGACCGTCGCGATCGCCGCGCTCTCCATGAGCGTCTGGGCGCACCACATGTTCGCCACCGGCCAGGTGCTGCTGCCGTTCTTCAGCTTCCTGAGCTACCTGATCGCCGTGCCGACCGGTATGAAGTTCTTCAACTGGATCGGCACCATGTGGCGGGGGCAGGTCAGCTTCGAGACGCCCATGCTCTGGGCGATCGGCTTCCTGGTCACGTTCCTCTTCGGTGGTCTCACCGGTGTGCTGCTGGCCAGCCCGCCGATCGACTTCCACGTGTCGGACTCGTACTTCGTGGTGGCGCACTTCCACTACGTGCTCTTCGGCACGATCGTGTTCGCGGTCTTCGCCGGCATCTACTTCTGGTTCCCGAAGATGTTCGGCCGGATGCTCGACGAGCGCCTGGGCAAGGTGCACTTCTGGCTCACCATGATCGGTTTCCACACCACGTTCCTGGTGCAGCACTGGCTCGGCAACGAGGGCATGCCCCGCCGCTACGCCGACTATCTGCCCAGCGACGGCTTCACCACGCTGAACACGATCTCCACGATCGGCGCGTTCGTCACCGGTATCTCCACGCTGCCGTTCATCTACAACTGCTGGAAGTCGTACAAGACCGGCCCGGTGGTCGAGGTCAACGACCCCTGGGGTCACGGCAACTCGCTGGAGTGGGCGACCAGCAGCCCGCCGCCGCTGCGTAACTTCGACCGGATGCCCCGCATCCGTTCCGAGCGCCCCGCGTTCGACGCGAAGTTCCCGGAGCTGGCTGCCGGCCAGACCCTTGCCGGCCCGCCGGAGGGTGGCTCGAAGCCGCTCACCAGCGAGTCGGACGGCGGCGCCAGCTACCGCGAGGACACCGCAAGCGACATCGACAGGCACTAAGGCTCAAACCGAGCTGTACGACGGGCGCCGCCCTCCGGGACACCGGGAGCGGCGCCCGTCGCCATGTCCGCCCCGCCCCGCCCCGCCCCGCCCCGCGCCGCCCCGCCCCGTCCCGCCCCGCCCCGCCCCGCCCCGCGCCGCCCCGCCCCGTCCCGCCCCGTCCCGCCCCGTCCCGCCCCGTCCCGCCCCGCCCCGCCCCGTCCCGCCCCGTCCCGCCCCGCCCCGCGCCGCGCCGCCCCGCCCCGCCCCGCCCCGCCCCGCCCCGCCCCGCGCCGCCCCGCCCCGCCCCGCCCGCGCGATCTTGCACTTTCTGTCGCCGACTCGCGATATATGTCCCTTTCGCCGGGACAGAAACTGCAAGATCGCGGGGCCGACGGTGTGGGCGGGGCGCGGCCGGAGCCGGGGCGGGGCCGGGCCGGGGCCGGGGGTGGGGCGTGGGGGGTGGGGCGCGGGGGTGGGGCGCGGGGCCGGGCGGGGGCGGGGCGCGGGTGGGGCGTGGTGGGGGTGGAACGGGGCCGGAGCGTGACCTGTTCGCCGTCGGCGTCAGGTTGACCTGCTACCTCGCGGGCACGGCCTCCGCGCGCACCCTGCCGCGAGTGGGTGGGGCGGCAGGGGGGGTGTTCGTCAGCGGCTGGCGGCGGTGAGGCTGGCCTCGTTCGGCTGCGCGGGGGTGGCCGCGTCGTCGGTGTGGCGGCGACCGCGCAGCTCGATCATGAGCACGACAAGTGTGACAAGTGCGCCGAGGGCGCCGGTGACCACGAAGCCCCAGAGCGGCGCGCTGGCGTCGATGACCGCACCGGCGAGCGGCGCGCCGATCGCGATGCCGACGGTGACGGCGGAACCGTGCAGGCCCATCGCCTCACCGCGTACCTCGGCCGGAACCAGGCGGCTGACCGCGTCCGAGCCGGCCGCGATTGTCGGCGCGCAGAGCGCTCCGGCCGGGATCAGCGCCAGGCACAGCAGCCACCAGTGCGCACCGCCCAGCCCGACCGGGATTGTGCACAGGGCGAGGGCGGCGGTCAGGGTCAGCGGCGAGAACGAACGGTGGACGGCCCCGTAGGCGAAGCCGCCGACAAGCGAGGCGACCGCCCAGATGGCCAGCACCGCGCCGGTCCAGCCGACCTCGCCGCTGGCCCGTAGGACGGCGACCACCGCCACGTCGGTGCCGCCGAGCACCAGGGTCGCGGCGGCGCTGAGCGCCAGCACGGCGAGCAGCCGAGGGGTCAGCCACTCCCGGCGAGGCGTCCGGCGCTGCGGGCCGGTGGCCTCGGCGGCGCCACGGATCGGTGGGTTGACCAGCCACAGGGCGATCCCGGCGGCGACGATGCCGCCGCCGACCAGGTACATGGTGGTCTGTGCGGAGATCGCGGTGACCAGTGCCACAGCCAACGCCGGGCCGATCATGAAGGACAGCTCCACCGACATCGAGTCCAGCGCGTACGCGGGGCGACGTTGGTCCTCCGGGGCCAGCGCCGCGATCGACTGACGGACCACGGAGAAGATGGGCAGGGCCAGGGAGCCGGCCACGAAGGCGGCCGGCAGCAGCAGGGGGTACGGCAGTCCGGGCGCGGTGGACCAGAAGATCGCCTCGGCGATGGCGGTGAGTACCAGGACCGGGCGCAGGCCACGCCGGTCCACCAGTCGGCCCAGTAGCGGCCCACCGATCGCCGCTCCCACGGTCACGGCCGCGCCCACCAGGCCGGCGGCCCCGTAGCCTCGATCGAGGTCGAGCACCACGTGGAAGGTGAGCGTCACTCCGGTCGCGGTGAGCGGGATGCGGGCAAGGACGGCGACCAGCAGGAGCGACCGCAGGCCGGGCAGAGCGAGCGCCTGCCGGTAAGGCTTCATGTTCACGTGGGTCCGTACCTCCGGCGACATCCTCGACCGGCGGCGTCCCGATGGCCAACCAATTACGGTCTTATGCGGCCCTGATCACAGGCTGCCCGTGCAGGGTCACCCCGGCGCCGTCCATGGCACGCAGCGCCACGTCGGTGGTCGCCGGAGCGACGGCGGCGGTCAGTTCGAGCAGGACGGTGGTGGCGAACCCCTCCCGGGCGGCGTCCAGCGCGGTGGCCCGGATGCAGTGGTCGGTGGCGATGCCGACCACATCCACCCGGTCCACGTCGTGCCGGCGCAGCCAGTCGGCCAGGCACTCGCCGTCGTCGGCGTGCCCCTCGAACCCGGAGTACGCCGCCGCGTGCTCGCCCTTGTGGAAGATCGCCTCGACGCGGCCGGTGTCCAACTCGGGGTGGAACTCCGACCCGCTGGTGCCGACCACGCAGTGCCTCGGCCAGGACTCCACGAAATCCGGCGGATCGCCGAAGTGCGCACCCGGGTCGACGTGGTAGTCCTTGGTGGCGACCACGTGCGACCAGCGGTCCGGCTCGGCGGCGAGCAGCCGGGAGATGCCGGCGGCCACCCCCGCGCCGCCCTCGACGGCCAGCGAGCCACCCTCGCAGAAGTCGTTCTGCACGTCCACGATGATCAGAGCGTTGGCCATTCGAGTCCCTCTCCTCACGGTCGGTCTGCGGCGGCGGTGCGCGACGAGCTCAGTCGGCGGGTACGACGGAGACGGGCACCGCCGGGTCGCCGGCCGAGAGCTTCAGCCCCTCCCACGGGATGGAGATCAGGCACTCGCGCAGGTGCTCTCGCGACTCGTCGAGGGTGGGCAGCCACACCGGCTCACCGGCGACCACGTACGAGTGTTGGAGCATGCGGTCGTTGGGCTGCCGGTCCGGCACGCCCTGCGGCACGATGATCTCCTCGGTGGCGGTGCCGGTCGGCTTGTGCCGGCGGACCGCGACCTTCCGGCCGCCGATTGTCGCCTTGTGCTCGGAGCGCTTCACCACCGGCCGTCCCTCGACCTCCACCAGCTTGTAGACCAGCCCGGCGGTCGGCGCACCGGAGCCGGTGACCACGGCCGTGCCGGCGCCGTACATGTCCACCGGTTCGGCGGCCAGCGCGGCGATCGAGTACTCGTCCAGGTCGCCGGAAACAATGATCTTGGTTTCGGTGGCGCCCAACGAGTCGAGCAGTTCCCGGGACTGGTGGGCGATCACCGCCAGGTCGCCCGAGTCGATCCGTACCGCCCGCAGTTCCGGACCGGCCACCGCGATCGCGTTGCGGATGCCCTGGCTGATGTCGTACGTGTCGACGAGCAGCGTCGTGTCCTTGCCCAGCGTGGCGACCTGCGAGGCGAATGCCGCCCGCTCGTCGTCGTGCAACAGCGTGAAGGCGTGCGCGGCGGTGCCCGCCGTCGGGATGCCGTAGCGCGCGCCGGCGGCGAGGTTCGACGTGAACCGGAAGCCGGCCAGGTACGCGGCCCGCGCCGCGGCCACCGCCGCCTCCTCGTGGGCTCGACGCGACCCCATCTCGATGAGGGCTCGACCCCGCGCCGCCGTAACCATCCGTGCCGCCGCCGCGGCCACCGCGCAGTCGTGGTTGAGCACCGAGAGCGCCACCGTCTCCAGCACCACACACTCGGCGAAACCGCCGGAGACGGTGAGGATCGGTGAACCGGGGAAGAACAGCTCGCCCTCGGCGTACCCGTCGATGTCGCCGGTGAAGCGGTAGTCGGTGAGCCAGGCCGCGGCCGCGTCGTCGACCACGCCGGTCCGCCGGAGGAAGTCGACCTCGGTGGGGTCGAACCGGAAGTCGCGGATCAGTTCGATCAGTCGGGCCGTGCCGGCGACGACGCCGTAGCGGCGGCCGCTCGGCAGCCGGCGGCTGAACACCTCGAAGACGCACCTGCGGTCGGCGGTGCCGTCCTTCAGTGCCGCGCTGACCATTGTCAGCTCGTAGTGGTCGGTCAGCAGCGCGGGGCGGTTGATGCTCACCGCCCCAGCCTAAGGTTCAGTCCGTGTCGCCGTCGTCGTGGCCCGGGATCGCCCGTAGCGCGGCCCACAGCTCGGCCCGTCCGGTCACGCCGAGCTTGCTGTAGATCCGCTGAAGGTGATTCTCGACCGTGCGCGCCGAGAGGTAGAGCCGTTCCGCGATGGCCCGGCTCGGCGCGCCGTGCGCCGCGAGTCGGGCGACCTGCCACTCCCGCTCGGTCAACACCGGCGCCCCCGCGTGCAGCGCCGGCGTCCGGATCAGGTCACAGCGCCCGAGCAGCCCGGCCAGCCGTTCCCGAGCGCCGTTGGTCGCCGTCGAGTGCTGCCGGCGCAACCGCTGCACCGCCTGGGAGGTGGCCTCGGCGGCGTACACGGTCAACTCCAGCGCGGCGTAGTCGTCGGCGACCGCGAGCAGATCCGTGGTGGAGTCGGTCACCGCCGCGCGGGCGTGCCGGGCCAGCAGTGGCGGGAGCACCCCGTCGACCCGCTCGGAGAGCTCGGCCAGGCGCTGCGCCACCGTGCGCCGACCACCGTCGGAGCAGGTGGGCCCGACCGGCATGCCAGCCTGATCCAGCCGGACGAGATCGTGCAGGACGTGCACCTCGTGCCCGGCGAAGCCGTCCGAACGCAGCCGGTCCACCAGGTCGGCGAGGTGCTTGACCGCACCCGGCAGGTCGCCCGACGCGGCGAGCGCGGCGCCCCGGGCCTGCTCCAACCACGGGTAGAGCACCGCCATGCCCGGTGCGTGGGTGCGGTCGGCCTCGGCCATCGCCGCGGCGGCCTGGGCGGCGTCACCGCGCAGCGCGGCCGACTGGGCTCGCTCGGCCTGGGCCAGACCGGCGTAGACCCGGCTGGTGGCCAACACCGCGCAGGCGCCCAGCGAGGCGCGGGTGGCGGCGTCGCTCTGCCCGCGCAACCGGGCCGCGTACGCCTGCAGGATGGCCAGGTAGCCGGTGCCGAGCCGGAAGTCGCCGGCATCAGCGAGGTCGGCGAACTCGTCGGCCACTATCGCGTCGATCCCGGCCAGGTCCCCGGTCAGCATGAGCCGGGTGCCCCGGGCCAGCTCCAGGGCCAGTTGCAGGTACGGCATGTCGGTACGCCAGTTGGCGACGGCGGAGTGCACCTGGGCGATCGCCGTACCGCTGCGGGCCAGCTCGCCCTGCGCGGCCTGGACGTACGCGATGGTGCAGCGGGCCAACTCGCGGGCCGCGACGCCGGCCGCCGGCCGGTCCAGCACCTGTTGGCTGAGCCGTACGGCGGTGGTCGTGTCCATCCGGTGCAGGCGCATGATCGCCTCGAAGGCGTGCACCCGGGACCGGTCCGCGGAGTCGCTGAGCTGCTCGACGCGGCCGGCGATCTCCTCCACGGTGGACTGCTGGCTCAGCCCCCAGTAACTGACCATCCCGCGGACGGTCAGCCAGCGGCAGTATCGCCGTTCGTCGCCGGGCTCGGGCGTCACCGCGTCGAGGACGTCGATGGCCTCCTCGGGCCGGTCGGCGAACATCAGAATGGTGGCCAGCAGCTCCGCCGCGTCGGAACCCCCACCGGCGTGCAACGCGGCCCGCGCCAGGCGCGTCGCCAGCGGCACGTCGTAGCGGGTGAACGCCTGGACCGCCGCGTCCACGAGCAGGGCCGGATCCTGTGCGGTGCCCGAGTCGAGGCGCCACACCGCGACCCGCAGCAGGTCGTCGCGACGGCGCTTGCCGACCTGTTCGAGAAGCTCGGCGAGGTGCGCCTGAAGTCGGCGGGTGCGGCTGACCGGGCAGCGACGGCGCATCACCTCGCCGTACAGCGGGTGGGCCAGCCGGACGTTCGTCCGACGGTCGTTCTGGACCACGCTGATCAGCCCGCGTTCCTCGGCGGTCTCCACGTCCACCTGGTCGGCCGCCTGCCTGAGCAGGTGCAGGCCGAGTGGCTCGCCGAAGGCGACAAGCTCGACGACCGCGCGGACGCCGTCGGTGAGTTTGCCGACCCGGGTGTCGATCAGGTCGGTCAGGTTGGGCGCCAACTCCAGTCGCCCGGTCCACTTCCAGATCCCGTAGGTCCGTTTCAGCTCCGAGCTGCCGTTGGCGGCATGCACCAACTCCCGCAGCAGCAGCGGATTTCCGGCCGACAGTCGGCCCAGCCGGTCGGCGGAGTTGGCGTCGACCGGGCCGCCCAGGATCTCTGCCAGCAGGCCGGCGGTCTCCGCGTGCGGCATCGGGGTCAGCTCGACGTGCTCGACCAGGTCGTCGGTCCAGAGTGCGCGGATCGGTAGCGGGATCTGCTCGCCGTCGCGCAGGGTGCCGACCACTGTGGCGTTCTCCGCGCGGGCGACCAGGTGAACGAGTGCCGCCGAGGGTGGGTCGAGCAGATGGGCGTCGTCGATGGCGAGCACGATCCGTCGGCCCGCCGCCTGCTGTTGCAGCACGTTGAGGGCCCAGCGCAGGATGCCGGCGGGGGAGAGGCCCTGGGGCTGCTCGGCGGGAAGGACCTGCACCAGCCCGCCGAAGGGCAGGGCCGCGGTGGTGGCGCTTGCCGCGATGGACCAGATCGCGAAGCGTTCGGTGGGCAACGTGCTCACGCCTTCGCGCAGCAGTCGACTCTTGCCGATCCCGGCGCTGCCGCTGAAGAAGAGCCCACGGCCAGCCTCGCCGGTCACCGCCGCCAGCAGGCGGTTGAGCTCATCGGTCCGGCCGACGAACTTCCATCGACTCATCCGCGCAGCATATCGACCGGAATCCGTCCGCGCCCGCACCGTCACTCAACGAAGTTGAGTAGCCGCACAATTACCGCTGAGTATCCGAGGTGTTCCACCTGGTTGCCGCCCCGCCCGTAGTCTTCCGGCATCCGGGTTTTTCGACCGGATTTCCCACCTGACCGGGCATCCGGTCACCTGCCACGGGAGGCCACCTGATGAAGCAGGGCCCTCTCCCCTCGGTCGACTCATCGGATGACGTGGTCGGCCCGTCCGATCTGCCCAGCTGTGGTCCGCTGCCCTCCCGGCTCGGCGTGACCGGCCCGGGCCCGGAGGAGCCACTCGGCGTGGTCGCGGTCGGTCCGGCCGGCGCCGAACGACGCGCCGTGCTCGCCACGCTGCTCGGGCTCGACCCGGTCATGCTCACCGTGCCGTCGGGCAGCTGGTTGCTGGTGCGCAACGCCACGGTGCCCACCCGGGCGGCGTTCGTGCCCGGCTACCGCCAGCCCCACTCGTACGGCGCCGACCGGAACGCCGCCGGCCCGGCGTTGGCCCGTCCACCCCGGCGGGTCGAGCTGAGCGTGCCCGAGCCGCTGCTGCGGCACTTCACGCTCATCGACGTACCGGACACCGCGACGCTCGGCGTGCCCGGCAGGCAGGTGCTGCTCGACGCGGTGGGCCGGGCCGGCGCGCTGCTCTTCGTGATCGCCGCCGACCAGGCGTTCACGGCGGCCGAGTTGAACCTGCTCGCCGAGGTCGCCCCGACCCCGGTGGAGGTCGTCTTCGCGGTGACCCCTGGCGCGGCCGGGTGGGCACCGCTGGCCGACGGCGCGGCGACGACGGAGGACGCGGGGGCGTCCGTCTCGTCGGTCGGAGGTCGGGCGACCGAGATGGACGCGGCCGCGGTGACCGTGGCGGCGCACCGCGCGGCGCTGCTGGCCGCGGTGCCGGCGTTGGCCGACGCGCGGTGGTTCCCGGTCGACGCCCACTCCGCCGACTCCGCCGCCGACCTGCGGCGGGCGTTGGTGGGTTGGTCGTCGGAGGAGGGGTTGCGGCGGTCCAGCGTCGAGTCGCCGGTGCTGCCGGGGCAACACGACCGGGTGGCCGTGGCCGCCGATCCGGGTGGCTGGTCGGAGCAGCTCGACAGGCAGACCCGGACGTGTGCGCAACGGATCCGTCAGCACCTCGCACTGGAACTGGCGAACATCCACCTGCGGGCGGTCCAGGAGATCGTGTTCGGGGTCGGCTGCGCGGGCCTACCCGACCTCCTGGATCGGGAGATGGCGGCGTTGTCGCTGTTGGCCACCGCGCAGTGCGACCAGGCGGTGCGCGGCATCGTGACCGACGCCGCGACCCGGGTGCTCGGCGCGCCGCCGGTCGAAGGAGTGCGGCGGCGGATCGCCATCGCCGTGCGGTACGGCCTGGACGATGACCGGCCCGGCCACGAGCTGGACAAGGTTCTGTTGATCACCAGTACGGCCGGGGTGGCCGGGTTGACCGGCCCGGAGGCGATCGACGCCCTCGCCACCTATCCGGCGGCGACCCGCGACGAGGTTCTTCCGCCGGTCGCGGTGGCGCTCTCCGGCGGGTGCTGGCAGCAGTGGCGTACGCCCGGCAGCGACGACCACAGCGCGGCGCGGGCCTGGTCCCAGCGCGCGGTGCGGGAGGTCGAGCTGGGGTTGTCCCGGGAGATATCCCGACGGTTCGAGGTGATCCGCCTCTCGCTGGGCGCGGTGCTCTCCGATGCAGTCGATCACGGCATTCTGCTGGCCTGAAGGCGTGCCCGCCCCCCGGTCCGGGTCCGCGCCGCGCCACGGGTCCGACGGCGCCGGGGGCGGGTCGGAGGCGTCCCGGGTGGGCGATCCGCGCCGGGCCGGCGTTCCGGTTCCTCGGTTCCGGGAAACCGGTGGCACGATGGGGGGCATGGCGGCTCCACAGGTTGCACCGGTCGAGACGCCGGACACTGACGAGGTGCCGGCGCCTGACCGGCAATGGGTGACGATCGTGTGGGACGACCCGGTCAATCTGATGACGTACGTGACCTGGGTCTTCCAGAAGCTTTTCGGCTACAGCCGGGAGAGGGCCGAGCAGCTGATGTTGGATGTGCACCACAAGGGCCGGGCCGTGGTCTCCACGGGTGTCCGGGAGCGGATGGAGCACGACGCGTCGCAGCTGCACGCGTACGGGCTGTGGGCGACGGTGGATCGGTCGTGAGCATGTTCCGTCGCCAGGCCGGCCGCTACGTCGCCACCTTCGCGGTCGACGAGGTGCGGGTGCTGCGCAAGGTTGCCTCCGAGGTGGTCGGCCTGCTCACCGACGGTTTCGACCACACCGACCCGGTCGTGGGTCGGCTCTTTCCGGCGGTCTACCCCCAGGACGCGCCGGGGACGGCCGAGTTCCGCCGGTACACCGAGGGCGATCTGAAGACCGCCAAGATCGATCAGGCCGGTGCGATCCTGGCCGCGCTGCCCGACGACGCCGGTGGCGAGGTGCGGCTCGACGCCGAGGCGGCCGAGGCGTGGCTGCGGGCGTTGAACGACGCCCGGCTCGCGATGGGCGTCCGTCTGGAGATCAAGGACGGCACGGATCTGGGCGAGGAGTTGGACGACGCGGTCGCCGAGGACGCGGGTTCCAGCAGGGTGTTCCAGCTTTCGGTCTACGCGTATCTCGGGTATCTGCAGGAGTCGCTGCTCAACGCCTTGATCGACTAGGCGTGACCGGCGCCACTTCGACCCACGCGCGTTAGGCGTTAGGCTGGTCCTCGTGCTGAGCATCGACCGGTCGATCATCGACGCGATCGTCGCCCACGCGCGCCGGGATCACCCCGACGAGGCGTGCGGCGTGGTCGCCGGTCCCGTCGGCAGCGACACCCCGACGCGGCACATCCCGATGGACAACGCGGCCCGGTCGATGACCTTCTACGAGTTCGACTCGATGGAGCATCTGCGCGTGTGGCGGGAGATGGACGACCGGGACGAGGAGCCCGTGGTCATCTACCACTCGCACACCGCCACCGAGGCGTACCCGTCGCGGACGGATGTCTCCTTCGCCGGTGAGCCGGGCGCGCACTACCTGCTCGTCTCGACCCGCGAACCCGACTCGGAGGAGATCCGCTCGTTCCGGATCGTCGACGGCGTGGTCGCCGAGGAGCCGGTCCGGGTCGTGGAGGCCGGGGTCGACCCGCATGCCGTCCAGTCCTACATGTTCGGGCAGAGCCCGGCGACTGTCGACTACGAGTGTTCCGGTCGCTGATCCGTCAGCGTTCGCACTCGTCTTGTCCCGTCACCGCAGGCACACCCGATCGAGGAGTTCCCCATCATGGCCATTGAGGTTCGCATCCCCACCATCCTGCGCAGCTACACCGGCGGCGCCAAGGTCGTCGACGGCGCCGGCGACACCCTCGCCGATCTGCTCACCGACCTGGATTCCCGGCACGGCGGCCTGCGCGGTCGGCTGATCACCGACGCGGGCACGCTGCACCGCTTCGTCAACGTCTACGTCAACGACGAGGACGTCCGTTTCCTCGGCGCCCTGGACGCCAAGCTCTCCGACGGTGACAGCGTCACCATCCTGCCCGCCGTGGCCGGCGGCGCGTTCGGCTTCGCCGCGGCAGCGGCGATCAGCTCGCACAGCGCCGCGGCGGTGGCCCGCGGCGCCGTCGCGGCTGGCTGAGGTCGGCCGCCATGGCGCGGTACGACAGCCTGCTCGACGCGTGCGGGGGCACGCCGCTTGTCGGCCTGCCCCGGCTCTCCCCGACGGTGTCCGACGGGGCCCCACCGGTGCGGCTCTGGGCCAAGCTGGAGGACCGGAACCCGACCGGCAGCATCAAGGACCGCGCGGCGCTGTTCATGGTCCGGGCGGCGGAGGAGGCCGGCCGGCTCCGGCCGGGTGACACCATCCTCGAACCGACGAGTGGCAACACCGGCATCTCGTTGGCGATGGTGGCCAAGTTGCGCGGCTACCGGCTGGTCTGCGTGATGCCGGAGAACGTCTCCACCGAGCGGGTCCAGTTGCTCCGGATGTACGGGGCCGAGATCATCTTCTCGCCGGCGGCGGGTGGTTCCAACCAGGCGGTCGCCACCGCCAAGTTGATCGCCGCCGAGCACCCGGACTGGGTGATGCTCTACCAGTACGGCAACGAGGCCAACGCGCGGGCGCACTACGAGACGACCGGGCCGGAGCTGCTGCACGACCTGCCCAGCATCACGCACTTCGTGGCCGGGCTGGGCACCACCGGCACGTTGATGGGCACCGGGCGTTACCTGCGGGAGAAGGTCGACGGCATTCAGGTCGTGGCGGCCGAGCCGCGCTACGGCGAGCTGGTCTACGGCCTGCGCAACATCGACGAGGGGTACGTGCCGGAGCTCTACGACGCCTCGGTGCTCTCCCGGCGCTTCTCGGTCGGCACCCGGGACGCGGTGCTGCGTACCCGCCAACTCGTGGAGGTGGAGGGCATCTTCGCCGGCTTCTCCACGGGCGCCATCCTGCACGCCGCGCTCGCGGTGGCGCACGAGGCGGTCCGCGACGGTCGGCGTGCCGACGTGGCCTTCGTGGTCTGCGACGGTGGATGGAAATACCTGTCCACCGGCGCGTACGGCGGCACGCTCGCCGATGCCGAGGACGCTCTGGAGGGGCAGCTCTGGGCCTGACCGGACCGGTCTTCCCGGTACGGGCCGTCGACGTGTGTCGGCGGCCCGTACGCCGTCCGGCGCGCCGTGAGCAGGTGTCACGTTCGTGACAACTTCCGGCGGATGATTCTTGCCTTCGGGTACCCCAGCGTAGGCTGCGCAGCGTGACGTACGCGTCGGTAGAGATCATGGCTGAGGCGATTGCCCGCACGGATGCTACTGACAGTGACAGCGAGACAACTCGATGCGACTGACCGTGCTTGGTAGCGCCGGTAGCTTTCCCGGCCCCGAGTCGCCCTGCTCGGCCTATCTCGTCGAAGCCGACGGCTTCCGGCTCCTTGTCGACTTCGGTTCCGGGTCGTTGTCCAGCCTCCAGCGGTACGCGGGTCTGCACGCGCCGGACGCGATCCTGCTGACCCACCTGCACTGCGACCACATGTTCGACGCCGTCCTGTACGTGGTCGTGCGCCGGTACGCCCCGGACGGCCCCTATCCGGCGCTGCCGGTGTACGCGCCCGCCGGCGCACCGGACCGGCTCAGCGCCGCGTACGGCGACGACGGTTCGGTGGAGGACGTCTACCAGTTCTACGCCCTGCAGCCGGGCACCTTTCCGATCGGCCCGTTCGCCGTCACCGTGGACCGGGTCAACCACCCGGTCGAGACGTACGGCGTGCGGCTCGAGCACGACGGCCGGTCGCTGTGCTACTCGTCGGACACCGCTCCCTGCGCGTCGCTGCTGCGGCTGGCGCAGGACGTCGATGTCTTCCTCTGCGAGGCCAGCTACCTCGATGGCATGGACAACCCGCCGGATCTGCACCTGACCGGCCGGGAGGCCGGCGAGGCGGCGACCAAGGCCGCGGTGGGCCGGCTCCTGCTGACCCACCTGGTGCCCGCCTGGGGGAGCGAGGCACACACCCTGGAGTCGGCCGCGTCCGCGTACACCGGGCCGATCGACGTGGTGCGACCCGGCGCGAGTTACGACGTCTGACCTGTCACGTCCTGATCGGGGCCGACGTGAGCGCCGGTCGGGGCACCCCGGCCGAGGTGGATCAGCGCACCGCATAGGGTGCAGGCATGGCGCGACCTGACGGGCGAGGGCCCAATCAACTTCGACCGGTGACCCTGACCCGAGGCTGGAGCACCCATCCGGAGGGCTCGGTGCTCGTCGAGTTCGGCGGCACCCGGGTGCTCTGCACGGCGAGCGTCACCGAGGGGGTGCCCCGCTGGCGCAAGGGTTCCGGGCTCGGCTGGGTGACCGCCGAGTACGCGATGCTGCCCCGGGCCACGAACACCCGCTCCGACCGGGAGAGCGTCAAGGGTCGGGTCGGTGGCCGTACCCACGAGATCTCCCGGCTGATCGGCCGCAGCCTGCGGGCCAGCATCGACCTCAAGGCGCTCGGCGAGAACTCGGTGGTGCTCGACTGCGACGTGCTCCAGGCCGACGGCGGCACCCGGACGGCCGCGATCACCGGCGCGTACGTCGCGTTGCACGACGCGGTCAACTGGCTCGCCGCCCGCAAGGCGTTGGCCGGCAAGCCGGAGAAGGTGATGCACCGGTCGGTGGCAGCCGTCAGCGTGGGGATCATCGCCGGCGAGGCGCGGCTGGACCTGTGCTACACCGAGGACGTCGCCGCCGAGGTGGACATGAACGTGGTCTGCACAGGTGCGGGTGACTTCGTCGAGGTGCAGGGCACCGGCGAGGCGGGCGTGTTCGCCCGCGACCAGCTCGACAGCCTGCTCGACCTGGCCGTGGCCGGGTGCGCGGATCTGGCCGAAGCCCAGCGGAAGGCACTCGCGTGAGCGCGAGGAGTGAGCTTGCGAGCCCCGCAGTCGTGAACAGAGGTGTTTCAGCATGAACAAGGTCCTGCTCGCCACCCGTAACCGTAAGAAGCTTGTGGAACTCCAGCGGATCCTGGACGGCGCCCTCGGCGCGCAGCGGATCGCCCTGCTCGGGCTGGACGACGTCGAGCAGTACGCGGAGCTGCCGGAGACCGGCCTGACCTTCGGCGAGAACGCGCTGATCAAGGCGCGGGAGGGGTGCCGGCAGAGCGGGTTGCCAACCATCGCCGACGATTCCGGCCTCGCGGTGGACGCGCTCAACGGGATGCCGGGGGTGTTCAGCGCCCGCTGGTCCGGCCGGCACGGCGATGACCGGGCCAACCTTCAGCTTGTGCTGGACCAGATCGGCGACGTGCCCGACGAGCAGCGGGCGGCCTCGTTCGTCTGCACGGTGGCGCTGGTGCTGCCCGGCGGCAAGGAGCACCTCGTCGACGGTCGGCAGTCCGGTCGGGTGCTGCGTGCTCCGCGCGGTGACGGCGGGTTCGGCTACGACCCGATCTTCCTGGGCGACGGACAGGACCGGACGAACGCCGAGCTGACCCCGGCGGAGAAGGACGCGATCAGCCACCGGGGCAAGGCGCTGCGCGAGCTGGCCAAGCTGGTCGCCAAGGTGCTGCCGCCCGCCGCCTGAGCAGCACCGGGTGCGGTGGCGCGGTCGACTGTCACCAGTGCTTCGTGACAAGGTCGCCGCCCAGCTCGTCGATCGGGACGCGGTCCTCCGTGGCGAGGACGGTGAGCATCCGTTCGGCCTCGGCTACGGTGGCGACCCGGCCGGTCGACGTGGCCTGGGCCGTGTCCAGTTCCTCCAACCACAGCCCGTCGCGCTCCCAGGTGGCCTGCACGCAGCCGCCGGAGCGGCCGAACGCGGTCAGGAAGTCCCTGCTGAGCGGGCGCATCGCGCGCAGCAGAAGGCAGGCCTCGGCGGCGTCCAGCGGCACGTCCTTCTGGGCGTCGTCCCGATACTGGTAGGTCGCCTCGAGGAAATCGGGCGGGGCCGGTCGGGCGGCCGCCCCCGCTGGTCCGTCGGTCAACCGGCGGACCAGCTCCGTGCCGTCGAACCGGCCGACGGTCAGCTCCCGCCCGCCCTGCTCCGGGTACGCGCCCACCAGGGCGTCCCCCTCCCGTCGTACGACGACGGCGGTGTCCCGGTGGGTCAGCCGGATCCGCACGCCGACAGGTAACCACGGCAGGTGCAGGCCGGCGAGCCGGGCGGCCGACGACAGCCCCTCGGTCGGGGCGTACCTCCCGGTCCACGGGGAGAGCAGCTCCACGTCGAGATCCACGTCGTCGTCGACAGTGACGGGCAGCGCGGCCAGCCGACCCACCCGGCGTCGCTGCCAGGTCAGCGGGACCCCGATCCGGGTGCCGGTGCTGCCGTCCCAGTGCACCGTCAGGCCCTCGGCACGCAGCGCCGCCGCCACCTCCGTGCCGATGTCGGCCGTCGTCGGCTGGCCGAACAGGCCGTACGCGACGTGGAGTCCCGAGCCGTCGACGGCGTTCTCGGCATCCTGCTGGTGGTAGAAGGCGTAACCCCGAACGGTCTGCCCCTGCGGCACCTCGTCGCCGATCTCGGCGGTGCCGCAGTTCTGGCAGCAGCTGAAGCTCTCCCGGGCCACCAGTCCAGCGGCCGAGAGCGTCCGGAAGGCCGCGGTGAGCCGATCGTTGTCGGTGACCTCCGGCCAGTGTGTCTGGGCCGCGAGGTGCGCGCCCATCTCCTCGGTCACCACCGGCCAGGCGCGGGCCTCGATCTCCGCCGGGTCCGTCTCGTCGGACAGGTATTCCATCGTCTGGGAGACGATCGCGGCGGCCGGCAACTCGCCGAGTGCCACCTGCCGGCGGACGAAGTCCCGGATCTGTTCGGTGAGTGCAGGCTCCTCGATCTCCACGACGGCGAACGCTAGCAGTGCCTGCCGACAGGACGAGCCGAGGTGAGAGCGGGTGCTGTCGTGCGCCGCCTGACCCCCCCCCGGCCACACCACCCCCCCGGGGTGACCCCACCGCGGCCCCCGACCCGTAGAGGGCGGCCCCCCCCGGCCCCCCCCCGA
>NZ_JBNCNO010000004.1:0-21750 GCF_049847025.1 Micromonospora sp. DT231 | reverse complement strand
CGCGGGGGGGTGTGGGGGGGTGGTGCGGGCGGCCGCCCGCCCGGGGGCGCCCCACACCCCCCGACGGAGGTCAGCCCAGCGGGCCGAGCTCCCGTTCGATGGCGGCCCGCAGCTCCGGCCCGGCGACGACCGCTCGGGCCGCCTCCATCACCGGGGCGAGGAACACGTCCGGGCCGGGCTCACCAGCCGCCGGGCCGAGCGCGGCGACGGCCGCCCGACCGGCCGGGGACGGCTCCAGCGGGGCGCGCAGTTGCAGGCCGCGTACGCCGGCCAGCAGCTCGACCGCCAGCAGACTTGTGAGGTTGTCCAGCACGGTGCGCAGCTTCTTGGCCGCCGCCCAGCCCATCGAGACGTGATCCTCCTGCATCCCGCTCGTGGGAAGGGAGTCCACCGACGCCGGAGCGGCCAGCCGACGGTTCTCGGCGACGATCCCGGCGGCCGTGTACTGGGCGATCATCAGCCCGGAGTTGACCCCGGCGTCGGGGGAGAGGAACGCCGGCAGTTCCCGGGAGCGGGTGACGTCGAGCAGCCGGTCCACCCGCCGCTCGGCGATCGCGCCCACCTCGGCGGCGGCGATGGCGAGGAAGTCCGCGGCGAAGCCGAGCGGCGCGCCGTGGAAGTTGCCCGTCGACTCGACCCGCCCGTCCGGCAGCACCACCGGGTTGTCCACCACGGACACCAACTCCCGGCCCGCGACCGTACGGACGAAGTCCAGGGTGTCGCGGGCCGCGCCGGCCACCTGCGGGGCGCAGCGCATCGAGTACGCGTCCTGCACGGCGTGCGCCAGGTCGTCGCGGTGCGAGTCCATCACCCGGGAGTCCTGCAACAGCCGGTGGATGTTCGCCGCCGACGCCGCCTGACCGGGGTGCGGCCGGATGGCGTGCAGCTCGGGCAGGAACGGCCGCTCGGAGCCGAGCATCGCCTCGATGGCGAGCGCGGCCGTCACGTCGGCCATGGCGAACAGGTGCGCCGCGTCGTGGATGGCCAGCAGCAGCATGCCGAGCATGCCGTCGGTGCCGTTGATCAGCGCCAGCCCCTCCTTGGCGGCCAGCTCGATCGGCGTGAGCCCGGCGGCGGTCAGCGCGTCCGCCGCGTCCTGGCGTTCGCCGCCGGGCCCGAGGACCCAGCCCTCGCCGAGCAGCACCAGCGCGCAGTGCGCCAGCGGCGCCAGGTCACCGGAGGCGCCCAGCGAGCCGTGCTCCGGCACCCACGGGGTGATGTCGTGGTTGAGCAGGTCGACAAGGGCCTCCGCGACAAGCGGCCGGACCCCGGAGCGGCCCAGCGCGAGGGACCGGACCCGCAGCAGCATCATGGCCCGGACCACCTCGCGCGGCATCGAGGCGCCCACCCCGGCGGCGTGCGAGCGGATCAGCGCGTGTTGCAGCTCGGCCCGCCGCTGCGGGGCGATGAAGGTGTTGGCCAGCGCCCCGAAACCGGTGGAGACCCCGTAGACGGGGCGGCCCGACGACTCGATGCCGTCCACGATGGCCCGACTGGTCGCCATGGCCTCGATGGTGGCCGGGGCGAGGACGACAGTGGCGGTGCCGCGGGCCACCGCGAGCACGTCCTCGGCGGCGATCCCGGTGGGTTGGATGGTCACGTTCGTCATTGCGGAACTCCGTTGCGTATTACCTGGCGGATCAGTGGGACACCGGGCCGGTAGGCCAGGTGCAGGTAGGACGGCGCGTCCAAGATCATGAGGTCGGCCCGCGCGCCGGGGACGAGCACGCCGATGTCGTCGCGGCGCAGGGCCCGCGCGCCGCCGGCGGTCGCGGCCCAGACCGCCTCCGCCGGGGTCATCCGCATCTCACGGACCGCCAGGGCCACGCAGAACGCCATCGACGAGGTGTACGACGAGCCGGGGTTGCAGTCCGTCGCCAGCGCCACCGTGACACCGGCGTCGAGCAGCCGCCGGGCGTCCGGGTACGGCGAGCGGGTGGAGAACTCCGCGCCGGGCAGCAGGGTCGCGACAGTGCTGCTGTGCGGGCCCTCGTGGCACATGCAGTCGACCAGAGACGACGCGAGCGCGTCGACGTCGGCGTCGGACAGGTAGGTGCAGTGGTCCACGCTGGCCGCGCCCAGCTCCACGCCGAGCTGCACGCCCGGCCCGGGGCCGAGCTGGTTGGCGTGCACCCGCACACCGAGCCCGACGGCCTGCCCGCAGGCCAGGATGGCCCGCGAATGATCCACGTCGAAGGCGCCCCGCTCGCAGAACACGTCGATCCACTTCGCGTGCGGCGCGGCGGCGGCCAGCATCGGCCCGCAGACCAGCCCGACGTAGTCGTCCGGGCGGTCGGCGTACTCGGCGGGGACCACGTGCGCGCCGAGGAACGTGGTGTCCTCGGTGACCTCGGCGGCGATCCGCAGGGAGCGGGCCTCGTCGGCGACGGTCAGCCCGTACCCACTCTTGATCTCCATGGTCGTGGTGCCCTGGCGCAGCGCCTCCCCGCGCAGCCGGCGCACGGTGGCCCGCAGCTCGTCGTCGGTGGCGGCCCGGGTCGCGCCGACGGTGGTGCGGATGCCGCCGCCGGTGTAGGGCTCACCGGCCATCCGGGCGGCGAACTCGGCCGCCCGATCCCCGGCGAAGACCAGGTGGGCGTGGCTGTCCACGAAGCCGGGCAGCACGGCGGCCCCACCGACGTCGAGTCGCCGGTCGGCGGCCGGCGCGGTCGCGGACGGCCCGACCCAGGCCACCCGACCCTCCTCGACGAGCACCGCGGCATCCCGGCGAATGCCCAGCGGGCGCGTGCCGGGGCCGTTGGTGACCAACTCCCCGATGTTGTCGACGAGCAGACTGCCGCTCATTGGCGTGTCACCGCCTCGATAGCGGCGGCCAACTCGGCCGGCACGTCCACGCTCAGGTGCTGGCCCTCGGCCACCACCACGCGGCCGTCGACGAGCACCTGCGCGACGTCACCGGCGGTGGCCGCGAAGAACAGACCCACCGGCGGCACACCGGCGGTACGGGGGCCGTCCAGCCGTACCGTCACCAGGTCGGCGCGGGCACCGACGGCGATCCGGCCGGCGTCGGCCCAGCCCAGGGCGGCGTGCCCGGTGACGCTTGCCGCCGTCAGCAGGTCGGCGGGTGCGAAGTGGCCACGGCGGCGGGTTCGCAGCCGTTCGTCCAGCTCCACCGCGCGGGCCTCCTCGAACAGGTCGATGACGGCATGGCTGTCGCTGCCCAGGCTCAACCGGATTCCCGCGTCGGCCATCCGGCGGGCCGGGCCGATCCCGTCGGCGAGGTCCCGCTCGGTGGTCGGGCAGAGGCACACCCCGGTCCGGCTGTCCCCGAGCACTGTCAGGTCGGCGCTCGTCGGGTGCGTGGCGTGCACGGCGGTGGTGTCCGGCCCGAGCACGCCGTGCTCGGCCAGCAACGCGGTGGGCGTACGCCCGTGCACCGCCCGGCACTCGTCGTTCTCGGCGGGCTGCTCGGAGAGGTGCACGTGCAGCGGCGCCCGCCGGTCCCGGGCCCAGTCGGCGACCGTGCGGAGCTGGTCGGCCGGAACCGCCCGCACCGAGTGCACCGCCGCGCCGACCCGCACGTGCGAGTCCGCCGGCTGGAACGCCGCCACCCGCTCGGCCCAGCGGGCCGCGTCGCCGTCACCGAAGCGGCGCTGCGGCCCGGCGAGGGCCTGACCGTCCACGCTGGAGGTCAGGTAACAGGCGTCCAGCAGGGTGAGCCGGATCCCGGCGTGCGCGGCCGCCTCCACAAGCGCCGCGCCCATCGCGTTCGGGTCGTCGTAGGCGCCACCGTCGGGCCGGTGGTGCAGATAGTGGAACTCGCCCACACACGTGATCCCGGCGAGCGCCATCTCGGCGTAGACCGCGCGGGCCAGGGCGAGGTAGGTGTCCGGGTCCAGCCGGTCCGCCACCGCGTACATCTGGTCCCGCCAGGTCCAGAAGTCGCCCCGACCGCCGTGGGTACGCCCGCGCAGCGCCCGGTGGAAGGCGTGCGAGTGCACGTTTGCCAGGCCGGGCAGGGTCAGGCCGGGCAGCGGCACGGCGTCGGCGTACACGTCGACCCCGGCCGGTGGCCTGCTGCCGGGGGTCAGCGGCGTCACCGCCGTGATCCGGCCGTCCTCGACCTCGATCAGCACGTCGGGAGTCGGTTCGGCGTGCTCGGGCAGCCAGGCGTACTCGGCGAGCCAGCGGGCGGGTGTCACAGGCATGTCAGCTCCTCCAGCACCCGGGCCAGCGCGCGTACCCCGGCGGCGCAGTCGTCGTCGGTCGCGGCCTCGGCGGGGGAGTGCGACACCCCGGTCGGGTTACGGACGAACAGCATCGCCGTGGGCAGGTGCGCGGCGAGCACCCCGGCGTCGTGCCCGGCACCGGTCGGCAGCACCGGCGCGTCCAGCAGCGTGGCCAGCCGTCCGGCCAGACCGCCGTCGAACGCGACAAGCGGCGTCGCCGACTCCTCGGTGACAGTCACCGCCGTACCGTCGCGGCGGGCGCGCTCGGTGAGCTTGCCCCACACCGCCTCGACAAGCCCGGACAGCGTCTGCGCGTCGGCGGCCCGCGCGTCCAGCCAACCGGTCACCTTCGACGGGATCGCGTTCGTGGCGTTGGGCTCGACGGCGACCCGGCCCACGGTGGCGTGCGCGTCGCGCAGCCGGGCCTCCTTGTTGGCCGCCAGCACCGTGAACGCGTACGTGAGCATCGGGTCGCGGCGGTCGGCCATCCGGGTCGTACCCGCGTGGTTGCCCTCGCCGACGACCTCGAAGCGCCACCGGCCGTGCGGCCAGATCGCGCTCGCCACCGCGACCGGCGCGTCCGTCCCGACAAGCGCGCGGCCCTGCTCGACGTGCAGCTCCACGAACGCGCCGATCCGGCCCAACAGCTCCGGGCGGGCGCCCGCCGGCCGCCCGCTGAGCGCCTCGGCGAAGCTCACCCCGGCCGCGTCGCGCAGGCCGGCCGCGCGTTCGGCCGACAGCGCCCCGGTGAGCAGCCGCGACCCCAGACACGGTACGCCGAAGCGCGCGCCCTCCTCCTCCACGAACGCCGCGAGCACCAGCGGGCGGTTCGGGGTGACACCGCGGGCGCGTAGCTCGTCCACGGCGAGGAACGCGCTGACGATGCCGAGCGGCCCGTCGTACGCCCCGCCGTGCGGCACGGAGTCGAAGTGGCTGCCGGTGAGCACCGCGTCGGATGCCCGCGGGTCACCCCAGTGGGCGAAGAGGTTGCCGTTGCCGTCCTCGCTGACGGGCATGCCGCGGCGCTCGGCCTGTGCCCGGAACCAGGCGCGCAGCTCCCGCTCCGGCTCGGTCAACGCGTACCGCAGGTAGCCGCCGCTGTCGGCGTCCCGCCCGACCGGCGCGATCTCGTCCCACAACGCCCGGAACCGGCCGGGCAGGTCGTCGCTCACGCTCTGCTCCTGGTGTTCGCGACTGCGGGGCTCCGCTGCGCTGCACTCCTCGCGCTCACGCGGATCCCTCGGCCATGGGCGTGCGGAGGCCGGTGCGGGCCGCCACGTCGCGGGCGATGTCGTAGCCGGCGTCGACGTGCCGGATCACGCCCATCGCCGGGTCGTTGGTGAGCACCCGCTCGATCTTCTGCCCGGCGAGGGCGGTGCCGTCGGCGACGCAGACCTGCCCGGCGTGGATCGACCGGCCGATGCCCACCCCGCCGCCGTGGTGGATGGACACCCAGGAGGCGCCGCTGGCCGTGTTGACAAGGGCGTTGAGCAGCGGCCAGTCGGCGATCGCGTCGGAGCCGTCGGCCATTGCCTCGGTCTCCCGGTACGGGCTGGCCACGCTGCCGGCGTCCAGGTGGTCCCGCCCGATGACGACCGGGGCGGAGAGTTCACCGGAGGCGACCATCTCGTTGAACCGCACACCCGCCCGGTCCCGCTCGCCGTAGCCGAGCCAGCAGATCCGGGCCGGCAGGCCCTGGAAGGCGACCCGCTCGCCGGCCAGCCTGATCCACCGGGCCAACGGCTCGTTGTCCGGGAACAACTCCAGGATGGCCCGGTCGGTGGCCGCGATGTCGGCCGGGTCGCCGGAGAGCGCCGCCCACCGGAACGGGCCCCTGCCCTCGGAGAACAACGGCCGGATGTACGCGGGCACGAAACCGGGGAAGTCGAAGGCGCGCTGGTATCCGGCGAGCTGTGCCTCGCCGCGGATCGAGTTGCCGTAGTCGAAGACCTCGGCGCCGGCGTCCAGGAAGCCGACCATGGCCTCGACGTGCGTCGCCATCGACGCGCGGGCCCGGTCGGTGAACTCGGCCGGCTTCGCCCGCGCGTAGTCCCGGGCGTCGGCCAGCTCCACCCCCACCGGCAGGTACGACAGCGGGTCGTGGGCGCTTGTCTGGTCGGTCACGACGTCGACCTCGACACCGCGACGCAGCAACTCGGGGAACACCTCGGCGGCGTTGCCGACCACGCCGACGGAGAGCGCGCGTCGGTCCCGCTTCGCGTCGAGCACCCGTCGTACCGCGTCGTCGAGCGAGTCGGCGACCTCGTCCAGGTAGCGGTCGTGCACCCGCCGGTCGAGCCGGGTGCGGTCCACGTCGACGATCAGGCAGACGCCGCCGTTCATGGTGACCGCGAGCGGCTGCGCGCCGCCCATCCCACCGCAGCCGGCGGTCAGTGTGAGCGTGCCCGCGAGGTCGCCCCCGCTGAGCCCCTGCCCGTCGCCGCGGGCGCCGGCGATCTTCGCGGCCACCGCCGCGAACGTCTCGTAGGTGCCCTGGAGGATGCCCTGGGTGCCGATGTAGATCCACGAACCGGCGGTCATCTGCCCGTACATGGTCAGGCCGAGCTGCTCCAACCGGCGAAACTCCGGCCAGGTCGCCCAGTCGCCGACCAGGTTGGAGTTGGCCAGCAGCACCCGGGGCGCCCACTCGTGGGTCCGCAGCACGCCCACCGGGCGGCCGGACTGCACGAGCATCGTCTCGTCCTCGCGCAGGTCGGTGAGCGTGCGGACCAACGCGTGGTACGACGGCCAGTCCCGGGCCGCCTTCCCGGTGCCGCCGTAGACGACCAGGTCGTCGGGGCGCTCGGCCACCTCCGGGTCGAGGTTGTTCATCAACATCCGCAGGGCGGCCTCCTGCTGCCACCCGCGGGCGGTGAGCTGGTTGCCCCGTGCGGCACGGACGGGCTGGGTCATCTCGGGTCTCCTCCGGTCATCCGCGGAACAACTGACGGCGGGCCGCGGAGGCCTCGAACGCCTCCAGTCGGCGTTGGGTGTCGGCCGGTGCGGCGTCGCAGATCGCCTGTAACAACACCATGGCCAGGGTCATCGGGGCGGTGTGCAGGTCGAAGACGAGCTGCGCGCCGACCGCCGCCGACAGCACCACGTCGGCGTGCTCGGTGGCGGGGCTGACCGGTGAGTCGGTGATCGCCACCACGGTCAGCCCGGCGTCGCGGGCTTCGCGGAGCGCGTCCATGGTCTCCCGGGGGTAGCGGGGCAGGACGAAGGCGAGCAGGGCCGACGCCCCGGCTTCGGCGGCCTGCTCCAGGCGGTCGGTGAGCAGGCTGCCGCCGTCGTCGAGCACCCGCACGTCCGGGTGCACCTTCGCCGCGAAGTAGGCGAAGTACGCGGCCAGCGGCGCGGCGGCGCGCAGGCCGAGCACCGGCAGCGGGCGGCTCCGGGCGAGTAACCGCCCGGTCTCGGCGATCCGTTCGGTGTCGGCGAGCTGGCCGGCCAGCCGGTCCAGGTTTCCCATCTCCGCGCGTACCGCCTGCTGTAGTTCGTTGCCGGCGTCGTCCGATCCGGCCGGCGCCGCGACGGTCAGGTCCCGCAGCCGGCGGCGCAGCGCCGGGTATCCGTCGTGGCCGAGCGCGACGGCGAACCGGGTGACCGACGGCTGGCTGACCCCGGCCAGCTCGGCGACCTCGGCGGCGGACAGGTACGCCACGGCGGGAGCGTGCTGCACGAGGCAGTGCGCGATCCGGCGCTGGGTGGGAGTCAGCCGCACCCCGTCGAACAGGTCGAGCACCTGCTCGACCGACACCCCGACAGCTCCTTCATTCACGCCGTGACTCTATGCATGAAAACTTTCAACGGGCAACACCGGTGCGGCGTACGAGCGGCTTCCGCCGGCCGTCGCACCGCCACGGGCACGCGGTGAAGGCGGCCCGCCGTGCTCGGTGCGGATCGGTACTATCCCGACGGCAGTTCGACAGAGGAGTGCGCATGCAGCCGGAAAGTCCCTACAGATTCACCCACGCGCTCGGCGCGTCTCCGGTGGGGAAGGCGTGGGCCGCTGTCGACGAGCAGGGGCGACCCAGGACTGTCGTCCTGCTGGACAGACCCGCTGCGGCGGACCCGCGCTGGCGCGACGCCTTCGCCTACGCCGTCCGGATGTTGGCTGACGCGCCCGGCGGCTCCCCCTACGAGGAGGCCGACCTGACCGCGGCGAACCCGTGGGTTGCCTACGGCGACGACCAGGGTGACGCCCCGCAGCGCCTGTTCGGGCTGCTGCAGCAGGACTACCGGATCGAGAACCTCAACGCGCCGGTCAGTGCTCCGGCCGCGCCGGTCAGTGGCACTCCCGTGTCTGCCGGCGGCCCGACCGAAGACCTGCCGCGTGGCACGCAGGACGCGCTTGTGGGGTCGACACAGCAGTTGGCGCTGTATCCGCAGGTGCCGTGGAGGGCCGAGCCGTCCCCACCGATCTCGGCGGTGCCCTCGTCCGGAGGGCTGACCCCGTACGACCGTGAGCCAGCGATGTCCGGTCGGCGGATCGCACCGGTCCGGGTCGTCCGGAAAGGCCTGAGCTGGACGTGGATCGCCGGTGGGCTGGCGCTCGCGCTCGTCGCCGGCGTCGCGGGTTACGCCCTGCGCGGGAGCGCCGACGAGAGTGCCTCCCCCTCGCCGTCCGGGACCGCCTCCCTCTCGCCCTTCAAGGCGACCCAGCTCTCGATCAACAAGGCGAAGTTCGTCGGCGATCTGGCCCCGCTGGGCGAGCCGTGGCTGGCCGACATCGGCGGCTGTACGGTCTACAACAGTGCCGGTGGTCCGCCGTTGCCGCCGAACGAGGAGCGCCACATCTCCTGCCCCTACGGTGGCCTGTGGCTGCACTTCGTGCTCTATCCGGAACGGCCCCAGAAGGACCTGGCCCGCACGAACCGCCAGCAGCTCAACGCCGTTGCCGGTGCGTTCGCCCCCGGCCTGAAGGGGGCGACCCAGACGACCGGAGGCACGACCGGGGCGGCCGGCAGCTACGTCGAGTACGCCTACAAGGCCACGGACGGCCAGGCGGTCTGCGGCCTCTGGTGGGACCGGGACGACGTCGACGGCGCTTTCTTCCTCGAAACGCCCTGTGAGACCGGCATCGGGGGCAACTGGGAGGCGCTGCGTGACGTGTGGCGTCGGTACAGTTGACACCCGACGCGCGACCTCGAGGCCTGGGCAGCGATTTTCCCGAAGGCCGGCGCCCGATCTCGCCGGCTGATCCGTACTATCGCACGGTGCGAGTGTTGACTGACCGGCTCAACGACATGGGGCGCCCCGCGCGCTTCCTCAGCTCGTGCCTCCTACTGCTGGCAGTTGCGTTCCTGGTGGTCGGCAGGTGGGATCTCGCGCTCGCCGTGGGTGCCGGCGCCCTGCTGGGCTGGGCGCTGTGGGAGCCGGTCCGCATCACCTGGGCCATCTTCGTGGTGGCATTCCTGGTCCCGGTGACAGTCGATTTCGGTTACCCGACAAATCCCTCGTACACGCTGTTGCTCGTCCTCTTCGTCCTCGCGGTCTGGGGGCGTCTGCACCGCGCCGAACGCGACGGATGGCCGCCGCGGGTGCTCGGCGCGGTCCTCCTGCTCCCGCTCTGCGCCGTGATCGCGGGCCTGGCGCACTGGCACGGGATCAAGCCGGTGGTGGTCGGCGCCGCGCCGCTGTTGTGCTTCGGCGTCCTGGGCTGGCATCTCGTCGAGGAAGCGCGTCGTGACCCGAAGCTGATCCTGCGCATCGCCGAGGCGTTCACCTGGGTCAGCGTCGCCGTCGCGGTGTTCGCCAAGTACCAGACCGTCACCGGCACGTGGCCTTTCTTCGACCAGTTCGCGTACGACTGGACCTACACGTCGGCGTTCGACCCGACCCGGGCGGCGGGGATCTTCGGTCACCCGATCGTCTACGGCTCCTTCGCCATGGCCATGGCGCTCGTGGCACTGACCATTCGGGGCCGCTACTGGTACATCCCCTTCACCGCCAACCTCGTGGGGCTGGTGCTGTCGGGCACGCGGAGCGCCTGGGTGGGCCTGGTCCTCGCGCTCGGGATCTGGTTGGTCCTGCAGCTCCGTAAGCTCTCCTGGCACGGCGTGCTCAGCACGGTCGCGATCGGCGCGATCGCCTTCGCCGCCGTGGCGGTCAGTCCGTCGACCTTCGGGGTCGGCCCGGACACAGAGTCCCCGGCCTGGGTCAGCCCGACGCCGACAAGCCCCGGCTCCAATCCCGGTTCGGTGAACTCCTCCCAGAACTCGGCTGGCTCGGTCGGCGTCGCGGGGTCACGAATGTCGGACCCGCTGGAGTCCGCCAGCGCGAACGCCCGTTTCAACCGCATCGACGTCGCGTGGGACGGCATCACCCGCAACTGGTCCACGGTCGTCTTCGGCAACGGACCGGAGTCCAGCGTGCGCTACCTGGAGAACGTCGGGATCAGCGACGGGCAGGCGCAGGTGCTCGACAACACCTACCTGAGCACCTGGTACAACTACGGCCTGGTCGGCCTGGTCAGCCTTCTCGGTCTGCTGCTGACGCTGTGGTGGCGTTTCCGGTCACTCGTCGCCCGACTGGTCATGGTTGGGTTCGCCGCGCAGATCTTCTTCTTCGACGTGTGGCTGTGGCTGCCCGCCGTGGCCGTACTCCTCCTGGCTGTCGGCCTGGGCGCCGCGGGTGCTGGCGGCTTCACCTGGCCGTTCCGGCGACCGGCGGGGCACACCGTAGCGAGGCAACGCACCCAGCAAGGAGAAGACCGCGCCGGGGTCGACGTGCCCGCCGGCCGCGGGCTTTGACACGGACCTTCGTGGGGCCGTCGGCGCAGGAGAATGGCGTGCCCGGTTCACGTTATGCTGCCACGCGTGTCGTCGAGCCGAGTGCAGTTGAACCAGCGTTTCGCGGGTGCGGGTAGGGCCAGGACAATCGCCTGGAGATCAGTGCCATTCGTCGCCTACTTCCTCCTGTTCGCGGCTTGGGGGCTGGCCGTTCCCTACAACGGCGCGCCGGACGAGGTAGCCCATCTGTGGCAGGGATACAGCGTGTCGTCCGGGCAGATCACACCGGATCTGGCCGCGAACGGCGCGGCCGAGCAGGTCCCGCTGAGCCTCCCGCCCGACGCCTGCTTCGCCCGCAAGCTGTCCGTCGCCGCTGATTGCGCCAGCGGCAAGCCCGGTGGTGACGAGACCCTGGTTCTGGTCGACAACTCGGCGGGTCGCTACAACCCGGCCTACTACCTGGTGACCGGCTGGCCGCTCGCCATCTCTCCGGACATGGCTGGTGTGATCGCCGCCCGACTGCTGAACGCCGCACTTGTCGCCGGCCTGTTCGGTTGGGCGACTCTGGTCGCCCTCTCGATGCGCCGACGCGGAGCGTTGGCCGGGCTGATCGTCGCGCTCACGCCGATGACCGCCCACCTCGGCGGAGCGGTCAATCCGAACGGTGTGGAGATCGCCGCCGGCGCAGGCCTGGTGATGGCACTCATCGCGCTCCTGTTGGAGCCGGACGGGGCCGGTCGGTCGCGGTCCGCCTGGTGGCTTGCCGGTGTCGCGGGCATCGTGATGCTGAACGTGCGATCGGCTGGCCCACTCTGGTTCGCGATCATCGTGGCCGTCCTGCTGGTGCCGCTCGGCCGGTCCCGTTATGTGGCCCTGGTTCGCAACCGCCGCACGTGGTGGCTCGCGGGGGTCTGGGCGGTGGCCGGGCTGGTCGGCGTCGCCTGGACCCTGTGGCGACGCACGCAGGAGATCGTCCCGTTTCCACCGGACGCGCCGCTGGGCATGGACGACATCCTGAAGTACGAGTTCATCCGGGAGTTGCCGGCCACACTCGCCGAACTGGTCGGCGTGATGGGCTGGCTCGACACGTCGCTCCCCGTTGTGGTCCACCTCGCGTGGTGGATGGCCCTCGGCGTCGTGGTCCTGCTCGCCCTCGCCGTCGGGCGACCTGTCGACAGGTGGCGGGTGCTGGGGCTGGCCGGCCTGGGACTTGTCGTGCCGATCCTGCTCGAGGCCTTCAACGTCAACGAGTACGGGTTCATCTCGCAGGGTCGGTACCTGCTGCCCATGCTCGTGGGTGTGCCGATCCTCGCCGGTTATCTGTTGGCCGACCGCATCCCGTTCGACCTGGCCCCGCGTTTGGCTCGGCTCTTCGCGATCGTCCTCCTGCCGATGCATCTCGTTGCCCTCTGCTTCACGATGATTCGGTATCAGCGAGGCATCCCCGTCGACAAGCCCCCGTCCTTCAACCCGATCGGTGGATCGTGGCAACCGGCGGTGGGCTCGATTCTTCCGATCGCCATGGCCGTGGGCGCCGCCATCCTGTTCGTCGTCTATTACTCCATCGGCCTGAGAGGGCTCGGGCCAGACGTGATCCACGAAGATGGTCACTCGGGTGACCCCGCGGCACCAGGGCGCGACCTGGTCGACGTGGCCTCCGAACCGGCGTCCGGCAAGACGGAACGGCCCGGCGCGCACGACGCTCCGATACCGGCGCTGCCCAACTGATCCTGCTGGGGCCTTAGGCATACCGAGAACGCGAAGAAGGGGCGGACCGGGAAGACCCGGTCCGCCCCTTCTCGTCTCGCCGCAGCGCGACTTCGGCGTGGCTCTGATCGGATGAGAGCCGGCCACCGAAACTGCTTGCGGGATGCTTTGCCGCGGCTGGAATTCCACCTTTTCCGGACCATTTATCGGGCTCGGAGCGTCCGTTCCTAACGGGAACCCCATTCACTCCAGCACGATCGGCACCCGTAGAATCCGCCCGTGACCCTCCCCGTGAACTCCTCCGCCGAGGCGCCGATCACCCGCACTCGCACGCGTCCGTGGTTGATCGCGTTCAGTCTGGCCAGGTTTGTTACCACCGGCGGGGCGAGCTTTGCAGTCGACGCGGGGACGCTCTGGGTGTTGCATGGTCTGTTCGACGTGTGGCTGCCGGCCGCGACCCTGTGCGGCGTTGTCCTCTCGTTCGTGCTCAACTTCGTGCTCAACCGGCAGTGGGTCTTTGCTGCCAACGGCTCGGCCGTCCGGCAACTGCGGCGATACCTGGTCCTGGCGGTGTCGAACTGGATCATCACGGTTTCGTCGGTGACGGCGCTCGTGGGGCTCGGCGCCCACTATCTGACCGCCCGCATCGGCGTGCTCGCCGTGATGACGGTCGTCAACTTCACCCTCTACCGGGTGTGGGTGTTCGTCCGCCCGGAGACGCCCGCCGAAGTGAATTGACGATGAACAGTCAGCAACTCGCGCGCTGTGCCGAAGGCGTCAGTTCTCGCTGACCACGACAACCGGCTCCACCCCGTTGGTCATCTGCTCGACGCGGTAGTCGGCGAGCGCCGACTGCCAGGAGCCCACTTCCTCGCCGACGACGAAGGATCGGATCAGCCAGACACGCGCGCCGCCGCGTTCCCCGGCCAGCGTCAGCGCCCGACCAAGTCCGCCCCGAACGGCCTTCTCGTCCAACCCCGTGACCACGACCACGGAGTCGGCGGGCATGTCGACCCACCAGCCGACCGTGTTGCCGTAGGGGGCCACCAGGCCGACGTGGTCCCGGGTGGAGTAGAACGCGAAGCCGTACGCAGCCGCATAGCTCAGGACGACGACGTCGTTCTTCGCGCGGTGCGCGTTGACGTACCGGGTCTGTTCGCGGACGTCCGTCATGGCGATGGGGGTGCTTTCGAGCCCGGCCTCATCCCCGTCGAACCGGTACCACTGACTGTTGTGGACAGCGAAGGCCCCGACCAGGACCGCGCAGACCGTCGCGGTCGCGATGGTGGTCGGCAGACGGCGGTACACCCGCTGGGCGATCGCGGCTGCCAGGTGCGCCAGCCCGCCAAGTCCGACACCCGCGACCGCCGCGACTGTCACGAAGATGAAGTGCGAGGTGCGCCAATCCAACAGCGGATAGATTTTCGAGACACCCAAGGTGATCACCACTGGCGGCAGCAGAAGCACCGCAATCGCGGTGGCGGGGCGGCCCCACCGCACGAACGTCACGACGCCAACGACGAACAGGCACAGAACGAGCGACACGGGCGCGCCGAAGATCCGGGTCAGTGCCTCGCCCCGCTGCTCGAGGTATCCGGGCACCTCGCCGAGACGGGGGAAGTATGCGGCCCAGAACTCCTGCATCGGGCCGCTTCGCGCTCGTGCCGAGAAGGTGAGGTAGACGGCCGCCGCGGCGAGCGCTGCGCCGAACCCGGCCACTGTCACCTCGATGAGCCGTGCCCACTGCCGCCGAACCGCGGTGGCCAGGAACAGCCCCCCAAGCACACATGGAGCGACGATGGCGGTCGTCTGGCTGACGAACATCCCCACACCGATCGCGGCGGCGAGAATCCCCAACCGCTGCCGGGACCAACCCCGCTCCGTCCACGCGGTCAGTGCGAGCAGCCCCACCGCGACGAAGGCATCGGCGGAGTACTGCTTCAGGTCGTGACGGACCTGCTGGGTCGGAAGGAGCAGCACCGCGGCGCCGCAGACGAGGCCCGCCACGATCCCCGTACGCCGCCCCGCCGTGTGCACCAACCGACCGAGCGCGTACGCGGCGCCGACCGTGAGCGCGTGGAAGAGCAGCGTCACCACCCGCAGGTAGTCCTGGTCGGGGACCAGCCGGAGGAGGAGGCTCCACCCGATCGGGGTCGACGAGGTGGTAACCGGCAGGTCGCCGAGTGGGAACCGTACCGAAAGCGCCACCCAGGCCTCGTCGAGCCAGTACGGCGCCGTCAGCATCGTCTTGAGGTCGTGCACGACCGGGATCAGGGCGACGAGGGCGGCGACGGCGATCCAGTCCCACGGGATCGCGCGGCGTCTGGATGTGGGCTGCGACGCCAGGTCATCGCCCACCCCTCGGGGGGCAAGGTCGGTCGCCATGCGGAGCCTCTTCCTGCTGTCGACGAAACGGTCGGGCGGACGGGTCGGGTGCCCGTCAACCAACGGCTGGTGCCGTGGCCGGTGCCGGGCCGAAATCCGGTGCTCGGCCGGCCAGGGGCGACGCCGCGACGCTTCCGTTCGACGGGTTCGGGGTCATGCCGCCGTCCCGCGGGGGTGCCGGTTCCTCGGGTCGCTCCCGCAACGCCTCAGGCGTCCAGTTCTTCAGCTTCAGTGCCTGCTTCTCGACCAGATGCCAGGAGAGCACCGCGAGCCCGGTGCTGACCAGGGCGCTGACGACGAAGAAGCCGGCGAGACCGATCGCCTGGACGCCGAACTTGGCCATGACCTGTTGGGCCACGAAGGAGTAGATGTACAACCCGTACGAGTAGTCGTTGACCTTCCCGATCCGGTGCAGCGCACGCGGCAGCCGCACGGCGAGCCAGAAGATGACGTACGCGTAGGCGAGCAACCCCGGGCCGAAGAAGTTCCCGGTCGCGGCGAACCAGCCGATGACCACGAGGGAGAGCACGCCGAGCAGGTCGTTGATCGGCATCCGGTCGCTGTAGAGCTCGGCGACCCCGCCCGCGAGGAACATGAACCCGTACCAGAGGAACGAGTCCTCCCGAAGTGCGCCGAGCAGCGGAAGCGGCCCGATCTCGCCAGTCGTCCACAGCTGTTGTCCAGGCACGCCAGCCTGGTAGTAGTTCCAGCAGAGCACCCCGAAGACGACAACGAGGGCGAGGAGCGGGAGCCAGCGGAGCTGCCGACGCAGGATGGTGAGTGCGGCCAGGACGGCCACGATGAGATAGCAGAAGCACTCGTAGGCGAGGGTCCACAGCGACCCGTTGATCGTGTTGCCGCCCTGCCACCGCCAGTACGGCGTGTCGCCCACCAGAACGTCGGCGATGCCAAACTGACGCAGCCCGCCCCACCAGTTCAGTCGCAGGTAGTCCAGCACGCCACCCGGACTCCGCCACAGGCCGTCGACGGTGCCGTGCCGGTCGAGGTAGAGCAGGGGCGCGACAACCAGACCCGTGAACAGGAGGCAGACCCACAGGCCGGGCCAGATCCGCAGGGCGCGGTGCCACAGGAAGCGCGGTATCGAGCTGCGCCGGCCGGAGCGGACGATCAGGAACCCGGAGATCGCGAAGAAGCCCGCCACCGCCAAGGCTCCCAGGTCGATCCGCGGCATGAGCGGACGCCCGAAGCCGAGGGCGGCCGAGTGCGACAGCACCACGGCGAGCGCGAATGCGAGTCGGAGGGCCCCGAAGCTGTTCGCGCGCCCGCTGTAGGCCGTCGCCAGGGGAGTCGACGCCGTCGACTGCCGCACGGCGCGTTGGAGGAGTGAGAGCACTGATGACCGTCCCGAACGAGAAGAAGCACGAGTCCTGGGTAATACCTGCAACTCGAGGCACCGTGCACCGTCTATCTCGCGAAAGGATCGGTGCACTGCGGCGGGTTCGCGGCCTAGTTCGTGCCGGCCGGCTGGGTCGAGCTGGGCAGTGATCCGTCGCGCTGCGCGGGCACCGGGGTACCGATCAGGCGTGCGGCCTGCGGGTTACGCCGGGCGGCAGTCGGCAGCCCGACCACGAACTCGGGGAACAGGCCGAAGAACGTCCGCGCGCTCTGCAACTCCAGGGTGTGCGCCCGCGACCACTGGAACGAGTTCGTCGCACGGGCCCAGTGGTGGGTCCACCGCACGTCGCCGAGCAGCACCACGGGCATGTCGTGCCGCCACGCGCGCAGCCCCAGCTCGTGGTCCTCGTAGTAGAGGAAGAACCGCTCGTTCCACCCGCCCATGGCGACGAAGTCCGCGGTGCGGGCCGCGACCGCCGCGCCCATCACCCAGGCCACGTAGACGGCCTCGCCGGGGTCCGCCACCACCCGGTAGTTCGCGTGCATCTGCGACAGCGGCCAGATCTTCCGGTTGCCCAACTTGGCGGTGGCGTACGGGAAGCCACGGCCGTTGGGTTGGGGGATGCCGTCGGTCCCCAGCAGTTGGGGTGCGACAAGGCCGCCGTGCAGGTCCAGGTGGCGTTGCATCGTGACGAACCCGGCCGGCTCGATCTCCAGGTCGGGGTTGGCGAACAGCACGTACTCGCCCGCGGCCTGGCGTACGCCGACGTTGTTGGCCTTGGAGAAGCCGACGTTCTCCGGGAGCCGGATGACCCGTGCGCCCAGTTCCTCGGCCACGGCGACCGAGTCGTCAGCGGAGTCGTTGTCGACGACGATCCACTCGTACGGCTTGGCGCCGCCCCAGCACCGCCGGAGCGTGTCCGCGGAGTTGTAGGTGACCGTTACGACGCTCCACGGTTGTCCTGCCATCACGCGCTCCGAACTTTCAGATAGCTGACCAGGGATGCATAACCGAATCGCTTGCCCTTCCACTGCCGGCGCGCCGCGGGCCCCTCCACCAGGCCACGTCCCACGCCACGCAGGAAGGGTCGGAGCAGGCCCTGACGGGCCCGCCGGGCAGCCAGTGCCAGGTGTGCCAGCGCGAGAACCGGAATCGCGACGAGCATCAGCGGCCAGGTGAAGGTCCGCGCGGCGACCAGCAGTCGATTGCGGGCCAGGAGAAACGCCCGGAATCCCTGAAGCTTGTTGTCGCCCTCGACACTGTGACCGCCGGCGTGCGGGAGCATGAAGTCCAGCCGCCGGGTCCGCAGGCCCTCGGCATACATGCGGAAGGCGAGGTCGGCGTCCTCACCCCAGGCGAACAGGTGCTCGTAGAAACCGCCGAAACGGTGAAAGAGCGCGGTCGGGAAGACTGCCGCGCCGCCGGACGGACCGAGCGGGCCGCGTGGCACCGTCGCCGACCTGTCGATGAAGAGCGAGACCGGGTGCAGATCGATGCCGACGTACTCGCCGCCGTGCATCGCGAGACCCACCGCGATGGGACTCTCCGGATCCGCCTCGATGCTGGCGAAGAGACGAACCAGCGCGTCCTCCGGCAACCAGACGTCCGGGTTCAGCAGCAGCACATGGCTTGTCCGCACCGGCGCGACGGCGCGGTTGCAGCCCGCGGCGAACCCGGGGTTCGACGAGTCGGGCAGATACTCGTACCTGTCGTCGTCCAGGCACCTGGCGATGACCTTGGCGCACTCGTCCTCCGGCCAGTTGTCGGCGAAGATGAACTTCACCGGCAGCCCGTCGGCGGCGCGTACCCACGTCGGAAGCGTCTCCGCGAGCATGTCGCTGGACCGGTAGAGGACCGTGACAATCGTCAGCGTCTCTGCCACTCGGACACCCCCCTCATCGTTTGCTTGTCACGCGCGGACGATCTGTTGGCCGGCGGCGCACCCGTCACAGCAGGGACCTGTACAAGCTCTGCCACCGCTGCACACACCTGTCGAAGGCGTACTCCTGGGCGTACCACTCGGCCACCCGCTGCCCCTCGTCGACGGCCCGCCGGTTGACGGCTTCCCGGATGGCACCGGCGAGCGCCGCGGGCGCGAGGTCCGCCTGGAACGCCAGGGTGCCCGTCGCGTGTCGGGTGACCTCGGCCAGACCGCCGGCCCCGGTGTGCACCACGGGTACGCCGAGGGACAACGCCTCCAGCGCGCTGAGCCCGAAGGACTCGACCCGGGACGGCACCACGAGGCAGTCGATCTCCTGGAGGAAGTCCGCGGCGGTGACCCGGCCCACGAGGTCGAGGTTGGGCCTGGGATCGATCGCCATGGAACCCGCCCCGGCGACCTTGAAGTCCAGGTCAGGGAGGAGGGAGGCGATCTCAGGCAGGAGATCCGCGCCCTTCTCCTTCTCCAGCCGGCCGAGATAGCCGACCACCGGCCGCCGACCCGGCCCCGGCAGGTGCGCGGGCTTCGGGCTCGGCCAGGTGACGGGCAGCGGGTTCGGGATCACGTGGATGTTCTTGACGCCACCACGGTCACGCAGCTCGGCGGCCTCGAACTCGGAGACCGCCACCGTCGCGTGTGGACGGGCCCGACGCATGGCCAGGTCCAGCGTGATGTTGGACTGGATGAGCGCCTTCTGCTGGAACGACCCGGCGGTGTCCCGGTACTGCCACAGGCTGTTGTGCAGGGTGACGACGAGCGGGATCCGCCGGCGTCCCATGCTCAGCGCCGCCCGGGAGTGCATGGCGGCGGACAGCAGGTGGGCGCAGACCACGTCCGGCTGCACCTCGTCGACCAGGCGGCGGATCTCCCGCGCGTACGCGAGGTCGATCCGGCTGGTCGCGCTGAGGCTGACCCACGGCACCCCAGCCTCGCGCAGCGCGTAGCCCACCTCGTCGTCCGAGGTGGCGGCGATGACGTCGACGCCCGTTCGTGCGTGAGCCGGGATGATCTCCGTCAGGATGCGCTCGGCGCCACCGAGCTGCCGCCGTCCGGAACCACCAGTGGTGCAGACGAACAACACCTTCACGAGGTACGCAGCCCCTCGACGGCGCCCTTCGCGATGGCGCGGCGAACCGGGTTACCGCCCACCGCGGCGCGCAGCAGCACCCCGCCCACGTACGCCGTCGTGGCGATGCGACCGCGCGTGCCACCCATGGTCCGGCTCGCCCGGATGAACTCCCGGGTCCGGCGTTCGGAGATCTCCTCCTCGGACCAGCGCCGCTTGGCGGTCGCGTCGTCCTCGTGCATGATCACGGCCTCCGGCACGTACGCCAGCCCCAGACCCTGCTGGCGGACGGCCCAGCAGAGCCGCATGTCCTCGGAGTAGAAGAACGAGGTCTCGTCGACGCCGCCGATGGCGTCGAAGGTCTCGCGGCGCATGGCGACGAAGGGGCCGGTCAGCCAGTCCGCCTTCTCCGGCGGCGCGACGATCCGCAGGTTCGGCAGCACCATGCTCAGCCCGGTGGCGTGGGCGAGACCCACGCCCAGGCCCAGGAACCGCCCGCCCTCGGTCTGTGACACACCGGACGGGGTGACCACGCCCGGGAAGGCCGCGCCCACCTTCGGGTCCTCGAGAGCGGTCAGCAGGCGTGCCACGGCGTCCTCGTGCACGATGATGTCGTTGTTGGAGAGGATCACGTTCGCCCGGCTGGTGTGGCGCACGCCGAGGTTCATCCCCCGCGCGTACCCCAGGTTCGAGCCGGACTGGACGTACCGGACACCCTGCTCGGCGCAGAACGCGCTCAACGACTCCTGAATGTGCATCGAGCTGCCGTTGTCGACGACAACGATCTCCGCCTCCGCCGGCAGCGACAGGACGCAGGCGCGCGTGCGCTCAAAGTCCTCCCAGGCGAGGACAACGATCGAGACATCCATGTCAAACCGTCCCATGATTCGGCGACTGTGCTCGTCGCAGGCTTGCTCTGGAGGCGAAGGCGTGTACGGCGTAGGCGAGCGTCGAGGCGATCGCCGCCCCGATCACACCCGCCCACGGGATGATCGCAAAGTATGCGGGAATCGCGAACCCGAGGGTGATCAGTGCGACCACGGTCGTCGCCCGCTCGCCCCGCCTCTTCAACAGCAGGGCGCTCCAGCTCTTGCCGGCCGCGGTGGCCAGTGAACCGGGTAGCAGGACAAGACCGAGGATCCAGGCGTACCGGTACTCCGGCTGGAGGTAGCCCAGCACACCGAGCCCGAGGACAGCGGCCAGGGCGACCGGCAGAGCAGCGGTGACCACAGCTCGGGTGGGGTCGGGGCCGCCGTCGCCGTCCCGGCTGGCCAGGATCCGCTGCGCCCGTACGACGGCACCCGCCTGCGCGAACTCCAGCGCGGCGACCGCCAGCGCGTACACGCCGAGTGGGCCGGCGCCGACGAATCTGGCCACCAGGATCTGGTTGAACCGCAGCGTCATCATCTGGGCGAAGATCCCCAGGTGCAGGTTGCCGACGGCGGCCAGGTCGGCGCGGTAGTCCACCGCTGTCGCCTCCGGCCGTGGCGCCGGCCCGATCCGCCGGAGCATCCCCAGCACCAGGGCGCACACGGACAGCGCGCTGACCCACTGGACGACCAGCCACACCATGCTCCACAGGCCGCCGTCGAGGTAGCCGGCGAAGTACAGCGCCACGTAGCCACCGACCAGGACCGCCCCGCTCGCCGCGCGCATCGCGTAGACGACCAGGAAGCCCTTCTGGCGCAGCGCGATCGACGAGACCGTGTTGAAGATCGTCAGACCGGCCGCGGACCCCATGCCGACCAGATAGCTGCCGAGCCCGGCCACCGTGGTGAGCACCGCGGCGGCCACGACGGAGAGGAGGACCGAGGCCCCCAACATGGCGAGGACCCAGGGGCGTCCCCGGGAGAAGACCCAGCCGCCCGGACGGGACAGCAGGAAGGTGTCCAGGGACAGACCACCGACGGCCGCGCCGAGCGTCGCGCTCACCATGTTCGCGGACAGTTCACCGCGCTCCGCCGGCGGCAGGGCCACCGACAGGACCGCCGCCAGCCCGGTCAGCCCGAGAGCGCCGATGTAGAGACGTTCGGGTGCGACGAGTTTCCGCAGCAGGGCCAGCAGGCGGCGTCCGGGCGATGGTTTCGTGCCGGGGCTCGGCGACGGCCGAGCAGTATTGACCAGCGACACGCCGTCCACTCGCCCCCCATAGATGCGATTTGTGCGGGTACGACAAGTCGTACTTCGCTGGCACTTTCTACCGGACGGCCGTTGCACCTGCAATCGCCCGGTCGGCTCCACCCGATAATGCCGAAACACCTGCCGTCGACGCCAATCCGTCGGCGTAGACTCTCGGACCCGTGAGGATCCTCGTCACCGGCGGAGCCGGATTCATCGGGTCGGAGTACGTTCGCCTGCTGCTGGGCAAGCCC
>NZ_JBNCNO010000003.1:515568-709566 GCF_049847025.1 Micromonospora sp. DT231 | reverse complement strand
TGTTGAGTTCTCAAAGAACAACCACACACCGACCAGAAGCCCCACCTCAGTGGAACCCCAACCGGGGCTTTTCGTTCGTGTCCCTTAGCGCTTTCCAGCGCCAGGCACTTTTACTACGTTACCCGCTCGTTTCCGCCGTGTCAAACCGGTGTTTCGCGGTTCGTCGTGCTTCATCCGTTAATGCGGGCACCATGCTTGACCGGCTTGCGCCGCTCTCGTCACGGATGTGGCAGGCCGGCCGCTGCGGTTTCCCGCAAGCTCGCCCGGTGCCCTGCCGGTCGCTAACCTTACCCGGTCGGTTCCGCCGCACCAAATCCGCCTCGCGGCGACGTTTGGGGGCACCACCCGGTGCCGGTCCCGAGGAGTTCGACCCCTCCGACCCGGCGGTCGGTCCCGCGCTCCGGCCGCTTCAGGCTTTCGCCTGTTTCGTCCGTTCCGCGCTGGCAGAGAGAAAGTTACGCGTCCGGCGGGATGATCGTCAAATCCGCCGGACGCGTCCCCCGTCACATCGTCGACAGTCGACTATTCGCCCAGCTCAACGCCCGCGAACGAGCGCTTACCGCGGCGCAGCACCAGGTATCGCCCGTGCAGCAGGTCGGTCGCCGACACTCCGGCGTCCACCTCGGTCACCCGGTTGTTGTTGACGTAGGCGCCGCCCTCGGCGATCACCCGGCGGGCCTCCTTGAGGCCATTGACGAGCCCGGAGTCCCGCAGCAGCCCCGCCACATCCGGCAGTTCGCCGGTGAGACGCACCAGGCCGGCCTCGGTGAGCGCCGCGCGCAGCGTCTCCGGGGCCAGGTCGTCGAGGGACCCGCGGCCGAAGAGTGCCTGACTCGCGGCGATCGCCTGTCGGGTCTCCTCGGCGCCGTGCACCAGGGTCGTCAGCTCCTCGGCGAGCGCACGCTGTGCCAGGCGGGCCGCCGGCCGCTCGGCCGTCGCCTTCGCCAGCTCCTCCAGCTCGTCGCGGCTACGGAAGCTGAAGTAGCGCAGGTAGCGGTCGACCTCCTGGTCCTCGACGTTGAGCCAGAACTGGTAGAACGCGTACGGGCTGGTCATCGTCGGGTCGAGCCAGACGGCGCCGCCCTCGCTCTTGCCGAACTTCGTGCCGTCGGCCTTGGTGACAAGCGGCGTGGTGAACGCCTGCACCGGCCCCGCGCCCCGCCGCCGGACGTAGTCGACGCCGGCGGTGATGTTGCCCCACTGGTCGGAGCCACCGAACTGGAGCTGACAGCCGTACCGGCGGTGCAGCTCGAAGAAGTCGTTGCCCTGCAGCAGTTGGTAACTGAACTCGGTGAAGCTGATGCCCGTCTCCAACCGGGCCCGCACCACCTCCCGCGCGAGCATCTTGTTGACGGGGAAGTGCTTGCCCACGTCGCGCAGGAACTCGACGATCGACATCTCGCCGGTCCAGTCCAGGTTGTTGACCAGCTGCGCCGCGTTGTCGCCGGTGTACGACACGAAGGGCGCGAGCTGATCGCGGATGCGCTCGACCCACCCGGCGATCACCTCGGGCGGGTTGAGCGTCCGCTCGGCGCTCTCCTTCGGGTCACCGATCTGCCCGGTCGCCCCACCCACCAGCAGCAACGGGCGGTGACCCGCGAGTTGCAGCCGGCGGGCCATGAGGACCTGCATCAGGTTGCCGACGTGCAGGCTCGGGGCGGTGGGGTCGAAGCCCACGTAATAGGTGGCGGCCGTCCCACCGTCGAACAGCTCGCGCAGCTCGTCGAGGCCTGTCGAGTCCTGGATGAGGCCACGCCAGAGCAGGTCATCGGTCAGGGAGTCCCGCCCGGACGGCGGGGGGCTGCTGTCGGTCACAGTCACCGATTCTCCCCCATCGCCGGCGCCGACCCGTACCGGGTTTGCCGTAACCCGCCCCGGTTAGGCTTGCGCCCCGTTGATCGAGGAGGGGTTCTGTCGTGGAGATGCCGGATCTGACGGGTGGTTTCGTCGCCCTGCTCGGCCTGACGTTCGACGAGGCGTCCGCCGACCGGGTGGTCATCAGTTGGCAGGTCCGCCCGGAGCTGCACCAGCCGTTCGGCATCCAGCACGGCGGGGTGTACTGCTCGGTCGTGGAGACCGCCGCCAGCGTCGGCGGCTCCCTCTGGCTGGCCGACCGGGGCACGGTGGTCGGCGTGTCGAACCAGACCGACTTCCTGCGGGCCGTGCGGGAGGGCGAGTTGACGGCGGTCGGCACGCCCGTGCACCGGGGCCGCAGCCAGCAGCTCTGGCAGGTGGAGATCACCGATGCCGACGAGCGGCTGGTCGCCCGCGGTCAGGTCCGGCTGCAGAACCTGTCGCGCGACTGAGCCGCGGCACCCGGCCGGTTCAGCTACGGGCCTCGTCCAGCACCGGCTCCGCCGCCTGGTCGGCGTCGGGGTCGGTGTCATCAGGCACCCGACTGACCCGTACCTCGGTGATCGCCCGGTGGTCGATGCCGGCCACCACCAGCACCCAGCCGTCCAGGGTGACGTCCTCGCCGGCCACGGTGGGGATGTGCCCGAGTCGGGCCAGCACCAGCCCGGCGACGGTGGTGTAGTCGCCGTCCGGGCGCGACGGCAGCTCGACGCCGATGTTCGGCAGGTCGTGCACCGGGAAGGTGCCGGGCAGCAGCAGCGCGCCGTCTGGGTCACGGCGCACCGACCTCACGTCCCGGTCGGTCTCGTCGTAGATCTCACCGACGATCTCCTCCAGGATGTCCTCGAGCGTGACGATGCCGTCGACCGCGCCGCGCTCGTCCACGACGAGCGCGATGTGCTGGCGCTCGGCCTTGAACTGGCGCAGGGCCTCCACCACCGGCAGCGAGTCGGGCAGCAGCATCGGGGGGCGGGCGATCTCGTCGACCGGGCGGTCGTCGGGCACGCCCACCAGGTCGCGCAGGTGGATCACGCCGGCCGTGTCGTCCAGGCCGCCGTGGCGCACGACCGGCGCGCGGGAGTGCCCGGTGGCGGCCAGCACGAGCCGCGCGGCCTCCGCGGTGGTCCCGCTGTCGAGCGTGAAAACCTGCAACCGGGGTACGAGGACAGCCCGCAACCGCCGGTCGGCGATCTCCACGGCGCCGGCGATGATGGTGCGCTGCTCCTTGGTGAAGCCGTGGTTGCCGGCGACGATGTCGCGCAGCTCGTCCGGGCCGATCTCCTCCGGCTGGTGTTTCGGGTTGAGCCCGACCAGGCGGACCACCACGTCGCTGGTGGCGCCGAGCGCCCAGACGGCCGGCCTGGTGAAGCTGGCGAGCAGGTCGAGAGGGCGGGCCACCAGCAGTGCCCACCGCTCGGCGGACTGCATCGCGATCCGCTTGGGGGCCAGCTCACCGAAGACCAGGGTGACGAAGGTCAGTGCGAGGGTGACCACCACGATGGCGACCGTCTCGGCCGCGCCGCCGAACACCCCGAGCAGCGGGACGAGCGGCTTGGCCAGCGAGACCGCCGCGGCGGCGGAGGCCAGGAAGCCGGCGAGGGTGATGCCGATCTGGATGGTGGCCAGGAAGCGGTTCGGGTCCTTGGCGAGCCGGGCCAGCACCCGCCCGGCCCGGCTGGTGCGCTCCAACCGTTGGATCTGGCTGTCCCGCAGTGACACCAGCGCCATCTCGCTGCCGGCGAAGAGCGCGTTGATCACGACCAGGACTCCGACCAGGGCCAGTTGGCTCCCGTAGCTCTGCACGCCTGGTTCGCTCCCTCTGCGGTGGTGGCACCGGCAGATACGCGCGGCGCCCGCCGGTCGGCGAGCCCGCCCGGTGTAGGCGTCTGTTTGCCCCGTCCGGTGCCCGCCGAATCCTGCCCCGGAGAGGCTACGCCGTCTCCGGCAGATCGAGGACGTACGAGTCGCCCTCCGGGCGGAAGCCGAGCCGGTGGTAGTAGGGGGCGACCATGCGGGGCGGGCTGACCACCCGGCGGAAGCCTCGTTCGGTGAACAGGTGGCTGCGCCGGTAGACGAACTCACCCGGGGTGAAGTCGCGGAACTTGGGGGTCACGTAGTCCAGGTCGATCTGGGCGACGCCGCGTGCCTCGGCGTGCGACAGCACCACGCCCACCACCTCGTCGGCCGTGACCACCAGGAAGGCGGATCGGTCGGACGCGTCCGGGTCCCAGTGGAAGTCGGGGTTGAACCGGGCGATGTCGGCGGCGTGCACCCGCAGCGTGTGCGCGAGGAACTCGTCGCCGACACCGACCTCCACCACCTGGTAGGTCTGCTCGTCGTGCCGGGTGGCGAGCATCCCGCGCAGGTACCAGATGTTGATCGCCGCGAGCACGACGTTGAGCCCGACCATGGGCCAGACCTCGATGGCGGCGTTGTAGCCGATCAGCACGACGCTGCCGACGAGATTGAGCGCGCGCAGCCGCAGGACGCGCGACTGCAACAGGGACCAGACCAGTACCGCGGAGCCGGCCCAGCCGACCAGATCCAACCAGTTCACCCCGCGAGACTAGTGCCCGCCCAGGTCAGGGGCGTCGGCGGGCAGCTCCAACAGCCACTCCTCGACGTCTGAGCCGCGGCCGTTGGCGTACCCCGAGTCCTCGCCGACCACCACGAACCCGCACTTGCGCAGCACCGCGAGGGACGCGGCGTTGTCCTTGGCGGCGCGGGCGTGTACCGGCCGGGGCACCTCGCGCAGCAGGGCGGCCAGGGCGGCGGTGGCGTAACCGCGGCCCCAGCGTTCCCTGTCGATCCAGTAGCTGACCTCGGTCTGGTCCTCGACGGGGAAGGCGCTCACGTAGCCGACCACCTCGCCGTCGACCTCGACGGTGCGGACCCGGTTGGCCGGGTTGGTGAGCACCCGGGCCCAGTGCCCGGCGAACTCCCGACGGTCGGACGGGTCCTTGGCGACGAAGGCCGCCATCCGGGTGGCCTCCGGATCCTGCTGGTAGAGGAAGAACTCGACGAGGTCGTCCTCCAGGACCCGGCGCAGCCGCAGTTGAGACGTCATCCGGCGAGACTACGCAGCGGGTGGGACGGCGTGGGGCCGCCGGCCCGGGACCACCGGCCCCGCGCGAGCGATCCGCCCGCCCTCCCGCGCCGCGCAGCCCGACCTGTCGCCCACCCGGTCAGCCGACCGACGCGCCGTCCCCCCGGTCGAGCAGGTGCAGGAAGTCGGTGGTCAGGGCGAACGGGTCGGCGGGGCCGCTGCTCGGCGGCCGACGCTCGACCTGGTCGGCCAGCTCACCGGCGGCGCGCCGGATCCGGCCCCGCAACGCGCCGTCGGCTGTGCCGTCGGACCAGTCCTCCGGGGCGGCGAAGACCGCGGTCGGCACCACCACCGCCCGGAGGTAGGCGAACATCGGGCGGACGGCGTGCTCCAGTGCCAGGGAGTGGCGGGCGGTGCCGCCGGTGGCCCCGATCAGCACCGGCCGGTCGACGAGCGACGCGGAATCCAACACGTCGAAGAACGACTTGAACAGCCCGTTGTACGAGGCGCTGAAGATCGGGGTGACGGCGATGAGCCCGTCCGCGCCGGTCACCGCGTCGATGACCTCGCGCAGCGCCGTCGGCGGAAACCCGGTGAGCATGTTGTTGACCACGTCGTGGGCATATTCGCGCAGGTCGACGACGTGCAGCTCCACCTCGGAGCCGCGCCGGACCAACTCGTCGCGGGTGGCCGCGGCGAGCTGGTCGGCGAGCAGCCGGGTCGACGAGGGCTGACTCAGCCCCGCCGAGACCACGGCCAGCGTGCGGTGGGTCATCGGGTCGCCCCCTCCGGCGCCTTGCCCGTGACGTCGTCGACGGCGTGCACGGTGCTGTCCTTGCCGCCACCGGCGGCGGCGACCAGGGAGGCGTGGGTCGGCGCGTCCGGCACGTGCGCGGGACGCAGCGCCTCGAACTCCTTGCGCAGCACCGGCACGACCTCCTCGCCGAGCAGGTCGAGCTGCTCCAGCACGGTCTCCAGGGGCAGCCCCGCGTGGTCCATCAGGAACAGCTGCCGCTGGTAGTCGCCGACGTACTCCCGGAAGCCGAGCGTGCGGTCGATGACCTGCTGCGGGCTGCCCACGGTCAGCGGCGTCTCCCGGGTGAACTCCTCGAGCGACGGCCCGTGCCCGTAGACCGGGGCGTTGTCGAAGTACGGCCGGAACTCGCGGACGGCGTCCTGCGAGTTGCGGCGCATGAACACCTGCCCACCGAGGCCGACGATGGCCTGGTCGGCGGAGCCGTGGCCGTAGTGCGCGTACCGCTGGCGGTAGAGCGCGACCATCCGCTGGGTGTGCTCCTTGGGCCAGAAGATGTGGTTGGCGAAGAAGCCGTCGCCGTAGTACGCGGCCTGCTCGGCGATCTCGGGGCTGCGGATCGAGCCGTGCCAGACGAACGGGGGCACGCCGTCGAGCGGGCGCGGCGTCGAGGTGAACGACTGCAACGGGGTGCGGTACTTGCCCTTCCAGTCGACCACGTCCTCGCGCCACAGCCGGTGCAGCAGGTCGTAGTTCTCGATGGCGAGGGGGATGCCGGCGCGGATGTCCTTGCCGAACCAGGGGTAGACCGGGCCGGTGTTGCCGCGGCCCATCATCAGGTCCACCCGGCCGTCGGACAGGTGCTGGAGCATCGCGTAGTCCTCGGCGATCTTCACCGGGTCGTTCGTGGTGATCAGCGTGGTGGCGGTGGACAGCAGCAGCCGCTCGGTACGCGCCGCGATGTGGCCGAGCATCGTGGTCGGTGACGAGGGCACGAACGGCGGGTTGTGGTGCTCGCCCGCGGCGAAGACGTCCAGACCGACCTCTTCGGCCTTGAGCGCGATGGCGACCATGGCCTTGATCCGCTCATGCTCGGTCGGCTCCCGACCGGTGGTCGGGTCGACCGTGACGTCACCGACGGTGAAGACTCCGAACTGCATGACCAGCTCCTCGCGTGTCAACCGGGTGCCGCTGTGGTACCCGGACGCAGCTCACAACTTATTTGACGACGCAACTATTCCGTCGGCGGCACGTCTCGCGGTGGCGCGGGTCACGCCGGACAACGGACATCCCGGGCGTCGACGGGCCGTACCGCCGGCTCAACCACCGGCCACCGAGGGGAGCACCTGCACCTCGGCGCCCTCGTCGACAGGCGTGGACAGCCCGCCCGAGTGCCGGCAATCCTCACCGTCGACGTAGACGTTCACATAGCGGCGCAGCTCGCCACGTTCGTCGCGGATCCGCCGGGCCAGCCGCGGATGCGCGACGGCCAGCTCGTCGAGGACCGCCCGCAGCGTCCCGGTGGCACCGACGCTCAGCCGACTGGCCCCGCCGGCCTCGCCCCGCAGCGGGCCGGGCAGCAGCACGGTGACCACGCTCAGACCGCCGCGGCCCGGACGCAGAGCACGTCCGGCAGGTGTGCCGCCACCAGGGACCAGGAGTCGCCCTCGTCGCGGCTGGCGAAGACCGAGCCGGAACGGGTGCCGAAGTAGACCCCACCGGGGGTCGCGTCGTCGGCGCACATCGCGTCGCGCAGCACCGCCGGGTAGAACGGCCCCTCGGGCAGCCCCACCGACAGCGGCTCCCACTTGCCGCCGGCGTCGGCGGAGCGGAACACCCGGCAGCGGTGGTCGGTGGGGAACCGCTCGCTGTCGGCCACCAACGGGAAGGCCCACACCGTGCCGCCGCGCCCCGGGTGGGCCACCATCGGGAAGCCGAAGTCGCTGGGCAGCCCGTCGGCGATCGAGGACCAGGTGCGGCCGTCGTCGTCGGAGCGGTAGACACCGTGGTGGTTCTGCGCGTACAGCCGCTCGGGGTTGACCCCGTCCCGGGCGACCTTGTGCACGCACTGGCCGAACTCCGGCCACTCGTCGGGCATGAAGTAGGCGCGGATGCCGGTGTTGCCAGGGGCCCAACTCGCCCCGGCGTCCTCCGAGCGGTAGACCCCGCCGGTGGACATGGCGACAAGCAACCGAGCCGGGTCACGCGGGTGCGGCAGCACGGTGTGCACGGCCTGACCACCGAAGCCGGCCTCCCACTGCGGGCGGTGCGGGTGGTCCCAGAGGGAACGGACCAGCTCGAAGCTGCGGCCACCGTCGGTGGACCTGAACAGCGCGGACGGCTCGGTGCCGGCCCAGACGACGTCCGGCTGGTCGGGCCCGGCCGGCATCAACTGCCAGACCCGCCCGAGGGACACGCCGGTGTCGGCCGGGAACGCCACCGGCGCGTGGTCCGGCTCGTCCCAGGAGGCGCCGAGGTCGTCGCTCGTGGCGACGCTCGGCCCGAAGTGTGAGCTGCTCATCCCGGCGAGCAACCGCGGGGTGGGCCGCCGGGTGTCGACCGCGACCGCGTAGACCCCGGTCATCGGGAAGTGCGGGCCGGTGATCTCCCAACTGCGCCGGTCATCGGCACTCGTGGCGAGAAACAACCCCTTGGCCGTGCCGATCGCGAGCAGCGTCGCCATGATGTCCTCCGAACCGTCGGTGAGCAGGTGCGGTGATTATGGCCACACCCCCCGACACGTTCCCGGGACACACGCCCGGAGGATCAGCGCCGGTTGCGGGGCACGTGCCGTCGGTACGCGCTGACCGTCGGCTCGCCGGCGAGCCAGAACCGCCAGGGCAGGTCGTGCGCGCCGGTCACGCCGACCCGTGGGCCGGCGACCACCGCCTCGGGCGGCACCGGCCGCGTCGGCGGGCGCAACCTGACCGGCCCGTCACCGAGCAGGTGCGCGCCGTACGCCGAACGGTCGATGCCGAGTGTGGCGCAGAGCCGGGCCGGCCCACGGGCCAGGTCCACGTCCCGGCGCACGGCCGGCCGACGACCGTGGGCGGCGGCCAGGCCGTCGACGACCTCGCCGGCGCGCAGCAGCACGGCGGACGCCTCCCCCTCGACGCCGGTGACCACGTTCATGCACCAGTGCATCCCGTAGGTGAAGTAGACGTACGCGTGCCCGGCCGGCCCGAACATCACCGCGTTGCGCGGGGTGCGCCCCCGGTGGGCGTGCGAGGCCTGATCCCCGGCCATGCCGGCGTACGCCTCGACCTCGGTGATCCGGACGGTGACGCCACCCGCCTCCAGCTCGCAGCCCAGCAGCCCGCGCGCGGCCGGCAGCAGCGGGCCGGCAAGCAGGTCGGCCAGCCCCGCCAGGTCGGCGTCGCTGGCGTGGTCACCGGGCAACAGTTCCATGGCTCGACGGTACCCAGCCGAGCGGCGATCGCCACGTACGACCCACACGTCTTTCAACATTATGTTGACAACAGAAGATTGAGGGTGTGTGCTCGGACCATGACGACGAACGACCCGTTCACCGCGCCGCACCCGGCCCACGCCCGCGCCCACCGCACCCACGAGGCGCTCCAGCGCATCAGCGATCGCCACGCCGGCACCGACGCCCAGCGGGGGCGCTGGGCCCACCCGTACGTGCTGGACCCCTGGGAGGCGGTCGCCCTGGTGACCGCGCTGGCCGCCGGCGGCGCCGAGCGGGAGCCGGCGGAGGAGCCGGTCGACACCGCCGACCTCACCGCCGCGCTGACCCTGCTGCCACACGTCCGCGCCGAGTTGGACGCGCTGGAGGCCGGGCTGATGACGCTGGCCCGCGACCGGGGGCTGACCTGGCAGGCGATCGCGTACGGGCTGGGGCTGGGCAGCGCGCAGGCGGCTCGGCAGCGCTACGAGCGGGTCGCCGCCCGCTCGGCCGAGCAGACCGGGTGACCACGATCGGCACGCCGCGCGTGCGACGGCCGCGGGGCGGGCACACTGTGCGCACGACGAGGAGGCACCCATGGAGCGCGCGGAGATGCTGACGTACTGCCTGGCCAAGCCGGGAGCGTGGCTGGACCGGCCGTGGGAGGGCGACGAGGTGGTGAAGGTGGGCAGCCGGATCTTCGCGTTCCTCGGCAGTGGCGAGGGAAAGCCGACTGTCGGCATCAAGTGCGGGCCGACCCGGGAGGTGGCCGACGAGTGGCTGCACCGGCATCCCGACGACGCCCGGGTGATGGCCTACATCGGCAGGTCCGGGTGGAACACGCTGCGTCTGGACGGCGGGATCGACGACGAGGAGCTGACCGAGGCGGTCGACGCGTCGTACGACATGGTGGTTGCCAAGCTCCCGAAGCGGGAGCGCCCGACGGCCTGAACCGGCCGTGGCGCCGGCGGCACGCGCCGACGCCACGACGCGTCGTCTAGCGCGGGACGACCCGCTCGGCGGCCCACTCCCGCCAGGTGGTCAGCCGGTCCGCCGCGGTGGCGAGCTGGTCGGCCACCGGGCCGGGGCCGGTCGAGCCGGGGGTGGTCCGGGCGGCGAGGGCCGAACGGACCGAGAGCACGTCGCGCACCGACGGGTCGAGGTGCTCACTGATCGTGCTCAGGTCGTCGTCGGAGACGTCGTTCAGCTCGCACTCCCGTGCCGCGCAGAGCGCCACCAGGCGACCGGTGATCTCGTGCGCGTCCCGGAACGGCACGTTGCGCCGGACCAGCCAGTCGGCGACCTCGGTGGCCAGGGAGAAGCCGACCGGCGCGGCGGCGACGAGACGGTCCACCCGGACCGTCATCGTGGAGATCATCCCCGCCAGGGCCGGGAGCAGCAGCTCCAGGGTGTCGACGGCGTCGAACGCCGGCTCCTTGTCCTCCTGCATGTCCCGGTCGTAGGTCATCGGCAGGCCCTTGAGCATGGTCAGCACGGTGACCAGGCCGCCGACCAACCGGCCGGACTTGCCGCGGGCCAGCTCGGCGATGTCCGCGTTCTTCTTCTGCGGCATGATCGACGAACCGGTCGCGAACGAGTCGTCCAGCTCCACCCACCCGAACTCGTGCGAGGTCCAGAGCACGACCTCCTCGCCGAGCCGGGACAGGTGCACCCCGATCAGGGCGGTGGTGAACAGGAACTCGGCGACGAAGTCCCGGTCGGCGACGGCGTCCATCGAGTTGGCGAACGACGTCCGGAAACCCAACTCCTTGGCCACGGCCACCGGATCCAGCGGAAGCCCCGAACCGGCGAGGGCGCCCGCGCCGAGCGGGCTGACCGCCGCCCGGTGGTCCCAGTCGCGCAACCGCTCCAGGTCCCGCAGCAGCGGCTGCACGTGGGCGAGCAGCCAGTGCCCGAACGTGACCGGCTGGGCGTGCTGGAGATGCGTCATGCCCGGCGCGGCCGTGTCGACGTGCCGCTCGGCCTGCTCCACAAGCGCCTCGGCCAGCTCGACGAGCCGGCTGGCCACGCCCCGGGCGTGGTCCCGCAGATAGAGCCGCAGGTCCGTGGCGACCTGGTCGTTGCGGGAGCGGCCCGCGCGCAGCTTGCCACCGAGGCTGCCGAGGCGCTCCAACAGACCGCGCTCCAGCGCGGTGTGCACGTCCTCGTCGTCGACCGTGGGGCGGAAGGACCCCGAGGCGCACGCGGCCTCCAGGTCGTCCAGGGCCGCCAGGATCCGACCCAACTCCTCGGGGTCGAGCAGGCCGGCGCCGGCCAGGACCCGGGCGTGCGCCCGGGAACCGGCGATGTCGTACGGGGCCAGGCGCCAGTCGAACTGCACGCTCACCGACAGTCGGGCCAGAGCCTCGGCGGGGCCGCCCGCGAAGCGACCACCCCACAGGCTCGTCCGGTTGGTGGCTGCGCTGTTCTCGGTCAGGCTCTTGTCGTCCACGTCGCCCATCATTGCTCTAGTTGCCTTTCGCTCGCGACTGCGGGGCGCACTCGCCGCGCTCGCTGACTCCTCGCGCTCGCACGTGTCACCGTCCGGAACCGCCGACCCGAGCGTCCCGCGCGGCGGCCATCCGGCTCGGAAGGCCCCACAGCCGCACGAAGCCCTTCGCCAGGGACTGGTCGAAGGTGTCGCCGGTGTCGTAGGTGGCCATCCCGAAGTCGTAGAGGCTCGCCTCGGAGCGCCGGCCGGTGACGGTGGCCCGACCGCCGTGCAGGATCATCCGCACCTCGCCGCTCACGTGCCGCTGCGCGTCGTCGATGAACGCGTCGAGCGAGTCCTTCAACGGCGAGAACCACAGACCGTCGTACACCAGCTCACCCCAACGCTGGTCCACGCCCTTCTTGAACCGGGCCAGGTCCCGTTCCACGGTCACCGCCTCCAGCTCCTGGTGGGCGGTGATCAGCGCGATCGCGCCGGGCGCCTCGTACACCTCGCGGCTCTTGATGCCCACCAGGCGGTCCTCGACCATGTCGAGGCGACCCACGCCCTGGGCGCCCGCGCGCCGGTTCAGCTCCAGGATCGCCTGGTACGGGGTGACCGTCTCACCGTCGATCGCCACCGGCACGCCACCGTCGAAGGTGATCACGACCTCGTCGGGGTCGCGGTCCTGCGCCGGGTCCGCGGTGTACGCGTACAGGCCCTCGACGGGGGCGTTCCAGATGTCCTCCAGGAAGCCGGTCTCCACCGCGCGACCGAACAGGTTCTGGTCGATCGAGTACGGGGACTTCGCCGACACGTCGATCGGCAGCCCCTTCTCCTCGGCGAAGGCGATCGCCTTGTCCCGCGTCCACGCGAAGTCCCGGGCCGGCGCGATGATCTTCAGGTCGGGGGCGAGCGCGTTCAGCCCCACCTCGAACCGGACCTGGTCGTTGCCCTTGCCGGTGCAGCCGTGCGACACGATCGTGCCGCCGTGCGTACGCGCCGCCGCCACCAGGTGCTTGACGATCAGCGGGCGGGACAGCGCCGACACCAACGGGTAGCGGTCCATGTAGAGGGCGTTGGCCCGGATCGCCGGCAGGCAGTAGTCGGCGGCGAACTCGTCACGCGCGTCGACGACCTCGGCCTCGGCGGCGCCGCAGTCCAGGGCGCGCTGCCGGATGGCGTCGAGGTCCTCGCCGCCCTGCCCGACGTCGACCGCCACCGCGATCACCTCGGCCCCGGTCTGCTCGGCCAGGTACGGAATGGCGACGGAGGTGTCCAACCCTCCGGAGTACGCGAGCACGACCCGCTCGGTCATGGCGTACCGCTCCCCTCGGCGTTGTCCTCCCGGCGGGCCCAGCTGGCGAGCTTGTCACCGAGCGCGGCCCCGCCGTCGGCCGTCCGGGCCACCACGAGGATGGTGTCGTCGCCGGCGGTGGTGCCGACGATCTCGGGCAGGCCGGCCCGGTCCAACGCGCTGGCCAGGTACTGGGCCGCGCCCGGCGGGGTACGCAGCACGGCGATGTTGCCGCTGGAGTCGACCCCGTTGAGCAGCTCGCGCAGCAACCGCAGCAACCGCGCCGGCGCGGCCTCGGCGTCGCGCAACGGTCGCTGACCGTCCTCCGGGATCAGGTAGACGGCCGGCCCGTCGCCGCCGCGCACCTTGACCGCGCCCAACTCCTCCAGGTCCCGCGAGAGGGTGGCCTGGGTGACGACGACACCGTCGGCGGCGAGCAGGTCGGCCAACTCGGTCTGCGACCGGATCGACCTGTCGCGGATCAACTCCACGATCCGGGCGTGCCGGGCCGCGCGGGTCAGCGGCCCGGTCATCGTCGCTCTCCGGTCGCCGTGTCACCGGTCGCCGTGTCGCCGGTCGCGGCGTCCAGCAGGAACGCCAGCAACGCCTTCTGCGCGTGCAGCCGGTTCTCGGCCTGGTCGAAGACCGCGCTCTGCGGCCCGTCGAGCACCTCGTCGGTGATCTCCTCACCACGGTGCGCCGGCAGGCAGTGCAGCACGATCGCGTCCGGTGCGGCCTGACCGAGCAGTTCCTTGTTCACCTGGTACGGCAGGAACGGGGTGATCCGGTCCAGCCCGTCGGACTCCTGCCCCATCGACGTCCAGGTGTCGGTGGCCAGCACATCGGCGTCGCGTACCGCCTGGGCCGGGTCGGTCAGCACCCGTACCGACCCGCCGGTGTCGGCGGCGATGCGGGCCGCCCGGTCCACGACGGCCGGATCGGGCGCGAAGCCGTCCGGCCCGGCGATCCGCACGTGCATGCCGGCCAGCGCCCCGGCCAGCAGGTACGACTGCGCCATGTTGTTCGCGCTGTCGCCCACGTAGGCAAGCGTGCGGCCGGCCGTGCCGCCGCACCGCTCCCGGACGGTCAGCAGGTCGGCCAGCAGTTGGCACGGGTGGAAGCCGTCGGTGAGCGCGTTGACCACCGGCACGGTGGCGCCGGCCGCGACCTCGGCGATCCGCTCGTCACCGTGGGTACGCAGCACGATCGCCGCGACGTAGCGGGACAGCACACGTCCCGCGTCCGCCAGGGACTCGCCCCGGCCGAAGTGGGTGACCTGCGTGTCCACGACCAGCGGGTGCCCGCCCAACTCGGCGATCCCGACGTCGAACGAGGTCCTGGTCCGCAGACTCTGCTTGTCGAAGAGCACCGCCACCGAACGGGGGCCGGCCAGCGGCCGGTGGCCGAAGCGGTCCGCCTTCATGCGCGCGGCCAGGTCGAGGACCGCGGACTGCTCGGCCGGCGAGAGGTCGTCGTCGCGCAGGAAGTGCCGGGTCATGCTGTCGTCCCCGTGGTGGTCGTGGTCGTGGTGGTCGGCATGGTCGTCGGCGTCGAGATCGTGGAGGATTTCGGCCCCTGGAGGGGCGCCTTCCCTCCAAGATCTGCGGCGGTTCCGGCTGCGGCCGGGGCCGTCGCGTTCAGGGCGGCGGGAAGGGCGGCGACGAAGGCGTCCGCCTGGGCGGCGGTGAGGATCAGCGGTGGGACCAGCCGGAGCACGCCCGGCTGCACCGGGTTGACCAGGAAACCGGCCTCCCGCAGCGCCTCGGCGAGCACCGGCGCCACCGGCGCGGTGAGCGTCACGCCGAGCAGCAGCCCGGCGCCCCGTACGCCGTCGATGAGCGGGTGGCCCAGCGCCTCGATGCCGCGACGCAGCCGCTCGCCGACCCGCTTGACGTTGTCCAGCAGGCCCTCGTTGGCGATTGTCGCCACCACGGCGAGCGCCGCCGCGCAGCTGACCGGGTTGCCGCCGAACGTGGTGCCGTGCGAGCCGGGGGTGAGCAGGTCGGCGGCCCGGCCGAAGGCCAGCGTGGCCCCGATGGGCAGCCCGCCACCCAGCCCCTTGGCCAGCGTGACCACGTCCGGCTCCACGCCCTCGGCCTGGTGCGCGAACCAGTGCCCGGTGCGCCCGATGCCGGTCTGCACCTCGTCGAGCACCAGCAGCGCCCCGTGCCGGGCGGTGATCCGCCGGGCCGCGGCCAGGTAGCCGGCCGGCGGGACGACAACGCCGTTCTCACCCTGGATCGGCTCCAGGATCAGCATCGCGGTGGCGTCGGTGACGGCCGCCTCGAGGGCCGCCACGTCGCCGAACTCGACGTGGGTCACCTCGCCCGGCAGCGGCCGGAACGGATCGGCCTTGGCCGGCTGGCCGGTCAGCGCGAGTGCGCCCATGGTGCGGCCGTGGAAGCCGCCCCGGGTGGCCACCACGTGCGTGCGCCCGGTACGCCGGGAGAGCTTGAACGCGGCCTCGTTCGCCTCCGCGCCCGAGTTGGCGAAGAAGACCCGGCCGGGCCGGCCGGCGAGCGCCAACAGCAGCTCGGCCAGGGCCACCGGCGGCTCCGCGACGAACAGGTTGGAGACGTGCCCGAGGGTCGCGACCTGCTTCGACACCGCCGCCACCACGGCCGGGTGGGCGTGACCGAGGGCGTTCACCGCGATGCCGCCGACCAGGTCGAGGTATTCGCGGCCGGCGTCGTCGACCACCACGGCACCGGCACCGGAGACCAGCGCCAGCGGCGGCGTGCCGTAGTTGTCCATCATGGACTGCTTCCAACGCTGCGCCAACGTGCTCACGACGCGACCATCCCGTCTCCTGGCACCACCATCGTCCCGAACCCTTCCGAGGTGAACACCTCTAACAACGTGGAGTGCGCCACCCGACCGTCGACGACGTGCGCGGCGGGCACTCCCCCGCGCACCGCCCGCAGACAGGCCTCCATCTTCGGCACCATGCCCGACTCCAGCCTGGGCAGCAGCTTGGCCAGGTCGTCCGCGACGATCTCGGAGACCAGGCTCGTGGTGTCCGGCCAGTCCGCGTACAGGCCGGCCACGTCGGTGAGCACGACCAGCTTGCGGGCCTGCAACGCGATGGCCAGCGCGGCGGCGGCGGTGTCCGCGTTGAGGTTGTGCAGCACCCCGTCCGCGTCCGGCGCCACCGTGGAGATCACCGGAATCCGACCGGCGTCGATCAGGTCGGTCACCGCCGACACGTCGACCGACTCGACGTCACCGACCTGGCCGACGTCGACAGGCAACCCGTCCACGTACGCCGGGCGGCGCACCGCGGTGAACAGCCGCGCGTCCTCGCCGGACAGGCCCACCGCGTACGGGCCGTGCGAGTTGATCAGCCCGACCAGCTCGCGGCCCACCTGCCCGACCAGCACCATCCGGACCACGTCCATCGCCTCGGCGGTGGTTACCCGCAGGCCACCCCGGAACTCGCTGGCGATGCCGAGCCGGCCCAGCATGGCGGAGATCTGCGGACCGCCGCCGTGCACCACCACGGGCTTCAGGCCGGCGTAGCGCAGGAAGACCATGTCGGCGGCGAACGCCCGCTGCAACTCGGGGTCGGTCATCGCGTTGCCGCCGTACTTGACCACGACCGTGGAGCCGGAGAAACGCGCCAGCCAGGGCAGCGCCTCGATCAGCGTCTCCGCCTTGACCTGGGCGCGGGCGAGGTCGCTACTGAGACTCATGAGGAGTACGCCGAGTTCTCGTGCACGTACGCGTGGGACAGGTCGTTGGTCCAGATCGTCGCGGCGGACGAGCCAGCGTGGAGGTCGATCCGGATGGTCACGTCGCGTCCGGTCAGGTCGACCTTCGAGCGGTCCTCGGCGGCGGCGCCGCCCCGGCACACCCACACCCCGTTGACCGCCACGTCCACCTCGTCCGGCTCGAAGGCGGCGGCGGTGGTGCCGACCGCGGCGAGGATCCGACCCCAGTTGGGGTCGTTGCCGAACAGCGCCGTCTTGACCAGGTTGTTGCGGGCCACCGAACGGCCCACCTCGACCGCGTCGTCCTCGTCGGCCGCGCCGACCACCTCGATGGCGACCTCCTTGGTGGCGCCCTCGGCGTCGGCCACCAACTGCTGGGCCAGGTCGTGACAGGCCTCGGTCACCGCGGCGGTCAACTCGGCAAGCGTCGGCTCGATGCCGCTCGCCCCGCTCGACAGGAGCAACACCGTGTCGTTTGTGGACATGCAGCCGTCGGAATCGACCCGGTCGAAGGTGACCCGCGTCGCGGCCCGCAGCGCCTCGTCCAGCGTCGCCGGCCCGGCCACCGCGTCGGTGGTGAGCACGCAGAGCATGGTGGCCATGCCCGGCGCGAGCATCCCGGAGCCCTTGGCCATGCCGCCGACGGTCCAGCCCCCACCCGGGGCCACAGTGGTCTTCGGGCGGGTGTCCGTGGTCATGATCGCCTCGGCGGCGGCCTGTCCACCGGCACGGGACAGCCCCCGGATCGCGGAGCGGACGCCCGGCAGCAGCTTCGGCATCGGCAGCCGCTCACCGATCAACCCGGTCGAGCAGACCGCCACCTCGCCGGCGCCGAGGATCAGTCGTGGACTCACCGAGGTCAGCGCGGCGGCCGTGTGCTCGGCGGTGGCGTGGGTGTCCTGGAAACCGGCCGGGCCGGTGCAGGCGTTGGCGCCACCGGAGTTGAGCACCACGGCGCGTACCACACCACCCTGCACGACCTGCTGCGTCCAGCGCACCGGCGCGGCCTTGACCCGGTTGCTGGTGAACACACCTGCGACACCGGCGTCCGGGCCGTCGTTGACCACCAGGGCGACGTCCGCGCCACCGCCGGCCTTGAGACCGGCGGCCACCCCGGCCGCCCGGAACCCGCGTGGGGTGGTGACAGTCACGGCGCCTGCCTTTCGTTCGTGGGTGCGGGACTCCGCCGCGCTGCGCTGCTCGCGCTCACGGGCTGACTCCCCAGACGGACAGGCCCGTCGTCTCCGGCAGGCCGAGCATCAGATTGGCGTTCTGGACGGCCTGGCCGGCGGCGCCCTTACCCAGGTTGTCCAACGCGCTGAGCACGATCAGACGACCCGAGTCGACGTCCACGGTGGCCTGCAGGTGACAGGAGTTCGAGCCCAGCGTGGCGGCGGTGTGCGGCCAGCGGCCCTCCGGCAACACGTGCACGAACGGCGCGTCGGCGTACGCCCGCGCCAGCACCTCTTGCGGGTCGGCCCCGCGTGCCGGCACGGCCGTGACCGTGGCCAGGATGCCGCGCGGCATCGGCGCCAGGACCGGGGTGAACGACAGCCCGGTCGCGCCGGTGGCCTGCTTGATCTCCGGTACGTGCTGGTGGGTGCCCACCCGGTACGGCGACAGGTCCCCCATCACCTCGCTGGCCAGCAGGTGCGCCTTCGTCGACCGGCCCGCGCCGGAGGTGCCGGAGGCGGCGACCACCACCACGTCGGCGGGGCTGGCCGCGGCGTCGGCGATCAACGGCGCCAGCGCCAGGGTGATCGCGGCGGCGTAGCAACCGGTGTTCGCCACCCGGGTGGAGCCGGCGATCAGCTCCCGCTGGCCGGGCAACTCGGGCAGGCCGTAGGTCCACTGCCCGGCGTGCGTGCCGCCGTAGTACTGGGCCCAGGCGTACGGGTCGGCGAGCCGGTGATCCGCGCCCAGGTCGACGATCCGCACCTCGTCGGGGAGCTGGGCCGCGAGGGCGGCCGACTGGCCGTGCGGCAGCGCCAGGAAGACCAGGTCCGCGTCGGCCAGGGTCGCCGGGTCGGTCTCCCCGAGCACCAGGTCCAGTCCGGTGAGCTGCGGGTGCACCACGTCGACACGGTGCCCGGCCTGGCTGTGCGCGGTGGCGGCGACCAGGTCGAACTCCGGGTGCCCGGCGATCAGGCGCAGCAGCTCGCCCCCGGCGTAGCCGCTCGCACCGGCGACCGCGACTCGAATCCCCATACTCACCTCCGCATGACTATGCAGCGAAGATTAACAAGGACGACTCACGAGTGCAAGTTCATGCAGCACGGTGCATGGTAATGAACAGATCGGCCGCGCGGTGATGTATCCCAACCCGGCAAGCGTAAGGCCTCATGCGTCGGTCTCCTCGGGCCGCGGAAGCTGGTCTCGATCATCCGGGGGGCGCGGGTGCGTCGGGTGGGCCAGCCAAGGGGCTCTTCGTGGGTCCGGGGCGGCAGAAGACGCTCCGGTGGAATCAAGCCGGATCTCGATACCTGCGTACCGGCCGAGCTACTCCCATCGACCGGACCCGCTGCGCGACACATCGAACCGACCACAAACCAAACGCGTTTTTAGAGAAAAGACGGCTAGCGCCGCGCTGATGAATGCCTCAGGTACAGCGTACCCACCGCGAGGACCAGGGAGAGACAGCCTAGTGTTCCTGCGATCCACACCTGGTGCTGCTCATGCGGACGGAACAGCGGGGGAACGGACAGGATGAACGCGCCTGCCGCCAAGGCCATTCCGATGAGTAGCACCACGGGAATCAGGTTGGACATATTACGCATGTTAAATCCTACCCCGGTGCCATCTCCGAGTGGCGATCCAGTGTCGGATTCGGATCACACATTCCGGCAGGAATTCTCGTCGAGAATCCGACCTTCGACACCGCACCGCCGCCGACGATCGCGCGACGACTGTCGGCGACCATGCTCCGCGACAAGATCCCTTACCAGCAAGGCCAGTTGTCGCGGCCACCACCGGCTGACCACACAGGCAGAATCCTCCGAATGAGCCGACCCCTGCTGCTACTCGACGTCGACGGTGTACTCAACCCATACGGAACCACTCAGCCACCGGCCGGCTACACCGAGCACCACCTGTTCCCCGAGGACGAAGAACCCGTCCGTGTCAACCCCACACACGGCGCCTGGATCACCGAAGCGAGCACCGTTCTGGACATCGCATGGGCCACAAGCTGGAACGACGAAGCCAACCAGCTTCTCGCCCCGCTTCTGCACATCACGGCCCTCCCGGTGATCACCATGCCAGCCCCACCCTTCCACCCCAGCGACAAGATCCCACTAATTGCCGCCTACGCCCGGCAACGGCCTACGGCATGGATCGACGACCTCCACACACCCCAAGCTCACCACTGGGCCGCCACACGCACCAGCCCAACCCTGTTGATCACCGCCGACCCGACGATCGGCCTCACCCGCAAGGCCATCGACCACGTCATCGCCTGGGCCAAGACCCTTGGCGCCCCATTGACAAAACCCATAGGGACACCTCCGGCGTCGTCCAGTACGGCGCCCGGCCGCGCTCAACCCGCTTGATCAGCACCAGACGGCCGTCTTCGTCCAGAAGAATGGCCCGCACCGACCCGTCCAACGAAAAGGCCCCGACCCGGTGTCAATCACCAGGTCAGGGCCTATCTCGTTGGTGCGCCGGCAGGGACTCGAACCCCGGACCCGCGGATCAGGGGATCGCGGGGCGGGGCCGAGCCGATCCGGTTACGCGCCGCGCAGGGTCGCGCCGAGGCGTTCCGCCGCGACGGCGACCGCCGCGTCCCGGGCCGCGACCGCCTCCTCGACGGTCAGCGTCCGGTCCGGTGCCCGGAAGGTCAGCTTGTACGCCAGCGACCGGCGACCGGCGCCGAGCTGCGCCCCGGAGTAGACGTCGAACAGCCGCACGTCCTCCAGCAGCGCACCGGCGCCCGCCTCCAGCGCCCGGCGCACCTGCTCCGCCGGGACCGAGTCGTCCACCACCAGGGCCACGTCGATGAGCGCCGGCGGGAAGCCGGACACCGTCGGCGCGGGTGTCACCGGAGCCGCCGGCAGCGCGTCGAGGTCCAACTCCATCGCGCAGGTGCGCCGGGGCAGTTCCAAGGTCGCCGCCACCACCGGGTGCAGCTCGCCGGCGTACCCGACGACCGCGCCGTCGACCCGCAGCTCGGCGCAGCGGCCGGGGTGCCACGGCGCGTGCTCGGCCGCCCGCACCTCCACCCGCTCGCCGGTGACACCGGCGGCGTCCAGCACGTCCCGCGCCGCCTCGATCGCGTCCGCCCAGCCGGCCGGTCGACCCGGACCCCACCAGCCGGCCGGGTCGAGGTCACCGGCGAGCACCGCCGCGACGTGCACCGGCTGCGCCGGCACCACCGCGTCGGCGGCGGCGAACTCCGCGTCGGTGGGACGCCGGTCCACGCCCATCGCCGGCGGGCTGCCCGCGCCGACGCGCGGGTGGAAGACCGCCCCGATCTCGTAGAGCGCGAGATCGCGGTGACCCCGGCCGAGGTTGCGCTTGAGGATGCCGAGCAGCGGGCCGAGCAGCGTGGTGCGCAGCAGCGGCTCCTCCTCGGACAACGGGTTGGCCAGCCGCACCGCGGGTCGGCGCGCGTCGTCGGCCGGCAGGCCGAGCTGGTCGGCCAGCTCCGGCGACACGAACGGGTGCGCGAGCACCTCCACGTACCCCCGCTCGGCCAGCGAAACGGCGACGGCCCGGCGGCGACGCTGCCGCGGGGTCAACCCGCGGCCGGGCGGTGCGGTCGGCAGCACCGACGGCACCCGGTCGTACCCGTCGAGGCGGACCACCTCCTCGACCAGGTCGGCCGGGTCGGTCAGGTCAGGCCGCCAGGTCGGCGGGGTGACGCTCAGCGCCGTCCCGGCGCCGCTTGCCACCCCGACCGCGCCCGGGTCCTCGGACAACCGGTCCGCACCCTGCGCGACCGTGCAGCCGACCCGCTCCAGCAGGGCGACCACCCGCGCCGGCGGGTACTCGACCCCGACCCGCCGGGTCGGCAGGTCCGCCGGCAGGCTGATCGGGGTACGCGGCCGGACGTGGTCGATGTCGAGGATCTCCGTGCCGGGGGTGCCACCGCCGTGCTCGGTGAGCAGCCGCACGGCACGCTCCAGCGCGACGAGCGCCACGGCCGGGTCGACGCCCCGCTCCCAGCGCTTCGCGGCCTCGCTGAACAACTTGTGCCGGCGGGCCGTCCGCCCGACCATCGCCGGGTCCCAGTGCGCGGCCTCGAAGAGCACGGTGGTGGTGTCGGCGACGACCTCGCTGGTCTCGCCGCCCATCACCGCCGCCAGGGAGATCGGACCACTGTCGTCGCAGATGACCATGTCGTCGGCGGTGAGCACCCGGTGAACGCCGTCCAGGGTGGTCAGCTTCTCTCCCGCCTCGGCGCGGCGGACCACGAGTGGCCCGGCGATCCGGTCGGCGTCGAAGGCGTGCATCGGCTGACCCAGCTCCAGCATCACGTAGTTCGTGATGTCCACCGGCAGCGAGATACTGCGGATGCCGGCGGTGACCAGCCGCTGCGCCATCCAGGACGGCGTGGGCGCGGTCGGGTCGACGCCCCGGACCAGGCGGGCGGTGAACCGGTCACAGCCGACCGTGTCGCGGACCTCCACCGGGTACGCCGGCGTCTCGGTGCCACTCGGCGCGGGCGCCAGGGCCGGGTCGCGCAGCGGCACGTCGAACGCGTGCGACAGCTCCCGGGCCAGACCCCGCAGGCTCAGCGCGTACCCCCGGTCGGGGGTGATCTCCAGGTCGAGCACGACGTCGTCGAGGCCGACCACCGCACGCGCGTCGTCGCCCGGCTTGGCCGTCACGTCCGACCCCAGCACGATGATGCCGGAGTGGTCGTCGCCCAGACCCAGCTCCTTCGCCGAGCAGATCATGCCCGCCGAGTTGTGCCCGTACGTCTTGCGGGCGCCGATGGCGAAGCCGCCGGGCAGCACACCGCCGGGCAGGATCACCACCACCCGGTCACCCACGGCGAAGTTACGCGCCCCGCAGACGATCTCCTGCGGCTCGCCGGTGCCGTTGGCGGCGCCCACGTCGACCCGGCAGAACCGGATCGGCTTCTTGAAACCGGTGAGCTCCTCGATCTCGCGCACCTCACCGACGACGAGCTGACCGGTGACCGTCTCGGCCAGGTCCACTGCGGACTCGACCTCGATGCCGAGGTCGACCAGGGCCTGCTCCAGGTCACCGGTGGGCAGGTCGGCGGGGAGATCGACGTACTCCCGAAGCCAACTGACAGAAACTCGCATGACGTCAGACCACCGTTTCCGTGTCTCGTACCCGCATCGCCTACGCCTCGGTCCCGAGCGCGCGGCTGAACCGCACGTCGCCCTCGAAGAGATGGCGGATGTCGCTGACCCCGTGCCGGACCATCAGGGTCCGGTCGATGCCCATCCCGAACGCGAAGCCGGAGTAGACCTCCGGGTCGACGCCGCAGGCGCGCAGCACCCGCGGGTTGACCATCCCGCAGCCACCCCACTCGACCCACTGTGGGCCGTCGCGGTGCTCCGGGAACCACACGTCGAACTCCGCCGACGGCTCGGTGAACGGGAAGTAGTGCGGCCGCCACCGGGTCTTCGCCTCCGGGCCGAACATCGCCCGGGCGAAGTGGTCGAGCGTGCCCCGCAGGTGCGCCATCGTGATGCCCTTGTCGACCACCAGGCCCTCGGCCTGGTGGAACACCGGGCTGTGCGTGGCGTCGATCTCGTCGGTGCGGTAGACGCGGCCGGGCACGATCACGTAGATCGGCGGCTTCCGACTGAGCATGGTGCGGGTCTGCACGGTGGAGGTGTGCGTACGCAGCACCAGGCCGGAGCCCTCCGGTGCGATGTGGAAGGTGTCCATCAACCCGCGCGCCGGGTGGTCGGCGGGGATGTTCAACGCGTCGAAGTTGACCCACTCCAGGTCGACCTCGGGCCCCTCGGCCACCTCGTAGCCCATCCCGACGAAGAGGTCACTTATCGACTCCATCAGGACGCTCAACGGGTGCCGGGCACCCCGCGGACGCCTGTCGTAGGGCAGGGTGACGTCCACCCGCTCCTCGACCAGCACCCGCTCGGCCTGCTCGCGCTCCAGCACCTCGGCGCGGTCGGCGTACGCGGTCTCGATCGCCCGACGGGCCTCGTTGACCCGCTTACCCGCGTCGGACTTCGCGGCCGGCGGCAACGCGCCGATCTCCCGGCGCGCGAGCGAGACCGGGGACCGGTCCCCCAGGTGCACCGAGCGCAGCGCGGTCAACGCGTCCGGGTCGGCGGCGGCCGTGAACGCCTTCGTGGCGTCCGCGACAGCCTCGTCCAGGGCGGCGGGGTCGAGCAGGGCGACCTGCTTCGGGTCGTACGGATCGTTGCGGTAGCTCATGGCGTACGGGCACTCCCTCACGGCGGCGCCAGCCCTCCACGGGCGGCTAGGCGAGTCTACGGACGCGCGGCTGTGCCGCAGCCCGCCGGTAGGAGTTGTGCAGGGAGCAGGTCAGGCCCGCCGCCCGCCGACACCGGCGGGCTGGCTAAAGGAACGCCGTGTCGCGTTCATGGGCGGACGCTCTCCCCTGCTGTCAGTCGCGCCGGGCACGGTCACCGTCAGCGCTGTGCTCTCGCTGAAGCGTACAGGCACACCGCCGCGGCGGCAGCCAGGTTGAGGCTCTCCGCGCGCCCGTACAACGGCACCCGTACCCGGGCGTCGGCGGCGGCCGTCAACTCCTCGGGCAGGCCGTGCGCCTCCGAGCCGAACAGCCAGGCGGTGGGCCCGACGAGCCGACCGTAGTCGGTCAGGTCGTCCAGGTCGCTGTCGCCGTACCCCGTGGTGGCGAAGATCGACAGCCCGGCGGCCCGCAGCGCGTCGACCACCTGGGCCGGGTCGGGCGCGCGCACCACGTCGACGTGGAAGAGGCTGCCGGCCGAGGCCCGCACACACTTGCCGTTGTACGGGTCGACGGCGTCGCCGGCGAAGACCACCGCGCCCGCGCCGGCCGCGTCGGCGGTACGCAACACCGTGCCCGCGTTGCCCGGGTCCCGGATCTCGGCGAGCACCGCCACCAGCCGGGGCGCGTTCTCGAGCGCCTGCTGAAGCGACACGTCGAGGTGCCGGCAGACCGCGACCAGCCCCTGCGGGGCGACGGTCTCGGTCAACGCGGCGACGGCCTCGTCGGTCACCTCGGAGACCGGCACGTCGGCGCGGGCCGCCGTGGCGGCCAACTCCGGATACCTGTCGAGCGCGGCGGGCGTACCGAAAAGCTCGGTGACCACCCCCGGCCGCGCCAGGGCCTCGCGGACCGCCTGCGGTCCCTCGGCCAGGAACCGGCCGGTGGCGTCGCGGTCGCGCCGGCGCTGCAACCGCCGGGCGGCGACAACCCTGGGGGTACGGGGAGTGAAGGCCATGGTGTGCGCTCCTCCGGCACGATCGAGGCGCCCCCCGGACGGCGGTGCCGACACGGGAGACGCCTCGCTCTGGTGCGTGGGGATCAGGCGGCCTGAGCCGCCGCGCCGCCGGTGCCCTCGGCCGTGACCGCGGCCCGGGCCAGCTCGACGATCGCCGCGAAGGAAGCGGCGTCGTTGACAGCCATGTCGGCCAGGATCTTGCGGTCGACCTCGATGCCAGCCAGACGCAGGCCCTGGATCAGCCGGTTGTAGGTCATCCCGTTGGCCCGGGCGCCCGCGTTGATCCGCTGGATCCACAGCTGCCGGAAGTCGCCCTTGCGGTCGCGACGGTCCCGGTAGGCGTACTGCATCGAGTGCAGCACCTGCTCCTTGGCCTTGCGGTACAGCCGGGAGCGCTGACCGCGGTAACCGCTCGCGGTCTCCAGCAGGGTACGACGCTTCTTCTGGGCGTTTACAGCCCGCTTGACGCGTGCCATCTCAACTCCTTAAAACGTAAAGGTGGCGCGCGTCAGCGGCCGAGCAGCTTCTTGATGCGCTTGACGTCAGCCTTGGCCACCTCGACCGTGCCGGTCAACCGGCGGGTACGGGTGGAAGACTTACCTTCCAGCAGGTGGCGCTTGCCGGCCTGCTCGGCCACGATCTTGCCACGGCCGGTCACCTTGACCCGCTTGCCCATACCCGTGTGGCTCTTCATCTTCGGCATGTGGAACGTCTTCTCCCCTGTTACTCGCCGCTGGTGTCGGCAGCGAGGCCGGTGTCACCGGCTGTTGCGGTCTCGCCGGCCGTTGCGGTTTCGCCGGCCGCCGCGGTCTCATCGGCTGCCGGAGCGGCGGACTCGTCCGCTGCCCGGTCCCGAGGTGCACCGCGGGACGCCGTGGCGGCGACCGCGGAGGCCTTCACGGCCCGCAGCGGAGCGAGAACCATGATCATGTTTCGGCCGTCCTGCTTGGGAGCGGCCTCGACGTATCCCAGGTCCGTGATCTCGGATTCGAGCCGGCGCAGGAGCCGGTAACCCAGCTCCGGGCGGCTCTGCTCGCGACCGCGGAACATGATCGTCACCTTGACCTTGTCGCCCGCCTTGAGGAACCGCACCACGTGACCCTTTTTGGTCTCGTAGTCGTGCGGGTCGATCTTCGGCCGAAGCTTCATTTCCTTGATGACGGTCTGCTGCTGGTTACGCCGCGCTTCGCGCGCCTTGAGTGCGCTCTCATACTTGAACTTGCCGAAGTCCATGAGCTTGCACACCGGCGGGCGCGCCATCGGCGCGACCTCGACCAGGTCCAGATCGACGTCCGCGGCCAGCTGAAGGGCGCGCTCCAGCGGGACGATGCCCACCTGCTCACCCTCGGGGCCGACCAGTCGGACCTCACGTGCCCGGATCTGCTCGTTCACGCGTGGTTCGACGCTGATGGGGCCTCCTCGAGTCGTTTCTGCTCAGGTACCGACCCCGGCGGCTCCCAGGTGGGAACCGACCTGGAAAGCAGAAGGCCCCGGCGCATGCCAGGGCCCGCTCGACCGGTCGGCGTGATCACAGGATCACACGTCCGGCGCCGGGACGTGCCCGGAACCGGTGACCGGACCCGGCCACCGTAGCGGCGACTCGGGTGGGAGACAGGCGCTCCGCTTTCAAGGCTGCCTGCTCGCATGCGGAGACAGCCTGGTCGACTCGGTAACACTACACCCGCGCCCCGGCCGCCCCCAAACCGGGCACACCCGAGCCACGCTGGGCCTCCGCACCCGCCACCCGCCGGCTAGCGGGTGGCCGGGTGCGCCGACGACGACTCGCCGGCGGGGGTCAGCCGCCGACGGGTCGCGGGTGGCCGGGTTGCCCCCGACGGCTCGCGGGTGGCCGGGGTGTGCCGACGACGACTCGCCGGCGGGGGTCAGCCGCCGGCGGGTCGCGGGTGGCCGGGTTGCCCCCGACGGCTCGCGGGTGGCCGGGGTGTGCCGATGACGGCTCGCCGGTGGTCGGGGGTTGCCGCCGACCCGCGGTGGCCAGGGTGTGCCGGCAATGGCTCGCGGGTGGTTGGGGGTTGCCGCCGACGGCTCGCGGGTGGCCGGGGTTGCCGCTGACTCGCGGTGGCCGAGGTGGCTCCTCGCGTGCCTGATGGCCCAAGGGTGGACGCGGTTGGGTCAAGATCGATGCACTTTCACCGAAAGTGCTGCCTCAGAGCGGGCTGAGGCAGCACTTTCGGTGATGTTGCTCGGATCTTGGGGCGCTGGGATGTGCGGTAGCTGCGCGAACCCGGGGGAACGCGTCGTCGTCGGGGTCAGCGACGGGTGGCGCGCTCGGCAAGGTGGGCCTGGTGCGCCTCATGCAGTCGGCGCAGCGCGCGGACCCCGTCGACGGCAAACTCCTTGTCGGCAGCCTGTAGGGCGATCATCGGCAGCAGGTCGTCGTCGTGCAGCTCCAGGCTGGCCCACGGCGCGCCCCGGTCGAAGCGCACGCCCCGGACGACCTCCCAGGGCAGTTCGTAGGAGCTGATGACGTTACGGACCCGGACGCTCCGTGCGTCCGCCTCCACCCGCGGACGGGTGAACAGGAGAAAGCCGAGAGCACCGAAAACACCGAGGCCGATCATGGCGATCTGGTCGCCGCGCTGGAAGCTGCCGTAACCGTCGCCGGTCGGGCCACTCAGCGACGTGGCGACCAGACCGAACACCACCACCAGGGCAGCCGCCGCGGACCAACAGACCACGCGGATGCGGCGGGGCTTCAGGCGGACCAGATCGGTTTCACTCACCCCACCAGTCTGCCACCACACCCGCCCTTCAAACGCGCCACCCGCCGAGCCACCACCCCGAGCCCCCGCCGCCCAGGCCCAGACCCACACCACCGGTCACCCGCCGCACCCCACGAAAAACAGCACCCTTCACCCGGCAGCACCAGCCACCCGGTCACCCGGTCACCCGGTCACCCGGTCACCCGGCCATGATCGTGCTCGAACCAGGATGTAGTGGTCTCGGTGGCGGCGGAGGCCACTACATCAACGATCGAGCACGATCTTGCGCCTCGTCGGGCACGGCCGTTTCGCGCACACGCGCGTCACACCCGCCCACCACCTCGGGCCTGTTTCCGGGCGGCCATCAGGCGCACCCGCGCGTACCCGATAGATCCACTCAAGGTCAGTGAAACGGGGGTGTCCCCGACGCGCGGACACCCCCGTTTCAGCGACACCGAGTTGATCAACCACCGGCGCCGCGCCGCGGCGCGGACCGGGGAGACGCGTCAGAGGCGGCAGGCGTGGATGTTGGTGACGAGGATGGCGCGGGCGCCCAGCTCGTACAGCTCGTCCATGATGCGGTGGACGTCGTCCCGGAGCACCATCGCCTGCACCGCCACCCATCCCTCGCGGTGCAGCGGCGACACCGTGGGCGACTCGATGCCGGGGGTGAGCCCGCTGGCCCGTTCCAGCAGACCGGCCGGCACGTCGTAGGCGAGCATCACGTAGCGGCGGGCGACCAGCACACCGTGCAGGCGGCGCAGCAGCTGCGCGGCCTGCGGGTGGGCCGGCGCGGCGGCGCGGCGGACCAGCACCGCCGAGGAGCGCAGCAGCGGCTCGCCGAACACCACGAGGCCCGCCTGACGCAGGGTGGCGCCGGTCTCCACGACGTCCGCGATCACGTCGGCGACACCGAGGCGTACGGCGTTCTCCACCGCGCCGTCGAGGCGGATCACGTCGGCCTTGACGCCCGCCTCGCCGAGGTGCCGCTCGACCAGCCCGGGGTACGCGGTGGCGATGCGGTGCCCGCCCAGGTCCCGCACGGAGGCGATGTCGTCGGGGCGGGCGGCGAAGCGGAAGGTGGCCTGACCGAAGGCGAGGTCGACGACCTCCTCCGCCGGCGCGGCCGAGTCGATCAGCAGGTCGCGGCCGGTGATCCCGAGGTCGAGGTCACCGGACCCGACGTAGGTGGCGATGTCCTTGGGGCGCAGGTAGAAGAATTCGACGTCGTTGGCCTCGTCGCGGCAGACGAGATCCTTGGGGTCGGTGCGCTGGCGGTAGCCCGCCTCGCGCAGCATCTGGGCGGCCGGCTCGGCCAGGGTGCCCTTGTTGGGAATGGCGACACGCAGCATGACGGGAGTGCTCCTTCGATCCGGATGGCGATCAACGGGTGGGGGGCACTCACAGATGTCGGTAGACGTCCTTGAGGTCGAGACCGCTGGCGAGCATGAGCACCTGGACCTGGTAGAGCAGTTGGGAGATCTCCTCGGCGGTGCGCTCCGGCCCCTCGTGCTCGGCGGCCATCCACGACTCGGCGGCCTCCTCGACGACCTTCTTGCCGATGAAGTGCACGCCCTTTTCCAGGGCGGCGACGGTGCCCGAGCCCGGGGTGCCGGCGGCGGCCTTGGCCTGCAGCTCGGCGAACAACTCCTCGAACGTCTTCACGGTGGACGATTCTTCCAGCCGCCGGGGCGACGCCCCGCGTCCGGGTCCGCCGAAATCCAGCAAGCGGACAATTCCCTATCAACATGGTGGGAAAAATCCCCAAGCAGACTTGTCGATACCTCTACGCTGTCGGCCATGGCCAGCAGCTCACGTCTCCTCGCGCTCACCCTCGCCGGTGCGGTCGTCGTCGCCACCGTCGGGTGCGCGCCACAGAAGGAGTCCCCCACCCCGACTGTCACCGCGGCGTCCTGCGCCAAGGACAGCCTGCCCACGCGTACGCCGGGCAAGCTCACCATCGCCACCGACCAGCCCGCGTACGAGCCGTGGTTCGCCAAGGACAAGCCGGACAACGGCGAGGGCTTCGAATCCGCCGTCGCGTACGCGGTGGCCGAGAAGCTCGGCTACGCCCGCGCGGACGTCGCCTGGACCCGGGTCAAGTTCGAGACCGCCGTCGCGCCCGGGCCAAAGAACTTCGACTTCGACATCAACCAGTTCTCCATCACCGAGGAGCGCAAGCGGGCTGTCGACTTCACCGCTCCGTACTACCTGGTCCGGCAGACCGTGATCGCGTTGAAGTCGTCCAAGATCGCCGGCCGGAAGTCGTTGGCGGAACTCCGTGACGCCAAGCTCGGCGCCCAGGTCGGCACCACCAGCCACCAGGCGATCGTCGACGTGCTCAAGCCGACCAGGAAGCCACAGGTCTACAACAACAACGACGACGCCAAGAAGGCCCTGCAGAACGGGCAGATCGACGGTCTGGTGGTGGACCTGCCGACCGCCTTCTACATGACCGGCGCGGAGCTCACCGACGCGACGATCGTCGGACAGGTGCCGCAGGTCGGCTCGCCCGAGGCCTTCGGGCTGCTGCTGGACAAGAACTCACCGCTGACCTCCTGCGTCACCGGCGCGGTCGGTCAGCTCACCGAGGCGGGCACGCTGAAGCAGCTGGAGCAGAAGTGGCTCGCGCAGGTGGCGGGGGCGGCCGAGCTACAGTGACCCTGCTCGATCACGTTCCCTCCGCGGCGCAGCGGCGGCGCTCGGCGTACCGGAATCGGCAGACCGCCTACAGCGTGCTGGTCGCGGCCTGCTCCACGGCGGCGCTCGGCACGCTGCTGATCGTCGCGGTGACCGGCGCGCCCGGCTGGGACCGGGTCCGGCAGTCGTTCCTGGACCCGGGGATCGCCTCCGACGCGCTGCCGGCGGTGCTGGTCGGGCTCTGGCTCAACGTCCGGCTGCTGGTCTGCTGCGCGGTCGGCGCGCTGCTGCTCGGTCTGGTGATCGCGGTGCTGCGGACGCTGCGCGGCCCGGTCTTCTTTCCGGTCCGGGCGCTGGCCGCCGGCTACACCTACACCTTCCGCGGCCTGCCGCTGATCATCGTGCTCTACCTGCTCACCCTCGGCGTGCCCGGCCTGCGCCTGCAGGGCATGCCACCGGTGCTGGTGCTCGGCGGGCTCGCGTTGATCCTCACCTACGGCGGTTATCTCGCCGAGGTGTTCCGGGCCGGCATCGAGTCGGTGCATCCCAGCCAACTCGCGGCGGCCCGTTCGCTGGGCCTGACCTACCGGCAGACGATGCGGCACGTGGTCCTGCCGCAGGCCGTCCGCCGGGTGGCGCCACCGCTGCTCAACGACGTGGTGGCGTTGCAGAAGGACGTCGGGCTGGTCTCGCTCGCCGGACCGATCGACGCGGTCCGGGCCGCGCAGATCGCCACCGCCCAGTCGTTCAACTACACGCCGTACGTCGTGGCGGGGGTGCTGTTCGTGCTGCTCGCGATCCCGCTGATCGCGGTCACCGACTGGGTGACGCTGCGCGCGGCCCGCCGACAGTCGGGAGGCTGACCATGACACTGCTGCGCTGCCGGGGCCTGCGCAAGGAGTTCGCGGGCGCCGTCGTGCTCGACCAGCTCGACCTGACCGTCGCCGAGCACCAGGTGGTCGCGCTGATCGGCGCCTCCGGTTCGGGCAAGTCGACACTGCTGCGCTGCGTGAACCTGCTGGAGGACCTCGACGACGGCACCATCGAGTTGGACGGGGAGGACATCTCCGATCCCCGGGTGGACCCGGACCGGGTCCGCCGCCGGATCGGGATGGTGTTCCAGGCGTACAACCTCTTCCCGCACCTGAGCGTGTTGGACAACATCACCCTCGCGCCGCGGCGCGTACACCGGCGGGCCCGTGCGGAGGCGGAGGCCCAGGCCCGGGAGTTGCTCGACCGGGTGGGTCTCGGCGCCCGGGCGGACGCATACCCGGATCGGCTCTCCGGCGGGCAGCAGCAGCGGGTGGCGATCGTCCGGGCGCTGGCGAACTCACCCCGCCTGATGCTGCTCGACGAGATCACCTCCGCGCTGGACCCGGAACTCGTCGGTGAGGTGCTGGCGATGATCCGGGACCTGAAGGCCGACGGCATGACAATGGTGCTGGCCACCCACGAGATGGGCTTCGCCCGGGAGGTCGCCGACCAGGTCTGCTTCCTCGACGCCGGACGGGTCGTCGAGAGCGGCCCGCCGGAGCAGGTGCTCGGCGAGCCGACCCAGCCCCGCACCCGGCAGTTCCTGCACCGGATCATCGAGGCCGGTCGGCTCTGAGGGCCCGCCCGCAGAGCCGACCGAGGCGGCGTCAGCCGCTGAACCCGACCCGCTGGGCGTTGCCCGCCGCCACCGTCCGCACGGCGAGCGCGGCGTCGAGCGCGGCCACGGTCGCGGCCCAGCCCTTGTCCTCGGCCGAGCCGGGCAGACCGGCTCGGTCGCGGGCCTGCTCGATGGTCTCCACGGTCAGCACCCCGTGCGCCACCGGCTTGCCCTCGTCCAGCGCCACCCGGGTCAGCCCGTCGGTCACCGAGCGGCAGACGTAGTCGAAGTGGGCGGTGGAACCGCGCACCACCACGCCGAGAGCGACCACCACGTCACAGCGGCGCGCGAGGGCCTGGGCCACCACCGGCAACTCGACCGAGCCGGCGACCCGGGCGACGACCGAACGCGCCCCGCACGCCTCGGCGGCGGCCACCGCCCGCTCCAGCATGTGGTCGGTCAGGTCACCGTGCCACCGGGCCGCCACGATCCCGACGGTCAGCCCCGCGGCGTCCACCGCGTCGACTCCCGGCTCACCGAAACCCGCCATCGTCATGCTCCGATCTCGTCGTTGGCGACCGGGCGCCCCAGCGGCGCCTCGGACACCTCGTCCAACTCGTCCAGCAGGTGACCCATCCGGTCCCGCTTGGTGCGCAGGTAGCGCAGGTTCTCCGGGTGCGCGCCGGCCGGCAACCCCTCCCGGCCGGTGATGGTCAACCCGTACCCCTCCAGCCCGGCCCGCTTGGCCGGGTTGTTCGTCAACAGTCGCATCGAGCGCACGCCGAGGTCGTAGAGGATCTGGGCGCCGGTGCCGTAGTCGCGGGCGTCGGCCGGCAGGCCCAGGTCGAGGTTGGCGTCGACGGTGTCGCGGCCGGAATCCTGCAACTGGTACGCCTGCAGCTTGTGCAGCAGCCCGATGCCGCGCCCCTCGTGACCCCGGACGTAGAGGACCACGCCTCGGCCCTCGCGACCGACCCGGGCCAGCGCGGCGTCCAACTGTGGCCCGCAGTCGCAGCGCAGCGAGCCGAACACGTCACCGGTGAGGCACTCCGAGTGCACCCGGACCAGCACGTCGTGGCCGTCGCCGAGGTCACCGAGCACCATCGCGACGTGTTCGGCCGGATCGTGCGCGGCGCGGTAGCCGAGCGCCCGGAACACCCCGTGCCGGGTGGGCATCCGGGCGTCCGCGACCAGCTCGACCTGCTTCTCGGTACGCCGCCGGTAGGCGATCAGGTCGGCGATGGTGATCAGCATGAGGCCGTGCTCGGCGGAGAACTTCTCCAGGTCCGGCAGCCGCATCATGGTGCCGTCGTCGTTGACCAACTCGCAGAGCACACCCGCCGGGCGCAGCCCGGCCAGCCGGGTCAGGTCGATCCCCGCCTCGGTGTGCCCGGGTCGCCGCAACACCCCGCCCTCGCGGGCACGCAACGGCACCACGTGGCCGGGCCGGGCCAGGTCGGTCGAGTCGGTCGCCGCGCCGGCGAGCAGCCGACTGGTGTGCGCCCGGTCGGCCGCCGAGATGCCGGTGCTGATGCCCTCCCGGGCGTCCACGGTCACCGTGTACGCGGTGCCGCGCCGGTCCTGGTTGGTGTGGTGCATCGGCGGCAGGTCGAGGCGGTCGGCCTCGCTCTCGGTCAACGCCACGCAGACGTACCCGGAGGTGTAGCGCACCATGAACGCCATCAGCTCCGGCGTGGCCAACTCGGCCGCGAAGATCAGGTCGCCCTCGTTCTCCCGGTCGGCGTCGTCGACCACGACGACCGGCCGCCCGGCGGCGATCTCCGCGATCGCCTGCTCGATATCCCCGAAACTGGTCATGCCGCCACTCCACTTCGCCGAACGGTCCGAGCCCCGGCCGCGTCGGTCTGTCCTGACAAGGCCACGCGGCCTCGGCCGGGGGTCGGACTGTGAGCAGTGGCGTCATGACCCACCACGGGGCTGAGCCTGCTGATTCGCTCGCTCATGCCACGGCCTCCGTGTAGATGGGACGGACGGGCGCCGGCCGGGTGGCGCGCGAGGTGCGCCACCAGGCGGCGAAGCCCCAGGCGCAGATGGCGCCGTAGACCAGGTACATGGCCGCCGACGGATAGAAGCCGCCGCGCAGCAGCAGCGGCACCCCGACCGCGTCCACCGCGATCCAGAGCAGCCAGAACTCCACCCAGCCACGGGCCATGCCGTAGGTGGCCAGCAGGCTGCCGGTGAGGATCCAGGCGTCGGGCAGCGGACCCCACGAGCCCAGTGCCTTGAGCACCGGGTACGCCGCGGCGGTGCCGACCACGGCGGCCAGCAGCAGCATCAGCCGCTCCCGCCCGGTGGCCCAGCGCGGGACGACAGCCGCCTGACCGGCGTCGGCGCGACTGTTGCGCCGCCAGCGCCACCAGCCGTAGACGCTGACCGCGAAGAAGAACACCTGCCTGCCGGCCTGCCCGTACAGGTCGTGCTCCTGCGGGGTGGCGAACACCCCGCCGAGGAAGACGGTGAGCAGCAGCGCGTTGCCGACCATGCCGACCGGCCACGCCCAGACCAGCCGGCGCAGCCCCAGCACCGCGGAGATCAGCCCGAAGGCGTTGCCGACGATCTCCCGGGCCAGCACCGGCGAGCCGGCCACCTGCACCTGGGCGTCCAACAGCCAACTCAGCGGACCCATCAGGCCACCTCGCCCGGGTTCGTGCTCGCCCCGCGAGCGTCGGTGAGCCGGTCGCCGAGCAGCCGTTCGACGTACTTGGCCAGCACGTCGACCTCCAGGTTGACCGGGTCGCCGACGCCCTTGGCGCCGAGCGTGGTCAGCGTGAGCGTGGTCGGGATCAACCCGACGGCGAACTCGTCCGTGCCCACCTCGGCCACGGTCAGCGAGACGCCGTCGATGGTGATCGAGCCCTTCTCCACCACGTACCGGGAGAGTGCGGCGGGCAGACGGAAACGGACGGTCTCCCACTGCTCGGCCGGCTCCCGGGAGATCAGCTCGCCGACGCCGTCGACGTGGCCCTGCACCAGGTGCCCGCCGAGGCGGCTGCCGAGGGCGGCGGCCCGCTCCAGGTTGACCGGGTCGCCGACGTTCAACGCGCCCAGCGCGGAGCGGCGCAGCGTCTCGCCCATCACGTCGGCGGTGAAAACCCCGTCGGTGACCTCCACGACGGTCAGGCAGACGCCGTTGACCGCGATGGAGTCGCCGTGCCGGGCGTCGGACGTGACGAGCGGACCGCGAACGGCGACAAGCGCCGAATCGCCCGCCGTCGCCGTGACCCGGACGATCTCGCCCAACTCCTCGATAATGCCGGTGAACATGTCAGCCCTCCCTTTTGCGGGGCAAAGCGGTGATCCGGAGATCCGGACCGATCTGCGTAACGTCGACGAACTCCAGATCGATGGCCTCGGCGATGGTGGTCACTCCCGCGTCGACGAGAGCTGTCGGGCCGGCGCCGAGCAACCGGGGCGCGACGTAGGAGACGATCTTGTCGATCAGGCCGGCCCGCAGGAACGCGCCGGCCAGTCGGGGGCCGCCCTCCAGCAGCACCGCGCGGACCCCGCGCTGGTGCAGCGCCGCGAGCAGCGCCGGCAGGTCGACCCGGCCGTCCGGGTCGGCGCCGACCTCGTCGGCGGTCGCGATCCACGTCCGCGCGGCGCCGTCGCGGACCAGGGCGTCAGCCGGGGTACGCCCCGAGCTGTCCACGACCACCCGCAGCGGCTGCCGGATGGCCAGGCTGCCGTCGCGCAGGTTCCGGGCGGTCAACCGGGGGTCGTCGGCGAGCACGGTGCCCACCCCGGCGAGCACCGCGTCGACGGTGCCGCGCAGCGCGTGCACGTCCATCCGCGCCGCCTCCGAGGTGATCCACATGCTGGTGCCGTCTGCCGCGGCGGAGCGCCCGTCGAGCGTGGCGGCGTACTTCCAGATGACGTACGGCCAGCCGCGGCGCATCGAGGTCAGCCAGGCGACGTTGCCGGCCTCGGCCTCCTCGCCGCGTACCCCCAGATCGACCCGGACCCCGGCGGCGCGCAGGGTGGCGGCGCCCCCGGACGCGACCGGGTTGGGGTCGGGCACGGCGATGACCACCCGGGAGACCCCGGCCTGGACGAGCGCGGAACTGCAGGGGCCGGTGCGACCGGTGTGGTCGCAGGGTTCCAGAGTGACGACGGCGGTGCCGCCCTTGGCGCGTCGCCCGGCCTGCGCCAGCGCGACGATCTCGGCGTGCGGCCCGCCGGCGTACGCGTGGAAGCCCTCACCGACGACCTCGCCGTCCTCGTCGAGCAGCACGCAGCCGACCACCGGGTTGGGACTGGTGGTGCCGAGCCCGCGTGCCGCCAACTCGATCGCACGCCGCATCGCCTCGTCGACGGAGACGCTGGCCATCGCCCTGTCCTGCCCTCTCACTCGCCGGTCCGCGCGCGGGCGGTCAGGGAGGCTGCGGCCATGGGGCCGCGGGCAGGCGGTGGCGGATCCGGGGAACGGCGCGAGCCGCCCGCGGATTTCCGGGAACGGCACAGCCGCCCCCGGAGGGTCGGCGCGGCACGCTGAAGCCAGCGGCCGGCTCGGACCCGTCCGTCCCGCGCGCTGTCTCCCATCCGGACTGTCTGGGGGCGGACGAACCGCTCCCAACCGTCGGCCCCGGATTTTCACCAGGTCCACCGGACAGCAGAGCCGTCCGGGTCGCGGGCTGACCACGGTTGGACCGTGGATCACCGCCGGTTCGGAATTTCACCGAGTCCCGCCAGCGCGTGGTGGGTACAGGGCAGTCTTACACGCCGACGGGGGTGCGTCGCCACCCAGGCGAGCTACTTCACAGGGCTGTCATGCTCACGTGACACCGCGGCGCCGGTCCACGGCGACGTACGACCCCGGTTGGCTCTTGGCCACCGTCTTCATCTCCGAGGCCACCGCGATCGCCTCCAGGGGGTCGGTGAACCGCTTGCCGGCGTCGGAGAGCGACACCCCGATGGAGAGCGTCACCAGGGCCGCCCGCCGGATGTTGCCGCGGCGATCCTTCAGCTCGACGAAGCCGCGCTCCCGGTCGGTCGGGTCGTAGAGCGTGTCGGCGGCGTTCTCGAAGTCGACGACCGCGCGGGACGTCAGGGGGCGCACCTGGTCCGGGGCGCAGACGATGACGAAGTCGTCGCCGCCGACGTGACCGAGGAAGGCCGGTGGCAGCCCGACGCCCACCACCGCCCGGTGCAGGCTGCGGGCCAGCGCGGAGATGAAGTCGTCGCCGCGCACGAAGCCGTACCTGTCGTTGACGCTCTTGAACCGGTCGATGTCGACGTAGCCGACGGCGTAGTCCACGCCGTTTCGGACCCGGTCGCTGATCTCCCGACGGATCCGGCTGTTGCCGGGCAGCCCGGTCAGCGGGGAGACCTCCCGGAACTCCTTGTTGCGGCGCAGGGTGGACGAGACCCGGGCCACCAGCTCGGCGGTGTCGAACGGCTTGACCAGGTAGTCGTCGGCGCCGGCGCTGAGCCCGTGCACCTTGTCGACGGTCATCCCCTTGGCCGTCAGCATGATCACCGGCAGGGCGGAGGTCATCGGGTCGGCGCGCAGCCGCCGGGTCAGCTCCAGCCCGTCGATGCGGGGCATCATGAGGTCGACGACCGCCAGGTCCGGTCGCTGGCGCTCGATGACCTCCAGGGCCTCCTGGCCGTCGCTGGCGTGGATCACGTCGAAGCCGTGCAGCCGCAGGTTGAACTCGACGAAACGAGCGATGTCCTCGTCGTCGTCGACGACGAGGATGATGTCCTTGCGGTCGACCTCGGGCTCCACCTCAGGCCCCGGGAGCCGCGCGTTCCGCGAGTGCCCGCAGGTGTCGTACCGCCTCCGCCGGGTCGGCGGCGCCGTACACGGCGGTGCCGGCCACGAACGCGTCGGCGCCGGCGGCGGCCGCCTGCTCGATGGTGTCCGCGGCGATCCCGCCGTCCACCTCGATGCGCAGCTCCAGGTGCCCGGCCGAGACGTGCCGGCGGGCGGTACGCACCTTCTCCAGCAACTGCGGGATGAACCGCTGCCCACCGAAACCGGCCTTGATCGTCATGATCAGCAGGGTGTCGAAGCTGGGCAGCAGGTCCAGGTACGGCTCGATCGGGGTGTCCCGGTCGATGGCCAGGCCGGCCTTCGCACCCGCCGAGCGCAGGTCCTTGGCCAGCGCCACCGGGTCGTCGGCCGCCTCCGCGTGGAAGGTGACGTTGTACGCCCCCGCGTCGGCGTAACCGGGGGCCCACCGGCGCGGATCCTCGATCATCAGGTGCACGTCGAACGGCATCGCGGTGACCGCCCGCAGGCTCTGCACCACAGGCAACCCGATGGTCAGGTTCGGCACGAAATGGTTGTCCATCACGTCGACGTGCAACCAGTCCGCGGCGTCCTCGACGGCACGGACCTCTTCGGCGAGGTGGGCGAAATCGGCGGCCAGGATGCTCGGCGCGACGATCGGCGGCGGTACGGTCACGGGGCCAGTGTACGAACGCGGTCACCCGTCACCCGCATCGCGGCACCAACTCCGACGCGTTGTGATGCGACAGTGACCAGTGGTGCAGAATTAGGCGCTCCGGACTGCCGAATCCGGACGAACAGACATGAGTGGCTGGCCGATCGACGGAAACGCGACGACACTCCAAGCGGGACAGTGCCGAAGGGCGCTCACCCGCCGGGGTTTCGCCGCGGGGCGCGGTGACCGGCCGCCAGCTCCCGGAAGGGCGGACGATGCGACGGTGGTTTCCAGCGCTGGTGCTGGCCGGCGTCACGACGATGCTGCTGGCCGGCTGCGCGCCGGCGCGGGGCGCGGACGGTGATCTCACCGACGACTGGCCGGCGCTGCGGGAGCCGACGCCGTTCACCCCGGCCACCGACACCTGCCTGCCCCGGATCACCGCGGTCGTGCAGGCCAGCACCTACGAGACGGTGGACTGCGCGCGCAACCACCTGGCCGAGGCCATCCACGTCGGCGCCTTCGTCGGGCCCGACGCGCTGACCGAGACCCGGCCGGAGCCGGGCTCGTCGGCGCTGCGCACGGCCCGCGCCGAGTGCGACCAACGGGCCCGGGATGTGCTCGGCGGCGACTGGCACACGGCCCGACTCACGCTGTCCCTGGCGCTGCCCTCGGCGCCGGCCTGGGCCGGCGGCGCGCGCTGGTTCCGCTGCGACCTCAGCGAGACCGGCAGCATCGACAACACCCGCCCGGTGAACCGCACCGGCAGCCTGCGCGGCGCGTTGATCGGCGACAGCCCACTGACCCACCGCTGCTTCGACCCCAAGCTGATCGGCGACAACCTCAACTACATGGCGCCGGTGCTCTGCACCGAGCCGCACCGCGCCGAGTTCGTGGGCGTCTACCAGGAACGGGACACCACCTGGGCCGAGTTCGCCCGCACCGCCGTGCAGGCACACCGACGCTGCATGGAGCTGATCGCCGCGTACGCCGCCGTGCCGAACAACAAGGACCTGCCGTACCGGGCCGGGTCCATCTACTACCCGCCGTCACAACGGGAGTGGGAGGAGGGCGACCGTGGGGTGCGTTGTTTCCTGTGGAGCGACGACCGCAAACTCACCCGCTCGATGCGCGGCGCCGGCCCCGAGGGACTGCCCGCCATCTGAGCACGGGTGCCGTATGCTGCTGCGCCGTGGCGCTACCGACCGGCGGGGTCCGGCCGGAGGCCACAGTGGCGGGAGGTCAGGGATGCGACGGTGGTGGACGGCGTACGCCGGGGGTGCGGCCCTGGCCCTGATGCTGGTCGGGTGCAGCGCACCCGCCGGCGTCGACCGTGACCTCGTGGACGACTGGCCGGCGCCCGTCGCGGCGCAGCAGTTCGTGCCCGCCGCCGACGTCTGCCACCTGACCGCTCAGCAGGTCGGCTTCCTGACCGGCTACAACCCGACGGCGTGCACCGAGTCGCACCTGGTGGAGACCATGCACGTCGGCACGTTCACCGGCGCGGACGCCACGCCGGGCACGCCCCCGCAGCCCGGCTCGGCGGGCATGCGGGCCGCACAGGCCGGGTGCGACACGGTGGTCAACAAGGCGGTGGGCGCCGACTGGCGTTCCGGGCGGATCGGCCTGACCGTCGTGTTGCCGTCGCCGCAGGCCTGGGCGGGCGGCGCCCGCTGGTACCGCTGCGACGTCAGCGAGATCGCCAGCATCGACGACACCACCGTCGGCCCGCGCACCGGCAGCCTCCGGGGCGCGCTGTCCGGCAAGGCGCCGCTGGCGTACCGGTGCTTCAACCCCAAGCTGGTCAAGGACGACATCGACGAGATGGCGCCGGTCTCCTGCACGGCCAAGCACCACGCCGAGTTCGTCGGGGTCTGGCAGGCCCCGGCGGTCACCTTCGCCGAGTTCTCCCGCACCGTCAAGAAGACCCACCGGGCCTGCCAGACGATGATCGCCAAGTACGCCAAAGTCCCGGACAACTCCCAGCTCGACTTCCGCGCCGGCACGATCTACTACCAGCCGTACGAGGAGGAGTGGAAGAACGGCAACCGCGGGGTGCAGTGCTTCCTCTGGATCTCCGACCGGAACCTGACCCGCTCGATGCGCAACGCCGGCACCAATGGTCTCCCGATCACCTGAGCGTCCGCGTCCGGCCGGTCGGGTGACCGGCCGGACGGGAGCCGTCAGCCTCGCCGCAGGACGGCGAGGAACATCGCGTCGGTGCCGTGGCGGTGCGGCCAGAGCTGCACCGTCGGTCCGTCACCCAGACCGGGCATGCCGACCGGCAGCAGCGGCCGGGCGTCGACGAAGTCCACCGCGACGCCACTGCGGCGGGCCGCCTCGGTCACCGTCACGTGCGTCTCGACCGTGTGCGGCGAGCAGGTGACATAGGCGACCAGGCCACCGGGGCGCACCGCCCGCAACGCCGCACCCAGCAACTCCCGTTGCAGCCGGGTCAGCGGCGGCAGGTCGGACGGTTGGCGACGCCACCGCGACTCCGGCCGGCGTCGCAGCGAGCCCAACCCCGTGCAGGGGGCGTCCACAAGCACCCGGTCGAAGTGCTGCTCCGGCAGCTTCGGGTCGGCGCCGACGTCGCGGCCGTCCATGGCCAGCACGGTCACCGGCAGGTCGCGGGTGGCCAGGGACACCAGCCGGGCGCGGTGCTCGGCCACCTCCACCGCGGTCACCCGCGCACCACGCTGCGCGGCCAGCGCGCCGAGCAGGCCGGCCTTGCCGCCCGGACCGGCGCACAGGTCCAGCCAGCGCCCGTCCGGGCCGTCCAGCGGCGCGTCGGCGAGTGCCGCGGCGACCAGCTGGGAGCCCTCGTCCTGGACGTGGGCACGGCCGTCGACAACCGCCGGGATGTCGCCGGGCGCGCCGCCGGGCAGATAGACGGTGTACGGCGAGAAGGCGCCGGGCGCCCCACCGACCTGGTCGGCCAGCTCGATCGGGTCGATCAGGCCCGGCCGGGCGCACAGGTGCACCGGCGGGCGCTCGTTGTCCTCGATCAGGAGCCGGGCCGTCTCACCGAGATCGCCGTCGAGCGCCTCGGAGAAGGCCCGCACGATCCACTGCGGATGGCTGTACGCCAACGCCAGGTGCCCGACCGGGTCGGTCTCCATCGGTGGGGCGAGTTTCGCCACCCAGGCGTCCGCGTCGCGGCTGGACACCTCGCGCAGCACCGCGTTGGCGAAGCCGGTCGCGCCCGGTGCGACCGAACGGACCAGGTCGACTGTCGACGACACCGCGGCGTGCGCGGGCACCCGCGTGTGCAGGAGCTGGTACGCCCCGAGCCGCAGCGCGTCGCGCACCGGTGGGTCGATCCGGGCCACGTCCCGGCCGGCGGCGTCGGTCAGGATCGCGTCCAACGTGCCCAGGTTGCGCAGGGTGCCGTAGGTCAGCTCGGTGGCGAAGGCCGCGTCCCTGCCGAACAGCCCCTCCTCCCGCAGGATGATGGGCAGCACCAGGTTGGCGAACGCGTCGTCGCGGTGCACCGCGGCCACCGCCTCGTACGCCGCGCGGCGCGGGCGGTCCAGCGGTGGCCGAACCGGCCGGCGGTCCCCGCCACGACCCGCGGGCGGGCCGGAACGGGTGGGGCGGGTCCCCTCCGGGGCTGTCACGCGAAGTCCTCTCCGGTGCCGACCCGGACGCCGCGCGCCCAGTCGGTCGCGCCCATGGCCCGCTTGCCCGCGGCGCGGACCTCACCGAGGCGCACCGGCACGGTCGCCGTGCCGGCCAGCACCCGCGACTTCTCCACAAGCAACTCCCCGGGCTTCAGCTCGGGGCCGTCGGGCACCGGCACGACCGGGCCGAGCTTCACCCGCTCGCCCCGGAACGTGGTCCAGCCGCCCGGGGCCGGCGTGCAGGCCCGGATCCGGCGGTCCACGGCGAAGGCCGGGTCGACCCAGCGCACCCGGGCGTCGTCCACGGTCAACTTCGGCGCCAGCGAGACCCCGTCGGCGGGCTGCGGCTCGGCGCGGGCGGTGCCGTCGGCGATCGCGTCGAGCACCGCCACCAGCAGCCCGGCACCGGAGTCGGCGAGCCGTTCCAGCAGGTCACCGGAGGTGTCGGCGGGCCGGATCTCGTCGGTGAGGGTGCCGTAGACCGGGCCGGTGTCCAGGCCCTCCTCCAACTGGAAGACGCTGGCCCCGGTCAGCTCGTCCCCGTGCAGCACGGCGTGCTGCACGGGAGCGGCGCCACGCCACGCGGGCAGCAGCGAGAAGTGCAGGTTGATCCAGCCGTGCCGGGGGATCTCCAGGGCGGCCGGCGGCACCAGCGCGCCGTAGGCGACCACCGGCACGCAGTCCGGTGCGAGCGCGCGCAGCCGGTCGAGGAACTCGGGCTCGCGGGGGCGGGCCGGCGTGAGCACCTCGACGCCGTGCGCGTCGGCCCACTCGCCGACCGGGGAGCGGGACAGGCCACGCCCACGCCCGGCGGGCGCGTCCGGCCGGGTGACCACGGCGAGCAGGTCGTGCGAGGAGGCGGCGACGGCGGCCAGGGCGGGAACGGCCACGGCCGGCGTGCCGGCGAAGATCACACGCATCGGGGTCACCGACCCAGACCGAAGGGGTCGCTGATGTGCGGGCTCAGCTTGACCGTGGGTGGGGCCGCCGCGTCGTACCAGTCGGCCTGACGGATCGCCTTCATGGCTTCCTTGCGCCCCTCCTGGTCCAGCCGGTCCAGGAACAGCACCCCGTCGAGGTGGTCGGTCTCGTGCTGCACGCACCGCGCCATCAGGCCGGTGCCGACGATCTGCACCGGGTCACCGAAGGAGCTGAAGCCCTTGGCGATGACGTTCTGCCGACGCTTGGTGTCGAAGTAGAGCCCGGGGATCGACAGGCAGCCCTCCGGGCCGTCCTGCTCCTCCTCGTCGGGAAACTCCAGCACCGGATTGATCAGGTGCCCGAGGACGTCGTCGACGTCGAAGGTGAACACCCGCAGACTCACGCCGAGCTGCGGCGCGGCCAGGCCGGCGCCGTTCTGCTCACGCATCGTGTCGGTCAGGTCGGCGACGAGCCGACGCAGCTCGGCGTCGAAGTCGACCACCGGATCGGCCGGCGTGCGCAGCACCGGATCCCCAAACAGACGGATGGGCTGAACGGTCACGCGGGATGGCTCCTTCAACAGGTGGACGGGCATTGCGTACCAGTCTACGGAGTGCCCGGCCGCGCGCTGGCCGGCGTACCTCGATCGGCCACCGCCGGTGTGCCGAGCGTCACCGGCCGGCTGCCGGGCACCGGCCGCGCGCGCCCGGCGGCGACCCCTCGCCGACGTCCGGGCAGTTCGGGGGCGAGCGTCAGCTCCGCATCGCGCACCTGGCCGTCGCCCGGCTCAACAGGTCACGTACCCGCTCGACGTCGGGGTGGCCGAGGTCGTCGAGGATGCCCAGGGCCCGCCGCCAGGTGCGGACGGCGCCGGCCGTGTCCCCCGCCGCGTGTCGGCTCTCGCCGAGCCGGGACAGGGTGTCCGCCTCGTCGTAGCGGTCGCTGATCCGCCGGTACAGGCCGAGCGCCCGCTGGTAACAGCGAATCGCCGCGCGGTGGTCACCCAGCCGGGCGTGGATGAAGCCGAGGCTGTCCCAGGTGTTCGCCTCACCGTGCCGGTCGCCGGTCGGGCGCAGCAGCGCCAACGCCTGCTCGCAGTGCGCGAGCGCGGGCCCGTACTGGCCGAGCTGGGCGTGTGCCCAACCGACCGCGTTGCGGGCGCTGGCCTCCCCGGCCGGGTGGCCGGCGTCCCGGTACAGCGTCAGGGCCCGCTGGCCGTGGTCCAGCGCCTCGGCGTAGCGGCCGAGACCGTCGAACATCGCGCCGAACGCCCGGTGGGTGCGCGCCTGCCCGGTGTGGTCACCCAACGCCTCGAAGATCACCAGGGCCTGCCGGTAGTTGCGGGCCGCCTCCTCCACCCGACCCAGCCGGGAGAGCACCCGGGCCAGGTCGCGGTGGGCGTTCGCCTGCCCGAGCCGGTCGCCCGCCCGCCGCGCCCCGGCCAGGGCGCTCCGCTGGGCGACGGCCAGGTCCGTCCAACGCCCCCGCCGTTGCAGGAAGTCCACGAGTGTCCAGGCCAACTGCCAGGCGTGGCCGTCGAACCCGGCACGTCTCGCGTGGGCCACCGCCGCCAGCAGCACCGGGTACTCGATGGTGAACCAGGCGAGCGCCTGACCGTGGTTGATGATCTCCTCGGGCAGCACGCCCGGTGGGGCGGCGTCCAGGGTGACCGGATCCCGGCCCGGTTGCAGCAGCAGCGCGGCCGCGTGGGCGGTGTGCAGGTAGTGATCCAGCCCACGCCGGATCGCGGCCCGCCGGGCTTCCGCCGGCTCGAGACGTTCCGCCAGTTCCGTCGCGTACGCCCGGAGGAGGTCGTGCGCGCCGAACCGGCCGGGGGCCTGCTCGGTGACCAGGTGGGCGTGGGCCAGCTCCGCCAGCAGTCGAGGCACCTGGCCCCGGGGCAGCCCGGCCAGGCTGGCCGCCGCGGCGACCCCCAGCTCCGGCCCCGGATGGCAGCCGAACAGCCGGAACAGGCGCGCCGCCGCGGGCGTCAGGCTCCGGTACGACCAGGAGAAGACCGCCTGCACGTCGCTGCCGGCGTCGCCACCGTCGAACGAGTCCAGCGGGTGCGGCGCCTCGCGCAGCTCGTCGGCGAGGGTGGCCAGCCCGAAGGCGCGATTCGCCGCGCCTCTGGCGGCGAGCACCGCCAACGCCAGCGGCAGCCGCGCACACCGCTCGATGATCTCGTCCACCGCCTGCGGTTCGGCCGCCAGCCGGTCCGCGCCGAGCCGCCGGGCCAACAGTTGCCACGCCTCGGCGGTGCTGAGCAGGCCGACGCCGATCGGCCGGGCGCCGTCGGCGGCGATCAGACCGGCGAGCTGGTTGCGGCTGGTGACCAGGACCAGGCAGCTCGGGCTGCCGACCAGCAGGGGGCGGACCTGGTCGATGTCGCGGGCGTTGTCGAGCAGCACCAGCATCCGGCGGCCGGCGAGCAGGCTGCGGTAGAGGCCCACCTGCGCGGGCAGGTGGGTGGGGATGCGTTCGGGCGGCACCTCGAGGGCCTCCAGGAACCCCCGGACCGCCTCGACGGCCGTCACCACCGCTCCGGAGGCGTCGAACCCGCGCAGGTCGACGTAGAGCTGGCCGTCCGGGAAGCGGTCGGCGACCCGGTGCGCCCAGTGCACCGCCAGCGTCGTCTTGCCGACCCCGGCCGTGCCGGACAACGTCATGACGGTGGCCGTCGCCAGGCCGTCCTCCCCGGACCCGCCGGGGCTGGCGCACGCCGCGTCGAGTTCGGCGAGCTGGGCGGCACGCCCGACGAAGCCCGGCAGCGCCGGGGGCAGTTGGCGGGGCACCGGGAAGCGGGCCGCCGGCGTACCGGGGCGCGGGCCACCGGCCCTGGCTCGTCCGGCACCGGCGCTCGCCCGTCCGGTCGTCGCGTGGTCCCGGTTCGGGCTTCGACGGCGCTCCTCGACCCGGTCCCGTGCCGTGGCGAGCACACCCTGCTCGGCGGGGGTTGCCCCGAGCAGCCGGATGAGCGCGTCGAACCGCTCCGGTGGAGGCAGGATGTTGCCGGCGAAGTACTCCCCGATGATCCCGCGCGACCAGCCGGTCTTCGCGGCCAGTTGCCGGTAGGTCAGCTGGGTCTCGCCCTGTTGACGGGCTTCCCGACGACGCAACTGGCGCAGCAACCCGGCCAGCTCCTGCAGTGTCTGCGCCTCCGCGCCGCCGCGGGCCACCTCGAACGCCGCGGACGATCCCGATGCCGGTCGAACGGAAGGTACCCGTTGGTCGGACATGCGGCTCCCACCCCCCGGTCACCCGGCCGCCCCGGATGCGCACGGGCAGGCTAATTCCGCCCCAGCGCCCTTCGATAGGCGAGCGCCGATGTCTGACAGTTCCCTGTCGGACGGTCGACCGTCCGGCGGTGTCCGGCGGTGTCCAGTCCCGTCCAGGATGCGCCGCGTCGAGCCGACGTCCCATGCCACCGTCCTGGTGCGGGTTCGACCCCGCTCCACACACCCTGGGGGAAGAGGTACTGATGATCCGTCCACATCTGACCGTCCGGCGGTCCCCGTCGCTGCTGCGTCGCGTCGCCGTCGCCGCGTTCGGCCTCACGCTGCTCGCCACGGGCGTGTCCGCCGCACCGGCCACCGCCGCACCCGGAGGCAAGGCCGCCACCACCGGATCGTTCGTCGACAGCACGCCTGTGCCCGGCGGCTTCGCCTCCTGGTCGGAGCTGCTCAAGCTGCAGGAGCGCATGAACACCGCCGCCGCGCGGATCACGAAGGCCGCCGAGCGCAGCGCGACCTCCGGCTTCGCCGGAATCGTCGCCGACCCCACCACCCGACAGCTCCAGGTCTACTGGAAGGGCGAGCCGCCGGCCAACCTGATGGCCACCACCCGGGCCACCGTCGCCACCAAGGTGCTGTCCGCCCCGTACTCACAGCGGGAACTCTTCGCCGCGGCCGACCGGCTGCGGGCCAAGGCCGGCAACCAGATCACCACTGTCGGACCGCGTGCCGACGGCGCCGGCCTGCTCGTCGGCACCCAGGACGGTCTGCTCGGCGCGTCGGCACTCGCCGGTGTCCCGGTGACCGTGCAGACCGGCGTCGCCGCCGCGCCGGCGACCCGGTGGGACGACTCGCCGCCGTGGTGGGGTGGCGCCGCGTGGCGCAACACCGCCACCGGCGGTGGCTGCTCGACCGGCTTCGGTGTCTACCAGGGCGGGGTGACGCGGGTGCTCTCCGCCGCGCACTGCGCCAACCTGAACGTCCTGGCGACCGACCCGACCGGGCAGACGATCGGCACCGTCACCACCCGTAACGTCAGCACCGACACCCTGCTGCTCAACGGCAGCGGGGGCGGCCGGGTCTTCAACAACAGCACCACTGCGGCCGGCGCGGTGGTCAGTGAGTTCAACAACCAGGTGATCGGCGCGACGCCCAGCCAGGTCGGCAACTGGGTGTGCTCCTCCGGCGCGTACTCCGGCACCCGCTGCTCGATCCAGGTGAAGGCCCGCAACCTGTGCATCAACGTGCGCAACTTCGGCACGGTCTGCGGTCAGGTGCAGGCCGAGAACACCACCGGCACCAACGCCGTCGGTCAGGGTGACAGCGGCGGCCCGGTGGAGATCGTGAACGCGGCGAACACCCTCCAGGTCTGGGCGACCGGCACCAACACCGCCATCGACGACACCAACACCACGGTGCCCTGCACCGGCTACGTGACCACCGGCCGGGTCTGCGCCTGGCGGTTCTACTACGAGGACATCCTCTCGGGGATGGCCGGCGTCGGCGCCTCCGGCGTGGTCCTCGGCTGAGGCATCGCCTCGACGCGACGAGTGAACAGGTGGCCGGGCCGGCGCGCACCCGCGTGCCGGCCCGGCCCACCGCTGGGCTCAGGGCGTGTGTCAAAGTCCTCGGTTCGGCCAGGGGCTTTGACACACGCCCTAGACGCCGGCGGCCGGATCCCCGGCGAGCACCACGTCACCGCGCAGCAGCGCGGGCTCGGGCAGCGGCAGGTGGATCTTGTGCGCCGCCTCCCAGTCGTAGACCAGGCCGGGGCGGACCTGGGCGGCGAAGTAGTCGATCGCCGTCATGCCACCCACGACCGGCTCGTCGACCTCCGCGACCAGTTGGGCGGGGACCAGGGAGAACCCGTTCTGCAGGGCGGCGCTGAGCCGGCGGTGACCGTCGACGACGAAGAAGTACTCACCTGTGAAACCGATCTTCAGCGGTTCGAGGGCCTCGTCGCCGGCCTCGGCCACGTCGCCGACGAAGTCGGTGTCCCACAGACCCCGCAGGGTGGCGATGTCCTCGGTCGGGTAGACGCGGGCCGGGTCCAGCAGCAGCAGCGGCGGCCCGTCGCGCAGCACCTCGGCGCCGAGCGTGCCCTCGTACGCGGCGACGATGTGCTCGATCACCTCGGTGGCCGACGCACGTGTGGTGTCGCAGATCAGGTCGTAGTTGCGCAGGCGGGCCTTGTCCACCCCGTACCGGACGATGAACCGGCTGCGCTCGCTGGCGCTGCGTTCCCGGAGCTTGGCCTTGGCCTCGTCCAGGGAGGCGTAGCTCTCCGCCGGCCCGGACGGGCGGGCGAGCACCCGGCGGGCCGCCTCACCCGGCTCGGTGATCATGTGCACCTTGAGCGCGTCGGTGAAGAAGTGCCAGGCCAGCCGGGAGTCCATGATGAGGCGCTCACCGGAGGCGGCGATGTCCCGCTGGAGCTGGTCGACGTAGCCGTCGACGGCCTGGTCGAGCTCGGCGTGCAGATTGAGCTGCAGAGCGGTCATCTGCCGCTGCTGCGCCATCTCGCGGTAGAGGTCTCCCACACTGACCCGGCGCATGCCGAGCCGCTTGGCGATCTCGACCGACACGGTGCTCTTGCCGCTGCCGAGGTCGCCGTTGAAGACGATCGATTGTCCAACGGTCACGACTGGTCCACCCCTGCTCACCGGCTCAAAGACATCATCGACATCGCGTCCGACCGACGCGTTCCCGCCATCGTCGCGCCATCCTGCGGCGGCCCCAGCTCGGCGCCTGTGACGCTCCGTCGCAACCTGGAGTCGTCGTACGCCTTGGCATGACGGGCGATGCTACCACTCCGCCGCCACCGCTTTGTCGGACGCGGTGTGCGAGGGCCGGCCGCGCGGGCCGGGGTCGCTGCCCGCCGGCACCCACCGGAACTGCTCAGAACAGGCTCAGCGGGTCGACCTGGAGACGAACCGGATCGGCGGCCTTGCGGGCGGCGCGGGCACCGGCGGCCGAGTGCAGCGCCTCGGCGAGCGCGGCAGCCCGGGCCCGGGGCACCCGGACCAGCATCCGTTCCCGGCCCTCCTCGGCCGGCACCGGCCCGAGCACCTCGGCGTCGTCGGGCAGCCGGGCCGCGCCGAGCAGGTCGGCCACCGCCTCGGCCGTGCCTGTGACGCTCGCCATCCGGACGGCCGGCGGGAAGCCCAACTCCCGGCGCTCGGCCAACTCCCGGCCGGCGAACCAGGCGGCGTCCCAGCGCAGCAGCGCCTGCACCGGGGCGAGCGCACCGTCGGCGACCACCACCACCCGGCCCGCCGGCGCCGGACGGGCCAGGGCCGCCGCCGCCAGCCAGCGGCGCAACGCCTCCTCGCCGGCCCGCAGGTCGGCCCGGGTCAGCAGGGCCCACGAGTCGAGCAGCAGCACCGCGCCGTAGCCGCCCTCGGCGACCGGCTCGGCGCCGGGCGTGGTCACCACCAGGGCCGCGCCGCCGGGCACGTCGGTCAGCACCTCCTCGCGCCCCGAGGTGCGTACCGGCACACCGGGGAACGCCCGACCCAGCTCCTCGGCGGTCCGCCGGGCGCCTGTCACCGCGGCCCGCAGCCGCCGTCCACCGCAGTGCGGGCAGGCGTACGCGGCGGCCACCCGGGCGCACCACCGGCAGGCCGGAGTGCCGCCGGCCGAGGGCAGCGCGAGCGGCCCGGAGCAGTGCTCGCAGCGGGCCGGGGTGCGGCACTCGGCACAGGAGACCGACGGCAGGTAGCCGCGACGGGGCACCTGCACCAGCACCGGCAGGTCCTGCCGCAGGGCGTCGCGGGCGGCCGTCCAGGCCAGGCTGGGCAGTCGGGCGGTGGCGGCCCCCGGGTCGCGGGCCAGTTGCGGGTCGTCGCCGGTCGGCGCGATGGCCGGGATCCGAGCCCGTACGGTGGCCCGTTCGGCGACCACCTCCCGCGCCCAGCCGGTCTCCAGCAGCAGCTGCGCCTCGGCGGTGCGGGCGTACCCGCCGACCAGCGCACCGGCCTCGGCGAGCTGGACGCGGGTGAGCAGCACGTCGCGGGCGTGCGGGTAGGGCGCGCGGGGCTCGGAGTGCAGGTCGTCACCGTCGTCCCAGATGGCGACGAGGCCGAGCCGGTCCACCGGGGCGAACATCGCCGCCCGGGTGCCGATCACCACCGGCACGTGCCCGCGGCGGGCGGCGAGGAACGCCCGGTAGCGCCGGGCCGGACCGAGGGCCGCGGAGAGGCTGACGTGCCGCCCCGGGCCGAGCACGCCGGTGAGCGCGGCGTCCAGCCGCTCCAGGTCGCGGGCGTCGGGCACCACGACCACTGCGCCGCGCCCGCCGGCGACGGTGGCGGCCACCGCGTCGGCGTAGCGGGCCGCCCAGTCCTCGCCGGGCAGCGCCGACCAGACCGCGCGGGGCGCCCGGCCGTCGGTGAGCGCCCGCAGCAGCGCCGGGCCCGTCGGGTAGTCCCGCCACCCGCGCGGGTCGACCGCCCCCGCAGTCCCCGGAGCGACGGGCTCCGGCCGCACGGTCACGGACGCGGTGGGCTCCCGCCGCACGGTCGCCGGGTCGACGGTCCCGGGCTCCATGGTCGCGGACACGGTGGGCCCGGGCCGCACGGCCGAGGGATCGGCGGCCGGTGCGTCGGCGTCCGCCGGGGTGGACTGGTCGCCGCGGGGCTCCTTCTCGACCCGGGCGTGCCGGGGTGGGACGGCGAGCCGGAGCACGTCGGCGAGGCTGCCCGCGTACCGGTCGGCGACCGCGCGGGCCAGCCGGGCGATCTCCGGCGCCAGCACCGGCTCCGGCGAGACGACCTTCTCCAGGTACGCGAGCCGGCCGGTGTGCCCGGAGTCGTCGGCGCGGGACAACAGCCACCCGTCGACGAGCTTTCCGGCGAAGCGCACCTTCACCCGGGTGCCGGGCACCGCCACCGCGTCCAGCTCGGCCGGCACCAGGTAGTCGAACGGCCGGTCCAGGTGCGCCAGTCCGACATCCACGCAGACGCGCGCGACCGGCGACCCGTCCGCGGGTCGCCGGTCGCTACGCGTGGTGGCGGTCAGGCTCCCGCGGCCGACTTGAGGTCGGCGGCCCGGTCGGTGCTCTCCCAGGTCAGGTCCGGCAGCTCCCGGCCGAAGTGGCCGTAGGCGGCGGTCTGCTGGTAGATCGGGCGGAGCAGGTTGAGGTCCCGGATGATCGCGGCCGGGCGCAGGTCGAACACCTCGGCGACGGCCTTCTCGATCGAGGACACCGGCACCGTCTCGGTGCCGAACGTCTCGATGAACAGGCTCACCGGGTGGGCCTTGCCGATGGCGTAGGCGACCTGCGCCTCGCAGCGCTCGGCCAGGCCGGCGGCGACCACGTTCTTGGCGACCCAACGCATCGCGTACGCGGCGGAGCGGTCCACCTTGGACGGATCCTTGCCGGAGAACGCGCCGCCGCCGTGGCGGGCGTACCCGCCGTAGGTGTCGACGATGATCTTGCGCCCGGTCAGGCCGGCGTCACCCATCGGGCCACCGATCTCGAACCGGCCGGTCGGATTGACGAGCAGCCGGTAGCCGTCGGTGTCCAGACCGAGGCTCTCCAGCTCCGGGGCGATCACGTGGTCGCGCACGTCGGGGGTCAGCAGCGAGTCCAACGAGATGTCCGCGGCGTGCTGGCTGGACACGACGACTGTGTTCAACCGGACCGGGCGCAGCCCCTCGTACTCGATCGTCACCTGGGTCTTGCCGTCCGGCCGCAGGTAGGGAATCGTGCCGTCCTTGCGCACGGCGGCCAGCCGGCGGGCCAAGCGGTGGGCCAGGGCGATCGGCAACGGCATCAGCTCGGGCGTCTCCGAGCAGGCGAAGCCGAACATCATGCCCTGGTCGCCGGCGCCCTGCGCGTCGAGCGCGCTCTCAGACGCCCCGGTACGCAGCTCGAAGGCGTTGTCCACGCCCTGCGCGATGTCCTCGGACTGCGCGCCGATGGAGACGCTGACGCCGCAGGACGCCCCGTCGAAGCCCTTCTTCGACGAGTCGTAGCCGATGTCGAGGATGGTGCGGCGGACGATCGTCGGGATGTCGGCGTACGCCTTGGTGGTCACCTCACCGGCGATGTGCACCTGGCCAGTGGTGATCATGGTCTCCACCGCGACCCGGCTGTGTGGATCCTCGGTCAGCAACGCGTCGAGGATGCCATCGCTGATCTGGTCGGCGATCTTGTCCGGGTGGCCTTCCGTGACCGATTCGGACGTGAAGAGGCGGCGTGTCACGGCACTCCTAAGCGTGTGAGGTCGTTCCGCGGCAGTCTAATCACCACTGCGGCCGGTGTAGGGACCGGTCGCGCTCTGTTCCACCCGTCAGGAGCGGACCGGCAAACGCGCCACGACGAGATCCCAGACGGTATCGGCCACGGCCTCCTTGGCCTGCTCGGGCAGCCGGCTGACCGAGCCGTCCGCGCCGACGACGGTCACCGTGTTGGTGTCGGCGCCGAAGACCAGGTCGGGGCCGACCTCGTTGATGACGATCAGGTCGGCCCGCTTCCGGGCGAGCTTCGCTCGGCCGTTGGCCTCGGCATCGCCGGTCTCGGCGGCGAACACCACGAGCAGCTGCCCCGGCCGTTTGCGCTGGCCGAGCTCCGCCGCGATGTCCGGGTTCGTGACGAGCTCGATGGTGGGCGCGACACCGTCGTCGGACTTCTTGATTTTGCCAGGCGCGTAGGTCGCCGGCCGGAAATCGGCCGGAGCCGCCGCCATCACCACCGCGTCGGCCTCGACGGCGGCCTTCAGCGTCGCCTCCCGCAACTCGGCGGTGGTGCCGACCCGGATCAGGTCGACGCCGGCGGGGTCGGCGAGGGAGACGTTGGCCGCGATCAGCGTGACCCGGGCGCCTCGGGCGACCGCCGCGCGGGCGAACGCGTACCCCTGCTTGCCCGACGAGCGGTTGCCCAGGAAGCGGACCGGGTCCAGCGGCTCCCGGGTGCCACCGGCGGTGACGACCACCCGGCGGCCGGCCAGGTCGGCGGGCGCGGACCCGCCCCGGGCCAGGACCCGACGGGCGACGGCGAAGATCTCCGCCGGGTCCGGCAGCCGACCCTTGCCGGTGTCGACGCCGGTGAGCCGCCCGACGGCCGGGTCGATGACCCGGACCCCCCGGGAGCGCAGCGTGGCGACGTTGGCCACGGTGGCCGGGTGCTCCCACATCTCGGTGTGCATGGCCGGGGCCAGCAACACCGGGCAGCGGGCGGTCAGCAGGGTGTTGGTCAGCAGGTCGTCGGCGAGCCCGTGCGCGGCCTTGGCGAGCAGGTCGGTGGTGGTCGGCGCGACCACCACCAGGTCGGCCTGCTGACCGAGCCGGACGTGCGGCACCTCGTGGACGTCGGTCCAGACGTCGTCGGCGACCGGCTGGCCGGAGAGCGCTGCCCAGGTCGGCGCCCCGACGAAGCGGAGCGCCGACGCGGTCGGCACGACACGAACCCGGTGGCCCGATTCGGTGAAGAGTCGCAGCAGCTCACACGCCTTGTAGGCGGCGATGCCGCCGCCGACCCCGAGGACGATCGAGGCGGACATCGGCCGGCGGGAGCTTACGGCTGGTCGGTCGGCTCGGCGGTGAGCAGGCCCGCGTTGATCTCGCGCATGGCGATGGAGAGGGGCTTCTCCTGCGGGGTGGTCTCGACGAGCGGGCCGACGTACTCCAGCAGGCCCTCGCCGAGCTGGCTGTAGTAGGCGTTGACCTGACGCGCGCGCTTGGCGGCGAAGATGACAAGCGCGTACTTCGACGTCGTCTTCTCGAGGAGCTCGTCGATCGGCGGGTTGGTGATGCCTTCGGGGTTGGCGATGGATCCCACGAATTAACCTCTGCGTCTTTCGAGCCGCGCGCACGCGGTGCTGAGTCTCAACGGCGCCGGCGGTCAGCCGCGCACGCGCGACCAGGCCGGGTCCGGATAAGAAGAACCGAGTAAGCCTACCAGCTCGTCGACCACCCGCTCGGTGCGGTCGTGGGTCAGCGTGTGCGCGAAGGCGGCCGTCACGGCGGGGTCGGGTGCGTACCCGGGTGGGCTCAGCAGTACCAGCCGCGCGGCGGGCAGGCGCGCCCGCACCAGCGAGGCGCCCGGCAGGTCGAGCGGGAGCAGCACCTGCTGCCCGGCGTCGAGCCGGGCCCGCAGCGGCGGGTAGGGCGTGCCCCGGCGGTATCCGCCGATCCGGGACCACTCCAGCAGCTCCCCCACGGCGAGCCGGCGATCGAACTCGGCGGGGGCGAGGAAGACGCGATCGTCCCCGTCGATCTCCGACTCCCGGCGCGGGCGGGTGGTTGCCGGCACCGGGATCCACACGGACGGAGAACGCGCCCGGACCAACTCGACGACACTCTCCCTGCCGGAACCCGAAGGTCCAGCCAGGACAGTGAGCCGAGCAGCCGGGCGCGCCTCGTCATCCGTGCTCACTGCTTGTTTCTACACGCTGCCAGGTTCAGTTGGCGGCGAACTCTCCAAGCAGTGCCTTGCGCTGCTGCTCGCCGAGGCCACGCAGGCGACGGCTGTCGGCGATCTTGAGCTTCTCCATGATCTGGGTAGCCCGGATCTTGCCGATACCCGGCATGGCCTGCAGGACGGCCGAAACCTTGAGCTTTCCGACGACGTCGTCGCTCTCGGCGCGCTCGAGGACGGCACCAAGAGTGGTCTTGCCCTGCTTGAGCTGCTCCTTCAGCTGAGCACGGGCCTTGCGGATCTCCGCGGCCTTCTCGAGCGCGGCAGCGCGTTGTTCGGGGGTCAGTGACGGGAGCGGCACCAGTTCTCCTCAGGTCCCTATCGCGGCGGGCGGGGCGCACCGCCGCATCTGTGAAACGTGGTGTCGCTGTGAACCAAGGGGTCCATGGTTCCCAGCGCGGGGAAAACTAGCGGCCAACGGAGCTTTCGGCAACGTGGGGGCCGCATGATCACCGTAAGGTGACCGACCCGTCAGTCAGTCACCGGGCAGGCAGAACGGCCCGACAGTCGGCCAACACCCGGTCCGCGGCGGCCCGCAGGGCGTCGACATCGGGGCCGGCCGAGAGCACTTCCCGGGAGTACGACGGGAGCACCGAGGCGAGGCTCGAACCGAAGACGGTACGCAGATCGGCGGCACCCGCACCCTGCGCGCCGAGCCCCGGGGCGAGCAGCGGACCCCGCACGTCGGAGAGGTCGTGACCGGTGTCACCGATGGTCGCGCCAACCACCAGACCGAAGCTTCCGAGCGGACTCGCACCCCGGTTGAGCTGGGAAATCTCGTCGATCACGGTTTGCGCCACGGTGCGGCCGTCGGCCGTGCGGGCCCGCTGCACGGCCGCGCCCTCGGGGTTGGAAGTGAGGGCCAGCACGAACACTCCGCCGCCGTGCTCGGCGGCCAGCTCGAACATCGGCGCCAGCGAACCTACTCCGAGGTAGGGGCTCGCGGTGACCGCGTCGACATACATCGGGCTGGATGGATCGAGATACGCCGAGGCGTACGCGCGCACCGTCGAGCCGATGTCGCCGCGCTTCACGTCGAGGAGAACGAGCGAGCCAGCATTCCGTAACTGTCGGATAGTTGACTCAAGGATCTCCACTCCGCGGGATCCGAATCGCTCGAAAAAGGCCGACTGAGGCTTCACCACCGCAACCCGGTCACCGAGCGCCTCGACGACTGTCCGGGCGAACCGGTCCAGTCCCGAAACGTCGTCCGGGAGGCCCCAGCCGGCCAGCAGACCGGGATGCGGGTCGATGCCCACGCAGAGCGGCCCCCGCTCGCTGATCGCCCGGTGCAGCCGGGTTCCGAAGCTCTCCATCCGGTACTCCCTCTCTCCTGCCGGGCGGCGGAGCGCCTCCCGGGTGTCCGTTGACGAAGCGGTTCAGCCGGCCGCCACCGCCGCCGCCACCCCGGCCGTGATCCGGGCCAGGTCGGCGTCGTCGGTGACGTACGGCGGCATCGTGTAGACCAGATCGCGGAACGGGCGCAGCCACACCCCCTGATCGGCCGCGGCGACGGTGGCCGCGCCGAGGTCGACGTCGTGGTCGAGCTGGACCACCCCGATCGCGCCGAGCACCCGCACGTCGGCCACGCCGGGCGCACCGCGCAGGGGCTCCAGGCCGGCGCGCAGGCCGGCACCGACCCTGGCCACCTGGGCCGACCAGTCCCCGGCCCGCAGCAGCCCGATGGAGGCGTTGGCCACCGCGCAGGCCAACGGGTTGCCCATGAACGTGGGTCCGTGCGCCAGCACGCCGGCGGCGGAGATGCCCCGGGCGACCTCCGGGGTGCAGAGCGTCGCCGCGAGCGTCAGGTAGCCCCCGGTGAGCGCCTTGCCCAGGCACAGCACGTCCGGCGTCACCCCGGCGTGCTCGGCGGCGAACATCGCACCGGTACGGCCGAACCCGGTGGCGATCTCGTCGAAGATCAGCAGCACCCCGTGCGCCCGGGTCACCTCGCGCAGCACCCGCAGGTAACCCGGATGGTGGAACCGCATCCCCCCGGCGCCCTGGACGACCGGCTCGACGATCACCGCGGCCAGTTCGTCGGCGTGCCGCTCGACGGTCTCCGCCAACGCCGCCACGTACGCGTCGTCCGGCGGGTCGGTGAAGCCGCCGGGCGGGACCGGGGCGAACACCTGCCGGGGCAGCACGTCACCCCAGAGGTGGTGCATGCCGCCCTCCGGGTCACAGACGCTCATCGGGTGGAACGTGTCGCCGTGGTAGCCGCCCCGCCAGGTCGCCAACCTGCGCCGCTGCGGTCGACCGACGGCCCGCTGGTACTGCAGGCACATCTTCACCGCCACCTCGACGCTCACCGAGCCGGAGTCGGCCAGGAACACGTGTTCCAGACCATCCGGGGTCAGCTCGACGAGGTTCCGGGCGAGCCGTACGGCGGGCTCGTGGGTGAGCCCGCCGAACATCACATGGCTCATCCGGCCGAGCTGGTCGGTCACCGCCGCGTCCAGCACCGGGTGCCGGTAGCCGTGGATCGCCGCCCACCAGGACGACATGCCGTCCACCAGCTCCCGCCCGTCGGCCAGCCGCAGCCGCACCCCCTCGGCGCTCTCCACCACGTACGGCGGGTTCGTCGGTGGCAACGTGGCGTACGGATGCCAGACGTGGGCCCGATCGGCGGACAGGATCTCCTCGGGTGTCACGCGTACTCCTTCGTGCCTCAAGCGGCCCGGACAGCGGACGTCCTGCGGCCGGGTCGAACCTCGCCGACGCCGCCTCCCCCGCCGTCGCTTCCACCGCCGCCGCCTTTGCTCTGCACCCGCGGACGCGACACCCGGTGGCCGGGCGTCACGCTCCCGCTGGAGACACGGCGTCCGGCAGCGCTCCGGGTGGTGCATCCACGGGTGCAGAGCAAAGGGGCAAGGATGGGAGAGGGCTCCTCGGCGCGCAGCGGACTCGGTGCCCGACCGCGCCGGGCCAGCACCGGACCGGGGACAGTCACCGGCCCCCGACGGGGTCCGGTGCCGCCGTGGCGGCCGCCGCGCGGGCGGCGGCGCGGACCAGGGCCGGGCCCCGGTAGATGAAGCCGGTGTAGAGCTGCACCAGGGCTGCGCCGGCGTCGAACATCCGCGCCGCGTCGTCCGGGTCGAGCACGCCGCCGACGCCGATGATCGGCAGCCGACCACCGGTCTCCCGGTGGACGAAGTCGACCACCTCCCGGGCCCGCCCGGTGAGGGGCCGACCGGAGAGACCACCGGCCTGGGCGCCGCGATCGGCGTCCACAGTGGCCAGCCCGGTCCGGGACAGCGTGGTGTTGGTGGCGATCACCCCGGCGGCGCCACGGGCCAGGCAGACCTCCAGCAGTTCGGCGATCGCCGCCTCGGTCAGGTCGGGTGCGATCTTGACCAGCACCGGCTTCTCCCCCACCAACGCGCCGAGCAGCGCGTCCAGGTGGGTACGGTCCTGCAGGGAGCGCAGCCCCGGAGTGTTGGGTGACGACACGTTCACCGCGAAGTAGTCGCCGTGGCCACGAAGCGCCCGGTACGAGGCGAGGTAGTCCTCGACCGCCTCGTCCAGTGGGGTCACCTTGGACTTGCCCAACGAGATGCCCAGCGGCACCCCGAGCGGGCGGGGCAGCGCCGTCAGCCGGGCGGCCAGCGCCTGGGCCCCGGCGTTGTTGAAGCCCATCCGGTTGACCACGGCCTCGCTGGCCGGCAGGCGGAACAGCCGCGGCCGTGGGTTGCCCGGCTGGGCGTGCGCCGTGACCGTACCGACCTCGACGAAGCCGAAGCCCAGGGACGGCCAGGCCGGCAGCGCCGCGCCGTCCTTGTCCATCCCCGCGGCCAACCCGACCGGGTTGGGGAAGCGCACGCCGAACACCGTGCGTGGCGCGCTGACCGCGTACCGGGCCCGCAGCGCGGCGAGCGCGGTCGGCCGCCGCGACAGAGCCGCCAACCGCCGCAGAGTCCACTCGTGCGCCGCCTCGGCGTCCTCACCCCCGACCCGAAACAACAGAGGCCGTACCGCCCGCTCGAACAGGGTCACTGGGCGGCCCGGAGGATGGCGTGCAGGTCCTGCAGGGGGCGTACCTGCATGTCGCCGCGGATGCGCGCCTCGATGCCCATGACCGCCGCCGCCGCGCCGGGGACCGTGGTGATGCAGGGGATGTCGGCGGTGACGGCCGCGCTGCGGATCTCGTAGCCGTCGGAGCGGGCGCTGGCGCCCGACCCCTGCGGCGTGTTGATCACCAGCGCCACCTGGCCGCCGCCGATCAGCGACACCGCGTCGTCGCCCTCGCCCGCCTGGTAGTGCTTGCGGACCTGCTCACACGCGATGCCGTGCCGACGCAGCACCTCGGCGGTGCCGGTGGTCGCCACGATCTCGAAGCCGAGATCGGCCAGCCGCTTGATCGGGAAGATCATGCCGCGCTTGTCCCGGTTCGCCACCGAGACGAAGATCTTCCCGGCCGTCGGCAGCGACCCGTACGCGGCCGACTGGCTCTTGGCGAAGGCGTGCCCGAAGTTGGTGTCGATGCCCATCACCTCGCCTGTCGACTTCATCTCCGGGCCGAGCAGCGAGTCGATCCCCTTGCCGGCGCGGGTGCGGAAGCGCTTGAACGGCAGCACCGCCTCCTTGACCGCGACCGGCGAGTCGGCGGGCATCGTGCCCCCGTCCCCCGTCGCGGGCAACAGACCCTCGGCGCGCAGCTCGGCGATGCGCGCGCCGAGGGCGATCCGGGCCGCAGCCTTGGCCAGCGGCACCGCCGTCGCCTTCGAGACGAACGGAACGGTCCGCGACGCGCGCGGGTTGGCCTCCAGGACGTAGAGCACGTCGTCCTTGAGGGCGTACTGCACGTTCAGCAGGCCGCGGACGCCGACGCCACGGGCGATGGCCTCGGTGTAACGGCGGACCTCGGCCAGGTGCGAGCCCGCCAGGGTGATCGGCGGCAGCGCGCAGGACGAGTCGCCGGAGTGGATGCCGGCCTCCTCGATGTGCTCCATCACCCCGCCGATGTAGACCTCGCCGTCGGCGTCGCAGAGGGCGTCCACGTCGATCTCGATGGCGTCGTCCAGGAACCGGTCCACAAGCACCGGGTGGTCCGGGGAGATGTCGGTGGCCCGACCGATGTAGTCGCGCAGCGTCGGGTCGTCGTAGACGATCTCCATGCCCCGCCCGCCCAGCACGTACGACGGGCGGACCAGCACCGGGTAGCCGATCTCGTCGGCGATCGTCTTGGCCTCGTCGTAGGACGTGGCCATGCCGTGCGCCGGGGCGCGCAGCCCGGCCCGAGCCAGCACCGCGCCGAACGCGCCCCGCTCCTCGGCCAGGTGGATCGACTCCGGGGAGGTGCCGACCACCGGCACCCCGGCGTTCTTGAGTCGCTGCGCCAACCCCAGCGGGGTCTGCCCGCCGAGCTGCACGACCACCCCGACCACACCGGGCCCGCCGGCCGCCCGGCCGGACGAGTCCTCGGCGTGCCAGACCTCCAGCACGTCCTCGAAGGTCAGCGGCTCGAAGTAGAGCCGGTCGGCGGTGTCGTAGTCGGTGGAGACCGTCTCCGGATTGCAGTTGACCATGACGGTCTCGTAGCCGGCCGCCCGCAACGCCTGCACCGCGTGCACGCAGGAGTAGTCGAACTCGATGCCCTGCCCGATCCGGTTCGGGCCGGAGCCCAGGATCAGCACCTTCGGCCGGTCCGACGGCACGACCTCGGTCTCCAGGTCGTACGACGAGTAGTGGTACGGCGTGGTCGCCTCGAACTCGGCCGCGCAGGTGTCCACCGTCTTGTAGACCGGGCGCACGTCGAGGCGGTGCCGCAGGGTCCGTACGCCGTCCTCGGCGGCCAACTCCGGGCGCAACGCCGCGAGCTGCCGGTCGGACAGGCCGGCCCGCTTGGCCCGGCGCAGCATCTCGGCGTCGAGCACCGGCGCGTCGACGATCTCGGCGCGCAGCTCGATCAGCGCGGCGATCTGGTCCAGGAACCACCTGTCGATCCCGCCGGACGCCTCGTTGACCTCGGCGATCGACGCGCCGAGGCGCAGTGCCCGCTCGACGGTGTAGAGCCGGCCATCGTGCGGGATCCGCAGCGCGGCGAGGGTGTCGGCCAGGGTGACGCCGGCCGGGTCGGGCTGCGTCCAGAAGCCCGCCGCCTTGGTTTCCATCGAGCGCATCGCCTTGTTCAGCGCCTCGGCGAAGTTACGCCCGAGGCTCATCGCCTCGCCCACCGACTTCATCGTCGTGGTCAGCTCCGGGTCGGCGCCGGGGAACTTCTCGAACGCGAACCGGGGGATCTTCACCACCACGTAGTCCAGGGTCGGCTCGAACGCCGCCGGGGTCTTCAGGGTGATGTCGTTGGGGATCTCGTCGAGGGTGTAGCCGATGGCCAGCTTGGCGGCGATCTTCGCGATCGGGAAGCCGGTCGCCTTCGAGGCCAGCGCCGAGGAGCGCGACACCCGCGGGTTCATCTCGATCACGACGATCCGGCCGTCGACCGGGTTGACCGCGAACTGGATGTTGCAGCCGCCGGTGTCCACCCCGACCTCGCGCAGCACCGCGATGCCCAGGTCCCGCAGGCGCTGGTACTCCCGGTCGGTGAGCGTCATGGCCGGGGCCACGGTGACGCTGTCGCCGGTGTGCACACCCATCGGGTCGATGTTCTCGATCGAGCAGACCACCACCACGTTGTCGTGCCGGTCGCGCATCAGCTCGAGCTCGTACTCCTTCCAGCCGAGCACGCTCTCCTCGATGAGCACCTCGTGCACCGGGCTGGCGGCCAGGCCGTCGCCGGCGATGCGGGCCAGGTCCTCCGGGGTGTGCGCCATGCCGGAGCCCAGGCCACCCATGGTGAACGACGGCCGGATCACCACCGGCAGGCCCAGCTCGGCGACTGTCGCCTCGACCTCGTCCATGGAGTGGCAGACCCGGGAGCGGGGCACCAGCGCGGCCGGGTCGTCGACGCCCAGGCGTACGCCGGCCTTCGCCACGATCTCCTTGAACAGCTGCCGGTCCTCGCCCCGGTTGATCGCGTCGATGTTCGCGCCGATCAACTCGACGCCGTACTTCTCCAGGACGCCGGCCTCGTGCAGGGCGACGGCCGTGTTCAGCGCGGTCTGCCCGCCGAGGGTCGCCAGGATCGCGTCCGGGCGCTCCTTGGCGATGACCAGCTCCACGAACTCCGGGGTGATCGGCTCGACGTATGTCGCGTCGGCGAACTCCGGGTCCGTCATGATCGTCGCCGGGTTGGAGTTGACCAGGCTGACCCGGATCCCCTCGCTGCGCAGGACCCGGCACGCCTGGGTGCCGGAGTAGTCGAACTCACAGGCCTGCCCGATGACGATCGGCCCGGAGCCGATCACCAGGATGTGCTTGAGATCGGTCCGCTTAGGCATTGCTGCGCCCCCTGCTGTGGGTCCGGCCCTCGATGAGGTCAGCGAATCGGTCGAAGAGGTAGTCCGCGTCGTGCGGGCCGGCCGCCGCCTCCGGGTGGTACTGGACGGTGAAGGCGGGCACGTCCACGGCCCGCAGCCCCTCGACCACGTTGTCATTGAGGCAGACGTGCGACACCCGTACGCCGCCGAAGTCGGTGTCGATCACCTGGTCGGGGACGACCGCGCCGGCACCCGTGCCCGGCACGTCGACCGCGCCGAGCCGCTGTTCGCGGCTCGACACGTCGACCGCGAAGCCGTGGTTGTGGCTGGTCACCTCGACCTTGCCGGTGACCCGGTCGAGCACCGGCTGGTTGATGCCCCGGTGGCCGTAGCCCAGCTTGTAGGTGCCGAAGCCGAGCGCCCGACCGAGGATCTGGCTGCCGAAGCAGATGCCGAACAGCGGCACCTCCCGCCGCAGCGCCTCCCGGGCCAGCGCCACCGGGCCGTCGGCGGTGGCCGGGTCGCCCGGGCCGGGCGACAGGAAGATCGCGTCGGCGCCGGTGGCGAGCAACTGGTCGATGCTCGACGACGCCGGCAGCACGTGGGTGGTCACCCCGCGGGTGGCCAGCCGACGCGGCACGTTGCGCTTGATGCCCAGGTCCAGCGCGGCCACGGTGAACCGGTGCTCGCCCTGGGCCTCGACGACGTACGGCTGCGCGGTGCTCACCTCGGCGGACAGGTCCGCGCCGACCATCTGCGGCGCCTGGCGGACCCGGGCCAGCAGGCTCTGCGGGTCGTTGTCGACGCTGGAGATGCCCACCCGCATGGCGCCCCGCTCGCGCAGGTGCCGGGTCAGCGCCCGGGTGTCCACCCCACTGATGCCCACCACGCCCTCGGTGGCGAGGCGATCCTCCAGGGAGCCGGTGGCCCGCCAGTTCGAGCCGATCCGGGCCGGGTCACGCACCACGTAACCGGCCACCCAGATCCGGCCGGACTCGTCGTCCTCGCCGTTGACGCCCGTGTTGCCGATGTGCGGGGCGGTCTGCACCACCACCTGCCGGTGGTACGACGGGTCGGTCAGGGTCTCCTGGTAACCGGTCATGCCGGTGTTGAAGACCGCCTCGCCGAAGGTCTCCCCGACGCTGCCGTACGCCTCACCGGGGAACGTGCGCCCGTCCTCGAGGACCAGGATCGCGGGTCTGCGCTTCACCATTACTTGACAGCCTTTCCGTCCAGGACCGTCGGCTCGCCGCGCAGGAAGGTCGCCACGATGCGACCCGGCAGCGTCATGCGGGCGTACGGGGTGTTGCGACTGCGACTGGCCAGCTCCGCCGGCTCGATGGTGCGGCGGACGGCCGGGTCGATCAGGGTCAGGTTGGCCGGCACGCCCGGCGCGGGGTCGACGCCGTGCCCGGTCAGCCCCGCGATCCGGGCGGGGGTACGCGACATCCGCTCGGCGATCAGGTCCCACTCGGGGCCGAGCACGTCGAGCGCGATGGACAGGGCCGTCTCCAGGCCGAGCATGCCCGGCCGGGCGTACGCCCACTCGCACTCCTTGTCCTCCACGGCGTGCGGGGCGTGGTCGGTGGCGATCACGTCGACCACACCGTCGGCGAGCGCGGCGCGCAGCGCGGTGACGTCCGCGGCCGTCCGCAACGGCGGGTTGACCTTGAATACGGGGTCGTAGCTCTCCGCCCGCTCGTCGGTGAGCAGCAGGTGGTGCGGGGTGACCTCGGCGGTGACGCGTACCCCGCGTGCCTTGGCGTGGCGCAGCACCTCGACGCTGCCGGCGGTGGAGACGTGGCAGACGTGCAGGCGGCTGCCCACGTGCTCGGCGAGCAGCACGTCCCGGGCGATGATCGCCTCCTCGGCGACCGCCGGCCAGCCGATCAGACCGAGTCGGGTGGAGACCTCACCCTCGTGCATCTGCGCGCCCTCGGTGAGCCGGGGCTCCTCGGCGTGCTGGGCGATGATCCCGTCGAACGCCTTCACGTACTCCAGGGCCCGGCGCATCAGCTTCGGGTCGGCGACGCAGTGCCCGTCGTCGGAGAAGATCCGCACCCGGGCCGCGGAGTCGGCCATCGCGCCCAGCTCGGCCAGGCGCTCGCCGGCCAGCCCGACGGTGACCGCGCCGATCGGTTGCACGTCGACCAGACCGGCCTCCCGGCCGAGCCGCCAGACCTGCTCGACCACGCCGGCGGTGTCGGCGACCGGGGACGTGTTGGCCATCGCGCAGACCGCCGTGTAGCCACCCAGGGCCGCCGCGCGGGACCCGGACTCGACGGTCTCGGCGTCCTCCCGACCGGGCTCGCGCAGGTGGGTGTGCAGGTCGACGAGGCCGGGCAGGGCGACCAACCCGGTGCCGTCGACGACCGCGGCGTCCGGTGCGGACAGGCCGGGGCCGACCTCGGCGACCAGGCCGTCGCGGATCAGCAGGTCGGTCGGCGCTCCGCCGACGACACTCACGCTGGTGATCAGGTACGCGGTCACCGGTTGTTCCCTCCGAGCAGCAGGTAAAGAACAGCCATCCGCACGGAGACACCGTTGGTGACCTGTTCGACGATTGTGGAGCGGGGTGAGTCGGCGACCTCGGGGGTGATCTCCATCCCCCGGTTCATCGGGCCGGGGTGCATCACGATCGCGTGCTCGGGCAGCCGGCGCATCCGCGGGCCGTCGAGCCCGTAGCGGCGGGCGTACTCGCGCGCGGAGGGGAAGTAGGAGTCGTTCATCCGCTCCCGCTGCACCCGCAGCATCATCACCACGTCGACGTTTGGCAGCACGGCGTCGAGGTCGTAGGAGACGTCGGTGGCGGGGGCGAGGGCGCCCGCGATGTCGACCGGGATGAGGGTGGGCGGGCCGACCAGGGTGACCTTCGCACCGAGGGTGGAGAGCAGCAGCACGTTGGAGCGGGCGACCCGGGAGTGCAGCACGTCCCCGACCACCGCGACCGACAGCCCGGCGAGCCGGCCCAGCCGGGCCCGCATGGTGTACGCGTCCAGCAGTGCCTGGGTGGGGTGCTCGTGGGTGCCGTCGCCGGCGTTGACGACCGACCCGTCGACCCAGTTGGCCAGCCGGTGCGGGGCGCCCGAGGCGGGGTGTCGCACCACGACGGCGTCGGCGCCCATGGCCTGCAGGGTCAACGCGGTGTCCTTCAGGCTCTCGCCCTTGGTGACGCTGGAGCCCTTGGCGGAAAAGTTGATCACGTCGGCGCTGAGCCGCTTCGCCGCCGCCTCGAAGGAGATCCGGGTGCGGGTGGAGTCCTCGTAGAAGAGGTTCACCACGGTCCGGCCGCGCAGCGCGGGCAGTTTCTTGATCTCCCGGCCGGCGACGGTGGCCATCTCGGCGGCGGTGTCCAGGATCTCGGTGGCGGTGTCGGCGTCCAGGTCCGCGCCGGAGAGCAGATGCTTGATCATGAATTGGCACCCCCGTACAGCTTGACCTCATCCGTCCCGTCGGTCTCGGCGAACGTCACCTTCACGCTCTCGGCCAGCGAGGTCGGGATGTTCTTGCCGACGTAGTCGGCGCGGATCGGCAACTCCCGGTGGCCACGGTCCACCAGGACGGCGAGCTGCACCGACGCCGGTCGGCCCACGTCGTTGAGCGCGTCGAGCGCGGCCCGGACGGTGCGGCCGGAGAAGAGCACGTCGTCGACGAGGATGACCCGCCTGCCGTCGATCCCGCCGGGCGGCAGCTCGGTCGGGCCGATCGCGCGGGTGGCCTGCCGGCGCAGGTCGTCGCGGTAGAGGGTGATGTCGAGCACACCTACCGGAACGGCGACGTCCTCGAAGGTGCTGATCCGGTCGGCGAGCCGCCGGGCGAGGGGGGTTCCGCGCGTGGGAATCCCAAGAAGCACCGTGTTGGCGGCGCCCTGGGTCTTCTCCAGGATCTGGTGGGCGATGCGGTCGACCACGCGTTGCACGTCGGCGCTGGCGAGGATCACCTTCACCGAGGGTTGTCGCGGTGGTGACGGGCGGGCAGCCGGTGGGTATGCCACGGCGGACCTCCTTCCCCGCCTCACGGGACGGGTCGTTAAAGGATGTCGGGCACCTCCGGCCGAACCGCACAGCGGATCCGACCGGGGCTTCACGCCACGTTACCAGTGGTCACCGGGCCGATGGACGGCGGCCGCTGACCACCGGGTCAGGAGCAGGAAATGGGGATAACTTCCCGGACGCTCCCCAACGGTCGGGTCACGACCACTTGACCAGGTGTCGCATTCCCCGTACCGTCACGCTCCGTAGCGATCGACGGGAGAACCCCGAGCAGCACTGGGAGTGTCCGAATGCCCTCTGAATACGCCAAGTCTCTGGGCGCCCGCCTGCGCTCCATCCGCCAGCAGCAGGGTCTTTCCCTGCAGGGTGTGGAGGAGAAGTCGAATGGGCGGTGGAAGGCCGTGGTGGTCGGCTCGTACGAGCGCGGCGACCGGGCCGTGACGGTGTCCCGTCTGGCCGAGTTGGCCGAGTTCTACCGGGTCCCCGTTTCGGAGCTGCTGCCTGACGGCAGCGGTGTCCGGCACGAGCCCACCAGCAAGATCGTCCTGGACCTGGAGCGGCTCTACGACGAGGCCTCCGAGGACCTGGCCTACGTCGCCCGCTACGCCCGCGCCATCCAGCAGCAGCGAGGTGACTACAACGGCCGGGTGCTCTCGATCCGCGCCGACGACCTGCGGGCGCTCGCGATCGTCTACGACGCCTCACCGTCGGGTCTGATCGAGCGGCTCACCGAGCACGGTGTGCTGGTGGCCGACCCGCGGGCGTTCTTCGCCTCCTGAGCTGTCGCTGTACCGAAAGGGCCCGTGCCATCTGGCACGGGCCCTTTCGCGGTACGGCGTTCGGTGGTGCGACGCTCAGCGGGTGGCGTACTCGGCGATCCGGCCGAGCACCCCGTTGAGGAAGCGCGGCGAATCGTCTGTCGACATCTGCCGAGCCAGCTCCACTGCCTCACTGATCGCCACCGCGTCGTCGATCTCGTCGACGTAGAGCAGCTCGTAGACGGCGATCCGGGCCAGATTCCGGTCGACGACCGGCATCCGCTCCAACGTCCAACCCTCGGCGTAGCTGGCGATCAGCTCGTCGATCCGGTTGAGGTGCTCGGCGACCCCCTCGACCAGGCCCACCGCGTAGCCGAGGTGCTCCGGTCGGGGCTGCTCGATCCGCTGCACGTAGCCGGCCAGCACCTCCACCGGAGGCTTGTCCCGCAGGTCGGCCTCGTAGAGGACATCCAGCGCCCGCTTGCGCGCCTTGCGGCGCGCCGGCATCTGCTGCTTGGAACCCTCAGCCATCAGGCGCGGCCGAGGTAACGGCCGTCGCGGGTGTCGACCTTGATCTTCTCACCGGTGGTGATGAACAGCGGCACCGGCACGGTGGCGCCGGTCTCCACGGTCGCCGGCTTGGTGCCGCCGGTCGAGCGGTCGCCCTGCAGCCCCGGCTCGGTGTAGGTGACCTCCAGCACGACGCTTGTGGGCAGCTCGATGTAGAGCGGCACACCCTCGTGCTGGGCGACGGTCGCCTCCGCCTCGGGCAGCAGGTAGTTGGCTGCCTCACCGACGGTGCCACCGAGAACGGTGATCTGGTCGAACGTCTCCAGATCCATGAAGACGAAGTCCTCACCGTCGGCGTACAGGTATTGCATCGTGCGCTTGTCAACGGTCGCGGTTTCGACCTTGGTGCCCGCGTTGAAGGTCTTGTCGACCACCTTCCCGGACAGCACGTTCTTCAGCGTGGTGCGCACGAAGGCACCACCCTTACCGGGCTTGACGTGCTGGAACTCGACGACAGCCCAGAGCTCGCCGTCCAGGTTGAGTACCAGGCCGTTTTTGAGGTCGTTGGTGGAGGCCATTTCCTGCCTTGATCATCAATTGGCGGACAGACCTTGCGAGTCTACTAGCTGCGCCGAGACCTGCCGACCGCCCTACGCGGGCGGGGGCCGAGCATCGGGCATCGACGCCCACAACGGTTACTGAGTGTGACCCGCAGGGCGGTGCTCGTCCCCCGCGTCGGGTCCTTTGCTCTGCACCCACCCGCGCGCCAGTCACCCACCGTGCCGGCCGGACAGCCGCCCCCGGTACGACGCAACTCACAAACTCGCAGCTCACGGCACTGGCGCATCCGGGGGTGCAGAGCAAAGGATCCGAGCAGGCACGGCACTCCGGCGTCGGACGCGGCGCACCAGGTGACGCTCGGCGACGGCGTTAACGCTCACATTCGGTGATTTGTCACAGACAGCGGGAAAACGGGCGGGACGGCCGCGGTCAGGCGCCCCGGCCGGCCAGGTGCTGCAGAGCGAGGCGATAGCCGTCGATGCCGAGACCGCAGATCACCCCGGTCGCCACCGCGGACACCACCGAATGGTGCCGGAACTCCTCACGGGCGTGGATGTTGGACAGGTGCACCTCCACCAACGGCCCCCGCAGCATCGCGCACGCGTCGCGCACCGCGTACGAGTAGTGCGACCAGGCAGCCGGGTTGAGCACCACGGCGGCACCCTCGTCGGCGGCGGTGTGCAGCCAGCCCAGCAACTCGTGCTCGGCGTCGGTCTGCCGGACCGTCACGTCCAGCCCCACCTCCCGGCCGGTGGTCTCGCAGAGCGCCACCAGATCGGCGTAGGTGGTCGCGCCGTACACCTCGGGCTCGCGGGTGCCCAGCCGGCCCAGGTTCGGCCCGTTGAGGACGTACACCCTCACGAAACCGACACCTCCCGGTACGCGGCCTCCAGCAGCGCGTCGTCCGGGCCCTCCAACATCGAGGGGCGGGCCAGCCCGTCCAGCACCACGAAGCGCAGTCGGCTGCCCCGGGTCTTCTTGTCCACCCGCATGGCGGCCAACAGTTGCGGCCAGGCGTCGGCCGGGTAGCTCACCGGCAGGCCCAGCGCGCTCAACGTGGCCCGGTGCCGGTCGGCGGTCGGCGCGTCCAGCCGGCCGGCGAGCCGGGCCAGCGTGGCCGCGTAGACCAGGCCGACGGCGACGGCGTGGCCGTGCCGCCAGCGGTAGCCCTCGTTCTGCTCGATCGCGTGGGCGAGGGTGTGCCCGTAGTTGAGCACCTCCCGCACGCCCGACTCCCGCAGGTCACCGGCGACCACGTCGGCCTTGACCCGGATCGACCGCTCGATCAGCTCCCGCAGCACCGGCCCGCGCGCGTCGGTGGCCGCCGCCGGGTCGCGCTCGACCAGGTCCAGGATCGCCGCGTCGGCGATGAACCCGCACTTGACCACCTCGGCGAGCCCGGCCGCCAGGTCGACCGCGGGCAGGCTGTCCAGGGTGGCCAGGTCGGCCAGCACCCCGACCGGCGGATGGAACGCGCCCACCAGGTTCTTGCCGGCGGCCGTGTTGATGCCCGTCTTGCCGCCCACCGCGGCGTCCACCATGCCCAGCAGCGAGGTCGCCACCGGCACCCAGCGCACCCCGCGCAACCAGCAGGCCGCGACGAAGCCGGCCAGGTCGGTCACCGCGCCGCCGCCCACCCCGACCACCGCGTCGGTACGGGTGAAGCCGGCCGCGCCGAGCCGGTCCCAGCAGGCGGCGGCAATGTCGATCTGCTTGCCGGACTCGGCGTCGGGCACCTCGATCGGCAGCGGCTCGACGCCTGCGGCGCGCAGCCGCTCGCCCACCGCGTCCGCCAGGGCCTTGAGCGGGGGCGCGTGCAGCACCGCCGCCCGGCTCGCGCCGGGCAGCAGGCCGGGCAACGCGCCCAGCAGGTCACGTCCCACCAACACGTCGTACGGCCGCTCGCCGCCGACCGGGATCCGGGTCACGTCGTCCATCGCCGGGAGCCTAGTCCAGCGGGCGGCGCGGTGCGGGCATCTGCCCACCTGATGGCCGGGCCGCCCACTCGGCGAGCAGGCGGGCGTGCTCGGCCACCGCGACACGCAGCGCCTCCGGGTGTCGCACCGTGAACGGGAAGCCCAGACCGGCGAGCAGCGCGGCCATGCCGGGCAGGCTCTCCGCCCGGGCCCGCAACAGCACCCCCTCGGCGGTGACGGTCAACTCTGCCACGCTGGGCGGGATGCGGCGGCGAGCGACGTCCACATCGGTCTCCAGCAGCACCTCGACCTCGTGCGAGTAGGGCACGCCGGCCAGCGACCGGGTCACCCGGGCCACCGGGTCGAAGCCCTCCGGCACGGTGAACGTCGCCGTGCCGGGTGTCACGGCGCCGACGCGGTCCAGCCGGAACGTGCGGACCTCACCGCGCCTGTGGTCGTGGCCGGTGACGTACCAGCGGCCGGAGTGGAAGACCAGGCCGTACGGGTCCAACTCCCGGTGCGACTGCTCGCCCCGCCAGGAGCGGTAGTCGAGTGCCACCCGCTGCCGGTGCCGGGCCGCCGCGGCCAGGGCGAGCAGGGTCCCCGACGCCGGCCGCAGCTCCGGCTCGGGGCGTCGCAGGGTGAACCCGAGGTGCTCCTGCACGGCGGCGAGCCGGTCGGCCAGCGCCGCCGGAAGCACCCGACGGATCTTCGCGAGTGCCGTGGCCGTCGCGGGCTGCTCGGTGGCCAGCCCGACCCGCTCCGCGACGACGAGCCCGAGCAGCGCCGCCACCGCCTCGTCGTCGGTGAGCATCAGCGGTGGCAGCTTGTAGCCGGGGTGCAGCCGGTAGCCGCCGTGCCGACCCCGGTCGGCGGTGACCGGGATGCCCAGCTCGACGAGGGTGGCCGCGTACCGGCGCACGGTCCGCTCGTCGACGCCGAGCCGGTCGGCCAGCTCGGCGGCTGTCGCGCGGTGCCGGGCCTGGAGCAACTCCAGCAGGGCCAGCACCCGACCAGCGGGATGTGACACGGACCACTCCTCAAAACCGGGCGGCTTCTGTCCGGATTCGATCGTACGGTCTGTCGGTAACCGAGCGAAGGAGCGACAGATGGCGACATATGTGCTGGTGCCGGGGTTCTGGTTGGGTGCCTGGGCGTGGCGGGACGTGACCGAGACCCTGCGCGCGCGGGGTCACGACGTCTACCCGATGACGCTCACCGGGCTGGCCGAACGCGACCACCTGGCCGGGCCGGACGTGAGCCTGGAGACGCACACCCTGGACATCGTCCGGCTCATCGAGGTCGAGGACCTGCGCGACGTACTCCTTGTCGGGCACTCCGGCGGTGGCATGCCGGTCGCCCAGGCGGCCGACCGCATCCCGGACCGGATCGCCCGGGTGGTCTACGTGGAGAGTGGGCCGCTCCCCGACGGCACCGCGCAGTTCGACACCGTGCCGCCGGAGGAGCAGCAGCGCCTCCGGGCCGCGATCGGCGACGGTCACCTGATGCCGCCGCCGGCCTGGGATCCGCTCGCCGACCCGGTGAACGTCGCCGGACTGGACGAGCCGACGCGTGCCCTGCTGCGTGCGCGGGCCACCGCGCAGCCACTGCGAACCGCCACCGACCCGGTAGAACGCACCGGTGGCCGGCCGGTGCCGACGGCACTTGTCGCCAGCACCTTTCCGCTGGGCGTGGTGCGGGAAATGATCGAGCAGGAGCACCCGTTCTTCACCGGCCTGGCCGACGGACAACTGCACGAGGTGCCCACCGGGCACTGGCCGATGCTCAGCGAGCCGAAGGCTCTGGCCGACGTCCTCGACCTGATCGCCCGCGGCTGAGCGGGCCGGCCCGCCGCCGCGCGCCGGTCAGTGCGGTAGCAGGGCGGCGATCTCCTGGACGACCGCCGCCGGGGTCCGCCCGTCGGTGGTCACCGTGACGGTGGCGACCTCGCGGTAGAGCGGCCGGCGCTGATCCATCAGGTGCTTGAGGGTGGCGCGCGGGTTGATCGCCAGCAGCGGTCGGCCGGCGCCCAGGCCCACCCGCTTCACCGCGTCCGGCAGCTCCACCGAGAGGTGCACCACCCGGTGCCCGATCAGAGCGGCCCGCGTCTCCTCGGCCAACACCGCGCCGCCGCCCAGGGCGAGCACGCCCGTGCCGCCGGCCAGCGCCGCGGCCACCGCGGCCCGTTCCAGGGTACGGAAGTGCGCCTCACCCTCGTCGATGAAGATCTCCGGGATCGGCTTGCCGGCCATCTGCTCGATGTCGATGTCGGTGTCGCGGAACTCCACCCCGATGGTGTCGGCGAGCGCCCGGCCGACCGTGGTCTTGCCACAGCCGGGCACGCCGACCAGCACGACGACAGGCGCCATCAGCGAATCACCAGCGCGTCGAGGTAGCCCGCCAGGTTGCGGCGGATCTCGGCGATCGAGTCCCCGCCGAACTTCTCGGTGGCCGCCTCGGCCAGCACCAGCGCCACCATCGCCTCGGCGACCACCGCCGCGGCGGGCACCGCACAGACGTCGGAGCGCTGGTTGATCGCGGTGGCCGGCTCGCCGGTGGTGACGTCCACGGTGGCCAACGCCCGGTTCAGCGAGGAGATCGGCTTCATCGCGGCACGAACCCGCAGCGGCTCACCTGTGGTGATGCCACCCTCCAGCCCGCCGGCCCGGTCGGTGACCCGGCGGACGCCCGTCGCCGACGGAATGATCTCGTCGTGCGCCTCCGAGCCCCGGGACCGGGCCTGCTGCCAGCCGTCGCCGATCTCCACGCCCTTGATCGCCTGAATGGACATCAACGCGGTCGCCAGCCGGGCATCGAGTTTGCGGTCCCACTGCACGTGGCTGCCCAACCCCGGCGGCACCCCGTACGCCAGCACCTCGACCACACCACCGAGGGTGTCGGCGGCCTTCTTCGCGGCGTCGACCTCGGCGACCATCAGCGCGCTGGCCTCCGGGTCGAGGCACCGCAGCGGGTCGGCGTCGATCCGGGCGGCGTCGGACGGCACGGGACGCAGGCCGGGCTTCGCGGCCACCGGACCCAGCTCGACCACGTGCGAGACGATCTCGATGCCGAGCGCCTGCCGGATCAACGCCTTGGCGACAGTGCCCACGGCCACCCGGGCGGCGGTCTCCCGGGCGCTTGCGCGTTCCAGGATCGGCCGGGCGTCGGTGTGGCCGTACTTCTGCATGCCGGCCAGGTCGGCGTGACCCGGCCGGGGACGGGTCAGCGGGGCGTTGCGGGCCTGGCGGGCCAGCTCGTCGGGGTCGACCGGGTCGGCGGCCATCACGGTCTGCCACTTCGGCCACTCGGAGTTGCCCACCCGGATCGCCACCGGGCTGCCCAGGGTCACGCCGTGCCGCAGACCGCCGAGCAGCTCGATCTCGTCGCGTTCGAACGCCATCCGGGCACCCCGGCCATAACCGAGCCGCCGACGGGCCAGCTCGTCGGCGATCTCGGTGGTGGTCACCTCAATGCCGGCCGGCACCCCCTCCAGCATCGCGACGAGGGCGGGACCGTGCGATTCACCTGCAGTCAACCAACGCAACACAGCGGTCAGTCTGTCACGGCGCGCCACCGACCCGGCACGCTGCCCGCCGCGTCCCGCCCAGCGGACACCGGTGCCCGGTCGAGCGGACACCGGTGCCCGGTCGAGCGGGCGCAGCGGCAGGTCGAACGGGTGCCCGCGGCGAGTCAGATGCCCCGGCCGCGCTTGTGCAGGGTGCGCAGCACGGCGTCCGCCCGGACCACCCGACCGGCGACGGCGAGGGCCAGATACGCGCGCGGCTCGCGGGGATTGCTCCGCAGGGTGCGCCGCGCCCACCGCAGCGCGCCCCGGCGGTTGCCGGCGGCGGCCTGGGCGAACGCGATCTGACCGGCCACCCGGGCCGCACCTGCCGGTTGGCCGGCGAACTCCGGGTAGCGCCGCAGCAGCCACTGCAACGCGTCGGAGATGGTGTCCCAGCGCTGCGAGAAGTACGAGCGCTTGTGCCAGCGGACCAGCACCAGGGGCGTCGGCAGATTGATCAGCGGCGCGCTGCGCGCCGCCCGCAACAGGAACTCGTAGTCCTCCGCGTAACTGCCCGGGATCTCCTCGTCGACCAGGCCGAACCCGTCGCGCAGCGCACTGGCGCGGATCAGGAAGGTCGACGGGTGCAGCTCCGTCAACCGGTCCCGCAGCAGGTCGTCCAGGCTGATCCGGTCCTTGTCCAGCACCCGGTCGACGGTGTGCCCGTCATAGCTGACCCGGATGCCGCAACAGACGAACTCGGCAGCCGGATCGGCGGCCAGCGCGTCGACCTGCACGGCCAGCTTGCCGGGCAGCCACTCGTCGTCGTCGTCGCAGAACGCGACAAGCTCACCCCCGCCGGCGAGGGTGCCGCTGTTGCGGGCCCCGGCCAACCCCGGCGTACGGGTGTTGCCGATCACCCGCACCGACCGGGCCGGGCCGTCCGCCAGCTCGGTCAGCGACTCGTCCGGCACGGACTGGTCGAACACCACCACGACCTCGATCGGGCCCGGGTACTCCTGCGCCAGGATCGCGCGCACCGCGGACCGCAGCAGCTCGGGGCGGTCCCGGGTGGGCACCACGACGCTGACGCTCGTCTGGTCGGTCATCGGATCTCCTTCGCACCCGGGCGCGGCCGGGACCAGGCCCGCAGCCGGTGTGGGCGCGGGGTCGAGCGGGCCACCAGGTCGTCGACGATCTGCCCGACCCGGGCCACCGCCGCCCGTTGTGCCTCGTGCGCCTGCGGGTCGGCGGCCACCGCGTACCGGGAAGGGTCGGCCAACCCGTCGGTCAACGCGCCGTGCAGCGCCTCCCGGGTCTCGCAGAGCGCCACCAGGCCGGCGGCGCCGAGCCGGCGGGCGAACAGGAGCTGGTGGTCGTCGACGTGCTCACCACGCGCCGGGTCGCGGGCCACCACGATGGGCAGATGGCCGTGCCGGCGGGCCTCCAGGATGGTCGCGGGACCGCCGTGGCAGACCACCAGGTCGGCCTCGTCCATCGCCTGTTGCAGCGCGTCGTGGCCGAGGAACGCCACCGCGCCGGGCAGGTGCGGAGCACGTGTGTGCCCGTGCTGCACCGTCAGCTCGACCTCGTCGGTGGCCTGCTCGTGCCACTGCGCCAACCAGTCGACGAGCCGGTCGAAGGGGTGCTTGTCGGTGCCGACCGCGACCAACAGCCGGAGCCGGTCGGTCGGGGTGTCGCGCTGGCGCGGCATCCGGGGCTCCGCACCGGTCGGGGCGGGTTGCGAACGCCGGGCGGTGCCGGCCTCCCCCGTCACAGCAGCGTCCCGACGACGGTGGCCTCGGGGTACTGCCGACGCTGCTCGTCCCACTGCACGAGCATCGCGGACAGAAACGGGCGGCAGAGCCGGGCGGTCATGGTCGGAGTGTCGATCCGGTCGTACACCTCGATGTAGACGGTCGGGATGCGCCACAGCCGGGCCAGCACCACGAACGGCACCGCCACCCCGGCGCCGGTGGTGACCACCGCGGCGACCCGCCGGGCCCGCAGCACCCGCCAGGCCAGCAACGCGTTGCGCAGCAGGTTCGGGATGTTGCGGGTGGTCGGGTGGTGCGCCGGCACGAGGTCCTCGCCGGTCAGCAGGGACACCGCCTCCGGGGTGTCGAAGGTTACCCAGCAGCGCCGCCACTGTTCGTACCAGGGCCGCAGGGCGAGTAGTTGGGCCAGATGGCCACCGCTGGAGCCGACCAGCAGGAGCACTGGCGCGGCATCGTCGTCGTTCTTCGTGTCCACGCGACTCCCCACAAGTTCGCTTGGAATTCCAGTTCACGCCACGCAGAAGCAGATCACACGTTCTCCGGTCGTTGAATAGCGCGACCGGACGAGACATCGATCTCCACATCGGGCACTCGGACGCGTCGAACGTCCGAGCCACATCGATCGTTATCACCACCTGCTATTTTGTCGTTACTCTGTGGCGCATCCCGACACAGCGATTCCTCCGGATCAGCCGCTATGTCTTTTCTCGATGACGTCCAAGAGTGCGGGATGCAGCGCGGTGTTCCAGCCCGCGCCCGCGTCGGCCAGCCGCCAGGTCCGCAACCACATCTCCACCAGGTACGCGTCGGCGACAAGCCGGCGCTGCGGCGCGCCGAGACCGAGGCGGTCGCCGTGCCGACCCAGGTACGCGTCGACCGCGGCCGCCGCGACGGCCGCCGACTCACCCCGCAGCACCAGGGCCCGCTGGAACGCGTCGTGCGCCAGGTCGAACCCGACCGGCACGTCCGCCCCGCTGTGCTCCCAGTCCCAGGCGACCAACCGGCCGTCGTGCCGGCCCAGGTTCCACGGCACCCAGTCGCCGTGCCAGTGGCCGAACTCGACGCTCGTGTCGCCGTGCCGGCGCGCCAACGCGGCGACCGCGGCGACCGCCCGCGCACCGGTCTCCTCGGCCGCGGCGGCCCGGTCGGCCTGACCGGCCAGACGGGACAGGAAGGTCGACCCGGCCAGCGCCCGGGGCGGGCCCGGCGAGTCGCCACGGCGGGCGACCGCGAGCAGCGCCGCGATCCGCGGTGGATCGTCGACCGGCACACCGCGTACCGCCGGTGGCAGCGGCTCGATCACCGCGACCACCTGGCCTCCCCACGCCGTCTCGGCGAGCAGCCGCGGCGGCGTCGGGTGGTCGGCGACACCGGCCACCGCCCGCAGCGCCCGCAGCGCCGCCGCCTCGGCGGTGACCAACGCGCGGGTCGCGTCGTTCCAGCCGATCTTCGCGTAACCACGCGGACGACCGTCGGCGGTGAAGAGCTGCAGGGTGGGCTTGCCGTTCGGGTCGGGTGGCCGGACCCCGCACGCGGCCAGCAGCGGCGTGCCGCCCAGATCGGCCGCGAGCCGCTCGGTCAGCAACAGCTCCGCCGCCGCCGCACCGGCGGGCACCGACACGGTCAACGTCGGAAAGGGCGCGAGCCCCACCGCGCCGAGCCGGGCCAGCCCGCCGAGCACCGCCCGCAACGCACGCACCTTCGGTGGCCGCAGGGCGTTGTACGCCAACAGCGACGCCGCCCCGGCCCGTGCGGCGCCCAACGGCACCAGGAACCGGGCCCGGGCGACCGACGGCACCACCGCGTACCGGGCCACCGTCCGGTGACCGGCCGGCGCGAGCCCGCCCACGGTCAGGTTCACCCGCTCGTCCGGGAAGACCGCGCGGCTCACCCAGCCCAGACCGTCCACCCGGGCACGCGGGTCGGTGGCCGGGCCCACAGTCGTCGTCACGCCGGCCGGTCCGCCCAGTCGAGGTCCAGCCCGAGCCGCTGGCGCAGTGCCTCGTTGTGCGGCCGGTAGTAGTCGGTCAACTCGGCGCGCACCGCGGGCTCCAGCGGCGCCGAGCGCCTGTCGTTGTAGACCTTGAAGTCCGGCAGGTCGTACGCCGGGAGCCCGAGGAAGTCGAGGGTGCGCCGGTAGGTCGCCCGGGAGTCGCGGTAGAGGTCCTCGCTGGGCAGGAAGAGGATCTGCTGCCTGTCGAAACGCTCCAACCACGGCTCCAGGTGCTCCAGGTAACGCCCCCGCGCCCGGTACGTGTACCAGTCGTACGCCTCGCTGAACGACTCCGGCTCGGCGATCAGCCGCTCCCGCTCCCCCGCCGTACGCTCCGGCTCGGCGGCCAGCGCGGCGGCGAAGTCCAGCGGCTCGATGCCGTGCGTACGGCGCTCCTTCCAGTGCGAGTACGCCCGCTCCACCGGGTCCCGCAGGAGCACGATCAGCTTCACCTGCGGCAGCAGCGCGGCGACCCGCTGCGCGGCGAGCGGGTGGAACATGTACAGCGGCGCGGCCTCGCCGACCCGGACCGGCCCGCCGTGCCGCTTCGACAGGGCGTCGCGGTGGCGCTGGGTCGGGAAGTGCGAGCGGTACCACGCCTCGCCGCGTCCCCAGTGCTCCTCGAAGTAGTGCGCCGACTTGGTGTTCCACGCCGGGAAGAGGCGGGGCACGAGCGGGTGCTGGATGAGGTAGTTCCACAGGGAGGTGGTGCCGCCCCGTTTCGTGCCGATGATCAGGAAGTCCGGCAGGGGCCGCCGGTCACTCGTGCGGACCCCGTAGTCCACCAGGGACTCCTTCACCCGGCCTGTCACCTGGGTCGGGACCAACTGCTTGACCCGGTCACGGATGGACGCCACGACGGACCTCACCTGCCTCTCGTCGATACCGGGTCGGGGTCGGCGGCCGCGGCCGTGTTCTCCCGTCCACGGACCTGCCTCATGGTCTCCCGGACGCCGGCGCGCACCCGGGGCAACGTCAACATGCCGACGCAGCCGGCCAGCAGCACACCCAGTGCCACCGCCAGGCCGGGCAGGCCGCGCCCGCCCACCAGCACGCCGGCGCCGGCGGCCACGCCCACCGCGACGGCCGTGGCCGTCGCGGCACGCACCGTCGCGCCGTCGAACAGCGGCTCCCGGACCACCGACCGGGCGAACCCGGCGGCGGTGAGGTTCTCGGTGGCGATGCCGGCGGCCCACGCCACCGCCGCTCCCGTGGCGCCGTACCGGGGGATCAGCCACAGGCCCAGCGAGACGGTCACCGTCAACCCGGCCACGGTGGCCACCAGGTGCAGGCCGCTGCGCCCACCCATCAGCAGCAGGCTCTGCACGTTGCCCACCCCGGTGTTGACGAGCATCGCCAACGCGAGCACCGTCATCGCCGGCACACCGGCGGTGAACTCCGGCCCGAACAGCTGCAGGAAGGCCAGTGCGAAGACCGCCAGCAGCAGGTACACCGGCCAGGACAGCACCAGCCCCCAGATGGTCAACTGCCGGTGCACGGCCGCCGCCGCCGCGCGCTCGCCGCGCCCGAGCAGCCGGGACAACTGCGGTGACACCGCCACCCGCAACCCCTGCATGGCGAGCTGGCCGGCCAGCACGTACCGGCCGACCGCACCGAACACGCCGGCGTCCGTCGGCCCGGCCAGCACGGAGGTGAGCAGCACACCCACCCACATGCTGCCCGCGTCGATGGCCGCCGACGCGGCCCGGGGCAGCGCGAAGCGCCAGAACGTCGACCAGTCGGCGCGGCGCGGACGCAGCGCCGCTCCCCGGCCCAGCCCGAGTGGGCCGGCCACGAGGACGAGGCAGACCAGCAGCGCCACCGCCGCCGGCACCAACCAGCCGGTCATGCCGGCGACCAGGCCCAGGCCGGCCAGCGCGGCGGCGCCGACCAGCACCGGCCGGGCAACCGGCAGCAGCAGGAACTGCACCCCGACGTACGCCCGGATGGACCGTACGCAGCGCAGCGCCGCCAGCAGGAGGGTCATCGCGACCACCACCGGCACCGCGGCGAACGTGACGGTGAGCAGCGCGTGGCCGCTCGCGCCGGAGCCCCGCAGCAACCGGGGCGCGAGCCCGTCGGCGGCCAGCACGCCGACGCCGGCGACCAGGAGCCCGGCCAGCAGCGGCGGGATCAGCGCCACCGGGAGCACCCGGGCCGCGTCCCCGCGCACGCCGAGACCGCGCCGGGGCAGCGACCACATCAGGCCGGTCTCCGCACCGAGCGTGCAGACGGCGGTGGCCACGGTGACCACCCCGATGGCCGCGAAGAACGCGCCCGCGCCGGCCGTGCCGTACGACCGGGTGATCACCACGGCCAGCACGAAGCCGAACAGGCCGCTGGCGGCCGCGCCGAGCAGCCCGGCCACGCCGCTGCGCGCGCTGCGTCGGGTCTCGGTCGAGCCCGCGTCCGCGCCGACGGCCGGCACCGCCGCGCCCGCGGGCACCGGCGTCGGGTACTCCGGGCCGGTCGGCGGTCGGGTCGCGGCGGTCATGCCGGCACCGCCGCGGCCGGCGCGGCGGGCATCGGCCGCCCGGGCGCCCGGGGCGGCCCGGTCCACCGTTCCCGTTCGGTGAGCGCCATCGCGAAGCCGACCGCGAAGAACGCGACAGCCAGATTCTGGTTCGCCATGCCGTAGAACGGGGCCTGCACCAGACAGACCACCGGCACGACCGACAGCCACTGCCCGGCCGCCGACGTGGCCCGCGCGCAGATCACCGCGGCGGCGACGAACCAGGCGAGGAAACAGACGAGCGCGGGTACGCCGTGACTGAACAGCACCATCCAGAGCTGCCCCTGGGTGCCGATCGGCGCGTCCGCCGACACGGTGTCGACGTTCACCGGCGCGCCGTAGCCCAGCCACGGTGACTCCTGCACCCGGCGGATCACCTCGGTGTAGAGCGAGAGCCGGTCGGTGTTGGTGTCGCTGGAATCGACCCGCTTGCTGATCAGTTCGGTGATCGGGATGAACAGCGTGGCCAACGCGCCGATCACCACCACCCCCACGATGGACGCGGCCACCCGGATGTTGCCGCGCAGGCTGGCCCGCACCCCGAGCACCGCCAAGCCGGCGCCGAGGCTCAGGAACATCGCCCGGTTGAGAGTGAGGAACGCCGGCGCGAGCGACAGCGGCAACGACGCGAGGAGCGCCCAGCGCAGGACACCCCGCCGGCGCAACATCGTGAAGGCCACCACGCAGGGCAACGTCATGGCGTACGCGCTGCCGTAGTTGTTCGTGTACGCAAACGGCGCGGCCGGCCGGTAGATCGGGTTGAGCGACCGGGCGCTGTATTCGGCGGTGGTCAGGTGCACCATGTCCTGGATGAACGGGGTGCCGGCCACCCCTCCGGGCAGCAGCACCTCCATCGGGGTGGCCATGGCCAGCCGGGGCGCCAGCACCCCGAGCCAGCCCAGCGCCACCAGCGCGAACCAGAACACGCAGAGCGGGCTGAGCACCGCCACCAGGCTCGCGCGTTCCCGGGCGGCGACGTAGACGTAGACGCCGACCACAAGCGCGGTCAGGTAGAACGCCAGACGCAGGGCGAACGTCAGCAGCGAGGCGGGCGACGGCAGTTGGGTGGCGCTGACCACCACGATGGCGAGGAACAGCAACCAGATCCCGGCCGCCGGCGGCAGTGGCACCCGGCCCCGGGTGAGCAGCAACGCGAACAGCAGCCCACCCAGCAGCGGCCAGCCGAGGTAGAACGCGCCGACCACCCACCAGAGCGGCACCAGGCCGAACATCAGCGACAGGGGCCACAGCGGCAGCCGGGGCGGCAGCGGCGGCGGCACCGGGGCCACGCCGGCGGGAGCGACGCCGGGCGGCGGGTCGGTCGCCGGGGCGCGGGTGACCGACACGCTCAGGCCCGGCCGTTGCGGGTGAGCACGAAGCCCAGTGGGGTGACCCCCGCGGCGCGCAGCCGCTCCACCAGGCGTCGCAGGTCGCTCTGCCGGGTGCGGTCCCGCTCCACGACCACCACCGCGCTGCCCTGCCGTGCGACGGCGACACCGCGCTCGTCGGACTCCGCGGCCGGGGCGTTGAACAGCACCAGGCCGTGGTCCGCGCCCTGTCGCCAGGTGCCGAACCGGACGCTGCCCACACCGACGCTCACCTCGTCCGGGTCGACGACCCGGCCGTTCTCGGGCCGGGCGGACGACACCCGGGGAATCGTCAGCGTCGCGTCCGCATCGGTGGACGGGCGGCCGCCGGGCGGATGCGGGGACGGCCGGCGGGCTGCCGCGGCCTCTCCGGCAGCGGCGGCCGGGGGGCTGCCCGCCGGGCGGGGCTTCGGCACCAGCGGCCGGGACGGATCGATGGGCAGTCGTCCCCGGTCGGCGAGCACCGTGGCGCGCAGCCGCTCGGCGCGTCCGCTGTCGTCGGCGACGAAGACGTCGCGGCCGTCGGCGGCGAGCGCCACCGCGAGCCCGGCGGTGAGCGCGGTGGCGTCCTCCCGGGTGCTGACAAGCGCCACCCGGGCCGGTGGACGGACCCGTTCGGCGACCGCCATCGCCACGTACCGGACGTCCGCGTCGACGGCCCGGGGGCTGCCCCGGAACGCCGGCCGGCGCACGGTGCCGAGCAGCGGCAGGCCGGTGGCGTCCCGGCCGTCGGCGACCGAGCGGACCCGCCGGTCGGCCGACTCCCAGGCGTACGCGAGCACGATGCCGATCAGCGCGCCACCGAGCAGGCCGGCGACCAGGTAGAGCGGCCGGTGCCCGGCGGAGGCGACGAGTGACTTCTCCGCGCTCTGGGTCACCCAGCCGGGGTTGACGTCGACCGCGGCGATCTCGGTACGCGCGGAGTTGAGCTGGGTGAGCTGGTTGTTGACCCCGGACAGCTCGGCGACCACCGCGTTGGCGACGGCGGGGTCCTTCGTGGTGCTGGCCCGCCTCTGCAGCACGGCCTGCTGGGCGGCGACCTTTGTGATGCTGGCGTCGTAGGAGCGCAGCATCTCGGCGCGCTGCTGCTCGTACATGGTGCGTCGCACGTCCAGGTAGGCCTGGGCGGCCAGGTTGGCGCCCTGCACCGCCCGCTGTGCCTCGCCCGCCTGGTAGCTGAAGCGCAGGATCTGCCCACCGGTGGGCACCTCGACCTCGAGCGCGCCGCGGATGTCGCGCGGGTGTCCGCCGGCCGCGTCGGCGAGCCGTCGCACCACCTCGGTGCCGGTGGCGATGCCGCTCTCCACGTTCATGTTGACCGCCCGGTCGGCGCCCGCGCCGCTGGGGGTGAACGCGTCGGTCACCACCGGCCGGACCGCCACCACGGCGTTCGCGGTGAGCGTCGACGGGACCAGCAGCACGTAGCCGAGCGCGGCCAGCAGACCGACCAGGGCCGCCGCGCCGACCAGCCGCATCCGGTGCATCGGCACCCGCAGCAGGTCGGTGAGTGTCACCGCGCCGGGGGTCGCGGCGGACGGGCCGTCCGTGGTCCAGGAACCGGATGTCGCATCAGTCATGGAACTTCTTCACCGTCTGTTGAGGATTGCCGACGACCACGACGCCGGGTGGGACGTCCGTGCGGACCACGGTCGCCGCGCCCACGACGCTGTCCTGACCGACCCGGACGCCCTTCAACACCAGGGCGTGTGCGCCGACCCACACGTTGTCCTCGAGGACGATCGGGGCACGGGTGGCCGGGCTGGGCGGGGCGTGCCGCTGCGCGGGCGGCAGGTTGTGGAAGTCGTTGTCGAGCAGTTCACAGTCCGACAGGAGGCACCGGTCCCCCACGGTGACCGACGTCCAGGTGCCGATCCAGGTGGCGTTGAGCAGACAGTCGGCGCCGACGCGGACCTCACCGGGGCCCGCGAAGCGGACCAGCTTGTTGATCCGGGTGCGGTCGCCGATGGTCACCCGCACGCCGCGGCGCAGCCGGATCCGACCACGGATCTCCACGTCCCGGCCGAGCGTCAGGCGCCGGTAGCGGAGCCGGTACCACAGGCGTTTGACCGCGAAGATCAGACGCACCGCGCGTCTCTTATGGATGCCAGCGGCGCCGAGCAACGATCCTCCCCCACGTCACGGGGCCGGTGGCGGTGTGCCCGCCACCGACCCAACGTGAACAATCTACCGACGCCCCGTTACGAACGGTTGACCATTACTGGACGGAGAAGAACGTCGACGGGGTGGACCAGGACAACTCGGGCGTCGCGGCGCTGATGACCGTCGCCGTGGTGCCATCGACCGCCATGCTCGCCGCGAACGTCGGGTCGAACGGCGCGCTGCGCAGGGCGCCGTCGGTGCCACCGTAGACGATCCGACCGCCCACCCAGGCCATGCCACGCACCGCGGACCAGGTCACACCCGTCGTCGGCAGGCTGAACTCGGTGGCGCCGAGATAGTTGCCGTCGATCTCGAAGTAGCGGTAGTAGAGGTTGTTGGCCCCGGTACGGGTGTAGTAGAGCCGGCCGTCGAGGAAGAAGGCGCCGGTCAACAGCGCCGGGTTGTACCAGTCGTTGTAGCCGGACGCCTCCCACGACGAGCCGATCGCGCCGCCGTTGAACAGCGAGACGTCGATCCGGCTGCCGGTGGGCGTGCCGGCCACCGTGTGCGACCAGTAGATCCGGTCGTTCACCCGCCACGTCGCGCCGGCATCCGTGTAGGCGGGCTGGCTGACAGTGGCCGCGGTGCCCAGCGCGGTGCCGTCGAACGGCACCTTCGCCACCGTGCCCGCGCCGGTGTTCAGGTAGAGGTTGCCGGTGGTGGCCGAGGGCGGGTTCATCGGGGCGAAGGTACGCCCGCCGGCGAGCGGGAACATGCCGAGCCGGCCGTGGTACTCCTCGCCCATCCCGTCGGAGTTGTGCCCGAAGTAGAGGCCGTCCGAGCCGCGCCAGAGCACCGGCACCGCCGAACCCCAACTGCTGGTGCCCGCGGGCATCGAGGCGCTGCCGCTGCGACGTGGATTCCAGTTCACCGGCATCCCGGTGGCCGGGGTGACGGCGGCGATGCCGAGCCGGTCGACAGCGCCCGGACCGGCGGTGTCGCTGGCGTTGGGGTTGTTCATCCAGCGGAAGTGCCCGCCCAGATAGATCACGTTGTCCGCCACCTCGACCGAGGTGATGGTGTCGTTGCCGGTGAAGTCGGCCCAGGTGGCGACCAGGCCGCTGCCGCGCGCGGCGGTCTCGAAGCGGACCAGGACGTCGCAGTACGCGGTCGGCCAGCCGCCGCCACCGTTGCTGCCGACGACGAAATAGGTGCCGTCCTCGCCGAACTTCACGTCCTGCACGTAGTGCACGAATGTCGTCGGCGACGCGCAGGGCGAGGCGTACTTCTCGGTGCTCCAGTCGAGCAGCGTGGGCGTCGCGGAGACGTCCACGAGGGCGATCTGGTTGCGTGCCAGCCCGTTGACGAGCGTGAAGTTGCCGCCGACGACGAGCGTGTTGCCGTCCGGCGCGACGTCGAGGGTCCAGACGTACGACGTGGTGCCGTGCCGTCCCACGGTGGCGTCGATGACGAAGCTCGGGTCGATCGCGCCGGTGGTCGCGTTGAGCCGGCCGATACCGGCGTGCGCGGTGCCGTTGAGCCAGTTGAACGCGCCGGCCACGTACAGCCAGTTGCCGTGCAGCGCCAGATCACGGATCGCGCCGCCGTCGGAGCGCCCGACCCAGCTGTCGACGATCGCGCCGGTGGCCGGGTCGAGTGCGACCAGGTTCTTCCGGGAGACCCCGTTGACGTTCTTGAAGGTGCCGCCGGCGATAAGCGTGCCGCCGGGACCGGCGACAAGCGTGTTGACCGCGCCGTCGAGCACCGGCAGGAAGGTGGTGGACATGGTGCCGGTGAGCCGGTCGTACGCGAAGAGGTACCGCTGGGTGACCCACGCGGAGCCCGCGGTCTGCCGGAGCTGGGTGAAGCTGCCGCCGACGAAGACCGTGTTGCCCACCTGCGCGAAGGCTCGGGTCTCACCGTCTCGGGCATGCGGCGTCACGTCGGCGGGATTGGCCGACACCAGGGTCGCCGTCTCCGGGACCGGCACCACCGCGGCCGACGCGGTGGTGGGGACGCCGAGAACCGTGGCGACGATCGCCGACGCGACCATCCCCGCCGTGATCCGACGTCGTCCCGCGAAACGCCACAAGTGCGAGAGTCTAGGCACGCTGCGCCTCCAAGGTGGATGAGAACCCGGGGTAGCGTGCCTCGTCCAGCTTGGTCAGCGAAATCCGCCGATTGGGCGGTGCATGAATCTGCTAGCCGACAGAACGCCGGACGGTCGGATGCCCGACCTCCGGTGCGCGGCGTTCTGTCAGTGGTCAGAAACGGTCGTCAGCGGCTCCCCCCGGTGGGCTGGCGCAGGTACGGATCCTGCCCGGCCTTCGTGAAGCCGGCCACGGCCGAGGCGTCGTGGTTCATCGTCATGTCGCAGGTCGCCGTGCGGCTGGTCATGCCCGGCGAGTTGAAGTAGATGGCGGCCTTGATCTTCGGGTGCGCCTTCAGCGCGGCCGGGAAGTCCTGGAACCAGCGCTGCTTGGCGCCCAGGTCGGCGGAGTTGAAGTTGGTGCCGAACTCGGCGAGCATCCGGGGCTTGCCGGCGCCGATGCCGTTGGCGTCCAACCAGTCGTAGAAACCGCCGATTGTCGTGCTCGGGCTCTTCCACACCGTGCTGCCGTTGCAGACGTGGAAGTTGTACGGGTCGTAGGCCACCCAGTCGACGTAGCGGTCACCGGGGTAGAGGCCGGCGTACCGGGAGTAGTGCCCCGACCAGCCCATCATCGTCCAGACCCAGACCGCGTTCGTCGCGCCGGCCTTGGCGAACCTGTCGTAGACGTAGCGCCAGGCGCGGACGAAGTCGGCGTCGTCGCCCTTGGCCGGCTCGTCCTCCGGCTCGTGGTCGAAGCCCATGAACACCGGCACGCCAGCCGCGCGGATGCGGCCCGCGACCGCGTCGATCGTCGCGTCCTGCCGGCCACTGTAGATCTCCGACCACTTCATCGTGGTGCCGGCGGAGAAGTCACGGGACTCCCAGGCGAAGAACATCAACCGGCCCTCGCGCATCTGCTGCGTCTCGTAGGCGTCCGGGAAGGCGCCGTTGCTGCCGGCGTTGGAGAAGTCGTGGTAGCGGTGCACGATGTCGAACTTGCGCCCGACCTGCGCCTCCACGGTGGTGACGGCCTTGCCGTGGTCCCAGCCGCCGGATGCCCCCGCCGGTGCGTACATGCCCCACCAGGCGCCGCAGGACGGGACGAGCTTGTTCGACACCGACCCACACCGGCCGTCCGGGAGGGTGCCGCTCGGACTCGGTGTCGCGGTCCGGCTCGGCGCGATGGTGGCCGACGGCTTCGGCGCGGCGGTGGTCGGCGCGGCGCTCGGCGGCGGCGCGGGCCGGGTGGTCGTCACCGGCGACGGCTTGGTGCCGATGTCGTAGCTGATCACCAGGCGGGGACGCAGGTCCGCGTTGCGGTTCTCGACCGACGCCCAGTAGACCCGGCTCTCCAGCCCGGACTGGGCCAGCCCGACAGTCCAGATGCCGTTGCCGGTGACCAGCTTGGAGACGTCCCACTCGTTGAAGCCCTTGGACACGCCTGTCACGCTGTCCAACGCGGGACCGGCCGGCGCCGGGGCCGGCCGCGCCTCACGGGCGCTCAGCGGCGTGGCGTGCGCCGTCACCGTGGCGGGGAACTGCTGCCAGGCGTGCATCCGCAGCGTCGCCCGGACGTTCACCGCGGCGGCCGGCACGGTCGTCACCGCGAACTCGACGATCGCCTCGCGGCCACCGCGCGGATTGCCGTCGCACCGGGTCGAGCAGGTGGCCAGCGTCGACTTCGCCGCGTTGTCGCCGTCCTGCGAGACAACTGTCGCGGTGGTGTCGGCCGCCGCCCGGATCGACAGGTCGTCGTCGGCCAACAGCGGCATCATGGTCGCCACGATGCCGGCCACCACGGATCCGCCGACCACGCCGATGGCGATCGCCTTGCGCCGGGGTGCGGAGCGGAACCGGGTGATGCGGTGCAGTCCGTGCCTGGTCAAGGAAACTCCCTGTGTCTGCGTCCGTAACGGTGAGCAGCGTATCCATGACCAGGGCACATCGCGGGAAGGACAGTTTCCCGTAAGCGCGTCTTAACCGTCAGCTAAAGAAGACTGCCCCTGGTCGCCTGTCGCACCGCTTCCCGCATTGCCAACACCGGCGCGGCCACGCCGGTGAACTGCTCGAACTGCCCGACCGCCTGGGCCAGCAAAAGGTCCAGACCGGACACGACCTGCCGGCCGGCCGCGACGGCGGAGGCGGCCAGTGGCGTGGGCCACGGGTCGTAGAGCGCGTCGAAGAACACCGCTCCCGGCCGCCAGTCCACCGCGTCCGCCAGGGGGTCGGCGGCTCCCTTCGGCACCGTGGAGACGGTTAGATCGGCGGCGGCGAGGTGCTGGTGCGCGGCGGCCCAGTCGGCGGGGATCAGCACGACACCGAGTGCGTCCGCCACCGGCCGTAACTCGTCCACCGCCGCCGCACGACGGGCCACCACCGTGACCGAGGAGCAGGCCAACCGCGCGGCGGCGGCCAGCGCGGCGCGGGCCGTGCCACCGGCGCCGAGCACCGTCACGGCGGCACCGGCGCCCACCCCGGCGTCGGTGAGCACCCGCACCATGCCGGCGACGTCGGTGTTGTCCGCGTACCAGGCGCCGTCGGGACGGCGTACCAACGTGTTCGCCGCGCCGACGGCGACGGCGACCGGCGAGGCGGCGTCGGCCACGGCGAGCGCCGCCTCCTTGCCCGGCATGGTCACCGACAGACCGGCCCACTCCGGCCCCAGGCCGGCGACCAGATCCGGCAGCTCCGCGGCCGCGCACTCGATCCGGGTGTACGACCACCCGGTCAGGCCGGCCGCCGCGTAACCGGCGTTGTGGATCACCGGGGAGAGGGAGTGCGCGATCGGCTTGCCGAGCACCGCGGCCCTACGGGTCGACACGAGCACCGCCGGTTGTCGTCACTGCCCTGCCCCCCGTGTGTGTCGGATCGGATGCCGTCAGTCGATGATGCCGGCCGCCCGGGCCTTGTCCTTGTTGCGTTCGTGCTGCTCGGGAGTCTCGGCGAAGTCGGAGTGCCCCTGCTTGTCGACCGCCACGAAGAAGAGCCACTTGCCCGTCGGCGGGTCCATCGCCCCCTCCAGGGCCAGCTTGCCGGGGTTGTTGATCGGGGTCGGGATCATGCCCCGCAGCTTGCGGTTGTACGGGTTCTTCGGGTCGTCCATCTCGGCCGCCGTCATCTGCTTGGACGACTTGGTCGGCTTGCCGATCGACTCCAGGTAGTAGTTGACCGTGACGTCCATCTCCAGGCAGTTGCAGAAGAACTCGCCGTACACCCGGTTGTAGGCCACCCGGGCGACCTTGCCCAGGTCGTCGGCGTTGCCGGCCTCGGCCTGGGCCAGCGAGGCCACGATCAGCGCCTCGTACGGGCTGACCTTGCGCTTCTCCTGCACCGTGTCGGCGAACTGCATCCCCCCGGTCACCGAGAGGAAGCGGTTCACCATCAGCTTGAGGATGCTCTGCGCGGTGGACTTCGGCGGGATCTCGTAGGTGTCCGGAAAGAGGAAGCCCTCGACGGATTTGACGACCTTCTTGCCGTCGTCACGTTTGAACCACCAGTCCGGAACGCCGAGCGCTTCCGGGTCCTTCGCGGCGGTCTGGAAGTCCTTCACCGGGATCTTGGTCTTCTCGGAGAGCAGCTTGTAGATGTTCAGGCTGGTGCGACCCTCGGGGATCGTCAACCCGTTGACGATCTTGTTCTTCAGGTCGAGCATCGCGGTGACCGCGTTCTGGCCACTCATCTGCTTGCGCAACTTGTACGTGCCCGGCTGGATGTTCTTGCTGCGCGAGTTGGCCTCGGCCGCCTCGATGAACGCCTTCTGGCTCTTCACCACGTCGGCCGTGACGAGGGCGTCGGCCATGTCGGCAATCAGCGCACCGTTCTTGATGTCGACGGTGACCTCACCGGACCCAGCGCCGTCGTAGTCGGGGGTGACGAAGTAGCTCTGAATGCGGTCGAAGCCGTAGAACGCGCCGCCACCGATCGCGCCCAACAGGACCAGGGCCATCAGCAGAGCCAGGAACGTCTTGCCCCGGCCGCCGCCGGACCCGCCGTTGCGCTTGCGGAAGCTGCGCCGGTGCCGGCCCTTCTCCCCCCGCTCCGCCTCGTCGAACCCCAGGTCCAGATCGTCGATCATTACGTCCGCCTCCGCTGCGCGTCCAGCCAGCTCTGCAGGATCTCCACTGCGGCCGCCTGATCGACAACCGCACGTTGACGTTTACCTCGGACGCCACGCTCGGCAAGCCTACGAGAGGCGACCACCGTCGACATCCTCTCGTCGGTGAGCGTTACCGGGACGGGCGCTATCACATCGACCAGTCGGTCAGCGTACGCCTTCACGTGGAGAGCCGCCGGGCCATGCTTGCCGGCGAGATTGACCGGAAGGCCGACGACAACCCCGACGGCCTCGTGCTCGGCCACCAACGCGGCCAGCTCGGCGAGATCGCTCGGCACCGCATCCGGTGCCGCCGTGAGGTCCCGAGCGAGGGTGACCAGCGGCGTAGCCAGGATCCCGTCCGGGTCCGAGCGGGAGACGCCCACCCGCACCTGACCGACATCCACCCCGATCCGCACACCGCGCGTCGACTCAACCACCGATGGTCACCACCGGTCGGGCGCGAACCAGGGCGGACCAACCGGCCCGCCCTGGCTGAGAGTGATGGGTCGTCACGCCTCGGTGATCGCCTTCTCGACGGTGAGCAGCAGGTTCGGCGCCTCGGCCGCGGGCAGACCGCCGCCCTGGGCCAGGTCGGGGCTGCCCCCGCCGCGCCCGGAGAACGCCGCCTTCACCAGCTCCGACGCGGCCAGACCCCGGCTGCGCGCGGCCGCGTTGACCGCCACCACCAGGGACGCCTTGCCGTTCGACCGGGCCGCCACCGCGACCACCGCCGGCCGCGCCGCGTCGATCTTGCCCCGAATCTCCTGGGCCAGGGTCCGCACGTCGTTGCCGGCCGCGCCCTCCGGCGCCTCGGTGCCCACGTACGCGACGCCGCGCACATCCTTGGCCTGCGCCGCGAGCGCCGACGCACCGCCCAGCACCAACTGGGCGCGCAGCTTCTCCAGCTCCTTCTCCGCGTCCCGAAGCTGGGTGACGGTCTGCTCCACCCGGTCCGCGACCTGATCGTTGGGCACCCGGTACAGCTCGGCCAGCCGGGAGACCAGCAGGTGCTCCTTGGCCAGGAAGCCGAAGGCGTCCATGCCGACGAGCGCCTCGACCCGGCGCACGCCGGATCCGATCGACGACTCGGAGAGGATCTTCACGAGGCCGAGCTGGGCCGACCGCGCCACGTGCGTGCCGCCGCACAGCTCCCGGGCGTAGTCGCCCACCTCGACGACCCGCACCTCCTCGCCGTACTTCTCGCCGAAGAGCGCCATCGCGCCGATCCGCCGCGCCTCGTCCAGCGAGGTGATGAAGGCGTGCACCTCCAGGTCGGCCAGCAGCACCTCGTTGACCTGCTGCTCCACGTCCCGCAGGACGCTCGGCGACACCCCGGTCGGCGTGTTGAAGTCGAACCGGAGCCGGCCCGGCGCGTTCAGCGAACCCGCCTGCGTGGCCGACTCACCGAGGAAGTTCCGCATGGTCTGGTGCACCAGGTGCGTGGCGGTGTGCGACCGGGAGATCGCCCGCCGCCGGGTCGTGTCGATCTCGGCGTAGCCCGCCTCACCGGCGCGCACCTCACCCCGGATCACCCGGGCCCGGTGCACGATCAGACCGGGCACCGGCTGCTGCACGTCGAGGACCTCGACCTGCCCGCCGCCCACGGTGATCATGCCCTGGTCGGGTTGCTGGCCACCGCCCTCGGCGTAGAACGGGGTCGTGTCGAGCACCAACTCGATGGTGTCGCCCTCGGTCGCCGCCTGCCGCGGGCCGTCGGCGCCGAGCAGCGCCCGCACCGTCGACTCGCGGGCCACCTCGCTGTAGCCGGTGAACGTCACCGGGCCACCCGAGTCGAGCACCGACCGGTACGCCGACAGGTCGGTGTGCCCGGTCTTGCGGGCCTGCGCGTCCGCCTTCGCCCGGGTCCGCTGGTCGGCCATCAGCCGGCGGAAGCCCTCGTCGTCGACCGTGAGGCCCTGCTCCGCGGCGATCTCCAGGGTCAGGTCGATCGGGAAGCCGTACGTGTCGTGCAGCTGGAACGCCTTCGCCCCGGACAGCGCGGAGCCACCCGCGGTGCGGGTCTCGGCGATCGCGGTGTCCAGGATCGTGGTGCCGGCACGCAGGGTGGACAGGAACGCCTCCTCCTCCGCGTACGCGTAGTCCGCGATCCGATCGAAGTCGGTCGCCAGCTCCGGGTACGACGGGGCCATGCAGTCCCGCGCCACCGGCAGCAACTCGGGCAGCGCCCGGTCCTGCCAACCGAGCAGCCGGATCGACCGGATCGCCCGGCGCATGATCCGGCGCAGCACGTAGCCGCGCCCCTCGTTGCTCGGCGTCACGCCGTCGCCGATCAACATCAGCGCCGTCCGGACATGGTCGGCGATCACCCGCAGCCGCACGTCGTCCGGGTGCGACTCACTCGCCACGTGGCCGGAGTGCGCGCCGTAGCGCTTACCGGTCAGCTCGGCCGCCCGCGCCAGGATCGGCCGCACCTCGTCGATCTCGTACAGGTTGTCGACGCCCTGCAGGATCGAGGCCATCCGCTCCAGGCCCATGCCGGTGTCGATGTTCTTCGCCGGCAGGTCACCCAGGATCGGGTAGTCGTCCTTCGTCATGCCCGGACCCCGCTCGAACTGCATGAAGACGAGGTTCCAGAACTCCATGTAGCGGTCCTCGTCGACCGCCGGGCCGCCCTCGCGGCCGTACTCCGGGCCCCGGTCGTAGAACAGCTCGGAGCACGGACCGCACGGCCCGGGGATGCCCATCGACCAGAAGTTGTCCGCCTTGCCCCGGCGGACGATCCGGTCGGCCGGCACCCCCACCGACCGCCAGATCTCGTACGCCTCGTCGTCGTCGAGGTAGACAGTCGGCCAGACGCGTTCCGGGTCCAGCCCGTAGCCGCCGTCGGCCTGCGACTTGGTGACCAGGTCCCAGGCGAGCGGGATCGCGCCCGCCTTGAAGTAGTCACCGAAGGAGAAGTTGCCGTTCATCTGGAAGAACGTGCCGTGCCGGCTGGTCTTGCCGACCTCCTCGATGTCCGGCGTGCGGATGCACTTCTGCACGCTTACCGCCCGCTGGTACGCGGGCGTCTGCTGACCGAGGAAGTACGGCACGAACTGCACCATGCCGGCGTTGACGAACAGCAGGTTCGGGTCGCTGATGGCGGGCAGCGGAGCGGACGGCACCACGGTGTGGCCATTCGCCGCGAAATGGGCGAGATACCGCCGCTTGATCTCCGCCGTCTTCATCGCTGGTGTTCCTCCGGAAAGATGTCTCGATCGCCGATCCGCGGGTCTTCCCGCAGGTCGGCGAATTGATCGTCGAACGCCTCGCCCTGGGCGAACGCCTGGTGGATCTCCTGCTCGCGCTCGGCCATCCCGACCCGCACGTCCTCCACGAAGCTACGCAACGACTCGACGAGCCCGCCAGCGGATTCCGTCAGTGAGCTGGCGATGCCGGCCGGCGTGTACGCCTGCGCGGTCCGGGTCGCCCGGCGGACCACGATCACCCCGACGGCGACCCCGATACCGAGCCAGAACAAGCGCCTCATGTCTCGCTACCTCCTGGTGCGCCGGGCCGGTCAGCTGTTGCCGCGCCGCGCGGCCCGTCGCTGCTGCTTGATGGTGTCGCGTACCTCGCGCTCGGTCTCGGCGTGCCGGCGCCCGGCGGCGGCCTTGCGCACGCCGTAACCGAACGCGGCCACCTTCACCAGCGGGTTCGCGGCCGCGGCCGAGACCACGGTGGCCAGGTTGGCGACGTTGGCGGTGACGTTCTGCGCGTGGCTGGTCATGGTGTCGACCTTCGCCAGCTGGAGGTTCACACCGTCGAGCGAGGTCTGCACCTGCTCCAGGGCGGTGTTGACGTTCTTCACCGTGGTGTTCACGTCACCGAGCAGCGGTCCGGTCCGATCGTTGAGGTCGTTGATCATCCGGGTGGTGGCGTCCACCGTGTGCCGCAGCCGCAGGATGGGCAGCGTCAGGATGAGCACCAGCACCGCGAACGCGCTTGCCGCGATCAGCGCCGCGATCGCCAAAATGTCGCCCACGCCTGTCCTCCTCAAGCAGAGTTCCGCAGGACCCGACGTCCCCGGAACGCACAACCGTGGCACCCGTGGCGGCCGCCACGCCGTCGGCGGTCACCCGTGGCGGGCGAGCCCGCCAGCCCCAGACCCTACCGTCCGTGATGGAGGCCGCCTCACGACGGTGAGGGTGTCAGCTCACCCAGCGGATCCCCGCTGACCGTCGGGAACGGGTCCTCGCCGGTCAGTGACGGGTCGGTGGTCGGCTGCGGCCGGGTCCGCTCGTCGTCGATCGCGTTGCGTACCTTCACCGACACCAACGAGCCGGTGCACTCCGTCGCAGCGGCCGACGGGTCGCCAGAGGGCACGACGGCCGGCTCACCGTCGACCGGCGGCGGCACGCAGGTCGGCTCGCGGACCCACAGGTCGAGGGTCAACTCGTCCCGGCGCCAGCAGGTGTAGCTGCCCTTCGTCTTCTGCTCCGGGCAGCGGCTCACCTTCCACGGCTGCCAGCCGTCCTGGCGCAGCGCGTCCTCGTAGACCTGCGCGGTGTCCGTCGGCGGCTTCTCCGAGGTCACGGTGCGCTCCCGCAGCCGGCAGTCGAGCAGGCACCAGCGGCTGCCGCTGACGTCGTCGACGGTCTTGGCGGCGGCCCAGCCCGGCACGTCGAGCTGATCCAGGTTGTCGAAGACCGGGTCCCGGCTCAGCGTCCGGACGCCGAAGAAGAGCGGCACCGCACCGAGCAGCACGACGCTGACCAGCACCAGCACCGCCGCGCGGAGACGACGGCGTTCCCGCAACCGCCGGCGCAACTCGGAGCGGGCGCCCGGCGCGGCATCGTCGTCGGTGGTGTCCGGACCGGCCGCGCGCAGCGCGGGCCCGTCGGCGGGGTCGACTGCCGGCCGGTCCACCGGGCCGGCCGGGACCGGCACGGCGGCGGCGGCACGGGCCACCCCGACAGGCTCGCCGGAGCGGCCGGGTGGTGGCACCGGGGCGACGCCGCTCGGGTCGGCGCGGCCAGGCTCCCGGTGCGGCGGCAGGGCACGACCCGCGGCACGATCGGTCGGCACGGCTCGGCCGACCGGGGCGCCTCCACGCGCCGGGGATCCGGGACCGGAACCCGGGTCACCGTGCGCCCGGTCGTCGGTGAGCGGCGGTTGCGTACCGCCGGGCGGGCGAACGGCGGCCCGCGCCGGACCATCCGGGCGCGTACGCGGTGGGCCGTCCACAGCCGCTGCGGCGGCGGCCCGAACCGGGCCGTCCCCACCGGGTGCGACGGCGGCCCGAGCCGGGCCGTCCGGGCGGGCGACGTCGCGGGGGGCCGTCTCGGTGCCCGGGGCGGGGCGGGGCGGGGCGTCCGCGCCTCGGCGCCCGGCGCCCGGGACCGCCGCACCACCCGCGGCCGCCGCGCCACCCGGGACGGGTCGCGCCCGGCCGGGCGGGGCGGAGCGGGCGGCGCCGCGCGTCGGTGCGGCGGGACCGGCGCCGGGCGCCTGTCGTCCGCCGTCGTAGGGGTCGTCCGCCGGTCCGGGTCGCCCCGGGCCGTCCGTGCCGGGCTCGACGGGCGGCCGGCGTCGTCGGCCGCTCGGATCCGGCGTGGGGTCCGCGCCCGGGCCGGGCGCGCCCACCGGGCGGGCCCGCCCGCCGGCGGGGTCCGGAACGGGCGCCGCGGCGCCCCGCCCACGGGTGGGGCGGTCGCCGGCCGCCGGCGCGTGGGGCGGAGCCTGCTCACCCGTGGTTCCCGGCGCGTCGGCTCGGACGGCACGACGACCTGTCGGTGCGTCCGCGCCGGGGTCAGCCGGGGGGCCGGCGGGCCGGCGGGCGGCGGTGCGCTCCGCGGCCGGGTCGGGCACGCCGAGGCGACCGGACGCGTGGTCGACGAGGTCACCCGCACCGTCGGCCGGCGCGGGGCGGCGATCCGCGGCCGGCGGGGTGCCGCCGCGGCGGTTGACCACGGGCAGGCCGGGGTCGGTGTGCGGCAGGCGGCCGGCCTGGCGCAGCCAGTCGGCGGGTCGTTCGGGGCGGTCCGCCCGGGGTTCGCCGCCGGGCGGCGTACGTCGTTCCGGCTCGGCGGAGACGGCCCGGCGGCGACCGGTGCCGTCGGGCGGTGCGACGGTGGGCGTGGCACCGCTGTGCGCGCCGGTGGCCCTGGGCACCGGTGGGGCGTTGCCCGTGCGGGGCACCGGGGGCTCGTCGGGTTCGGCGGCGCGGCGGCGGCCGGCGGCCGGACGGGAGCGATCGGCGGGACGACCGTCGGTGGGCTCCGGGGCCCCCGGGTCGACCGGACCTGGGCGACGCCGTGCGGTACGCGGGTCGCGGTCGATGGCGGGGTCGGGTCGCAGGCCGTCCGCGGCCGGCACCGCGGCACCGGCCGGCGTGCCGGCCAGCTGCGCCGAGCCGGAGGCGGCGGACGGTCCGGCGGCCCGGGCCGGATCGGGTGCCGCCGCGGCGCGTCGACCGGCGGGCATCCCCTCGGCCGGCGGCCGTGCACGACCGGGCTCGGCGGACTCCGGACCAGGTCGGCGAACCGGTGCGCCGGCGTCCGGACGGCGCAGTGGCGGCATCGCGTCCGGGTGACCCCCGGCTGCGGCGGCGTCCGGGCGACGGCCCGGCGGAACGGCGGCCTCCGGACGACGACCGGTCGGGGCGCCCGAGGTCGGTGGGCCCACGGGTGGGCCGGGAGGAGCCGCCGCCGAGCGGGGCCGAGCCGGGCCGCCGGGCCCCTCGGGCGTGGCGCGAGACACCGGCGGGCTGGCCGGGTCGCCGCCGACCGGGCGGGCGGCGGGGGGCGCCGGCGGTACGGCGGCACGGGCGCCGGGCGCCGGCTGCACGCCGCGACGAGCGGGCTGGCCGGGGGCGGCGGGGCCGGCGGCAGACGGTCGGTCGTCCGGGCGGCGGCCCACTGGCGGCGCGTTCCCCGGCCAGGGGGTGTCGACCGGTCGCCGCGCGGCGGCACCACCGTCCGGGCCGCTCTGGCGCGGGCCGGGCGGCGGCACCGGCGCACGCGCACCGGCGGGCTCGGGCGCGACACCCGTCCGCGGCCCCGGTGGCTCGGCCGGCACACCCCTGCGCGGCCCGGCGGGCTCGGGCGGGCCGCCGTGTGGGCGGTTGGGTTCCGCCGGTGCGCCGTCCGGGCCCAGCTCGCCGCGTTGCTGCTTGGCCGAACGGAGGTCGTCGATCCAGCCGAACTCCTCGCCGGCGACCGGCTCCTCCGGCTCGGCCTCGGCCGCGCGGCCTCGACCCCACCGGCGCGTCTTGGCGCGGGGATCGCGCCGCTCGTCCGGGCCCTCGTCCGGGCGGTCCCCACCACGCGATTTCACTGTTGACCCTCTCCTGCGGCGTCAGCGCCGCTGTCCTGCGTCGTGCCGGGGGCGCCGGTGCCCGTCGTCGGGCGGTCGCTCTCACCAGGAGGCGTGGACGCGGTCCGCGCCGTTACCGGCGGCTCGGCTGTCGGCGTGTCCGGACGGGTGGCCGGGGCCGGCAGGCCACGCACGATCCGGCGCAGCACCGGCAGCCGGTTGGCCACCGACCGTTCCGCGCCGTGCGGGCTGGGCTGGTAGTAGTCGGTGCCCACCAGGTCGTCCGGCACGTACTGCTGGGTGACCACGCCACGCTTGTCGTCGTGCGGGTAGCGGTAGCCGGTGCCGTGGCCCAGGCCGCGGGCGCCGGCGTAGTGCGCGTCGCGCAGCCCGCGCGGCACCGAGCCACCGCGGCCGGCCCGGACGTCGGCGATCGCGGCGCCGATGGCGGTGGTGGCCGAGTTGGACTTGGGGGCCGTGGCCAGGTGGATCACCGCCTGGGCCAGGTTGAGCTGCGCTTCGGGCAGCCCCACGTACTCGACGGCGTGGGCTGCGGCGGTGGCGACGCTCAGCGCGCCGGGGTCGGCCATGCCCACGTCCTCGCTCGCGAAGATGACCAGGCGGCGGGCGATGAACCGGGCGTCCTCGCCGGCGACCAGCATGCGGGCCAGCCAGTGCACCGCGGCGTCCACGTCCGAGCCGCGCATGCTCTTGATGAAGGCGCTGACCACGTCGTAGTGGGCGTCGCCGTCGCGGTCGTAGCGCACCGCGGCGACGTCGACGGCCTGCTCGGCGGTGGCGAGGTCGATCCGCCCGCCGCCCAGCGCCGTGGCGGAGGCAGCCGCCGCCTCCAGCGCGGTGAGCGCCTTACGGACGTCACCGGAGGCGAGCCGGACCAGGTGGTCCTCGGCCTCGCCGGTCAGGGTGAGCACGCCGTCCAGGCCCCGCTTGTCGGCGACCGCGCGGCGCAGCAGGCCCCGGACCGCCTCGTCGTCCAACGGTTGCAGGGTGAGCAGCACGCACCGCGACAGCAGCGGGGAGATGACCGAGAAGTACGGATTTTCGGTGGTCGCCGCCAGCAGCGTGACGGTGCGGTCCTCGACCGCGGCGAGCAGCGAATCCTGTTGGGTCTTGCTGAACCGGTGCACCTCGTCGATGAAGAGCACGGTCTGCGGGCCGCCCGCGCGGCGCTGGCGGCGGGCCGCCTCGATCACCGCCCGCACGTCCTTGACGCCGGCGGAGAGCGCCGACATGGCGACGAAGCGGCGGTCGGTCGCACCGGCCACCAGATGCGCGATCGTGGTCTTGCCGCTGCCGGGGGGACCCCAGAGGATCACCGACATCGGGGCGCCGCCGGAGACCAGTTGCCGCAGCGGGGCACCCGGGGCGAGCAGGTGGTCCTGCCCGACCAACTCGTCGAGGGTCACCGGACGCATCCGGACGGGCAGGGGCGAATCGTCGGCGACCGCGGTGAAGCCGTCGACACCGGCGGGACCGTCGGGCGCGCTGCGCGACCCGGCGGGTTCACCGAGGGAGAAGAGGGCGTCGGACTCCATCACGAAGACAGTACCGGGCCGGGCCCACGAGGCCGGAATCGCGCCGTGGGCCCGCCACCGGTGATCGGTTCCGGTCAGCCACGACCGGGGCGACGGCCCCGGTACCAGCGACCGCCACCGCCGCCACTGCGCGGGCCGCTGCCCACGCCGCCCAGGTAGAGCGAGAGCAGGAGCAGCCCGATGAGGACGAGGGTGTTCCAGTTGAAAAGGTCGGGTGCTCCGAAGTCGGTGTTGAGCAGGTCGAGCAGCAGGGCAAAGCCAAAGACGATGGCGGCCAGGATGGCGAGCATGTCGGTCCTCCGGTGGGGGTTCCCAGTAGGTCGGCGCGTGATGTACCCAATCGGTCGACTCGCCAATCTCCACGGTGGAGACGGCCACGCCGCGAGGGCCCGGCGGAGGCATTCGACAGTCGGCTCCTAGGCTGGACCGCATGATCATCGACGACCGGGTGCTCCAGGACCGGAGCGCCGTCCTGGCCGCCGTCGGATATCACCCGTTCGCCCGGCACGCGCTCGGGCGAGCCACACCGGCGCGGGCGTACCGGGGTGATGGCGCCGTCCTGTGGCTGGTCCCGCCCGAGTACGGCCCGGCCGGCTGCGCGATCGGCCCTGCCGAAGCCGCGCTGGAGATCTGTGTCGCGCTCGCCGCCGACGGAGTGCTCCAGCCCGGACAGCGGCTGCACCTGCCTCGACACGATCGCGCACTGCTGGCCGACAGGTTGGCGGTGGCCGAGCACAGCGACTGGGACTTCCACTGGACCGACACGGTGCCGCCGACGCAGTCGGACGAGCAGCCGGTGGTACGCCTCACCGACGCCGACCAGCCGGAACTGACCGCGCTTGTCGAAGAGTCGTTCCCCAGCAGCACCTCCCGACCGGGCGACCCACGGGTGGTCGACTGGTACGGCATCCGGGCCGGCGACCGGTTGGTGGCGTGCGGCGCGGACCGCAGCCAGGGTGACATCGGATTCGTCGCCGGCCTGACCGTCGCCCCCGACCAACGAGGTCGCGGGCTGGGCGCGTCCCTGACCGCGGGGATGACCCGGGCGCTACTGGCGCGCCACGACACGGTGGGGCTCGGCGTCTACACGCACAACGTCGGTGCGACGCGGCTCTACCGCCGGCTCGGCTACACCAACACCCTCCCGCTCAGCTCGATCCGCCTCGCCTGACCGGCCGGCTGCCAGTCAGGCGAGGGGACTTCCGTCAATGGTCGGCGGCGGGAACCGGAACCGAGGTCGGCTCGGCGGCCGGTGCGGCCCGACGGCCAGCCAGCCAGGCGGGAAGGTAGAGCGGGGCGGCGACGGCCAACACCACCGCGCCGACCACCATCGCGGTGCTGACGCTGGCGGTGGCGGCGATCGCGGTCAGGACCACCCCGCCGAGGGCGAAGCCGGGTTGCGCCATCATCGAGTTCAGCGAGAGAACACTGGTCCGGTACGGGCCGTCGACCTGCCGGTGCAGCAGCCCACTGTGCAGCGGATTCGACGCGCCGTGCACGGTGTAGCAGGCCAGGTAGGCCACCAGCACTCCGACCGGCCCGGCGAACAGGCCCATCCCGACCACCGTGACGCCCTGCAGGATGCGCAGCAGCGCCGCTCCCGGAGCGGCCCCGAACCAGCGCAGCAGCAACGGGGTCAGCGCCGCGCCGGCGGCCGAGGCGAGCCAGGCCGCCGAGTTGGCCGGCCCGAGCAGCGCGGCGGCCCGTTCCGGATCGCCGATCACCTCGGCGAGCCGGACCGGCAGCAGCGACTCGAAAGTGATCATGCCGAAGCCCCAGAACAGCTCCACCAGCACCAGCGCCAGCAGCACCCGGGAACGGCGCAGCAGCCCGATCGCCTGGCCGATCATCCGGGGCGCCTGGACCACCGAGGCCCGCAGGGCCGCGAACCCGCTGGCCGGTCGCTGCTCGACAAGCAGGACGGTCAGCGCGACCAGGGCGACCGCCTGAGCGACGATCGCGGCCAGCACGGGCACGGTGAGCGCGCTGACCCGCCCGATCGAACCCAGTGCGACCAGGCCACCACTGAGCAGCGCGCCAGCGCCGATCGCCCCGCCGCTGACGGTGCCGGCGTAGCCCAGGCCCCGCTCGTACTCGGCATCCGGGTCCGCGGCCAGTGTGGCGTCGACGTACCAGGACTCCAACGGCCCACTGTCGAGTGCCCGGTAGATCCCCTGCACGGCATAGACCAGGAAGAACACCCAGAACGAGTCGGCCACCGCGAACAGCGCCAGTGAGACGAGGCTGAGCGCCCAGGCCACGACGAGCACCGGTCGGCGGCCGAGGGCGTCGGCCAGCCCGCCGGTGGGCAGTTCCAGCGCGAGCACCAGCAAACCCTGCGCACTGAAGACCAGGCCGATCTGCGGCAGCGACAGGCCGCGCTCCTGCATCAGCAGGATCATGACCGGGATGATCAGACCCGTGGGCAACCAGCGCAGACCGTAGAGCGTGAGGTAGCGGAACCGGACCTGGCGTACGGTCAACGCGCTCATCGCGGACCCTCAAGCGGGTAGGCGGCCAGGAAGACCTGCACCGGCCGGGCCTCCGGGTCGGCGGGGTCGACCGCCTCGGCGTCCCGGTGGTAGCGCTCCAGCAGCTGCCACACCTCCGTCTTGAGTTCCTCCAGCCGGGCCGGCGGGATGGTCAGGAAGATGTCGCTCATGCCGATGCCGTCCCGCCACGCCGGGGACCACTCGTGCTGCATGGCGAACCAGCGGTCGGCCTTCTCGACGAGCAGACGCACCTGGTCGCCCTGGATCCACTCGATCGCGGCCCGGGCGTCGGGGTCGTCGTCGAAGTCGGTCGGCTCCCAGTTGGTGACGTCGTGAGCCGCCTGCCACCAGCGCTGCCGCCCGCCGCCCCGGTCCGGGTCCTCGATGACCAGCCCGACCTCGGCAAGTTGCCGCAGGTGGTAACTGGTCGCGCCGGTGTTGGTGCCGAGCAGCTCCGCGAGGGTGGTGGCGGTGGCGGGTCCCTGCACGCGCAGGGCGCCCAGCAGCCGCATCCGTAGCGGATGCGCCAGCACCCGGACCTGCCGCTTGTCGATCCGCACCTCGCGCGGTGCCGGCCGCGGGGTCGCTTCGTCGTTCGCCATGTCTGCACACTATCTCTGCACACTTCCTGTGCACAAGAATTATGCATAGGAAGTGTGCACGCGCTCAGGAGGCCAGGAGTTCGCGTACTCCCCGCAGTCGCGTGCGCAGCAGGCCGGTGGCGCGGGTGGAGTCGAGGCGTACGTCCAGGGGTCGGACCAGGCCGGTGGCCGCGCTGGTGATGGTCCTCAACCCGGCCGGGTCCAGGCCGTCCCGCTCGGCGACCAGCAGGCCCAGCTCGGCCCGGCTGACGGCGTCCGGGCCGGCCACGTTGAGCAGACCGGCGTACGAGGAGGCGACCAGCTCCAGCACGGCGTCGGCCAGGTCGCCGACGTCGATGGGGCAGCGCAGCTCGTCGCTGAACAGGACGGCCCGACCGGCGAGCGCGTCCCGGCAGAGCTGGATCTGTTTGCTGCCCTCCCCCAGGATCAGCGAGGTCCGCACCAGCGCCGCGCCGGGGTCGATCGCCCGTACGGCGGTCTCGGCCGCGGCCTTCGCGGCACCGTACGCGTGCACGGGTGCGGGTGGGTCGTCGTCGGCGTACGGCGTGGGACGGCCGGCGTGCAGCGCGTCGCTCGACACGTGCACCAGCCGGGCGCCCACCTCGGCGGCGGCGACCGCCACGTGCGCGGCCCCGTCGGCGGTGACCGCCCAGTCGTCGTACCGGTAGGGGGTCGCGACCACGGCGTCCGGCCGCACCTCGGCGACCAGCGCACGCACGGCGGCCCGGTCGGTCACGTCCAGCCGGCGCGCCGCGACCCCCGGCACGGAGATCTCACCGGCGTAGAACGACCCGACCACCGAGCACCCAAGCCCGAGACCCCGCCGACAAACCTCGCGCCCGAGAAACCCGCTACCCCCAACAACAAGCACCCGCATCCCAGCCCGCCCCCCTGCCGCCGTCGATCATGAGGTTAACGAGCGACACGCCGTGGCGCGGGCCCGCCAACCTCATGATCGACGGCGAGGGAAGGGGGTTCAGACGGGGTCTGCTACCGGGGCTGCCGGGCCGGCCGTTCCCGTGTGGGCGGTGGCCGGGGGCTTGGGCTTGGCGTCGATGCCGGCCTCGGCGCGCTGCTGGCCGGTGATCGGCGTGGGCGCGCCGGTCAGCGGGTCGAAGCCACCCCGGGTCTTCGGGAACGCGATGACCTCGCGGATCGAGTCCGCGCCGGCGAGCAGCATGCAGACCCGGTCCCAGCCGAAGGCGATGCCGCCGTGCGGCGGAGCGCCGTACTTGAAGGCCTCCAGCAGGAAGCCGAACTTGTCCTGCGCCTCCTCGGGGGTGATGCCGAGCAGGTCGAAGACCCGCTTCTGCACGTCACCCCGGTGGATACGGATCGACCCGCCGCCGATCTCGTTGCCGTTGCAGACGATGTCGTACGCGTACGCCAGGGCCCGGTCCGGAGCCTCCTCGAACCGGTCGACCCACTCGGCGTTCGGCGAGGTGAACGGGTGGTGCACGGCCGTCCAGCCGCCCGCCCCGCCGTTCTCCTGGTCGGAGGTCGGCTCGAACATCGGCGCGTCGACCACCCAGCAGAACGCCCAGGCGCTCTCGTCGATCAGGCCGGACCGCTTGGCGATCTCGACCCGGGCCGCGCCGAGCAGCTCCTGCGCCTCGCGCGTCGTGGCGCTCGCGGCGAAGAAGACCGCGTCGCCCGGCTTGGCGCCGACCGCGTCGGCGAGCCCGCCCAGGTGCTCGGCGGAGAGGTTCTTCGCCACCGGCCCGCGCGCCTCGCCGGTCTCGGCGTCCAACACCACGTACGCCAGGCCGCGCGCGCCACGCGCCTTGGCCCAGTCCTGCCAGCCGTCCAGCTCCTTGCGGCTCTGCGCCGCGCCGCCCGGCATCACCACCGCGCCGACGTAGCCGCCCGCGTCGATCGCCCCGGCGAACACCCGGAAGCCGGTGCCGCGCAGGTAGTCCGTCAGCTCGGTCAGCTCGACGCCGTAGCGCAGGTCCGGCTTGTCGGAGCCGTACCGGGCCATGGCGTCGTGCCAGGTGATCCGCGGGATCGGCCCGGAGATCTCGTGCCCGGCCAGCTCCTTCCACAGCGTCGAGACGATCGCCTCGCCGAGGTCGATCACGTCGTCCTCGGTGACGAAGGACATCTCGATGTCGAGCTGGGTGAACTCGGGCTGCCGGTCGGCGCGGAAGTCCTCGTCGCGGTAGCAGCGGGCGATCTGGTAGTACCGCTCCATGCCGCCGACCATCAGCAGCTGCTTGAACAGCTGCGGCGACTGCGGCAGCGCGTACCAGCTGCCCGGCTGCAACCGCACCGGGACCAGGAAGTCGCGGGCGCCCTCGGGCGTCGACCGGGTCAGCGTCGGCGTCTCGATCTCCAGGAAGTCCCGCTCGTGCAGCACACCCCGGGCCAGGTGGCTGGCCCGCGAGCGCAGCCGCAGCGCGTTCGCCGGGCCGCTGCGGCGCAGGTCCAGGTAGCGGTACTTCAGCCGGATGTCGTCGCCGGCCTCGATCTGGTCGTCCACCGGCAGGGGCAGCGGCGCGGCCTCGGAGAGCACCTCCAGCTCGGTGACTGTCACCTCGACCTCACCGGTGGGCAGCTCCGGGTTCTCGTTGCCGGCCGGCCGGCGGGTCACCTCGCCGACGACCTTCACGCAGAACTCGTTGCGCAGCGCGTGCGCATCCTCCTCACGGAAGACCACCTGGACGACACCGGTGCCGTCGCGCAGGTCGACGAAGATGACCCCGCCGTGGTCGCGCCGGCGGGCCACCCACCCGGCGAGCGTCACCGTCGAGCCGGCGTCCGCGGCGCGCAGGCTTCCGGCATTGTGGGTACGGATCACGGCTGGCAACTCCTCATCGTGGAACAGTCCTCACCCGCATTCTGTCAGGGGTGGCCGCCTGACCTCCGGGGCACCCGGCAGGCCGGCGCGATTCGCAGGTGGGGCAGGCCGGTGAACCCGACTCGGCCCGCGGCCATGCCGGTTAACGTGGCGAAATGCGCGCCGTACCGAACTGGGCCGTCGCCACGGCGGCGGCCGCGCCCCTGTTGCTGGTGAGCGGCTGGACGGTCGCCCAGGCGCGGCAACCCGCCGGGTACGACCCGATCCGGGACACCATCAGCGAGCTTGCGGGGCAGGACGCCACCGACGCCTGGATCATGGTGGTGGCGCTGGTGCTGCTCGGCTGCTGCTACCTGTCGGTGGCCGCCGTCCTGCACGCGGCCGGGCTACCCAGTCGGTTCCTGCTCGCGATCGGTGGGGTGGCCACCATCGCGCTCGTCGCGTTTCCCCGCCCGCCGGTGGGCGGCTCGGTCAGCCACGGCGTCGCGGCCACGGTGGCCGTCCTCGCCCTGGTGCTCTGGCCGGCCGGTTCGGCGCTGTGGCTGCCGCGTGGCCACGACGCCGCGTACCCGACCCGACCGGAGCCACCCTGGGCGTTTCGCCGGGCGGTGGGGCTGAGCGCCACCGTGGTGTTGCTCGCCCTCTTCGGCTGGTGCGCCTTCGAGGTGACGAGTGGGTCGCGCACCGGCCTGGCCGAGCGGGTCACGGCGGTGGCGGTGTCCCTGTGGCCGCTGCTGGCGGTCGTCTCCGCCCGGCGGGCGCACCTCGCCTGGGCCCTCGGTGCCGTGACACCCGGCGCCGCCACCCCCGCCGTGGGAGTCGTACCCCCGGATCCCCTGCGGCCCACCCAGCGGCCCGACCGGCTCGCGTGAGCCGGCGCGCGACGGCGGCCGGACGCGCGACGCGGGCCGCCGGAGGATTCCGGCGGCCCGCGGGCGGTGACTCGATCAGAAGACGCTGACGCCGTAGCGGCTCAGGGCCTCGGTGACGGGCTGGAAGTAGGTCGTGCCACCGGTGCGGCAGTTGCCACTACCGCCGGAGGTCATGCCCAGGGCCGTGGTGTTGGCGAACAGCGAGCCGCCGCTGTCACCCGGCTCGGCGCAGACGTTGGTGCGGATCAGGCCGGAGACCGAACCCTCGGCGTAGTTGACCGTGGCGTTCGTCGCGTTCACCGTGCCGCCGCGCAGGCCGGTGGTGCTGCCGGAGCGCTGCACCGACTGGCCGACGGAGGCGTTGCCGGCGCCGGTGATGTCCCGGTAGCTGCCGTTGTAGAGGTAGACGTTGCCGGCGGCGTTCGCCGAGTTGCTGTGCCGGACGATGCCGTAGTCGTTGCCCGGGAAGCTGGTGCCGGTCCGCGTGCCGATGAGGGCGGTCTGCGCGGAGTTCGAGTACCAGTTGGCCGAGATGTTCGTGCAGTGCCCGGCGGTCACGAAGTAGTAGGTGCTGCCGCTGCGCACGTTGAAGCCGAGCGAGCAACGCCCGCCCCCGCCGGCGTAGATGGCCTGGCCACCGGAGATCCGGGTGCTCAGCACGCCAGCCTCGGCCTCGACGCGGACCGCGCCGTTGGCCCGCGCGGCGGCGGCCTTGACCCGCTCCAGCTTGGCGCCGGTGACGGTGCTGTCGACGGAGACGACCACCTGGTTGGTGACCGGGTCGCTCCACCAGGCGGTGCCCGGGATCTTGGCGGAGCGCTCCAGGTCGGCGGTGGCCCGGTTGAGTTCGCCGGCACCGCGGGTGACGTAACGGACGACGGCGCCGGCCTTGCTCGCCGCGCTCGCGGCGGCCGCGTCGGTCACCGTGACGACGGACTTGCCGCTCGCGTCGATGTACGAGCCGGCCGAGCGGTCACCGAGTTGCGCGGACAGCGCGGCCGCGGCGTCGGGTGCGGCGGCGGGTGCGGCCTGGGCGGGTGCGCCGATGAGCACGCCGACGACCAGGCTTCCGGAAACGGCGACAGTGGCCGCAACGCGGAACGTGGACCTCGTGGGTCGCATGTAACAACCTCCTGGGCGGGGGAGCGGGTCTCGCCGAGGTCGGCTGACCCGATGGCAACCCGGCCGATCTGGGGAAACCGGCCGAGTGCACTGAAGTATTCACATACTTAAGATCATTGACAAGGCTTGATTCCGCCCGGATCCAGCGGACGCGGCCGGCCACATCTCCGCAACACCACTGACACGATGACGCACAACCACCGTCACACCAGAACCGCGCTCGACGCGTACGGTCGTCGATGTGTCAGCGCGCCGGCGGACCCGTCAGGGGGTACGGCGACGGGCGCCGGGGCCGGGGCGGGGCAGCACGTCGCGCGCCTGCCCCACGTCGTGCCCGTCGGCACAGCGCAACTCGACGCGCACCTGGGCACCGCAGTCACGGTGAGTGACCGTCAGCGGCGGCCCCTCGGCGTCGGCAAGGTGCCGGTCACCCCACCCGAGCACGGCCACCAGGACCGGCCAGAGATCCAGGCCCTTGTCCGTCAACCGGTACTCGTGGCGCAGCCGGCTGCCCGGCTCCCGGTACGGCTCACGGCGCAGCACGCCCTGCTCCACCAGGACGGCCAGCCGGTTGGTCAGCACCTGCCGCGGAATCCCGGTGCGCATCCGCATGTCGTCGAAGCGGCGGATGCCGGTGAACACCTCGCGGAGCACCACGAGGGTCCACCGCTCACCGAGGATCTCCATCGCGCGGGCGATGGTGCAGTTCTCCACCGACCAGTCAAGTGCCGCGGGTCGCATCCGACCAGGCTAGATCTCGTTGACAGACTCAGCAACCTGCTGCCAGGCTGCGTCCATGACGCAGACTCAGGAACCGGCACGCAGCCGTACCTTCACCTGGGCGGACCCGGCGGTCAACGCCGCTCAGGTCGGTCGACGCAGCGGCCTCGACACGCTCCGGGCGATGATCGCCGGCGAGATGGCCGCGCCACCGGTGATGCACCTCATCGACATGACCCGGATGGCGGCCGACGAGGGCCGGGTGGTCGTCGAGCTGATCCCGCAGGAGTTCCACTACAACCCGCTCGGCAGCGTCCACGGTGGCGTGCTCTCCACACTGCTGGACACCGCGGCGGCCTGTGCCGTGTACACCACCCTGCCGGCCGGCGTCGGCTACACCTCGCTCGACCTCAACGTGAAGTTCCTCCGCCAGGTCACCGTCGACAGCGGCACGCTGCGCTGCGAGGGCACGGTGCTCCAACGCGGCCGCCGCACGGCCCTGGCCGAAGCCCGCATCACCGACGCCACCAACCGCCTGGTAGCCCACGCCACCAGCACCTGCCTACTCCTCCCCCAACCCTGACCCCCACCGCCCCCACCCCCACCCGCCCGCCCCACCCCGCCCGCCCAGCCCACTCCCCCGTTGATCATGGAGTTATTGCCCTGACACGCCGATGCGAGTGGCAATAACGTCATGATCAACGCGGGGAGTGGGGGTGGGTGGGGGCCCGGGTGGGCGCGGGGGGGGCGGGTCGGGGTTAGCGGGGGGCTAGGCGGGCGGCTCGGGCTGCGCGCTTTTCTTCGAAGCGGCTCGCGGCGCGGTCCAGGGTGTCCAGTTGGGTGGCCAATTGCTCGCGGGCGGCTTCGCCGTCGGCGTCGAGACCTGTCACGTTGAAGACGTCCCACTGGCGCAGCACCGGCTGGAGCACATCGTCACGGTGCTGGCGCAGGTCGTAGATGCCGGCCAGGGCGATCGCCACCGACTTGCGGGCGAAGCCGTCGATGCCGCTGCCCGGCATCTGGAAGTCGGCCACCACGTCGGCGACGGCCCGCATGGCCTGACTCGGGGCCAGCTCGAACGCGGCGGCGAGCAGGTTGCGGTAGAAGACCATGTGCAGGTTCTCGTCGGCGGCCACCCGGGCGAGCAGCGCCTCGCAGGCGGGATCGCCGGTGGCCTTGCCGGTGTTGCGGTGCGAGATGCGGGTGGCCAGCTCCTGGAACGAGACGTACGCCAGCGAGTGCAGCACCTCGTCGCCGTGGGCGTTCGTGTACCCCTCGGACATGTGCGTCATCCGGGCCCGCTCCAACGCCACCGGGTCGACCGCCCGGGTGACCGTCAGGTAGTCGCGGATCGCGACACCGTGCCGGCCCTCCTCCGCGGTCCACCTGTGCACCCAGGTGCCCCACGCGCCGTCCCGGCCGAACAGGGTGGCGATCTCGTGGTGGTACGAGGGCAGGTTGTCCTCGGTCAGCAGGTTCACGATCAGGGCGGTGCGGGCCACGTCGGGGATCGTGGAGTCGGTCGGTGACCACGCCTCGCCGCCGAGCGGCCCGTCGAAGGTCCGCCCCTCGCTCCACGGCACGTACTCGTGCGGGAACCACTCCTTGGCCAGCGAAAGGTGGCGGTCGAGGTTGCGGGCAACCACCGGCTCCAACTCGACGAGGAGCGCGGTCTGGCTCAGTGTGGTGCTCATGGTCACGAGAAACTCCCTACGGTGGCGTAACTTACGCTACCGTAGGTCCCCGCGGCCATGAGCGCCAGTGGGGAGAGTCAGCTGACCGTCGGCCGAAGGTCCTCCACGGGTGGCACCCACTCCTGCGCACCGGCCGTGACCTGCGCACCAGACCGGATGTCCTTCACCTCGTCCGGCGCCCCGTCGACGCCCGGGAACCAGACGTACGGGATGCCGCGCCGCTCGGCGTAGCGGATCTGCTTGCCGAACTTCGCCGCGCTCGGCGACACCTCGGTGGCGATCCCGCGGGCCCGCAGCGCCGCCGCGATCCGGCCGCTGGCCCCGCGGTGCTCCTCGTCGGCCAGCGCCACCAGGACACAGGTGGGCACCGAGCGGGAGACCGACAGGTCACCCGCTCCGAACAGCAGCCCGAGCAGCCGGGTCACCCCGATCGAGATACCCACCCCGGGGTACGAGACAGCGCCGGCGCTGGCCAGGTTGTCGTACCGGCCGCCGGAGCAGATCGAGCCGAACCGCTCGTAGCCGCGCAGTTGGGTCTCGTAGACGGTGCCGGTGTAGTAGTCCAGGCCGCGGGCGATGCGCAGGTCCGCCACGCAGAGGCCGGGCGAGTGCTCGGCGGCGGTCTGCACCACCCGGACCAGCTCCTCGATGCCCTCGTCCAGCAGCGGGTCGCTCACCCCGAGCGCCCGCACGGCGTCGGCGAACGACGCGTCCGGTGCGGAGATCTCGGCCAGCGACAGGCACGCCTTGGCCTGCGCCTCGCTCGCCCCGGCGGTCTGGGCCAGCAGGTCGGCCACCTTCACCGGGCCGATCTTGTCGAGCTTGTCGATCGCCCGCAGCGCCGCCTCCGGGTCGGTGAGCCCGATGCCCCGGTAGAAGCCCTCGGGGATCTTGCGGTTGTTGACCTGGATGGTCACCGGCGGGATCGGCAGCGACCGCAGCGCGTCCCCGATGACAAGCGGCATCTCCGCCTCGTGGTGGGGCGCCAGGGTGTCCCGGTCGACGATGTCGATGTCGGCCTGGACGAACTCCCGGTAGCGCCCCTCCTGCGGCCGCTCCCCCCGCCACACCTTCTGGATCTGGTAGCGACGGAACGGGAAGGTCAACTTGCCGGCGTTCTCCAGCACGTAGCGGGCGAACGGCACGGTCAGATCGAAGTGCAGGCCGAGCTGGTCGTCGCCGCCCCCGCTCTCGGCATCGGCGTGCAGCCGACGGATCACGTAGACCTCCTTCGAGGTCTCGCCCTTGCGCAGCAACTGGTCCAGCGGCTCCACCGCGCGGGTCTCCAGCGGCGCGAAGCCGTACAGCTCGAACGTGGTCCGGATCTTGTCGAGCACGAACTGCTCGATCATCCGCTGACCGGGGGTCCACTCCGGGAAACCGGAGATGGGCGTGGGCTTGCTCATCGGCGTACTCCTTGCGGTGCCGCGCCCACGGCGCGGTGGTGTCGTGGGTCCGCGCGCGGCGCGGACGGGAGATCTAGAGGCCCCGGGTGGGAGCGGCCGGCGACGTGCCGGCCACCTCGATGAGGTACGGGTTGCTGGCGCGCTCGCGGCCGATGGTGGTGCTCGGGCCGTGGCCGGGCAGCACGACGGTGTCGTCGGCCAGCGGGAGGACCTTGTCGCGCAGGCTGGTGAGCATCGCCGGCATGCTCCCGCCCGGCAGGTCGGTGCGGCCGATCGACCCGGCGAAGAGGACGTCGCCGGACAGGCAGATCTCGTCCGCCTCCCAGCCCGAGCCCGCGCCGGGCAGCCGGAACAGCACCGACCCGCCGGTATGGCCCGGGGCGTGGTCGACGGCGATCTCCAGGCCGGCGAGGCTGAGGGTGGCGCCGTCGGTCAGCTCGGCCACGTCGTCCGGCTCGGTGTAGCTCAGCCGGCCGCCGAAGAGCGACGTCAGGTCGGCGGAGAGGCCCTTGGTCGGGTCGGCGAGCATCTCCCGGTCACCGGGGTGCACGTACGCGGTGACGCCCCGCGCGCCGCACACCGGCGCGACCGAGAAGGTGTGGTCGAGGTGGCCGTGGGTGAGCAGCACGGCGGCCGGATGCAGGCGGTGCTCGGCGAGCAGCGCGTCGAGCTGGTCGAGCACCCCGATGCCGGGGTCGACCACCACGCACTGCTCCCCCGGCGCGGTGGCAACCACGTAGCAGTTGGTGCCGAAGGCGTCCGCGGGAAAGCCGGCCACGAGCACGGGCGCTGTCCTTTCGTCGAACGGCTGTCGTCCTGCCCAGCAGCCTAACGGGCGCGCCGAGCGAGTTTGCCGCGTCCGTCCCGCGGGCCCCGTGGGGCACAGTGACATCGCCCGATAAGCGCTGCTCGGGACGGGGTGGACCTCGTACACCACTTTCCCAGTCACTAGCCGTACACTCTGGCGGGCGTGTGGCGCGGCACACGTGACGCCCGGACGGGCCGGGACGTCCGGCCGCCGGCGACGACCAGGTAGAGGAAAGGGGAGCACCTGTGGCTTCCAGCAGGGACCGGCAGCGCAAACTGGCGCGGGCCAAGCTCGACCGGCAGTTGGCTCGCCGGGCCGCCGCCACGCGGCGACGTCGGCAGATCCAGGCCGGTGTCGGTGCCGCCCTGATCCTGGTGCTGGTCGTGGCCGGCTCCGCCTGGGCGCTCGGGGCGTTCGACTCCGACTCGAAGCAGACCACGGCCACCGGGGACACCTGCCTCTGGACGCCGCAGGACGCGGCGGCCAACGCCAACCTCAAGGACGTCGGCACGCCGGAGAGCAAGGGTCTGCCCACCGAGGGCACCCGGGCGATGACGGTGACCACCAACCAGGGTGCGCCGATCACCGCGGAGCTCAACCTGACCAACTCGCCCTGTGCGGCGGCGAGCATCGTGCACCTGGCGAGCCGGTCGTTCTACGACAACACCAAGTGCCACGAGATCACCGCCGACGGCGCGCTGCGCTGCGGCGACCCGAGCGGCACCGGTCTCGGTGGGCCGACCTACTCGTTCTACGACGAGGAGCTGCCCACCGTGCCGTCGGCGTCACCGTCGGCCAGCCCGGCCCCCGGCCAGCCGCCGACGTACCCGAAGGGCACCGTGGCGATGATCGCCAACCCGCCGGGCAGCAACGGCAGCCAGTTCCTGATCTTCTTCAAGGACTTCACCACCACCGACCCGAAGTTCCCGGTGATCGGCCGGGTGACCGGCGGGCTGGACGTGGTGGAGAAGATCGGTGCCCTCCCGACCGTGGACAATGGGACCGGGGCCAAGGTCAAGCCCAGCACCGACGTGACCATCCAGAGCCTCACCGTCGGTGAGCCGGTCACCGCGGCGGCACCGGCGCCGTCGGCCTCCGGCGCGCCGGCCAGCAGCCCCAGCGCCGGCTGACCGGTCGCAACCACCCACACCCAAGCGGCACCCAGCAGCAGACAGCCAGGAGGATCCAGGCGTGACGTCCACCAGAGAGCGGCAGCGCGCGGCGGCACGCGCCCGGCTCGAGAAGGAGATGGCCGAGCGCGCGGCCACGGCCCGTAAGCGCCGGCAGACCCGCGCGATCATCAGCGCGGCCGCCGCGCTGGTGCTCGTGGTCGCCGGCACCGTGTGGCTGGCGGTGAGCCTCGGCGGCGGCGACGACGACAAGAAGGACTCCGCCGCACCGGCGGCCGGCGCGGCGGAGTGCGCGTTCAACGCGCTGCCCACCGACAAGCGGCCCCCGCAGATCAAGGACGTCGGGCTGCCGAGCAACCAGCAGTCCGGCACCGGCGTGCAGACCATGACGATCGACACCAACCTGGGCCCGATCACGGCCAAGGTCGACAGGTCGCAGGTCCCCTGCACGGCGGGCAGCTTCACCTACCTCGCGGAGAAGAACTTCTTCGACAACACCAAGTGCCACCGCCTCGTGAGCGAGGGCATCAAGGTGTTGCAGTGCGGCGACCCCAGCGCCACCGGCAACGGCTGGCGGGACACCGACGGCCAGGGCGGCCCGAGCTACCGCATGGCCGAGGAGAACCTGCCCACCGACAAGCGCCCGCCGTACCCGGAGGGTGTCATCGCGATGGCCAAGTCCTCCGATCCGGGCAGCACCGGAAGCCAGTTCTTCATCGTCTACGGCGACTCGCCGCTGGACCCGGCGTACACGGTGCTGGGCACCATCACCGGTGGCATGGACATCGTCAAGGACGTGGCCAAGGCCGGCGACGACGGGGCGTTCGCCCAGCAGGCCGGCGGCGGCCACCCGAAGAAGGAGGTCATCATCAAGGACCTCACGATGAGCGCGCCGCAGGGCTGACACCCGCGCAGACGACCACGCGCCCGCCGGCTGAGCCGGCGGGCGCTGTCGTGTCCGGGGTACGCGTCAGGCGCCGGAGGTGACCCGGTACGCGTCGAAGACGCCGTCCACCTTGCGGACCGTGGCCAGCAGGTGGCCCAGGTGCTTCGGGTCGGCCATCTCGAAGCTGAACCGGCTCACCGCCACCCGGTCGCGGGTGGTGGTGACGGTGGCGGAGAGGATGTTGACCCGCTCGTCGGAGAGCACCCGGGTGACGTCGGCCAGCAGCTTGTGCCGGTCCAGTGCCTCGACCTGGATGGCGACCAGGAAGGTCGAGGCGGAGGTGAGCTTCCAACTGACCTCGACCACCCGCTCGCTCTGGGCCCGCAGGTCCTCGGCGTTGGCGCAGTCGTCGCGGTGCACGCTCACCCCGCCGGAGCGGGTGACGAAGCCGAACACCGAGTCCGGTGGGACCGGGGTGCAGCAGCGGGCCAGCTTGATCCAGACGTCGCTGACGCCACGGACCACGACACCCGGGTCGTTGCTGCTCTGGCGGCTGCGGGGCGGCCGGGTGGCGACGGCGGTCTCGGCGATGTCCTCCGCCGCGCCCTCCTCGCCGCCGTACGCGGCCATCAGCTTCTGCACCACCGACTGCGCGGAGACCTGGCTGTCACCGACCGCCGCGTAGAGCGACGCCACGTCGGCCAGGTGCAGGTCCCGTGCGATCGACATCAGCGCGTCGGAGGTGAGCATCCGCTGCAACGGCATGCCCTGCTTGCGCATCGCCTTGACGATCGCGTCCTTGCCGGCCTCGATCGCCTCCTCGCGCCGCTCCTTGTTGAAGTACTGGCGGATCTTCGTGCGCGCCCGCGGGCTCTTGACGAAGCCCAGCCAGTCCTGCGTGGGGCCGGCCGTCTCGGACTTCGACGTGAAGATCTCGATCACGTCGCCGTTGGACAGCGTCGACTCCAACGGCACCAACTTGCCGTTGACCCGCGCCCCGATGCACTTGTGCCCAACCTCGGTGTGCACCGCGTACGCGAAGTCCACGGGCGTCGACCCGGTCGGCAGCGGGATGACGTCACCCTTCGGGGTGAAGACGTACACCTCCTGGCTGGACAGGTCGAAGCGCAGCGCGTCCAGGAACTCGCTCGGGTCGGCCGCCTCCCGCTGCCAGTCCAGCAACTGCCGCAGCCAGGTCATCTCGTCGATGTGCGCGGGCGGGCCGACGATCTGGGTGCCCTTGTGCTCCTTGTACTTCCAGTGCGCGGCGATGCCGAACTCCGCGGTGCGGTGCATCGCGTACGTGCGGATCTGCATCTCCACCGGCTTGCCGGTGGGCCCGATGACAGTCGTGTGCAACGACTGGTACATGTTGAACTTGGGCATCGCGATGTAGTCCTTGAACCGGCCCGGCACCGGCTGCCAGTTGGCGTGGATGACCCCCAGCGCCGCGTAGCAGTCGCGCACCGTGTCGACCAGGATCCGCACGCCCACCAGGTCGTAGATGTCGTTGAAGTCACGACCGCGCACGATCATCTTCTGGTAGATCGAGTAGAGGTGCTTCGGCCGCCCGGTGGTCTCCGCCTTGATCTTGGCGGCCTTCAGGTCGGTGCCGACCTTCTGGGTGACCTGCCGCAACAGCGTCTCGCGCTGCGGCTGGTGCTCCCCGATCAGGCGGTTGATCTCCTCGTAGCGCTTCGGGAACAACGTGCCGAAGGACAGGTCCTCCAGCTCCCACTTGATCGTGTTCATACCGAGCCGGTGCGCCAGCGGCGCCAGGATCTCCAGCGTCTCCTTGGCCTTCTGCTCCTGCTTGGGGCGGGGCAGGAAGGTCAGGGTGCGCATGTTGTGCAACCGGTCGGCCAGCTTGATCACCAGCACCCGGGGGTCCTTGGCCATCGCCACGACCATCTTGCGGATCGTCTCGGCCTTGGCCGCGTCACCCAGCTTGACCTTGTCGAGCTTCGTGACGCCGTCGACGAGCAGGGCGACCTCGCCGCCGAAGTCGGCGCGCATCGCGTCGAGGGTGTATTCGGTGTCCTCGATGGTGTCGTGCAGCAGCGCGGCCACGAGCGTGGTGGTGTCCATCCCCAGGTTGCCGAGGATGGTCGCCACCGCGAGCGGGTGGGTGATGTACGGGTCGCCGGACTTGCGGTACTGCCCGGAGTGCCACCGCGCGGCCGTGTCGAAGGCGCGCTGGAGCAGCCGGGCGTCGGCCTTGGGGTGGTTGTCCCGGTGGCTCGCGATGAGCGGCTCCAGCACCTCACTGACCTGCGAGGTCTGCCAGGGCGCGTTGAACCGGGCCAGCCGGGCCCGCACCCGCCGCCCGGTGGGCGCGTTGGACAACCCGAAGCCACCGCTCGGCGACGGGTCGACGCCGGCGTCGCTCGGGAACGGCACCACCACCCCGTCGGCACCGGGGGACGCCTGGACGCTCGGCGGGCCGCTGATCGGATCTGCCGGGCTCTCGCCCGCAGCCCGGCCAGAGCCGCTGTCGGCGCCCGTCACCCGGGCTGGCGCGTCGCCTGCCCGGTCGGTCACCGTGCCGTCAGCGTCGCCTGTCGGGTGCACCGTGCCCTCCGCCGGAGGGACGACATCGTGGGACACCGGCCTCCTCACCGCTCGCCGGGAAAACACCTGCCGAACACTCGGCCGGCCTGGTCTCGCGCCACGCAGGCGGCGTACCGCCGGCGTCAGCAATGGGCAATGCTACCCGCACGCACGGTCGGCTGCCGCTCCGCCGGACGGTCGGCACGGGCTCCGCCCGACGACTCCGCCACCAAACGGTCAGTCCGTCACCGACGGGGTCAAACGGTCAGCAGGGCATGGACGGGACGCGGTGCCAACCGCTTGCGTCCACCCAGGAAGCCGAGCTCCAGCAGCACGGTGAAGCCGGTGACGGTTCCGCCGGCCCGCTCCACCAGGTCAAGCGTCGCCTCGGCGGTGCCACCGGTCGCCAGCACGTCGTCGACCACCAGCACCCGGTGCCCGGCCGTGAAGGCGTCCTCGTGCACCTCGAGGGTGGCCTCGCCGTATTCGAGCGCGTAGGAGACCGAGTGCGCCGGGCGGGGCAGCTTGCCGGCCTTCCGGACCGGCACCACGCCGACCCCGGTCGCGTACGCGACGGCCGCGGCGACGACGAACCCGCGCGCCTCGATGCCGACCACCACGTCGAAGGCGTCCCGACCGTGGTACGCGACGATCCCGTCGATCACCTCACGGAACGCCGCACCGTCGGCGAACAGCGGCATCAGGTCCTTGAACATGACACCGGGCTTGGGGAAGTCGGGCACGTCCAGCACCCGGCTGGCGACCAGTCGGGCGGCCTCCGGGCCGCTGTCCCCGCGCGCCGCGGTGCTGTGGGTCTCCGTCATGGCTGTTCCGCTCTCCTTCAACGACGACGGCGTCCGGCACGCACAGCATGCCGGACGCCGTTCGGGTGTTTCGTGGTGGGTCAGCGCCGCTTGGCGCCACCCGGCCGGTTGCCGCCGCCACCGGGACGACCGCCCCGGGCGCCGGTCGGCCGCTTACCCGCCGGGCGAGCGCCCACCTTGGGCGCGGCACCGGCCAGCGCGGCGGCGTCCGGGTCGAGCGACTCCTCGGTCGCCTGGCCCTCGGTCGGGCTCACCGCGCCCTTGCTGGTGACCTCGCCCCGGGCGAGCCCGCCCCGCCGGGTCTGGACGCGCTTGGCGTGCGCCTGGATCCGCGGGTCGTAGCTCTTGAGCAGGGCCAGCAGCGGCGTGGCCACCAGGATGGAGGTCAGGAACGCCACCGCCATACCGACGAACAGCACCAGGCCGAGGTCCTTCAACGTGCCGGCACCGAGCAGGCCGGCACCGATGAAGAGCAGACCGCCGACCGGAAGCAGGGCGACCACCGAGGTGTTCAGCGACCGCATCAGGCTCTGGTTGACGGCCAGGTTGGCCGCCTCGCCGTACGTCTGGTTGTTGTTGGCGGTGATGCCGCGGGTGTTCTCCTGGACCTTGTCGAAGACCACCACCACGTCGTAGAGCGCGAAGCCCAGGATCGTGAGGAAGCCGATGATCGTCGACGGGGTGACCTCGAAGCCGACGAGCGAGTAGATGCCGGCGGTGAGGATCAGGTTGGTGATGAGCGACGCCACCGCGGCGACGGCCATCCGCCACTCGAAGCGCAGGATCAGGTAGACCATCACCAGCGCGATGAAGATGACCAGACCGAGCAAGGCCCGCTGGGTCACCTGGCTGCCCCACGCCTCGCTGACCTGGTTGCTGCTGATCTGATCCGGGTTGATCCCGAGGTCCTCGGCGATCTGACCCTTCACCGCGTTGGTCTTCTCGGCGTCGAGCTGCGGCGTCCGCAGCTCGTAGGTGTCACCACCGGTGCCGCCGACCTTCTGGACGGTGGCCACCTTGATGCCGGTGTTCTCCGCCGCGAGGGCCGAGTTGACCTCCCGCTCGGCGTCTTCCAGGGTGCCGACACTGGCCGGCACCTGGAACGAGTTGCCGCCGGCGAACTCGATGCCGAGGCTGAAGCCCCGCAGACCGAAGCTGAGCAGCGCGATCAGGATCAGGGTCCCGGCGACGCCGAACCAGAGCTTGCGGCGGCCGACGATGTTGAGACCGGCCTCGCCGTTGTAGAGGCGGCTCGCCAGACCGTTTTGAGCCATCTCAGGCCTCCTTGGCGCGCGGGTTGCGGGGCTGAGTCTGAGTCGGCTGGTTGCGGGCCGGCAGTGCCCGGCCCAGACCGCTGACCCGCGGGGACAGGAACGCCCGGGTGCGGGCGAACATCGTCATGATCGGGTGCCGGAAGAGGAAGACCACGACCAGGTCCAGCACGGTGGCCAGACCGAGAGCGAAGGCGAAGCCCTTGACCGTGCCGACCGAGACCACGTAGAGCACCACGGCGGAGAGCAGGGTGATCGCGTTGGCCGAGATGATCGTCCGGCGGGCCCGGATCCAGGCGCGCGGCACCGCGCTCCGTGGGCTGCGGCCCTCGCGGATCTCGTCTTTCAGTCGTTCGAAGTAGATGACGAACGAGTCCGCCGCCACACCTAGTGAGACGATCATGCCAGCGATGCCGGCGAGGGTGAGCGTGAAGCCGATCTGCCGGCCGAGCACCACGAGCGCGCCGAAGACGAGCAGCGCGGAGAGGATGAGGCTCAGGAAGATCACCGAGCCGAGCAGCCGGTAGTAGAAGAACGAGTAGATGATGACCAGCAGCATGCCGATGCCGGCGGCGAGCAGACCGGCGCGCAGGTGGCTGGCACCCAGCGTGGCGGTGACGTTCTGCGCCTCCTGCTGCTTGAAGGTCACCGGCAGCGCGCCGTAGCGGAGCTGACCGGCGAGCGCGCTCGCGTCCTTCTGGGTGAAGCTGCCGGTGATCTGCGAGTTGCCGGTCAGCACGCCCTGGATCTCCGGGGAGGAGACGATCTTGTTGTCCAGCACGACGGCCACGCGGCACTTGCCGTCCTGCCCGAGCGCGGTGGCGTCGCAGGCCTGGCCCTCGTTGGTGAACGCCTCGCGGGTCAGGCCGGTCCACTTGCCCTGACCGTCGCCCTTGAAGTCCAGGCTGACCACCCAGGCGTTGGTCTGGTCGAGCACCGCGTCGGCGTCGGACACGTCGGTGCCCTGCACCTTGGCCTGGTCGAGCAGGTACTTCGAGGCGCCGTCCTCGCAGGAGACGACCTGCTGCTTCGGGTCGGAGATCGACGCCGGGGGACGCTCGTCGAGCTGCTTGCAGCCGATGGTCGGCACGTTGAACTGCATCTGCGCCGACAGCACGGCAACCTCTTGCGGCGACAGCGTGCTGAACGGCTTGAGCTTGTCGGCGAGCGACGGGTCGGCGCTCAGGTCCGCGGGAGCCTGCAACCCGCTGGCGGCCTGCCAGGCGGGGGCGCCGACCTTCTGCTCGACGGCCTTGCGCTGCTCCTCGATGCTGGCCGACACCGGCTCCGCGCTGGCACTGGCGCTGGGCGCGGCACTCGCCGAGGGCGAGGCGGACGCGGAGGGAGTGGGCGTGGCGCTGGGCGCCGGGGCCATCCCACCCTGACCGCCGCTGGGCGACGAGGTCACCTTCGGCGCGCCGCTGCCCGACGGGGTCGGGGTCGCGCCGGCGGACGGAGTCGCCCCGCCGGAGGGGGTCACGCTGCCGGGCGGGGCGGCCGTGGCCGGTGGCGGCACGGCCGCCGTACCGCTGCCGTCGGCGCCCTTGAGCACCTTGCGGAAGCGCAGCTCGGCGGCGTTGCCCACGTTGTCCAGGTTGCGGTTCTCACCGGGCAGGGAGATGACGATGTTCCGGTTGCCCTCGGTGACCACCTCGGCCTCGGCCACGCCGAACGCGTTGACCCGGCTCTCGATGATCTGACGAGCCTCCTCGAGATTCTCCGCCGTCGGGGCCTTGCCGCCGATGCTGTTGGTCGCCTCCAACGTCACCCGGGTGCCGCCGATCAGGTCCAGACCGAGCCGAGGCTCGAGCCGGTCCTGGAAGCTGCCCTTGGCGCCGCCGGAGAAGAACACCAGAAGATAGAGGACGACGAAGATGAACCCGAGCACGGCGAGCTGCCGCCCGGGGCGCATCTGTCCCTGAGGTGGTGCCACGGCTGTCCTGTCTCCCTGTGCGGTCGCGCCGCTGTGCGCAGCGGCGGCGGTGTCGGGCCGGGGGTCCCGGCTGACGGGTCTGACCTGGGCCGACGAGATGCCGACACGTGGCCCGGACACGCCAGCGTGGAACGCCGCTGGTCACGGGAACGTGCCGACGCCCGGCGTCGACCCAACTATCCAGTTTTACTGCCTGGTCCGCTGCCCCGTCGGGCGCGGTGGCCCGGAGGTCGGCCGACCGGCCGTACGCCGGACCCGCCATTCCCCGGGAGCAGGGGTCATTCCTTGATGGTGTCGGCGTCCTCGCTGACCGGCTCGCTCGGCAGCTCCGCGCGAGTGGTCACCCGGGCGATGGCGGCGCGGGCGTAGCGGGTCTGCACGCCCGGGGCGACCTCGATCAGGACGGTGTCGTCCTCGATGCCGGTGACCGTGCCGTAGAGCCCGCCGATGGTGACGACCTCGTCGCCCGGGCCGAGCCCGGACTGCATCGACTCGGCCTCACGGCGGCGCTTCTGCTGGGGTCGGATCATCATGAAATACATGACACCGAAGAGCAGGACGATCATCAGGATCGGCGTGATGCCGCCGCCTGAGGGGCCCGCTGCTATGTAGTTCACGGTTACTGACCTTCCCACTGGCCACCGGCCCGGCGCTTGGGGCGCCGGAGCGGAGGCGGAATCTCACGTCCTGTACAGACCGCGGCGAAGTCTAAACCCTGCGCCTGAGAACGCCGAATGCGGCACAGATCACGTTCCTATCACGGCTGATCGGTATCCATCGAGAACAGATCGGGCACGGGTGGACTATCCATGCCAAAGGTACCATTCGGCGGAGTACGCCCCAGATGCCGCCAGGCGGCCTCCGTGGCCACCCGCCCCCGCGGCGTACGGGCCAACAGACCGGCGCGGACCAGGAACGGCTCGCAGACCTCCTCGACCGTGTCCGGCTGCTCCCCCACCGCCACGGCAAGGGTGGACAGACCTACCGGGCCACCCCGGAACGAGTCGACCAACGCGGTCAGCACCGCACGGTCCAGCCGGTCCAACCCGAGCGCGTCCACGTCGTACACGATCAACGCGGCACGGGCGGTGTCGACATCGACCACGCCGTCGGCCCGCACCTCGGCGTAGTCGCGGACCCGGCGCAGCAGCCGGTTGGCGATCCGCGGCGTGCCCCGGGACCGACCGGCGATCTCGGTCGCGCCCTCGGGGGTGATCGGCACACCGAGGATCCGCGCCGACCGGTGCAGCAGCGTCTCCAGATCCGCCGGGGCGTAGAAGTCGAGGTGGGCGACGAACCCGAACCGGTCCCGCATCGGCCCGGTCAACAGACCCGAGCGGGTCGTCGCGCCGACCAGGGTGAACGGCTCGACGTCCAGCGGGATCGCCGTCGCCCCCGGCCCCTTGCCGACCACCACGTCGACCCGGAAGTCCTCCATCGCGCTGTAGAGCAGCTCCTCGGCCGGACGCGCGATGCGGTGGATCTCGTCGATGAAGAGCACGTCCCCCTCGGCGAGACTGGTCAGGATCGCCGCCAGGTCGCCGGAACGCTCGATCGCCGGGCCACTCGTCACCCGGATACCCGCGCCCAACTCGGCGGCGACGATGTTGGCCAGACTCGTCTTGCCCAGGCCGGGTGGGCCGGAGAGCAGGATGTGATCCGGCGGCGAACCCCGCCGCATCGCGCCCTGCAACAACAGGTCGAGCTGATCACGCACCCGGTTCTGGGCGATGAACTCGGCCAACCGCTTCGGCCGGACTGTGGCCTCCGCGTCCCGGTCGGCCTCACTGACGTACGCCGAGACAAGCCCGTCGGTCTCGCTCACCGTGCCCTCTTCACTCGCGACCGCGGGGCTCGCGACCCCGACGCACTCCTCGCGCGCACCGCGCCACCCTCCGTCGCCGCCGGGGCGCTCATCGGGTCCGACCCAGCAGGCGGATGGCCTGCTTGAGCAGGACCGGCACCGGCGGGGTCTCACCCTCGATCGTCTCGGCCACCGCGGCCACCGCCTGATCGGCCTGGCCGGCCGTCCAACCCAGGCCGACCAGCGCCTGCCGGACCTGGTCGGGCCAGCTGCCGCGGGTCACCCCGGCCACCCCGTCGGCGCCGATCGGCACCGGGCCGATCCGGTCGCGCAGCTCCAGCACCAGGCGCTCGGCGCCCTTCTTGCCGATCCCGGGCACCCGGGTCAGGGCTGCCGTGTCGGCGTTGGCGATCGCCTTGCGCACCCCGTCCGGGCTGTGCACGGCAAGCACCGCCTGCGCCAGTCGCGGCCCCACCCCGCTGGCGGTCTGGAGCAGCTCGAACAGCGACTTGGCGTCGTCGTCGGCGAAGCCGTAGAGGGTGAGCGAGTCTTCCCGCACGATCAGGCTGGTGGCGAGCCGGGCGACCTGGCCGACCCGCAGCTCCGCGAGGGTGCCGGGGGCGCAGTTCACCGCGAGGCCGACACCGCCGACCTCGATCACGGCCTGGTCCGGACCCGTCGCGGTCACCGTGCCGCGCACGCTGGCGATCATCGCGCTCCTCCTCGTCGTGCCCGGTCGGCTGCCGCGGCCAGCTTCGAGCGGGTCCCGCCGCGCCACACGTGGCAGATGGCCAGCGCCAGCGCGTCGGCGGCGTCGGCCGGCTTCGGCGGCTCGGCCAGCCGCAACAGCCGGGTGACCATCGCGGTCATCTGCGCCTTGTCCGCCTGACCGGAACCGGTCACGGCCGCCTTCACCTCGCTCGGCGTGTACGTCTGCACCGGCAGGCCGGCGCGCGCCCCGGCCAGCACGGCGATGCCGCTGGCCTGCGCGGTGCCCATCACCGTACGCACGTTGTGCTGGCTGAACACCCGCTCGACGGCGACGCTCTCCGGCTGGTGCTCGGCGACCAACTTGTTCAGCGACCGGTCCAGGTGCAGCAGGCGCAGCGCCAGGTCGTCGGCCGGGTCGGTGTAGACCACGTAGTAGGCGATCAGAGTGCACGGACGCCCGGGCACACCCTCGACCACGCCCACCCCACAACGGGTCAGCCCCGGGTCGACCCCCAGCACCCGCACGCCGCCCCCTCCCCAGCCGTCAGCAGTACGTGTGTTCGACACCCTAACCGGCGCTCTTCCCACCAGCCCCACGGGACACGCCCTCCCGCCCCGCGCTCGACCGGCCGGGAGCGGGGTTCCGGAGCGCCAGCCGCAAGGTCACGCTCGATCCGGGATGTAGTGGCAACGAAGCATCAGGAGACAACTACATCCTGGATGCTGCGCGATCTTGCGGCGCGAGGGCGGGTGGGCCACACAGCTTTGGTACGGAGTATGTGTCGCTGGCCCATGTGCCGGGGAGCACACAGCTCGTAACTTCTTGCGCCATGACGGCAGAACCCGTGGCGGTCCCCCACGTCGTGCAGATCGACCTCGCCGGTCGGACCGCCCTGGTCACCGGGGGTGGTAGCGGCATCGGGCGGGCGTGTGCCAGGCGGCTGGGGGCGGCCGGCGCCACGGTGCTCGTGGTGGATCGCGACCTGGCGGCGGCCAGGGCGGTGGCCGCCGAGGTCGGTGGCCGGGCCGAGGGTGTGGACCTGTCCGACGCCGCGGCGGTGGACCGCCTCGACGTGGACGTGGACATCGTGGTGAACAACGCCGGGCTCCAGCACGTCGCGCCGCTCCAGGACTTTCCCGTCGAGCGCTTCGAGTACATCCACCGGGTGATGGTGGAGGCGCCGTTCCTGCTGATCCGCCGGGCGCTGCCGCACATGTACGCCCGGGGCTGGGGTCGGATCGTCAACATCTCCTCGGTGCACGGGCTGCGCGCGTCGCCGTACAAGGCGGCCTACGTCTCGGCCAAGCACGCCCTGGAGGGGCTGTCGAAGGTGGTGGCGCTGGAGGGCGCCGCGCACGGGGTGACCGCCAACTGCATCAACCCGGCGTACGTACGCACCGCGCTCGTGGAGAGCCAGATCGCCGACCAGGCGGCCAGTCACGGCATCGACGAGGCCGAGGTGATCGAGAAGATCATGCTGGCTCGGGCGGCGATCAAGCGACTGATCGAGCCGGAGGAGGTCGCCGAGCTGTTGGCGTACCTCTGCTCGCCGCCGGCGGCGTTCATCACCGGCGCGTCGATCGCCCTCGACGGGGGCTGGACGGCCAACTAGTGGGGCTGAGCACAATGTCGACCATGTCATCGCCGGTGGAGTTCCTGGAGCTGCTCGCCCGTGAGGCCGCGGCGGTCGAGTTCGAGGGACCGCTGGTGGCCGCGCGGGCCGCGGGGCTGCCGCCGGAGCGGCTGGCCGAGCTGGAGCAGGCCAGGTCGGTGGCGTTGCGGGTCCGCGCGCTGTTGGAGCGTCGCCGCCGCCGGGAGACCGAGCTGTCCGGCCTGTACGACACGGTCAGCGACCTGGCCGGGCTGCGCGACCTGGACGACGTGTTGCGGGCGATCGCGCACCGGGCCCGCAACCTCCTCGGCGCGGACGTGGCCTACATGACGCTCAACGACGACGAGCGCGGCGACACCTACATGCGGGTGACCGACGGGTCGGTCTCGGCCCGCTTCCAGCGGCTGCGGCTGCCGATGGGCGCCGGCCTGGGCGGTCTGGTGGCCCAGTCCGGCGCGCCGTACGTGACCGCCAACTACGGGGAGGACGCGCGCTTCCACCACACCGGTGAGATCGACGCCGGGGTCGGCGAGGAGGGCCTGGTGGCGATCCTCGGGGTGCCGCTGCGGCTCGGTTCCACCTCTATCGGCGTGCTCTACGCGGCCAACCGTTCGGCCCGGCCGTTCGTCCGGGAAGAGGTGGCGCTGCTGGTGTCGCTCGCCGCGCACGCCGCGGTGGCGATCGACACCGCCCGACTGTTGACCGAGACCCGTTCGGCGTTGGCCGAGTTGTCGGCGGCGAACACCACCATCCGGGCGCACAGCAGCTCGGTGGAGCGGGCCGCCGCGGCACACGACCGGATGACGGCGCTGGTGCTGCGCGGCGGCGGCGTGGAGGACGTGGCGGCGGCGGTGACCGAGGTGCTGGGTGGGGCGCTGCTGGCGTTGGACGCCGAGGGTCGCCGGCTGGCCCGGGTGGGTGAGATCGAGGAGCCGGACCGCGCGGACATCGTCGAGGCGGTGGCCGCGTCGCGGACCGAGGGGCGCAGCGTCCGCCGGGGTCCGCTCTGGTACGCGGCGGTGGTGGCGGGCGCGGAGAACCTGGGCGCGCTGGTGCTGCGTCCGGACGACGAGTTGGTCGACGCCGACCAGCGCATCCTGGAACGGGCCGCGCTGGTGACCGCGCTGCTGCTGCTGTTCCGCCGGACGGTCGCCGAGGCGGAGGGGCGGGTCCGGGGCGAGTTGCTGGACGACCTGATCGCTCGTCCGCTGCGCGACACCGACGCGTTGCGCGGCCGGGCCCGACGGCTCGGGGTGGACCTGGACGCGCCGCACGTGCTGGTGGCGGTGGGCGATGACGCGATCGCCGCGACCGGTTCGGCCCGGCAGCGGGTGCTCTCCTGGGCCACCACGTACGCCTCGGCGCGCGGCGGGCTCGCCGCGGCGCGCGACGGTCGGGTGGTGCTCATGCTGCCGGGGCTGGACGCGGGCGGCAGTGCCCGTGCGGTCGCCCGGGACCTGTCCCGGGTGACCGGCCGTCCGGTGACCGCCGGGGCGAGCGGCCCGTCGAACGGGCCGGCGGCGCTTGCCGGGACGTTCCACGAGGCGGACCGCTGCCTGACGGCGCTTGGCGCGTTGGGCCGGGCCGGCCAGGGGGCGAGCACCGCCGAGCTGGGCTTCGTCGGGCTGCTGCTGGGCACCGTCGGTGACCGGGGCGAGACGGACGTGGCCCAGTTCCTCCGCACCACGGTCGGGCCGGTGGTCGACTACGACGCCCGGCGGGGCACGGCTCTGGTGCGGACGTTGGAGGCGTACTTCGGGGTGGGTGGCAGTCTGGCCCGCGCCGCCGAGCAGTTGCACGTGCACGTGAACACGGTGACCCAGCGGTTGGAGCGGGTCGGGCAACTGCTCGGCGCGGACTGGCAGCGGCCCGAGCGGGCGTTGGAGGTGCAGCTCGCGCTGCGTCTGCACCGGCTGCGCGCCGGCTGAGCCGCGTCACGCTCAGCGGACCTGGATGCCCTCCAGCACGGCGTCGACGACCCGCTCGGGCAGGGTCTGCTCGTCCAGCTCCGGATTCCACTGCAGCACCCGTTGGATCAGCATCGGCCCGGTGAGCAGCGCCATCGTCACCTCGACGTCGATGTCGGCCCGGAGCACTCCCTCGTCGATGCCGCGCCGCAGCACCTCGCGCATCAGCTGCCGGCGGGGCGAGATGATGTTCTGGTAGAGCTGGAACTGATCCGCACTGCGGTTCACGGCGGGCGCCAGACAGGGCATGATCTTCGCCGCGCGCGGGTCGACGTTCTTGCCGATCGCGCCGACAAGCAGCACCAGGTCCTCGCGGACGGAGTGCCCGGTCGGCTGGGCCAGGACGCCCTTGAGCCGACGGAGCGCGTCCAGCAGCAGGGCGTCCTTGCCCGCCCAGCGGCGGTAGATGGTGGCCTTGCCGACCCCGGCGCGGGCGGCGATCGCCTCGATCGAGAGCGCCTCGATGGTGCTGCCCTCGGCGAGCAGGTCGAGGGTGGCCTCGATGATCGCCTCGTCGGCGCGGATGCTCCGCGGTCGCCCGGGCGACCGCGGAGCATCGGCAGTGGACGTCATGTCCGACATTCTTCCCGCACCTACGCCGTACCGGCCAACTCGGGCTCGGCAACCGGGGCCGCCGGGGCGACGCTGGCTTCCTCCCGACCCGGCATCCAGCGCAACACCACGATGATCCCGAGTGCGGCGATCACCGCGGAGAGCCCGGCCGCCCAGTGCATGGCGGTGACGAAGGCGTCGTTGGCCGCCGAGATCAGCGTCGGCGCCGCCGGGCCGAGCTGGCCCGCCGCAGCGTACGCGCCGGAGATCGACTCGTTGGCCGCGTCGCGGGCCTGCGGAGGCAGGCCGGTCAACGCGTCACCGATGTCGCTGCGGTAGACCGCGGAGAGCACCGAGCCGAGGACGGCCACGCCGAGCGCGCCGGCCACCTGGCGGATGGTGTTGCTGACCGCGGAGCCGACGCCGGCCTTCTCCCGGGGCAGCGCCGACATGATCGACTCGGTGGCGGGCGGCATGATGTTCGCCATTCCGGCGCCCTGGATGAGGAAGACGAGCAGCACGATCCAGATCGGGGTGGAGGCGCCGATGAAGACGAAGGCGCCGAGTGACACCACGGTCAGCGCCAGCCCGACGGTGGCGACGGCCTTGCCGCCGTAGCGGCGGACCATCGCGGCGCTGCGCGGCGCGAAGATCAGCTGGGCGCCGGCGAAGGGCAGGAAGAGCAGACCGGTCTGCAGCGGGCTGTAGTCGCGCACGAGTTGCAGGTAGAACGAGCCGAAGAACATCGAGCCCATGGCGGCGAAGAACACCAGGCCGACGATGGCGACCGGCGCGGCGAAGCGGGGCACCCGGAACAGCCGGACGTCCAGCGACGGGTGGTCGCTGCGCCGCTCGTGCTGCACGAACCAGGCGAGCACCGCGATGCCGACCAGGATCGAACCCCAGGCCAGCGGGCGGTCGAAGCCGTGCTCGCCGCCGTCGATGATGCCGTAGGAGAGGGCGACCAGGCCGACCACGGAGAGCAGGACGCCGAGCACGTCGATCCGGCCCGGTCGCGGGTCACGCGACTCCGGGACCAGCAGTCCCACCAGCACCACGCCGGCGACGACCACCGGCACGTTGATCAGGAAGACCGAGCCCCACCAGAAGTGCTCCAGCAGCGCGCCGCCGAGGATCGGGCCGATGGCCACGGCGAGACCGACGGCGCCGGCCCAGACACCGATGGCCCGACCGCGCTCGCGCGGGTCGAAGACGTTGGAGATGATCGAGAGCGTCACCGGCATGATGGCCGCGCCGCCGACCCCCATCAGGGCGCGGGCCGCGATGAGCTGTCCGGGGCTCTGGGCGTACGCGGAGAGCAGCGATGCCAGGCCGAACAGCACCAGACCGATCATCAGGAAGCGCTTGCGGCCGGCACGGTCGCCGAGCACCCCGAAGGTGAACAGCAGGCCGGCGAAGACGAGCGTGTAGGAGTTGATGGACCACTCCAGCTCGCCCTGGCTGGCGCCGAGGCCGTGCACCGGGTCGGCCAGGGTGCGCAGGGCGACGTTCAGGATCGTGTTGTCGAGAACGACCACGAGGAGGCTGATCACCAGCACCCCCAGGATCGCCCACCTCCTCGGGTGGCCGGTGTTGTTGTGCAGCTCCATGCCTGGTTTTCCCCCCACGCTTTTCCCGCGCCGCAATACGATACGGGTCAGACTCGTAACGCGAGTCAGCCTACGGCGCGCATTAACGATACGGCACCGATCCGTATCGTATGTGGTGGGCGTCACGCCCGGGAGCGGCGGCCAGACAGGCGGTGACGGCGCTCGGCAGCGAGTCGAGACGCCGCGCCGGCGCGGTGAGTGGCTCGATCCAACCCGGCCCCGCGCCGTACACCCGCAGGCGGGGGAAGTCCCGGGCAAAACGCACCAGACGGTACGCGCGGCCGGTGACCGGCGTCTGCGACCAGAGCACCACTGTGTGCGGGCTGGCCCGGTACACCGCACGGGTCAGCGCCGGCCAGGGCAGCGCGGGACCGAGGTGCAGACAGCCGCGGCCCTGCTCGCGCAGCGCGGCGGCGAGCGCGTGCAGACCGAGGCAGTGCGCCTCCTGCTCGGCGCCGGCCACCAGCACCCCGCCGGTGGGCAGCGACCGGCCCGGCTCCCGGCGGTACACGTCCAACCCGACCCGGACGCCCTCGCAGAGAGCGTGCTCGACGGCGACCTCGGCGGCGGTACGCCCCGGCAGCCGGGCCAGCAACGGACGACAGACCTGCTCCCAGAGCGCCGGCACGCCCCAGGCCTCGGCCAACTCCAGCATCAGCGTGGCGACGGCGTTGCCGTCCAGGTCCTCGGCAGCCAGCGAGACCTGCTTGTGCGCGATCTCCACGGTCTCCGCCGGCATCGGCTCGGTCAGCACCAGACGTACCCCCGGATAGACGTTCCCTACCCGGGGGTTCGCTGAAACGGGGCGCGGTGGATGCGCCGGCGCGTGATTTACCGACGGCGGGTCGACGGCCGGTGGCCACCGCGACGGCGCTGCCCCGGCTGCCGAGCGGGAACGGCTGGTCAGACGGCGGCGGCCCGCTCCCAGTGGCGGGGAGCGCTGATCCTGGCCCAGCTCGGGCCGAAGGTCATCCGGCGCAGCGGTGCCACGACGTCGCAGAGGCTGAACCAGCCTCGGGTCAAGCCCACGTTCACCGGGTTGCTCATCATGCCCTGCTGGAGGGTCCGCAGAGCCAGGTCGACGGCTTGGAAGCCGTACTCGCGCATCTCGGTCTCGTACTCGCCGATCGCTTCCAGCAGCGGCAGGTGGCCGGTGCCGGCCAGCGACAACTGGCGGGTGAGCAGGGCGGCGTCGCGCAGCGCGGTGTTGGCGCCGTTGCCGCCGGCCGGCGGCATGCCGTGCACGGCGTCGCCGAGCACGGTGACCCGTGCGGGCGCCCAGGGCGCGGGACGGTCGGACGCCTGGAACGGGAACGCGCTCACGTCCTCCGGTGGGCACGCGGCGATCAGGTGGCGGAGCGCGGGGTGCCAGTCCGTGATCAGCCCGGTGATGTAGGCCTTTAACTGTGTGCCGTCGAGGCGCTCCGGACGTGAGGGGAACAGTTCGGTACTCGCGACGAACGCGCACAGCAGGTAGTCGTCCCCCACCGGCTGCTGGCGTTCGAACACGGAGGTGAACAGGAAGTGCGGCGCACCGGTCAGGACGAGGTTCATGCCGTGGGCCAGCCGGGCGGGCAACCAGGCTCGGGTGTCGTCGTCCAGCGGCAACTTGAGCCCGACGCCCACCGCACCGGTGTCCCGCTGGGTGGCGGTCGGCAGGTACTGCGCGCGTACCCGGGAGTTGATCCCGTCGGCGCCCACCAGGACGTCGCAGGTGACGGACGTCCCGTCGGCGAAGCGCGCGGTGGGGCGACCGTCCGCGGCGAGCTCGTAGCTGTCGAATGTCTTGTCGTAGTGGACGGTGTCGTCGAGTCCGTCGAGGAGAACGCCGCGCAGCGTCTGACGGTCGACCGGGTAGGCCCGTTCCGCGGGGTCGGGATCCTCGGGATACATGAGCGCGTCCTCGACGAGGACCAGCGTGCGCAGGTCCGTGCCCAGGAAACCGAAACCGCCGCCGGGGCGGCCCGTGGTGTCGGTGAACGCCTGCCACTGTCGGTCGGGCAGGCAGGCGCGCAGCGACCGGCTGCCCGCCGGGTTGATCGCGAGCCGGTAGCGGTCCGCCCGGTCGTCGCGGCGCCGGTCCCGCTCGTACACCGCGACGGTGATGCCGTGTTTGCGTAGACCCTGGGCGAGCGCGAGGCCGCCGATGCCACCGCCGACGATGAGTACGTCAGTCATGCGTGAGCCTTTCTGGTGAGAAGAGGTCGCACAGTTGGTTGACAACCGACTCGGCCTTCTCCGGACGCAGGCGAATGCCCTTGACGGTGGCGATCACCAGCTCGACGCTGGCAGCGACGTCGAGGTTCACCGACCAGACCTGGTGCTCGATGCCTTCGGTGAAGATCGCCGCCAGCGCGTCGCGCCAACCCTGTTCGTCGCGCTCGATGTCGGCCCCGGTGGACCCGTCACGTCGGGCGCGGAGATCGAGTTCATCGAGCACGACGAACAACTCGGGTCGTTCCGCGACGGCCGCGGCGATCTCGCTGAGGTGGCGCCGCAACCGGGCGGCGGGTTCCAGATCGTTGTGCATCGTCGCCTCGAATTGGCTTGTCACGTGCTCGAGCACCGCGGCGATCAGATCGGCCTTGGTCCGGAAGTAGTGGTGCAGGGTGGAGTGGTCAATGCCCGCCGCGGCGGCGATCGGTCGCAGCCGGAACCCCTCGAAGCCGCTCTCGGCGATCGCCGAGAAGGCCGCGTGCACCAGGGCCTGCCGGCGGTCGAGCTGTTCAGTCATCCCTCAGCCCATCCCCAACCAAGTGGTTGGTTGATAGTTCAGCATCTGTGTCACCACGTGTCAACCACATGGTTGGTGGGCGCCGTCCGACCCGGGTCGGACGGTGCCTGGGTCGGACCGGCGTACAAAGTCGAGCGCGGCGACTAGGCGTAGTTGAACAACGGCGGGAAGACGAGGACCACGATCCAGGCCCACGCCGCGTACACCGGCAGGTAGCCGGTCTGCCACCGTTCGAGCGTGGCGAACGGCGTACGCCGACGGATGAAGGTCAGCAGGAGCCACGCCGACCACGCGAGGTTGACCAGCAGGATCACGTTCTCGCCGAGCGCGGCCGCCCGGTTGGGTGTGCTGCCGTACTCGTCGGTGATGCGCCCGGTGATCTCCAGCAGCACCAGCACGTCGATGGCCAACGCACTGACCACGAGCGCGAGTTGGAGTTTGTCGAACGGACCGGCCGGGGCCAGCGGATCACGGGCCGAGAGGGAGTAGAGCAGCAGCCCCAGCACCACGACCAGCAACAGGTCGAACAGGATCAGCGCCTCGCGCTCGACGTCGATGCCGTGGCTGGTCCAGACCACGGCGACGAGGAAGGCGAGCAGGGCGGCCGTGAAGAGCGGCGTGAACAGCCGGGTCAGCACCGGCGCGATGTTCTCGACGACACTCTGCTTGGCCTCGACCAGCCACCCGGCCACCACGACCGCGGCCGCGGCGCCGCAGGGCAGGAGCCACTGCGAGACGAACGCCTCCGGGACGATTCCGATGGCCGCGAAGGTGTTGAACAGGAACGCCGCGAGCACGCCGCCGCCGAGGGCCATCAGCACGAAGTAGATGAACCACTCGCCGGTGAAGCGGATGAAGTCCATGCGTCGACGAGCCGAGCGCCAGTCGTCGGCGACGTAGGCCAGACCGACCACGAGCCAGAGGGCGATGGGCAGGTGGACGCCGGTGACGACCACGGACTGCGAGTCGTCCGCCACCGAGTAGGCGTTGGCCGCCACGGCGCCGAGGGCGAACAGCGCCACCAGCACCGCGATCACCGCCGGTCGGGCCTGCCGGCGCCAGGCCAGGAACGCCGCCAGCCAGGGCAGCGCGAACAGGGTGGCGTTCCGGGCGTAGAACGAGCCGTCGTCGTCGAAGCTCAGCCCGAACAGCGCGGGCGCCTTGACGGACACCACCGCGCCCGCCGCGCAGCCGAGCATGACCCACAGGGTGCGGCGGGAGCGCGTGCCGGCGACCGGGCTGTCGGAGTCGCCGGTCAGCACCAACTGCTTCCACAAACGGTCCGAATGCTCCCGGGCGAACTCGCGGGAGAGGTCGTCGAGGCTGCCCATCCGTTTCACCGCGACCAGGAACGCCTCGTCCGGGCTCAGGCCAGCGGTGATGAGCTCGTCCACGGAGCCGCGAAGGTGGTCTTCCAGCTCGTCGGCGTCCACCGCGTGCAGCTCCCTGCGGCGCAGCACGTACTGACGCCACTGCGCGAACTGCGCTTCCAGCTCCTCCGGCCCGTCGTGTGTCGTCATGCGAGGCCCCCCAGCGGGTGCGCCGTCAGCGGAGCGCGGTCGTGCCAGATCTCCTTGAGCGCGCCCACGACCGTGTCCCACTGCCGGCGCTGCTCGGCCAGCTCGGCCAGACCCCGGTCGGTGATGCGGTAGTACTTGCGCCTGCGCTCACCGGCGACCGCCTGCCAGCTCGACTCGAGATAGGCGAGGCGCTCGAGCCGGTGCAGCAACGGGTAGAGCAGCCCCTCGGTCCAGTCCAGCTCACCCCCGGACAGCTCGTTGATCCGTCGGAGGATGGCGTAGCCGTAGCTGTCACCCTCGGCCAGGATGCCGAGCACCATCGGTGTCGCCGAGGCGGCGACCAGATCCTTGGCGACCTTCATGAAGCCTCCCACCCCTAACCCTAGAAGTACGATGCATCGTACTGCTAGGTATCGATTCGGCGGTAACGGGTGGTGTCCGAATCGCCGGCACCGGCGGCTGCGGTGCCCCGAACGGGCGCGGTCCGGGTTAGCCTTGGCGCATATGGCTACCTTTCGCAGCGCCTCAGTGCTCCTCTCCGCAGACGGCACCCGCACTCCCGGGACCGCCGCGCTCTTCGCCGAGCCCGCCCGCAAGGGCGGAACCCCGCCGTGGGCAGGCGACTTCCGACCCGCCAACAGCGCCGGCAACGGCCCCAAGAACGCGATCGGAAAGACCTTCACCCTGGAGCTGCCCGACGGCAGCACCGGCAAAGTCGTGGTCCAGGGCCTCAAGAGCGGCAAGGGCGGCGTCGTCCTGGCGCTGATGGGCGAGGACGCACCACCCTTCTGACCTGTCGCTCAGGCGCCCAGGGTTGCCCCCCGTCCGGGGTCGGCCCGGGGCGCCTGACCACCCAGGCTCTGTCGCCCCGAAAAACCGCTGGGGCTGTCAATGGGTCGGACGCGACAATGGCGCTGTGCCGGAGGTCAAAGTCGTCGTCGCCCATCAGGAACGCGCGACCCTGCGCGTCGGCGACGTCTTCCTGAAGATCGACGCTGACCCGGGGCGTACCGACGTCGAGGTCGAGGCGATGGCGCTGGCGCCGGTCCCCACCCCCGACGTCCTCTGGCACCGGCCGCCCGTGCTCGCGCTCGCCGCCCTGCCCGGTGCGGCGCTCGGTCGCCTCGGCGAGCCGTCGACCGCGTCACCGGCGGCGTGGGCCGCAGCCGGCGCCGCCGTGCGCACGCTGCACGACGCGCCGCTGCCGCCCTGGCCGGGCCGCAGCCTCGACGAGTTGGCCGCGCGGCTCGACGCCGAGTGCGAGTGGCTCGTCAGCAACCGCGTTCTTCCCACCGACCTGGTCACCCGCAACCGACACGTCGCCGAGGCGGCGCTCCGCCCGTGGACCCCGGTCTTCGCGCACGGTGACCTGCAGATCGCCCACGTGTTCGTCGACGGTGACGAGATCACCGGCGTGCTCGACTGGTCCGAGGCCGGTGCCGGCGACGCCCTCTTCGACCTCGCCACGTTGACGCTCGGGCACGAGGAGCACCTCGGCGACGTCCTGGCCGGCTACGGTGCCGACGTCGACGTCGACGTGATCCGGGCGTGGTGGTCGATGCGCAGCCTGCTGGGCATCCGTTGGCTTGTCGAACACGGCTTCGACCCCTCGTCGCCAGGCTGCGAGGTCGACGTGCTGCGGGCGCGGATGTGACACGCGTCAGGCTGAGCTGCCGCGGCCGACCCACCCGCCTCAGTCCAGTGTGACCACCCAGCGGGCACCCTCGCCGCGTGCCAGCCGGGCGAACGCCGTGGGCGCCTCGTCGAGCGGGAACGTGCCGCTGACCAGCACACGCAGATCCAGCGCACCGTCGGCCAGCCCGGCGGCCAGCACCGGCACCTCCCGCTCCGGGTCGGACGAGCCGTACACCGAGGAGCGCAGGGTGCGGGCGGAGTGGAAGATGTCCAGCGCGCCGAGGCTGACCATGTCGTCCTTGGCGCCCATGCCGACCACCGTCACCACTCCCCCGCGCCGGGTCAGCCGCCAGGCAGCGCGGATGGTGGCGGCGCGGCCGACGCACTCGAAGGCGTGATCGACGCCCCGACCCTCGGTGCGCGCCCGTACCTCCTTGGAGAGCCGGTCGTCGGAGAGCAGGAAGTCGGTCGCGCCGGCGGCGAGCGCCAGGTCCCGTTTGGCCTCGGCGACGTCGACCGCGAGGATCGTCGTGGCGCCGGCCCGGCGGGCGGCGCTGAGCACGGCGAGCCCGACCCCGCCGAGCCCGATCACCGCGACCGACTCACCGGGCGCGACCCGGGCCGTGTTGTGGACCGCGCCCACACCGGTGAGCACCGCGCAGCCGAGCAGCGCGGCCCGCTCCGGAGGCAGGCCGGCGGGGATCGGGATGACGGCGTTCTCGGGCACCACCACCGCCTCGGCGAGCGCGCCGAGGCCGAGGGTCAGGTGCAGCGGTTGGCCGTCGTCGGTCTCGCCGCGCGGCACCGTCGGGGCCGTGGTGTCGGCGCAGAGCCACGGCTCGCCGTTGCGGCACCACCAGCAGGCCCGACAGGCCGGCGCCCAGTTGAGCACCACCGGAGTGCCGACCCGCAGGCCGCTGCCCGGTCCGACCTCGGCGATCACGCCGGTCGCCTCGTGCCCGAGCACCAGCGGGAACCTCGCGGCGATGGTGCCGTTCACCATGGACAGGTCGGAGTGGCAGACGCCGGCGGCTCGGATCGTCACCCGCACCTCGCCGGGGCCGGGCGCGGGCAGGCGTACCCGCTCGATGCGCAACTCGGCACCGGCACCGCGCGCGACGAGCGCGCGGACGGTGACCGGCTCGCCGCCGCCCGGCACGGCCGGAGACCGCTCGGGGGCGCTCATCGCTGGATCGCCTTCAGCTCGCAGAACTCGGCGAGCCCGTGCACGCCCAGCTCCCGGCCCAGGCCAGACTGCTTGTAGCCGCCGAACGGGGCGAGCGGATTGAACGGGGCGCCGTTGATGTCGACCGCGCCGGTGCGCAGCCGCCGGGCCACCGCGAGCGCGGCCTCGGTGTCGGCCGACCAGACCGCACCGGCCAGCCCGTAGCGCGAGTTGTTGGCGATGGCGACCGCCTCGTCGGTGTCGTCGAACGGGAGGACGGCGAGGACCGGGCCGAAGACCTCCTCCTGGGCGAGCGCGCTGTCGGGGTGCACGTCGGCGAAGACGGTCGGGGCGACGAAGTGCCCCCGGGCCGGCACCGGCGCGTCCGGGCCGCCGGCGACCAGCCGGGCGCCGTCGGCGAGGGCCCGGTCGACGTGGCCGCGTACCCGCTCGACCTGGGCGGCGGAGACCAGCGGGCCGAGCCGCGTGGCCGGATCGAACGGATCGCCGAGCCGGTAGCCGGCCACCGCCGTGGCGACCAGGTCGAGTGCTTCGGCGTACCGGTCGCGGTGCACGAGCATCCGGGTCCATGCGGTGCAGGTCTGCCCGGAGTTGAGCAGGGCGTTGCCGACGCCCACCTTCACCGCGCCGGCCAGGTCGGCGTCGCGCAGGATCACGTTCGCGGACTTGCCGCCCAACTCCAGCGCGACCCGGGCGATCCGGTCGGCGGCGACCCGCATGATCCGGGCGCCGGTGGCGGTGGAGCCGGTGAACGAGACCAGGTCGACGTCGGGGTGCCCGCTCAGTGCCTCGCCGACCGCCGGCCCGGTGCCGGGGACCAGGTTGAGCACCCCCGGCGGGAAGCCGGCCTCGGTGACCGCGTCGAACAGCAGGTACGCGGTCAACGGGGTCAGCTCACTGGGCTTGAGCACCACAGTGCAGCCGGCGGCCAGCGCGGGCGCCAGCTTCGCCAGCACCTGGTGCAGCGGATAGTTCCACGGGGTGATCGCGCCGACCACGCCGATCGGCTCGCGGACGACGAGCGAGTTGCCGATGCTCTCCTCGACGGGTGGTCGGGCGGCGAGCGCGACGTGGTCACGCAGCACTGTCAAAGGCAGCCCGACCTGGACCCGGGTGGCGAACCGGAGCGGCGAGCCCAGCTCCACGGCGATGGTGCGGGCGAGGTCGTCGGCGCGGGCGGCGAGCGCGGTGTGCAGCCGGTCGAGGTGGGCGGAACGCTCGGCGGGAGCGGTGGCCGCCCAGCCGGGGAAGGCGGCACGGGCCGCGGCGACGGCGCGATCCACGTCGGCCGGGGTGCCGGCGGGAACCTGCCCGACCGGCTCACCGGTGCTCGGATTCTCCACGTCGAGCACGTCGAGCACGTCGGTGCCGGCGGGAGAGGTCCACTCGCCGCCGATGTGCAGGTGACGCCGGTAGCGCAGGGTGTCGGGTAGCTGCGACGGCGGGGCGGCGAGGTCCATGGCGTCCCTTCGGGGGGTGGTCGACGGGCGATGGCGACGGGCGATGAAACTAGCGCTGGGAGTTTGGACGCTACCCGTTGGGTCGCCCGGACTCCACCGTGGCGACGCTGCGGGCGTACTCGGCGGCCAGACCGTGCAGCAGCGCGTCCAGGCCGAGGGCGAAGGCGCCCTCGTCCACGCTCTGCTGGTGCTCGGCGAGCCGGTGCGCCTGCCGCAGGTGCGGGTAGTGCGCGGCGTACAGCTCCGGGTCCTCGACGAAGCCCCGGGCGAACGAGCCGAGCGCCGACCCGGCCACGAAGTACCGCAGGGCGGCCCCGATGTGGGTGGCGCGGGCGGGCGGCCAGCCGGCGCGTACCAGACCGCCGTAGACGGCGTCGGCCATGGTCAGCGCGGCCGGTCGACGGCCCGGCCCCTGCGCCAGGTACGGCACGATGTTCGGGTGCGCGGTGAGCGCCCGCCGGTACGACCAGGCCCAGTCGCGCAGCGCGGCGGCCCAGTCCCGGCTGGCGAAGCCGCTGGTGTCGACGGCGCCGGTGACCGTGTCGGCGACCGCGTCGAGGATCTCGTCCTTGGTGGCGAAGTGGTTGTAGAGCGAGGGGCCCTGCACCCCCAGGGCGGCGGCGAGTCGGCGGGTGGAGAGCGCGCCGAGCCCGTCGGCGTCGATGAGCGCGAGCGCCGTCTCGACGATCCGGTCGCGGGTGAGCAGCGGCCGTAGAGGTCGGGGCACGTCGGACCTCCTCGGTGTGCGGCGTCCCTCCCCGTGGGAACCGCCTGTTCACGCACCCTATCGGGGACCACGGGCGGGCAGGGGTCTGGACGAATGAAAACTTACACCGCTAGTTTAAGGGTGACCGGCAGCTCCGACGCCAGGAGGACCACAGTGGATTTTTCGCTTACCGACGAGGAGCGGGCGGTGCGGGACACCGTCCGGTCGTTCATCAGCCGCGAGGTGATGCCCCTGGAAGCCGAGGTGCTCCGCCGGGAGCGGGCGCACCAGCCGGGTCTGGACCACTCCGAGGTGCGCGAGCTGCAACTCAAGGCCCGCAAGTTCGGCTTCTGGGGCCTGGCCACCCCCGAGGAGTACGGCGGGATGAACCTGCCGGCCGTACTCCAGTCGTTGATCTGGACGGAACTGGGCCGCACGTTCGTGCCGTTCCGCTTCGGCGGCGAGGCCGACAACATCCTGTTCCACGCCACCGAGGAGCAGAAGCGGGAGTTCCTCGTCCCGACCATCGAGGGCGAGCGGCGCTCCTGCTTCGCCATCACCGAGCCGGGGGCCGGCTCGGACGCCGCGAACATCCGGCTCGCCGCGCGCCGCGACGGCGACGACTGGGTCCTGGACGGCGAGAAGACCTTCATCACCGGCGGCCACGACGCGGACTTCGCCATCGTGGTCGCGGTCACCGACCGGGAGAAGGGCGCCCGCAACGGTGGGGCCACCGCCTTCCTGGTGGACCGGACGATGGGTTGGCGCTCGGAGTTCATCCAGACGATGGGCGAGGGCGGGCCCGCGTCGCTCATCTTCGACGGCGTCCGGGTGCCGCACCGCAACATCCTCGGCGAGATCGGGCAGGGCTTCACGCTGGGCATGGAGTGGATCGGCAAGGGCCGCTACACCATCCCGTCGCACGCCATCGGCATCGCCGAGCGGGTCCTGCAGATGGCCATCGACTATGCCAACACCCGGGAGACCTTCGGCGCGAAGATCGGCACCAACCAGGCCATCCAGTGGATGATCGCCGACTCCGAGACCGAGCTGGAGGCGGCCCGGTGGCTGGTGCTGCGCTCGGCGTGGACCGTCGATCAGGGCCTGGATCCCCGGCACGCGTCGTCGATGGGCAAGCTCTACGGCGCCGGCATGGTCAACCGGGTGGTCGACCGGGTGCTGCAGATCCACGGCGGCATGGGCTACACCCGTGAGCTGCCCATCGAACGCTGGTACCGGCAGGTCCGGCTCTACCGGATCTTCGAGGGCACCGACGAGATGCAGCGACTGATCATCTCGCGGGACCTGCTGCGCGGGTACACCAAGATCGGCGGCCACCTCGCCTGAGGTGGGTCATCCCGTCAACGCCTCCAGCGCCGCGTCCACATCGGCCTCGGTGGAGTACACGTGGAAGGAGGCGCGGACCCGCCCGGCGCGGACCGCCGCGCGGATGCCGGCCGCCGCGAGGCGCTGCTCGGCGTCCGGCACGTCCACGCTGACGATGGCGCTCTCCCCCGGCGGCCGGCCCAGCCCGGCCAGGAACCGGTTGGCCAACGCCACGTCGTGCTCCCGGATCGCCGGCACGCCGATCTCGGCGACCAGCTCCAGGGCGGGCGCCGCGCCGACCCAGCTGAACCAGGCCGGCGAGATGTCGAACCGGCGGGCATCGTCGGCCAGCCGCAGCGGCGGACCGTAGTAGGAGGCGTGCGGGTCGCGGCCCGCGTACCAGCCGGCGGCGTCCGGGCGCAGCCGGTCGCGCAACGCCGGGGCCAGATAGGCGAACGCGGTGCCGCGCGGGTTCATCAACCACTTGTAGCCCCCCACGGCCACCACGTCGGCCCGGCTCCCGTCGAACGGCAGCCAGCCGCACGCCTGGGTCGCGTCCACCACCACCAACGCGCCGTGCGCGCGGGCCGCGGCCACGATCTCGTCGTACGCCGCCACCGCCCCGTCGGCCGACTGCACCAGGCTGAACGCGACCACGTCGGTGCCGGCGTCGATCGCGTCGACCAGGGCGGCCAACGGCACCGTACGGACCGTGATCCCGCGCTCCTCCTGCACCAGCCACGGAAACAGGTTCGAGGTGAACTCGACCTCGGGGACGACCACCGTCGCCCCGGCCGGCAGGGCCGCCGCGACCGGCGCGAGGATCTGCGACACGGCCGCGCCCACCGCGACGTCACCGGCCGGCACCCCGATCAGGTCGGCGAACGCGGCACGCGACCGGTTCACCGCCTCGCCCCAGCCCTCCCACGACGTGCGGCCGACCCGCCACGCGCCCAGCGCGTCCTGTAGTGCCGTCCACGCCGGCTCGGGCGGCAACCCGTAGGACGCGGTGTTCAACCAGCCGGGCTCCGGCTGCCACAGCTTCTGCGCCTGCTCGATCTCCATCTCGTCGACGCTAGGCGAGGCGGCGTCGGACGGGCACGGCCAATCGGCGACCGGCGGCCTGTCAGACCCGGACGAAGTCCTGGCCGAGTACCGCCCGCAACCTGGTCAGCGCGCGGGCGTTCTGCGTCTTGACCACCGAGACGGAGACGCCGAGGGTGCTGGCGACGGCCTCGACGCTCTGGTCCTCCCAGTGCCGGAGCACGACGATGGCCTGGTCGCGAAGCGGCAGAGTGGCAAGCGCCCGCAGCAGGGTGACGTGCAACTCCGCGGTGTCGTCGGGCCGTTGGGGCGACGCCTCGGGCAGCTCGGCCAGCACGAGCTCGGTGGCGCTGCGCCGCTTCGCCTGGTCGAACACGACGTTCATGAGGACGCGCCGGCCGTACGCGTCGAGGTTCGCGGTGTGCCGGATCCGGCCCCAGTTCGCGTACATCTTCGCGAGGGTGGTCTGGGTCAGGTCCTGGGCCAGGTGCCAGTCGCGGCACATCAGGTACGCGGTCCGTCGCAGTCTCGGCGCGGTGGTCTCGACGAAGGCGGTGAACTCCGCCTGCCGGGCGGTCTGCTCGCGCCGTCGGGCCGCGCCCCAGCGGACACCCGCCATCAGTCGACCGCCGACGCGTTCGTGCCGGCCGGGCAGTCGATGCCGATGATCTCGTCGACCCCGGGCATGCGTTTGAGCGGGCTCTTCAACGTCGCGAACTGCTCCCGCGCGACAAGCGTGATCCGGTACGACTCCGGAAACTCACTGGCCTTCACGCTGGCGACGAGGTCGGGCGCGTCCGCGTACATCTTCCTGAAGTTCGCCAGCGCCTGTTCGCGACTCACGAACACCACGGACCCGACCGCCGGATCGGTGTCCAGCGCACGGTTGACCGCGTCGCGCTGCTGAGCGGTGATCTCGTAGGTGAGGAAGATCGACGCATCGGTCGCGGCCGTCTGGGCGGGGGCCTCGCACGCCCTGTTCACCAGCATGCCGAACGCCGCCGGCACGGTCGTCGGTTCCGGGGCCTGTTGCGGCGGTGCCGCCACGTTCACCGCCCCGACCGCCGCGATGGCGGCCACTGCTGCCGCGCCCGCCGTCACCAGGCGCTGTCGGCGTCGGCGCAGGCCGGTGCCGGCGACCATCGCCGCGCCGGCCAGGTCTGTCGACGGCAGTGCGGGCTCGTCGACGATCGCCCGGTCGAAGAGCACCCGCAGGTTCTGATCCATGATTCACTCCCGTGGTCCGGTGGACTCCCACACTCCATGACTGGTTGGGGCACCGGATCGGTCACACCGGAGCCTCGTCACCCGCCGGTGGACGGATGCGGGCGAGGCTGGCCGCGAGGCCGGTGAGCCACCTGTCGACCTCCACGAGATGCCGGACCGACCGCGAGTCCTTTCCGCCGAGCAGCGGCCGGACCCGGTCCAGTTCGTCGGCGCAACCGCCGGTCGGGTCGGACGTCTGGCCCGCGGCCCGGTCGTGTGCCACCTCGCGAGCGACGTCGTCGTACGCCGAGCGCAGGCGCGCGGCGGAGTCCCGCAGCAGGGTCGCCGCCGCCGGCCAGCCGGCGAGGCAGCCGGGCGGGTTGCGGCGCAGCAGCGACTCCGCGCCGGGCACCACGTGGTGCCCGGCGCTCAGGACGGCGTCCCAGTTCACCTGCTGTCGGTGCGGATGGTGCCGCTCCGAGTGGTACTGGCAGTACGACGAGTCGACGAGGATCATTCGGCGTCGGACCCGGTCGAGGGCACGGTCGGGAGCCGGAGCGCCGCCGAGGATCGCCAGCACGGTCTGCTCGACGGCGTCCGCGCTGGCCCCCAGATAGCCTGTCGCGTTGTGCCGCAGGTCGTGGCTCGCGCCACGCGGCCACATCGCCACCCCGGCGAGCACGCCGATCACCGCGCCGAGCAGCACGTCGACGAGGCGGGTCTCGGCGAGCCGCCACCCTTCGGTGCTGAGCTGGGCGAAGACGACGGTCAGCAGCAGGGTGAACAGCGCCTGCTGCCACACCGGACCGAGCAGGCGACCGACGCCGAAGGCCAGCAGCAGGGTGACCGGCAGGACGACGGCGTACACGATCGGCGTGTCGACCACGAGCATCAGCCCGCCGCTGATCACGGCGCCGACGATCGTGCCCAGCACGGCCGGTCGCAGGGCGGTGCGGGTGTCGGCGGCCGAGGTACGCAGGACGGTCAGGGTGGCCAGCAGCACCCAGAAACCGTGGGTCAGGTTCAGCACCCCGGCGGCGACCCGGGCGATGGTGAGCGCCACGGCCACCCGGAGGGAGCTGTGCAGGTGGGCTGAGCGGGGTGCCAGGTGGGAGCGGAACTGCCACCAGTACAGCCGCCACGGGCTGTGCCCCGCGTACGCGAAGAGCCCCGTCCGGGCGTCCTCGCCCTCGGGCCGCGACCCGGTGGCCACCCGGACGCCGACGGCGAAGACCCGGGTCTGGTCGGCGAGGGCCAGCGCCGTCGCGTCCCGGCACAACCGGGACACGTCCGGCGGGTGGTGGCCGTCGCCCTCCGCGGCGAGGTACGCCGTCTCGGCTCGCCCGATCGCGGCGTCCAGGTCGTCGAGACCGACCATCGGGGCACCCGGTGTCAGGGTCCGGCCGGCGGCGCGGGTCGTGTCCGCGCACGAGCGCAGCAGACGCGCCGCCGCCGGGTCCCCACTCGGTGCGGGCGGCGCGTCCGCCGCCAACCGGTCCGCCTCGGCGAGCGCCTCGCGGAGCGCGGACGCGCAGATCCGCAACGCCCGATCCTGGGCGCCCGCCGCGCTCGGTGCCCACTCCGGCGGGTTGCGGCCCAGTGCGATGGCGGCCACCAGGCGGTACGCGCGCTCGCGCCGCGGGTCCCGACCACCCGGATCGGCGTAAGGGTCGGTAAACCTCTCGGCGACGACGTCGAGGAACGCCGCGACGCCGTCCGCCGCGACGGCGAGGCGCTGCCGGTAGGTGACCGGCACCGGATCGGGCCAGAGGAGCACCTCCGCCGCGGCGAGCAGCACGACGGCGAGCGTGACGCCGCCGAGTCGCTCCGGCAGGGTGCCCGGCTGGTACGGCGGGAAGGACGCCAGGATGTAGAAGAGTTGGAACGCGCTGGCCAACCCCACCAGGCGCGGGTTGCCCACCCCGGCGAACGCCACGACGAACCCGACGACAAGCATCCCGCTGGCCGCCGCCCACGTGCTCCACGCCAACAACGAGCCCACGGTGATCAGCGCCCAGGCGGCCGGCAGTGCCGTGAGGAGGATCCGCGCCCGTTGCGGCGCCGGCCCGGGCAACTGCGCGAACGACCCGGCGGCGATCGTGCCGAACAGGCCGTAGGTGGCGAGCACCGAACTGCCCGCGCCGTAGCGGCAGCCGTAGAAGACGACGGACGCGACGAGGGTCAGCCGTGCCGCCCGCCGCAGGACGGCATCGCCCGGGTCACGGCGGCGGAGCCGACCGAGGATGCCGCTCGCCCGTACGCCTGCTCCCCCGGTTCGTCGCGGCACCCCTCATTCTCGCTCCGAACCCGCTGGTGGCGGCGGGTTTCGCGGACGATTCCCCGCGCGGTGGCGGGCACGCCGCCGGTGAGCGCTACACGGTGGTGCGCCGCCATTGTTGGCTGGCGCCGGTGCCGCAGGTCCACTGCACGGCCTGGGCGCCGTCGGCCGTGGCGGCGTTCAGCACGTCCAGGCACTTCCCGCTGTGGCGGGCGACGAGCCGGACGTAGCCGGTGCCGAGATCCTCGACGCGCCACTGCTGGTTGGTGCCGCCGTTGCAGGCCCACTGGATGACCCGGACGCCGTCGGCGGTGGCGCTCGCGCCGCCGTACACGTCGAGGCATTTGCCGCTGCTGAGGCTCGTCACAGTGGAGTAGCCGCCACCGGTGTCGGCGAACCGCCACCGCTGGTTGGCCTGCCCGTTCGCGCCCCACTGCACCACGTTCGCGCCGTCCGAGGTGGACGCGTTGGAGACGTCGAGGAGCTTGCCGCTGTGCCGGGCGGCCACCGTGTAGGTGGTGGGCGTGGGGGTGGTGGTCAGCGGCGCCAGCCGGTACAGCCCGCTCCCGTGGGCGGGGATGGACCGGGTGAGGGTGCCGGTGGCGGTGCCGAGGCCGGTGCCGGACCACAGGTCGGTGACGGTGGCGGAGCCGATGCCCAGGTCGGCCAGGTTCAGCGAGACGTTCGCGGTGGCGCTCTCACGGTTGAACAGGGCCACGTACCTGTTGTCGGTGCCCGGCACGTCGGCGGTCCACACCTGCCGGGTGCCGCCGACGAGCTGGCGGTTGTTGGCGCTGTTCTGGTCGACGGCGAGCACCGCCGCGTTCGTCATCAACGCCAGCTCGGCGGCCCGGTTCTCGACCAGGTTGCCGCCCCACATCAGCGGCGCCCGGTTGATCGCCCAGAGGGTCATGAGGGTCCGCTGCTCGTCGGCGGTGAGCCCGGAGTAGCGAGGTGAGCCGACCGGGCCGTACTTCGACAGCCGCCCGATCGGGATCATGTCCGGATCAGGCCAGGCACCGATCGTCCGGTACGGCGTCCAGTTGCGCAACTGGTCGAAGAGCGCGTCGAGCGACGACCAGTTGTCCCACAGGTCGTTGACGATGCGCCACATGTGCGCGTTGTCCCGCACGTGACCGCCGCTGGCCAGCGGTGTCGCGCCGGGCGAGAGGCTCAGCACCATCGGCCGACCGCTGTGCTGGATCGCGGTCCGGTAACCCTCGACCTCGGCCTGCCGGTAGGTCGGGGCCGCGATGTCGTCCACCTTCACGAAGTCGACACCCCACTCGGCCAAAAGCTGGAAGACCGAGTCCAGGTACGCCTGCGCGCAGGCGTTCGACATGTTCAGGCCCCACATCAGGTTGAGCCAGTTCGCGGTGGTGCTGTTGTTGATCTGGTTGGCTCGGCAGTTGGTGCCGAGGATCGGCACGTTGTCGGCGACCGCCTGGCGGGGAATGCCGCGCATCAGGTGGACGCCGAACTTCAACCCCTGGGCGTGCACGTAGTCGGCGAGGGGCTTGAACCCGTTGCTGCCCGCCGCCGAGGGAAACCGTGTGGTGTCCGGCAGCAACCGCCCGTTGGCGTCCATCCGCAGCCGGGGGTTGAGGTTGGCGTCCTGGTTGGGGCTGTTGTTGTGCTGGCCCGGGTAGTACCAGGCCCAGTCGATGACGACGTACTGCCAGCCGTGCTGGCGCAGGTTGTCGCGCATGTAGTCGGCGTTGGCCCGGACGTCGGACTCGGTGACGCGCCAGTTGAACGAGTCGTAGCTGTTCCAGCCCATCGGCGGGGTGTCCGCCGTGCCGTTGTCCCACGCCGCTGCCGGCTTTGCGGAGATGACGGTGAGGCCGACGGCGAGCAGCACGACCAGAGCCGTGAGCCCGGCCATCCGACGTGCGGTGGAACGCGCGAGGACGAGCGTCATCGGACCTCCCGGCAGGCAGTGGTGGTTGTCGATGTTAACGCTCACACATCACCTGTCAAGTGCAGCGGCGCTCGGATGACCTCGGCACGCACCCCTCGCACGCGAGGCCGGACCTCGATCGATCGGTGCTCGCCCGAAGGCGTCACGTTCGTGACAACAGGCAGGACGACAAGACGGATCTTCTGCGCCGCATGGGATGCTGCATCGATCGAACGGCTCAGCGCCGCCAAAACAAGGCGGCGCCCGGGTGCAACCGGACGCCGCTATCGACTCGACCGCACGCAACGGAAGGAGCCGCCTTGACTCTAACCCCTCAGGGGCCAGACATCGAAGGGCAGAGGATCACGGAGGACGACGGCAGCCGGACACGGCGCCATGGCATCGTCCTGGCGTACATCCGCACCCTTGGCCCGGTAGTCACTGCCTTCGTGGCAGCCATCGCGACGTTGGTCGGCGCGTTGGTTCGCTAGACGAGCACGGCAGCCAGTCGCCCGGCGCGTTGGCTGCCCGCCATGTCGATGCGCTGTCGAGCGGTATGACTCAAGGTCACAAATATGACTCTGGGTCATACCGCTCATCACCGCATCCGCCCCCACGGAGGTGACGGACAGTCACCGCCGGCCCGCCGATCGGAGCCAGGTGTGCCGATGGTACGTATGGCTCGTGACCTATTTCGCGGACCTGACGCCGTACACGTACCTGGAACGGCATGAGGACGAGCCAGGGTTAACCGACGAGCCGTGGCCGGACCTGCCGCTGCTCAACGTCGGTTGGTTGGACGCCGCGCATCCGTTCCCGACCGGCGCTCCCCCGGACGGGCTGATGCCGGCTCTGAACGACTTGGCCAAGACGCGGGCCCACCAGACACGCGGGTACCACTTCTGCGAGATCTGCATCCGGGACATGGGCGAGGACGCCAGAGAAGCCATTCGGCTGGGCGTGATCGCCCGCGGGAGCGCCGAGTTCCAGGTCCAGGGCAACGGCGTCGTGTACGCCGCACCTCAACTCCTGCTCCACTACGTCTCCGCCCACGAATACCTGCCACCAGCCGAGTTCTGCGCGGCGGCGCTGCGAGCAATGAGCTGACGCCTGTCGGCGCGTCACCCGAGACGTTGGCTGCGGACCTTCGAATGCTCGTTGCGGTGGCGAGGTCGCGGTGCTCCTCGGGGACATCCAGGTCTTCGAGGTGCGCGGCGAGGGCCGAGATCCTGAGCCGGAGCTAAGGTGATCTTCTCATCTCGGTCGGCGGCGCTGCCGTCACCGCGTCGCCGACATCGACGGAAATCGAGGTAACCAGTGCTCACCGTAGGCTCGGCGGACACGACCTCGGTGCCCGCGAGTGAGCGATTCGGCTACTGGCACGACCTGGTGGCGCGCGAGTCGGTCCCGATGCGGATCCACAGTGCCCACGCCGCAAACTTCCAGGCCCGGGCCGAGGTCATCAGTCTCGGTGAGATCGTCCTGTCGTCGTGGCGGTACCCGTCCCTGGGCATGCAGCGGACCAGCACGTTCATCCGCCGCAGTGACCCGGAGATGTACGAGTTCGCGCTGCCGTTGTCCGGGCACGGCGGGGTGGAACAGGAGCGGCGGACGAACCTCTTCACGCCGGGGCGGTTCGCCGTCGTCGACACGTCGCGACCGCATCAGTCATCGCATCAGGGGCGGTCGCGGCACGAGGGTCTGTTGACCACCCTGACGATCCTCGTACCGCACGGTCTCGTACCGCTGCATCCCAACAAGATCGCGCAGCTCCTCGCCACAGACATCTCCGCCGACGAGGGAATGGGCGCACTGCTCAGCAACTTCGTCCAGCAGGTGTTGACCCACCCGGAGCAGTACCAGGAGAGCGACGTTCCGCTCCTGGGCACCATCGCCCGGGACCTCATCTCCGCGACGCTGGCCCAGCGCCTGGACCTCACCGAAGCCCTACCGACTGAGGTACGCGGGCACAGCCTGCGCGTGCGCGTCAAGGCGTTCATCGACGAGCACCTCGGCGACCCGGACCTCTCCCCCAGCACCGCGGCGGCCGCGCACCACGTCTCGCTTCGCAGCCTGCACCGGGCGTTCGAGGCCGAGGAGCAGACCGTCGCCGAGATCATCCGGACGAGACGCCTGGACCGGTGCGCGCGCGACCTGCGCGATCCCCTGCAACACGGGCGGCCCATCCACAGCATCGCCGCCCGCTGGGGCTTCGCCTCCCAGGCCCACTTCAGCAGGGTCTTCACCGCCACCTTCGGCAGGTCTCCGCAAGCTTTCCGCAACGACCCCTCAGCGCCCGATCGGCGTCGCTGAGGAAACCGTCGGTCGGATCGGGTGCGGAAGCTCCGCGCGAGGACGGGGACCTTCGGATGCTCGTTCCGCAGGTGGCCCTGCTTGCGCTGGCGGATCTGCTCGTCCCAGACCTCCTGGTCGTAGTCGGGGCTGCGCGAGATCCCACCCGTGCGACCCGCCGCTGTAGTGGAACTTCTCGTCTCCGGCGCGTTCCGCACTCACCGCACCCAGCCGAGAAACCGCCGATGCAGCGCCTCAGCGGGTACCCAGGCCAGGTCGGCTGATGCGCGAACCAGTTGCGCGCCCATGTAGAGGGCAAGCGACAGCGGAGCCCCGTCGAACTCCGCGCTCAGTTCATGCCGTCGGGTCGGACACGGCCACGGCCCGTCGCATGCGTCGCAACTCCAGATCGGCAGAACCGGTCCGTGCGTGCTCATTGCGGGCCTCCGCATCTCATCCTGCGGTCGCGTGCTGGTGTTGCCGCCCACCCGGTCGCCGTTCACCGCTGTTCTCCCGGCCAGTGGCCGCGGCTGATCGGGATGCGGTGCCGAATCCGGCAGGGGAGCTTCGCGCCGCACCGGCACATCCATCGCCATCTACGCCACGACCACACCGGGCGGTGCCGCCGGGCCAGGGTCATCGCGACCGCCAACAGATACTGGTCGTAGGAGACTCGTTGCCGTGGCGGCGGTGAGGTGCCCTTCATCGATGTCCCCCTGGCCGGGTCGGGCAGCACGACACAACCGACCCACTGAGGCGGGGCCGGTTACGGAACGTCCGGTGCATATGACGCTACGATCATCACGGCGTCGGCTGGACTCACCGGCGGTACGAGTGACCAGGCCAGGCCTTGTCGGTCTGGGCAGACGCCAGGACTGGAACGTCGACCAACGGTCAACGTAGGGATCTCGGGATGGCGACCCAGGAGTACGCGCACGGCCGACGCGGCGGCGTAACCGGATATCTGCTGAAGCTGATCCGCGAATCCGTCCCCGCGACTCAGGAGCACCTTGCGATTGCGTTAAGTGTGGAGCGGGCGACAGTCCAGAGTTGGGAATCGGGACGGCGACCCTTCACCTCAGTCGCCTTCGGCCAGGCGATCGCGATCCGACAGAAACTGACCATGCTCGGTGCCAACGCCGTCCTGGTGGACGCTCTCGACGATGCGGCCGAGGCCGACCTCATCCTGGCGGCGGTCCTCGACCCCCACGTCGAACGGACCGACGTCACCCAGCAGCCGCTGGGCTGGTCGGTGCTTACCCAGCGCCTGACCGACCTTGTCCTCTGGGCGGTGCTCGGGCAACCACCCACGTTTCTTCGAGACCTCCCCATCCGTGGCCGTCGGCGTGGGCCCGTGGCCGCCGGTCCACTGGTACCCGTCGACGAACGCGCTGCCTTCTTCACGCACCTCCGCGTCCTCGCCGAACGCGCCATCAGCCGTCGCAATCCGCATGTCCTACTCCACCGGCAGGCATGCTTCCTGGCCGGCACGGATCCCACGGGCACCTCAGCGGCCTGGCTGACACAACGCGACGCGAGGAACTCCCGTCCCCCAACGAGGTTTCAGACGTGGACACCGCTGTGGCCCGACGCCCGCTCGGTGGCAACGTCTCTTGCGAACCAGGGCGATCCCGAGCCCCTACGAGACTTCATCGCCCGGGCACACCCGGACGACACCTGCGAACGCGCCGCCCTCAACTATTCGGCCTACTGGGTCGGCGAGGTTCCCCACCGTCAGCGCGACGATTCCTTCATGCCGCTGGCCCTCGCCGACTGGCGCGGCGCTCGACTCCTGCGACACCTGGTCGAACGCCTGGACGACAGCCGCGTCTTCGTTGACCTCAACATTCACAACACCTGGGCGCTCCTCACCGCCCGACGGCAACTCGCGCTCGACGATCCCGCAGTCGGCCGGTCACTCATCGAACGGAGCACCATCCTTCTCGACGGCCACTCGATCTCCGAGCAGTCCCGAAGAGAGCTAACGTCTATCGTCTACAGCCTGCGGACCGACGGACTCACCGGCACAGGGACGGGCAGATGAGCGACGACCACGACGCCACCGGCGCCATGAACTTCATCTTCGAGGCAGGCGTCCTCAAGCGTGCGGCTCGCACTGGCTGGTGGTTCGCTGGCGTTAAGCACCCCGAGTCCATTGCCGAGCATTCGTTTCGCACGGCCCTGATCGGCGTGATGCTGGCCGCGATGGAAGGCGCCGACCCAGCCCGCGTGTCGATGATGTGCGTCCTGCACGACACCCAGGAAACCCGGATCACTGACATTCCCCACATCGCCAAGCGCTATCTCAGCGCCGCGCCGAACACCGCCGTCACCGCCGACCAGGTCGCCGAGTGCCCACCTGCCGTCGCCGACACGATCACGGCTGCTGTCACCGAGTACGAGGCCCAGGAGAGTCTGGAAGCCATCGTCGCCCGCGACGCCGACAAGCTGGAATGTCTCGTTCAAGCAGTCGAGTATCACCACCAGGGCATCGACAACGTCCAGCGCTGGATCGACAGCTCGCGTGCGGCCCTGAAGACCGCCTCCGCTCAACGCCTCGCCGATGCCGCTCTTGCTGGACAACCGCTCGCCTGGCTCGTCCCTCCCCCAGCGCAGCCGTAAAGACACCCGTTGGTCCCGGGCAACAGGTGCATGCGGGCAACCAACTCCAGCACCGCAATCACCATTCCGGCCCTAACGATCTCGCCTCGTGACACGAGTCCACACGCTTCGCCAGCGGAATCCAGGCCACCCACCCGGCTACGACGACGTCGACCGGGCTGCCCGTGCAGGCCGCTTCCTAGGAAACAATCTCGGCAACCGCAGTACCCCGCCCATGGCCGGAACGACAGCAGCAGCTCAAACTGATGTGGGCGCCGGCCGTCCTCTCCTCCAACTCAGGCGCGGCGCAAGCCCGATCGATCGGCCGGTCGTCTTGCATCAAGCCACCGAACGCCCCTGCGATACGTCTGTCTGGGCAGGAGGTGATGACAGATAACCTCCTTCACTATCTGCGCTACCTCTTGTACGCTCCGTAGCTGACCGAAGGTCTGTCCCTACGTCGTGCGGGAAAGGCGGACGACGTGCCGGATCAACTCGCCGAATTTCTGGACCCCATCGTAGCGAACGCATTGCGAAAATGGGCTCAGGGCAAGGGTGGGACCATCCAACTGCCGAGTCAACGGTGGCAGTCATCGGGCCACACCGGAGCAGTTCTGACGGCAATCTTCCTCGAGTTGCCCAAGGGCCGTGGCGAACGAGCTGTGCGCAAGCAGATTGTCAAGGTGCTTCCCGCCGGGATGGAGCTAGAAGCGGGTCGTCATGAAGCTGCATGGCAGAGCAACACCCCCTTCGCCAAGAAGCACTTTGTCAGCCAGGCATACTCGTACTACCCCGTCGGCGACGGACGCTATCTCATGTTTCAGGAGATTGCCGGAGACTTAGTCGATTACCAACCGCTCGCAACCCTACCTCCGGAAGACCGGCCAGATGTCTGCGCAGCCGCGGCCCAGCTGGTGCTTGCCTCGTGGAATGGTGAAGACTGGCCCATGCGCCCTCCGATATCGCGTGCCATCGTCGCTGACTACCTGCGGTGGGAATTGCGGACACCCATCGGAGAAATCGAGGATTGGGCAGCCAATTGCGGTTTGGCTGCGCCCCGACAGGAATGGATCGACAGCTACGGAGAGAGGCTCCCGAATCCGATCGGGATGGTATTGACCGGCCTGTCGACCCGACGCGTCGTCGTGGACTACGTTTGGGGATTGAGTCACGGCGATTTTCACCAGGGAAACATCCTAACGCCTCACGTCAAGCCATCGCAAGGTGGGTCGGCTGGGCCACGGAATAGCGACGAAATTCGCATCGTCGATTTAGCCGGCTTTGATCCGGCTGCACCGTTGACACGAGACCTGGTAGCGCTGTCGTTGTCAATCGCCGCCTCCGAGTTTCCTGCGGCGAACCGAGACGGCCAGGCTGAAGTTCTGCTGCGCACACTGCTGGACGGTGGCACGAAGAACAGTCAGCCGACAAGCCGCGTCACCGCCGCACTCGATGCAGTGTTGAACACGACGAGCATCGTTCCCGGTTCTTTACGCGGGGAGTGGCAGGCCCAGTATCTGTTGTCGCTTCTGGCCGGGGCACTAGCCCACACAACCTACGAAAATGTGGGTGCGTCGGGGCAAAGATGGTTCTTCGAGGTCGCGGCCCGGGCTGCAGCGGAATTCGTACAGCTAGCCCAACGCACGGCGATGATTCCGCCTGAGCCAGAATCTGCGGAGCAACCGGACCAGATCCTGATCGCTATCGTATTCAGCAGCCGCGACTTAGAGGCGGCAGTACGACTGCGGGATCTCCTGATCGCTTACGCCAGCGAAGTCATGCCGTGGACGGTATATCTCATGCGGCATAGAGAGGACAACGGAGCCTCGTCGCAAATTCAGCTTCGTTGCCCCGACGTTCTTATGCATCTCCTCACCTTTGACGGCGTCGTGGACGTCAGGTGCCAGCGCGAGGTCACTACTGCCATCAGCGGACGGGTTCCGGTGATCGCAGTTAGGACCGACGCCAGAGTCACGCCGATGGATTATCAGCAGCACGCCTCCTTGATCGATCTGTCACTAGAGGATGAGGACGGCTTTCCCGAGCTCACCCGTCGGGTTGCCGAATTTGCATCATCGGAGGTAGTCAAGCGGCGGATCGAGGCCGACCTAAAGCAGGCTTCGGAGGAGGAGAAACGGGCGGAGGGAGCACAGCGGCGCCGACTCGAATTCTTCAACCGGGAGCTACGCGTGAGGCTGGAGGATGAGCGGCGCCGGGCTGGCCCAGTGCCGAGCGCCGGCAGGCCTGCGCCACAGGACCTCGCAAGAACGACTCTCTCAGCACGGTCGGTAAGACTGATCAACGAAGCTCCCAACGTCCCGGCCGCCAAGTTTCACGACCGAGTCACCGAGATGCACCAGGTAGAGGAAGCAATTTCGGACGTGGCGGTGCGGCTGATTGTCGTCTCTGGAGCCGTGGGTGCCGGCAAGACGGCCTTCGCAGCGGAACTAAGGCGCAGACTGGCGTTCGGTAAGGCTACCGCAGTGGCAAACGCCGTGGTTTATCTCTCGGCGGATGGATACAGGCCAATCACCGTAGCCACCGTCCTTGCGGATTTAATTCGTTGCGTGCAGAGCGATTACGAGCGGCGGCAACTGGACCTCCGGCTCACAGACCCGGTTGAGTGGCCCGAGAAGCTGACCGAAGTGCTGACAGCTCTTGGTCAGACTAGGGTGGTCGTCATTCTCGACGCGGCAGAACATCTGCTGAATCGCGACGGCGATTTCCGTGATCAGGACTTACATCGGTTGCTGCGTCGCCTCATATCGCTTTCCCGCCACGTGACAACACTAGTCGTCACAACGGCGGAGGCGCCACCACGGCAATTGCGGGGAGAGTCGGACCCACCCGTCCGTTCCGTAACCCTCAATCGCGGGCTGCCCTTCGACGACGCAATGAATTTCCTCATCGCTCTGGACCGCACCGCCGCGCTCGGGGTGACTGAGATGTCGTACGGTGATCGGCATCGTTTGCAGGCGCTTAGTCTCGGACACCCCCGCACCCTTGAACTCTTCGTAGGCGTTCTCCACCAAGAACCCGCTAGGACGGCAGCGAATCTCCTGGACGAACTTGAGACGGTCGGAGTGGACAGGGCAGATACGCTGCTTTTTGACCGGATGTTCGCTCGACTGGACAGGACCGAACAGCGAGTGGTTCAGGCCCTTGCAACATATGCACGGCCGGTAACGCCAGAGGCCGTGGACCATTTGCTTCTGCCGTTCGTGCCCGGAGTCAGCAGCGATCCCGTTCTCCGCGGTTTGCATGATCGGAGGATTGTCCGGCACGACCGCAGCCATTATTTTTTGCCGTCCGCCGAGAGCCAACGGGTCCTTGATGGCATACCGTTCGGTGAACTCGATGATCACACGCATCGCCAACCGCCGTTTACACGACTCTCCTTGTGGAGACGCGGGGCATCATTCTTCGAACGACAACGGCCAGACACTATTGCGGATCTCCACGATTTACGATCGACGTTCAGTGAGATCGATTTGCGTATCCGGGCCTGGGACTACTACCACGCTTTGTTTCTCATGAAGAGCCTTGATGACCGGTACCTTCGCGCGTGGGGGCAGAGCGACGCCCTCGTGGAATGGCGGCGTGATATTCGGGGTCTGCTCCGGGACCCCGAGTGGGAGGCGCATAACCGCACCTACCTCGTTGCGGCGTTGCAGCAGCGGGAGGACACCGATGACGCACTGAGGGAGTTGCGCGCGGCGCGCGGCGACCTGCCCTGGTATCGTTCACCGAGGAATCGAATCAGTCTCAGCATCGAGATGGCGAAAGTACGCTTCGACTCAGGCGATGTCACTGGCGCGGCCAAGCTCTTCCGGCGTTACCTACTGTTGTGCCGGTTCTTTAGCGGGATGCAGTACGAACGCATGGCTGCGCGAATGAATCTCGGAATCTGCGAGGCCAAGACCGGCAGATTCCCCCAAGCCTTCCGGCATTTTACCGCAGCCCTAGACAACGCGAACGGGCTTTCGGACGCCGAGAGGAGCGGTTCGGTTCCGATGCTTCTCGCAAGTCATGCGTGGGCTTTAGGGCAGATCGACGACATAAGCCGAGCCTTGGATCTACTACAGAAAGCCTGGTCCGAGGCCTCTGCCGCGATGAATGAAATTGGCGTCGGCCTTTCCCGAAATGGTGAGGCCGCCGTCCTCATCGACTCGGGCAGGGCTGAGGACGCTGTCGTGCCGGCGGAAGAGGCTGCGAGGATCGCCGCACGGACGAGAGACCCCGGCCTTACTCGCCAGGCCAACCTCAACTTGGGCCTAGCCCAGCTGTGCCTTGGCCGACTCGACGAGGCCTTTGCAACTGCCGAGGTCAGCGCTCGCCTGGACCGAGGGCCGCGAGCGATCGGAGCATGCGGTCTGCTCGGTATAGCCGCCTTCAGGTTGGCGAAGCCCGAGAAGGCGCGCAACGCTTTCTTGACAGCACATCGAGTGGCAGGCGAACAAGTCAAACGCGAGGAACGTGACTACCAGGCGTGGGACGCCTTAGGGCTCGCTTGCCTTGGAATGGCAATAATTGATTTCGAACAACGTGGATACTTTTTGAAAGAGGCCGGCAACGCCTTCGCGACAGCTCGAAATATCACCGCTGCAACTGGCGCCATAAAACGGAACCTTGTTCTGCTCGATTGCTTCGGAAGCGACCTTGAGTTTATTTCGATGATGCGCAGGGTCGCCAGCGGCGAACCTTCGCCATTTGGGTAATCAGTTGATCCGCGTCACGGATGACGCTTTCACGTTGCTGCGCATCCCGTCGGTCCACTGAACCTGGATCCTGTAGACGCCGGCGGGATTTACCCCCACCACCACACCGGTTTCGGCCTGCCCTGGCCTCGGTTCAAGCCGCCGAACCTGATCACCTGGCCGCAGTCGTCCGGAGTTCCTTCTCCGGGGCAACCTGCCGAAGATGCTAGACAGGCGAAAATTTTCATTGACCAATGCCGTCACTCCTCGCTGCCAACGAACACGCGGAATGCGCGGAATGCCTACGTGTCAAAGTTACGGTTTGGACCCTGGTCACGTCCATGACGTGATACCTGGCAGTAGTCTGCGATTGGTGGCGGTACCCTGTCGCGGTCGTGCCGTCGGAGCAGGTTGGAGAATCGTCTCGTGGAGACGTCGCGTACGTCGGCACGGATCGCTGTTTCCGATCCGCTTCCAATGTTCCATCGGGGTGTGGCCGAGGTGATGGGAGCCGCCGGCTACGACGTCGAATCGCCCGAGGATCTACTGGCCTGGAGCGCTACCGCCACTGGCCCACACATCGTCCTGCTGACGCTGTTGCAACCAGCAGACTGGGCACTTTTGGCCGCGCTACGAGACCGCCGTCCGACGGCGACTCTGATCGCAGTGATCGAGGACGGAGACTTAGCGCTGTCCGCTAGAGCGTTAGGTTCTGGGGCAGTCGGGGTCGTGGCGCGAGAGGCGGACGCCGATACTGTCCAGTTGGTACTGACTGCAGCGGCATCCGGCCGCAGCGTTGTGCCAATCGACGTCATCAGAGTAATGACCTCGGTAGAATCGCCTCTGGGTGGAGCGCCCATAGCGTCGGAGATAGAAATCTCCTGGATACGCCAACTAACAAAGGGGTCGACTGTCGCTCGACTGGCAGAGCATGCCGGATATTCGGAACGAATGATGTTCCGGCTGCTTCGCGGCCTTTACCAGCGTTGGGGTGTCGCCAATCGGACCGAAGCGATGATTCTCGCGCGGGACAACGGCTGGTTGTAAGCAAATTTTCAGCCACTGACCGAAGGCCAACTCCGGCAGGGATCCATCCCGAACCCCTTCGTGGCGCGGGACGGCGCATGACCACTCGCCACCGCCGCCAAACACGACCGACCGGCTCGCCGCCCGGAACCCACATGCCTCAGCTGCAGCCTTGACCGGCGTCGCCGATGGTGATCGACACGAGATCAAGGATGTCGGGGTGTCCTACACGCTCGGATACCCCGACATCGCTGACCTCGTGTCGATCATCGCCGTGGACCACTAGGCGGGACGGTCAGGCCGGGACGCCGGCCGTCGCCGACGTCTGCTCGTCGGGCCGCGGAGCGTCCGCGTCGCCCTCGTCCGCGCCGCCGTCGTCGTCGTGCTCGTCCAGCATCGTCGCCTCGTCGAAGGGGTCGTCGCCGCGCAGCACGCCGACGGCTCGCTCCCGGTCGAACTCGCCTGTCCAGGTGCCCACCAGCACGGTCGCCACCGCGTTGCCCGCGAAGTTGGTAAGCGCCCGTGCCTCCGACATGAACCTGTCGATGCCGACGATCAGGCCGACCCCGTCAACGAGGTCGGGTCGGTGCGACTGGAGACCACCGGCAAGCGTCGCGATGCCCGCGCCGGTCACGCCCGCCGCGCCCTTCGACGCGATGATCATGAACAGCAGCAGCGAGATCTGCTCGCCGATGGAGAGCGGGTTGCCCAGCGCGTCGGCGATGAACAGCGACGCCATGGTCAGGTAGATCGCCGTGCCGTCCAGGTTGAACGAGTATCCGGTCGGCACCGTGATGCCGACGACCGGCTTGCTCACGCCGAAGTGTTCCATCTTGGCGATGAGCCGGGGCAGCGCCGACTCCGACGAGGAGGTCGACAGGATCAGCAGGAACTCCCGGCCGAGGTAGCGCAGCAGCGAGAAGATCGAGATCCGGGCCACGAACCAGAGCAGCGCGCCCAGGAACACCAGCACGAAGATCAGGCAGGTCGCGTAGAAGCCCAGCATGATCTGGGCGAGGCTCTTGAGGGCGTCCACGCCTGTCGCGCCGACCACTGCGGCCATGGCACCGAACGCGCCGACCGGCGCCAGCCACATGATCATGGCGAGGACCTTGAAGACGACCCGCTGGATGACGGCGATCGCGCCGAGCACCGGTTCACCGCGCCGGCCCATCGCCTGGACTGCGAAACCGACGAGCAGGGCCACCAGCAGCGTCTGGAGCACCTCCCCCTCGGTGAGCGCGGAGAGCATCGTGGTCGGGATGATCCCGAGCAGGAACTCCGTCGTACCGGCGGCCTCGTCGCCGGCGGCGGCCTTGCCCGCGCCCGCGAGGTCAGCGCCCAGGTTGAGGCCGGAGCCGGGGTGGATGAGGTTGCCGACGACCAGGCCGATGGCGAGCGCGACCGTCGACATGGTGAGGAAGTAGCCCAGCGCGAGGCCGCCGACCTTGCCGACCTTCGCGGCCTGCCGGACGGAGCCGACGCCGAGCACGATCGTGCAGAAGATGACCGGGCTGATCATCATCTTGATCAGGTTGACGAAGCCGGTGCCGATCGGCTTGAGTTCCTTGCCGAAATCGGGGGCGACCAGGCCAACCACGATGCCGGCGAGCACGGCCACGATGACGGCGAGATACAGGTAACGGGTACGGTCCCGGCGGACCGCCGGTGCCGGTGTGGTGGCGGATGCGGTGGTGTCCATGTCGACAATGTGAACCGTGTCTCACCCGTTGACAGCCTTGCGGTCATTCTGTTCACCGCGAACCCGAGACGGCGGCGGCGCGACGAGGAGGTGGTGACGGTGGCCCGACGGCAGTGGAGCATCGCGGGGCAACTCTTCGCCCTCCAGGCGATGGTGGTGACGCTGCTCGTGCTGGCCGGCGCGGCGGGCGCCGTCTGGCTGGCCCGCGTCGACTCCCACCAGGCCGCGCAGGAGGAGGTGCTCGCGGTGGCGCAGACCGTGGCCAACTCCCCCGACGTCCGCGCGGCCCTCACGACCGCCGACCCGGCGAGCGTCCTCCAGCCGTACGCCGAATCGACCCGGAAGGCGACGGACACCGACTTCGTGGTGGTGATGGCCCCCGACCGCACCCGTTTCTCGCACCCCACCCGAAGGCTGATCGGCGAGCCGTTCGTCGGTGACATCGGGCCCGCCCTGGCGGGCCGCCCGTTCACCACCACGAACGTCGGGACGCTTGGCGAGTCGGTGCGCGCGGTGGTCCCGGTGTACGACGAGCAGAGGCGCATCGTCGGCCTGGTCTCGGTGGGCATCACCACCCGCGCCATCAACCGTAAGCTGCTGCGCCAGCTTCCCGTGCTGCTGGGCGTCGCCGCGCCGGCTCTCGCGCTCGCCGCGACCGGCTCCTGGCTGCTCAGCCGCCGACTGCGCCGCCAGACCCACGGCCTGGGGCCGGCGCAGATGACCCGGATGTACGAGTACTACGACGCGGTTCTGCACTCCGTACGCGAGGGTCTCGTCGTGCTGACCACCGACCGGCGGGTCGCGTTGATCAACGACGAGGGTCGCCGGTTGGTGGGGCTCGACGTGGACGCGCCGGTGATCGACCAGCCGGTCGCCGGGATCGACCTGCCGCCCGCGGTGGCCGACCTGCTCGGCTCCGGGCGCGACGCCCTCGACGAGCCCGTCCTCGCCGGTGACCGGGTGCTTGTCGCCAACCAGCGGACCACCCGCTTCGAAGGCGCGGTGCTCGGCACCGTGTTGACCCTGCGCGACCAGACCGAGCTGCGCACCCTGGCCAGCGAGCTGGACTCGGTCCGCGCGCTGACCGAGGCGTTGCAGGCGCAGACCCACGAGTCGGCCAACCGGCTGCACACCGTGCTGACGCTTGTGGAGCTGGGCCGCGCCGACGAGGCCGTACGACTCGGCACCCGGGACCTGGCCCTCGCCCAGCAATTGACCGACCGGGTCGTCGGCGCGGTGACCGAGCCGGCGATGGCGGCACTGCTGCTCGGCAAGTCGGCACAGGCCGCCGAGCGCGGGGTCGACCTGGTCATCGAGCCGGACTGCCGCCTCGACGACAGCCCACTGCCCACAAACGACCTGCTCACCGTCGTCGGCAACCTGGTCGACAACGCCCTGGAGGCGGTCGCCGGCACGCCCCCGCCGCGCACGGTACGGGTCTTCGTCGGCGCCGTCGACGACGAGCTGCTGGTACGGGTGGCCGACAGCGGCCCCGGGCTGGCCGCGGACCGGGTGGCGGACGCTTTCCGGCGCGGCTGGTCCACGAAGAGCACCGGACGGGGGCTCGGTCTGGCGCTGATCGGGCAGGTGGTCCGCCGCCACGGTGGCCGCTACGAGGTGGCCCGCGCGGACGACGGCGGCAGCCTGTTCACGATCTACCTGCCGGTGAGCGGTGCCCCGCGATGACCGACATCCGGGTACTTGTCGTCGAGGACGAGCCGCTGCTGGCCGAGGCGCATTCCGCGTACACCGAACGGGTTCCTGGTTTCGTGGTGGTCGGGGTGGCGCACACCGCGCGGGCGGCGATGGCGGCGCTGCGCGCGGGTGGCGGCGGCGACGTGGACCTCGTACTCCTGGATTTTCGGCTGCCCGACCTGCACGGCCTGGACGTCTGCCGGGCGCTGCGCGCGGCCGGCAGCAGCGTCGACGTGCTCGCGGTGACCAGCGCCCGGGACCTGGCGGTGGTGCGCACCGCGGTGTCCCTCGGGGTGACCCACTACCTGCTCAAACCGTTCACCTTCGCGGCGTTCCGCGACAAGCTGGAACGCTACGCCGACTACCGCGCGCAGGCGCTCGCCGACGGGGAGGTCGCCGCCCAGCACGAGGTGGACCGGATGTTCGCCACCCTGCGCGGCACCGCCGGGCACAGCCTGCCCAAGGGCCTCGACGCGCAGACCCTCAATCGGGTACGCGCCGCGCTCACCGACGGGACCGACCCGCAGGTGGGACTGTCCGCGACCGAGGTGAGCGCGGCGACCGGCATCTCCCGGGTGACCGCCCGCCGCTACCTGGAATACCTGGTGACCGTCGACCGGGCGGTCCGCAGCCCTCGCTACGGCACCCCCGGCCGCCCCGAGGTCGAATACCGGCCCCGGTGAGCGGGGAACAAGTCTGCTGCGACACCGGCCGCGAGGTGCCGCCTACTGACGTCGGAAGTGGAAGAATCGAGGACAACCCGATACGCAGGAGGTGAGCCGTGACGTCGAGCAATGCAGAACGGATGCCCGAGTGGCCGACGGCCGAGCACGTACCGGCCGAGGAGTTGGCCCGTCGTCAGGGCATCCGGCCGGTCGCCTCCGTGGATGACCTGGCCCGTCCGGGCCTGTTCGAGTCGGACGAAGAACTGGACGAGTTCCTCGCCGATCTCTACACCTCTCGGCGGACCGGCGCCGCATGAGCCTTGTCGTTCTGGACACGGACGTCGCGTCAGCAATCCTCCGGGGGCGGCTACCTGAACGTCTGGGTGCCCGCCTGGCCGGTAAGACCCTCTGCATCACCTTCGTGACGCTCGGAGAGCTGACCAAGTGGACCGCCCTGCGCAGCTGGGGACCGCGCAAGCTGGCTGACCTCGCACAATGGCGCACGGGGATCGTTCTGCTTCCATTCGACGAGGCGGTGGCTGTCACTTGGGGGCACCTTCAAGCGCGGGCTCAACACCGGGGGCGCCCCCGACCGACCAACGACTCCTGGATCGCGGCCTGCTGCCTTGTCGACCGGCTGCCACTGGCAACCTTCAACGGCAAAGACTTCGCCGACTTCGCCGAGTACGACGGGCTACGCCTCTTCGACGTGTCCTAGCTTCCGCATCGCCGGGTAAGGTGCCTGATCTTGCGAAGCGGCATGGGGACGGGAACCCGGTGGCGGACGGAAGATCCGTTGTTAGACTCGCTGGGTTGGGTTAGCGGTACGACCAGGGAGACCAGACATGGCGGGTGACGACGACATCTCCGGGTGAGACCGGACATGTTCGGCCACCGGTTCGGCGCGCGTTCGCCTAGCCGCTGTGGCCATGACGTCGTTCCACAGGTCCCCGTTGGTCGTCGGGCGGCTCGTGCGCGCCCACCCCACCCGTTGAGGTCACTCGCATGTCTGATGCGTTCATCGTCTGCTCGAACCTGTCCTTCTCCTGGCCGGACGACACTCCGGTCTTCGCGGAGCTGTCCTTCACCGTCCCCGGCGGTCGCACCGGCCTGGTCGCGCCCAACGGCGCCGGCAAGAGCACCCTGCTGCGACTGATCGCCGGGGAACTCACGCCCAGCGGCGGCAGTGTCACCGTCGACGGCGTGCTCGGCTATCTCCCGCAGACGCTGCCGCTGGTCGGCGACCTGACCGTGGCGCAGGTGCTCGGCGTCGCCGAGCGGATCGCGGCGCTGCACGCCATCGAGGCCGGCGACGCCGCCGAGGCGCACTTCGCCACCATCGGCGACGACTGGGACATCGAGGAGCGCACCCGCTCGGAGTTGGACCGGCTCGGCCTCGGCGAGCTGTCCCTCGACCGGCGGCTGCACACCCTCAGCGGCGGCCAGGTGATCTCCCTCGGCCTGGCGGCGCAACTGCTGCGCCGGCCGGACGTGCTGCTGCTCGACGAACCGACGAACAACCTGGACGTGGAGGCGCGGCACAAGCTCTACGACGTGCTCACCGACTGGTCGGGGTGCCTGCTGCTGGTCAGCCACGACCGGGAGTTGCTGGACCGGATGGACCGCATCGCCGAGCTGGAACGAGGCGAGATCACCTGGTACGGGGGCAACTTCACCGCGTACACCGAGGCGGTGCAGGCGGCGCGGGAGGTGGCCGAGAGCAACCTGCGCAACGCCGAGCAGGAGGTCAAGCGGGAGAAGCGGGAGATGCAGCAGGCCCGGGAGCGGGCCGACCGGCGGGCCAGCAACGCCTCCAAGAACCTCAAGAACGCCGGGCTGCCGAAGATCTTCGCCGGCACCATGAAGCGCAACGCGCAGGAGTCCGCCGGAAAGTCTCACGAGACACACTCCGCCCGGCTCGGTCAGGCCAAGGCCCGCCTCGACGAGGCCGGCCGGGCGGTCCGCGACGAGGACAGCATCACCGTCGACCTGCCGGACACCACGGTCCCGGGCGGGCGCACGGTCTTCTCCGGCCAGGGCATGCGGGCCCGCTTCGACGACCGGGACCTGTTCGGCGGCGACGGCGCCGACCTGGTGATCCGGGGACCCGAGCGGATCGCGCTCACCGGGGCGAACGGCGTCGGCAAGTCGACCCTGCTGCGCCTCGTCAACGGCGACCTCGCGCCGTCCGACGGCGAGATCAAGCGGGCGGACGGGCGGATCGCGTACCTGTCGCAGCGGCTGGACCTGCTCGACCTGGACCGGACGGTGGCGGAGAACTTCGCCGCGTACGCGCCGAGCCTGCCGGACGCGCGGCGGATGAACCTGCTGGCCCGGTTCCTGTTCCGGGGCTCGCGGGTGAACCTGCCCGTCGGGGTGCTCTCCGGCGGTGAGCGGCTGCGCGCCACGCTCGCCTGTGTGCTGTGCGCCGAGCCGGCGCCGCAACTGCTGCTGCTCGACGAGCCGACGAACAACCTGGACCTGGTCAGCGTCGCCCAACTGGAGAGCGCGCTGTCCGCGTACCAGGGGGCGTTTGTCGTGGTCAGCCACGACGAGCGGTTCCTCGCCGAGATCGGCGTGCAGCGCTGGTTGCGGCTGGCCGACGGCCAGTTGCGCGAGATCAGCGCCCCCGACCGGGGCTGAGCCGGAAGGCCCGGCCGGCTTCCGCCGGCCGGGCCGTGGCGCGGTCAGCTCACGTTTGCCGGGCCGAGGACGCTCTTCAGGTCACCCATCAGCGCGGTCGTCGCCGCCACCCGGAACGGGCCCAGCCGCAGGGTGGTGGTGCGCCCACCGTTCTGGAGTTTGACGTGCACCTCGGTGTCGCCGGGGTGCAGCACCAGGGTTTCCTTGAGCTTCTCCACGAGCGGTGGTGTGCACCGGTGCACCGGGATGGTGAGGGTGACCGGCTTGTTCGTGGCGCTGGTGCTGACGTCCGGCATGGACATGTCCATCGCCATGATCCGTGGGGTGTCGTCGCGGCGGTCGACCCGGCCCTTGACCACGACGATGGCGTCCTCGGCGATGTACTGCCCGATCACCTCGTAGGTGTTGGGGAAGAACAGCGTCTCCACCCCACCGGCCAGGTCTTCCAGGGTGGCCGAGGCCCAGGCGCGGCCCTGCTTGGTGACCCGGCGCTGCACCCCGGACAGGATGCCGGCGAGGGTGACGACCGCCCCGTCGGGCACCGCGCCGTCCTCGGCGAGGGAGGCGATCGTGGTGTCGGCCGCCGCGCCGAGGATGTGTTCCAGGCCGAACAGCGGGTGGTCGGAGACGTACAGGCCGAGCATCTCGCGCTCGAACGCCAACTTGTCGCGCTTGTCCCACTCGCTGTCGCCGATGGTCGGCATCACCGTGGTGCTGCCGGTGTCGGCGTCGCCGAAGCCGGCGCCGAAGAGGTCGTACTGGCCGACCGCCTCCTTGCGCTTCACGTCCGCGTACGCGTCGATGGCGTCCGCGTGCACCGCGAGCAGGCCCTTGCGGGGGTGGTCGAGGGAGTCGAACGCGCCGGCCTTGATCAGCGATTCGATCGTCTTCTTGTTGCAGACCACCGCGTCGACCTTGGACAGGAAGTCGTAGAAGTCGGCGTAGTCGCCCTTCTCCTCCCGGCACCGCATGATCGAGGCGACCACGTTCGCGCCGACGTTGCGCACCGCGGCCAGGCCGAAGCGGATGTCCCTGCCGACCGGGGTGAACGGCCCGGCCGAGGTGTTCACGTCCGGTGGCAGCACCTGGATGCGCATCCGGCGGCACTCGGACAGGTAGAGCGCCATCTTGTCCTTGTCGTCGCCGACGGACGTGAGCAGCCCCGCCATGTACTCGGCCGGGTAGTGCGCCTTCAGGTACGCGGTCCAGTAGGAGACCAGTCCGTACGCGGCGGAGTGCGCCTTGTTGAAGGCGTAGCCGGCGAACGGCACCAGGACGTCCCACACCGCCTGGATCGCCTCGTCGGAGTAGCCGCGCTCCCGGCAGCCGTCCCGGAACGGGATGAACTCCTTGTCGAGGATCTCCTTCTTCTTCTTACCCATGGCCCGGCGCAGCAGGTCCGCCTGACCGAGGGTGTAGCCGGCGAGGATCTGCGCGGCGCGCTGCACCTGCTCCTGGTAGACGATCAGGCCGTGGGTCGGCGCCAGGATCTCCCGCAGCGGCTCCTCCAGCTCCGGGTGGATCGGGGTGATCTCCTGGAGGCCGTTCTTGCGCAGCGCGTAGTTGGTGTGCGAGTCGACGCCCATCGGGCCGGGCCGGTACAGCGCCAGGACGGCGGAGATGTCCTCGAAGTTGTCCGGCTTCATCAGCCGCAGCAGCGAGCGCATCGGCCCACCGTCGAGCTGGAACACGCCCAGGGTGTCACCGCGGGCCAGCAGCTCGTACGCGGCCGGGTCGTCCAGCGGCAGGCCCAGCAGGTCGAGCTTGAGCCCGTGGTTGAGCTCGATGTTCTTGACGGCGTCGTCGATGATCGTCAGGTTGCGCAGGCCGAGGAAGTCCATCTTCAGCAGCCCGAGCGACTCGCAGGTCGGGTAGTCGAACTGCGTGATGATCGCCCCGTCGGCGTCGCGGCGCGTCAACGGGATGTGCTCGATGATCGGCTCGGCGGACATGATGACGCCGGCGGCGTGCACACCTGTCTGCCGGATCAGCCCCTCGATGCCCTTGGCCGTGTCGATCACCTTGCGGACGTCCGGGTCGGAGTCGTACAGGCCGCGGATCTCGCCGGCCTCGGCGTAGCGGGGGTGCTTGGTGTCGAAGATGCCGGTGAGCGGGATGTCCTTGCCCATCACGGCCGGCGGCATCGCCTTGGTGATCCGGTCGCCGACCGCGTACGGGAAACCGAGCACCCGGGCGGAGTCCTTGATCGCGGCCTTCGCCTTGATCGTGCCGAAGGTCGCGATCTGGGCGACCTTGTCCTCACCCCACTTGTCGGTAACGTACTTGATCACCTCACCGCGCCGGCGCTCGTCGAAGTCGATGTCGACATCCGGCATCGAGACGCGCTCGGGGTTGAGGAACCGCTCGAAGATCAGGCCGTGCTGGATCGGGTCCAGGTCGGTGATGCCCAGCGCGTACGCGACGAGGGAGCCGGCGGCCGAACCACGACCCGGACCGACCGAGATGCCCTGGCTCTTGGCCCACTGGATGAAGTCGGCGACCACGAGGAAGTACGACGGAAAGCCCATCTGGTTGATGACGCCCAGCTCGTACTCGGCCTGGACGACGTGCCCCTCCGGGATGCCGTTCGGGTAGCGGCGGGCCAGGCCGGCGAACGTCTCCTTGCGGAACCAGGACTCCTCGGTCTCCCCGTCGGGCACCGGGAAACGCGGCATCAGGTTGTGGAACTCGAACATGCCCTTCGGGTCGACCTTCTCGGCCACCAGCAGGGTGTTGCGGCAACCCTCCTGCCACAGCTCCGACGAGTCCACCCCGCGCATCTGGTCGGCGCTCTTGACGAAGTAGCCGCCACCCTCGAACCGGAACCGGTTGGGGTCGTCGATGTTGCTGCCGGTCTGCACGCAGAGCAGCACGTCGTGGGCGGTGGCCTGCGCCTCGTGGGTGTAGTGCGAGTCGTTGGTGACCACCGGCGGGATGTCCAGCTTGCGGGCGATCTCGGTGAGCCCCTCGCGGACCCGGCTCTCGATGGAGAGGCCGTGATCCATGATCTCCAGGAAGTAGTTGTCCTTGCCGAAGATGTCCTGGTAGCTCGCCGCGACCTTGAGCGCCTCGTCGAACTGCCCCAGCCGCAGCCGGGTCTGCACCGCGCCGGACGGGCAGCCGGTGGTGGCCATGATCCCCTCGGCGTGCTCGGCGATCAGCTCCATGTCCATCCGGGGCCACTTGACGTAGTGCCCCTCCATGGACGCCCGCGAGTTGAGGGTGAACAGGTTCTTCAGGCCGCGCGCGTTCTTCGCCCACATGGTCTTGTGGGTGATCGCGCCGTTACCCGAGACGTCGTCGCTCTTCTGCTCCGGCCGACCCCACTTGACCCGCGCCTTGTGGTAGCGCGACTCCGGCGCCACGTACGCCTCGACGCCCAGGATCGGCGTGATCCCGGCGGCCATCGCCTGGTTGTAGAAGTCGTTCGCGCCGTGCATGTTGCCGTGGTCGGTGATCGCCACCGCCGGCATGCCCAACCGGTTGGCCTCGGCGAACAGGTCCTTGAGGCGGGCCGCTCCGTCGAGCATCGAGTATTCGGTGTGCACGTGCAGATGCGCGAACGAATCGGCCATGCCTGGCGCCCCCCGGCGGTGTGGATCTTGGTGGTCGGAGCCGACCGGGACCTACCCTACCGAGGTGATCTCGACGGCTCCACCGTCCGCGCCGACGGCCGTGGCCCTCGTCTCGTCAGCCGGGCAGTCCACCGAGCCCGCGTCTCCGCGGGACGGCAAATGAGCCTAGGCTCATCAGCATGGCGAGGTACTACGACGTGCACCCGGAGAACCCGCAGCCCCGGATCATCGGCCAGGTCGCCGACCTGATCCGCGGCGGTGGGCTGGTCGCCTACCCGACGGACTCCTGCTACGCGCTCGGCGTCCAGCTGGGCAACGCGGACGGGCTGGACCGGATCCGCCAGATCCGCCACCTCGACGACCGGCACCACTTCACGCTCGTCTGCCGGGACTTCGCGCAGCTCGGCCAGTTCGTCCAGATCAGCAACTCGGTCTTCCGCCTGGTCAAGGCGTCCACCCCGGGCAGCTACACCTTCATCCTGCCGGCCACCAAGGAGGTGCCCCGCCGGATGCTGCACCCGAAGAAGCGCACCGTCGGGGTGCGCGTACCCCGACACACAGTCACCCAGGCGCTGCTGGCCGAGCTGGGCGAGCCGCTGGTGTCGAGCACCCTGGTGATGCCCGGCGACGACGAGCCGATGACCCAGGGGTGGGAGATCAAGGAACGGCTCGACCACCAGCTCGACGCGGTGCTCGACGCCGGCGACTGCGGCAAGGAGCCGACGACGGTGATCGACCTGTCCGGCCCGGAACCGGAGATCCTGCGCCGGGGCGCCGGCGACGTGTCCCGCTTCGAGTAGCGCACGGGACGGCGTCGGGTGCCGGACCGAACGGGGGCGCACCGGCGTCACCGGTCGTACGCTCGGGGATCGGCACCGGCGAGCATTGGACACCCGGCATGCCCGACGCGGACGACATCGACGCCCTGGCCCGGTCCGCCGCGCACGGCGACCCGGCGGCGCTGGACGCCCTGCTGCTCGCGGTACGCCCCGAGGTGCTGCGGCTGTGCGCCCGGTTCCTGCCCAACCGGGAGGACGCCGAGGAGGCCTGCCAGGACACCCTGCTGGCGCTGGCCAACGGCATCACCCGGTTCGAGGGGCGCTCCTCGTTCCGCACCTGGCTGCACCGGCTGACCGCCAACCGGGCCCGCTCGACGTACCGCACGCTGCGCCGCCGCTGGCGCGTGGAGGCCGGCGGCGTACCCGTGCCCGAGCAGGCCGACCCGCGACGGACGAGCGTGGTCGCGGGCACCCGCCTCGACCTGCTCGACGCCTTCGACGCCGTCCGCCCCGACCTGGCCGAGGTGGTGGCCCTGCGCGACGTCCTCGGGCTGAGCTACCCCGAGATCGCGGCGCTGCTCGACGTGCCGGTGGGCACGGTGAAGTCCCGGCTGCACCTGGCCCGCCGACAGGTCCGGCAACGACTCGGCAGCTGAGCCAGCCATCGGCGATCGCGACCGGAGAGGGGGCCGCATGATCTCGCTGCGCCGTACCGTCGCCACCGCCGTCACCGCCGTCGCGGCGACCGTGGCGGTCACCGCCTGCGGCACCGACGCGGTCTCGCCGTTGCCCGCCCAGCCCCGCGGTCCGTCCTCGCCAGCGGCGTCGGTGTCGGTGTCGGCGGGCACGACGACGCCGACGACGCCGGTGGCAACCGGCCGCACCGGGTCGCCCACCCGGCCGCCGTCGAGCGCCGGGCGGCCCGTGCCGCCGCCGCCCATCCCGACCAGGACAAGGGGTACGCCCCGCACGACTCCCCCGCCGACCGACGTGACGCCCGCCTGCCAGGGTGCGGTCCGCTACGACCTGCCGCTCGCCGAGACCGAGATCGAGTTGCTGAAATCGCTCTGCTTCGCCACCGGTGCGGTGCTGCGGATCCAGGGCATCGGGCCGGGCCTCGTCACCGTGGACCACCCCGAGCTGGTCTCCCAGCAGTACGAGGCGGGCGTGGTGGACATCCGCTTCGTGCGACCCGGCACGGTCGCCGTGACGATCCCCCAGGAGGGCCGGGAGCACACCATCACCGTGGTGGTCCGCTAGCGCGCCTACCGCAGGCGTACGCCGGCGAGCAGGGTGTCCACGAAGTCGGGTCCGCTCTCCGCCGGCGGGGCGATCTGCACGTACACCAGGGCGGGTCGACCGGGGTGCAGGGCGGCCGACTCGACGATCTGCGGCCGACCCCGGTCGCAGCGGTACGCCACCACGGTCCACTCGACGCCGGCCTGCCGGGTGGCACGGGCCGGCGCTTGCGTGCAGTCGTCGTGCGTCCGCTCGGCCAGGAACCCGGCGGGTGTGGCGCGGGCCGCCGTGCTGGCGGAGAGGCCCACGAACGCGCCGGGCAGCCGGGGATCGGCGGCCCAGCGGCGGGGCTGCGGCGACATCACCAGCGCCGGTTCTGGTTCGCCGTCGGCACCGTACTGACCGGCCCAGGTCGCACCCGCGGCGGACCAGCCGGGCGGCACCGTCACGGTCAGCGGCCCGGTCGTGTACGTGCCGCCGACCGGGCGATCCGGCCCGACGCCACCCGGCTCGGCGGCCACCAGGCCCAGGACGGCGGTGGCCACGACGGCGGCCCCGGCCAGCCGCGACCGGTAGGAGCGGTGGCCCCGCGGCCGGGGTGCCGGCGGCTGCCGCACGGGACCCACCGCGGCAGGTCGTCCCACCGGGCCGCTCGCGCGGGCCGGCGCGGCAGGTCGTCCCACCGGGCCGCTCGCGCGCGCCAACGCGGCGTGCAGGGCCGCGGCGTCGGGATAGCGGTCGGCCGGGTGGTGGGCGGTGGCCTGGGCGAGCACCGCCGCGACCGCCGGCGGCACGTCCTCCCGCAGTCGCATCTCCGGAGCGTGCCGCGGCGGGTCGGGTCCGGCCGCAACACGCGGTGGGTCCGGCCTGGCCGCAGCACGCGGCGGGTCGGGCCTGGCCGCAACACGCGGTCGGTCGGTTCCGGCGGCGGCACTCGGCGGGTCGGTGCCCAGGAGCCGGATGCCGAGTCGGCCGAGCCCGTACACGTCGGCGCGGGTGTCGACCACCGCGCCCGGGTCGTCCTGTTCGGGGGCCATGTAGCCGGGGGTGCCGGCGCGGGCGGTGAGGCCGGAGGCGGCGGCGAGCGCCTTGGCCAGGCCGAGGTCGGCGATCAGCACCCGTTCGGCGTCGGCGGGGTCGGCGGAGCGGAACAGGATGTTTCCCGGGGTGAGATCGCGGTGCACGACGCCGTGCCGGTGCAGCACGGCGACTCCGGCGCAGATCTCGCCGAGCAGCCGCAACGCGGCAGGCGTGGGGATCTCACCGGCGGCCAGGCGGTCCCGCAGGCTCCCGCCGTCGGCCCAGGCCAGGACGGCGTACGGCCGACCGTCGGGCAACTCACCGAGAGCGTGCACCCGGATCAGCCGCTCGTGCTCCAGCCTGCGCAGCAACCGGGCCTCGTCCAGGAACCGTTCCCGGACCCGCAGGTCGTGGCTCCAGTTCTCGGCCAGCACCTTGATCGCCACGTGCCCGTGGAGCAGCGGATCGTAGCCCAGCCAGACGGTCGCGAACGAGCCGACGCCGAGCAGTCGCTCGACGGCGTACGGGCCGATCCGCTGCGGAGCCGTCACCGCGTCACCCCCGGCCGGCGTTTCTCTGGAGAGTAGACCGGGTCGGTCGCGAACCCGACGAACCGTTGGCCCCGGCGCGGTGACTAACAGGGCAGGAGACCCATCACCGAAGGAGCCCTCATGAACCGTCCCACGATCCTGCTCACCAGCGCCGCGTTGGCGTTCGGCACGCTCGTCGGCGTGACCGCCGCCGGCCCGGCGGCGGCAGCGCCCCGCACCGGCGGCACCGCACCCGCCTCGGCGCGCGGCCCGCTCGCCGCCGCTGTCGAGCACAGCCACCCGCAGGTGCTCAGCGTCGCCGGCGCCGGTGTGTACCGGATCGGCGCCAGCCTGAGCACGCTCACCGCGAACGGTCACATCGACTGGACCGCGCCGAGTTGCGGCGGGGTCGTGCACGCCGGCTCGACCGGTTCCTGGGCCGGCGTGTTCGTGCTGGCCTTCCGCGACGGCCGGCTGGTGGAGGTGGGTACGGCCACCGCCCCGCCGCGGTCCCCCGCCGGGGCGGCGGTCGGCATGTCCTTCGCCGAGTTGGAGGAGATCTACGGCCGGCGGGGTTCGTTGATCCGCAACGACGCGGGGGACGCCGAGGCGTACCTCGTGCGGGTGGGCTCGCGGGTGGAGTTGTTCACCGGGCACCCGATCCGGCCGGGCGTGGGCTACTTCCAGGTCGGTCCGGCCAGCTTCGTCGAGCGGAACTTCCGGCAGGGTCCGGCCTGCTGAGCAGCGTCACCGTCGGGGCGTCCGGTTCGTCGCCGGGCGCCCCGCGTGCTGCCCGGCGCACGGGTCTGCGACCGACACGATGATGTCTCGCTAGACAACACTGTGTGACACACAGTATGGTGTGACACATGGTTAGCGAGGACGTTCTACGGACGCACCTACAGGAGTTGCGTCGAGGCACCGTCGTGGTGGCCAGCCTGGTCGCGCTGCGCCGACCGGACTACGGCTACGCACTGCTGCAACGGCTTACCGACCACGGCTTCCCGGTCGACGCCAACACGCTCTACCCGCTGCTGCGCCGCCTGGAGGACCAGGGGCTGCTGACCAGCGAGTGGAACACCGCGGAGAGCCGACCGCGCAAGTTCTACCGGACCAGCGACGAGGGCGAGTCGATGCTGAGCCGGATGCTCGACGACCTCGCCGCCGTGCAGGCCTCCATCACCGGGCTGATCCAAGGAGTGGACCGATGAACACCCTGACCAACCGCTACCTCGCCGCCACCCTGCGCTCGGTGCCCGCCCAGCGCCGAGACGAGATCGCCACCGAGCTGCGGGCCTCCATCGACGACATGATCGAGGGCCGCACCGACGGCGGCGCGGACCCCGTGACCGCCGAGCGGGAGGTGCTCACCGAGCTGGGCAACCCGGACGTGCTGGCCGCCCGGTACGCCGACCGCCAACTACAGCTCATCGGCCCGACCTACTACCTGCTCTGGCTGCGGCTGTTGAAGCTGCTGCTCAGCTTCATCCCGGCGCTCGCCGGCACCGTCGTCACCGTCGTCGAAGCCGCCGAGGGCAAGGGCTTCGGGGCCATCGGACCCGGCCTCGTCGTCGCCCTGCACGTGACAGTGCACATCTGCTTCTGGCTCACCCTGGTCTTCGTCCTCATCGAGCGCTCCCAGTCGGGTGTGGACGTGCCCGAGTGGAACCTCGACGACCTGCCCGACACGCCGGTGCGCCGGGGCATCCCGCTCGCCGACACCATCGCGTCGGTGATCATGTCGGTGGCGACCATCGGGTACGTCTTCCTGCAGCACTTCCAGTCCTGGGTGCCCAGCACCGACGGCGACAACGTTCCGATCCTCGACCCGGACCTGTGGTCGTTCTGGCTGCCGGCGCTGATCGTCGTGCTGGTCGCCAGCGTGATCTTCGAGGTCGTCAAGTACCGGATCGGGCGCTGGACCTGGGCCCTGTTCGGCACCAAGGTCCTGCTCGACCTGGCGTTCACGGTGCCGCTGGTGTGGCTGGCGCTCACCGACCGGCTGCTCAACCCGGCCCTGGGCCTGCGCCTGACCTGGTTGGCCGAGGCGGACAACCGGGAGTCCCTCGGCCTGGCCATCGCGGTGGGCGCGGTCGCGGTCGTGGTCTGGGACCTGGTCGACACCGCGATCAAGACCCGCCGTCAGACGGCGTGACCGACGCCCGACACCGGTGGCCCGGCGCGTACCTCGCGTCGGGCCACCGCCCGTCGGCCCGGTCCGACGGCACCGGTCCGCCCACTCGCCGGCCGTGTCGGGCGGCGTGGCATCGTTCCCGGATGACCGTGGCACCGCGAGACGAATGGCGCCGTCCGGCTCCGACCGCCCGGCAGCGCCGCCACGACCTCTGGATCGGCCTGGGGATGAGCGCGCTGGCGCTGGTCAGCCTCACCCTGGCCCGCAGCACCGGGGCGTTCCTGCTGGGCCCGCCGCCGTCCGGGGCGGAGCAGCTGTTCTGGGCCGTCGCGGTGACGCTGCCGCTGATCTGGCGGCGGCGCTGGCCGGTGGCGATCCTGCTGATCGTCTCGATGGCGTTCATCGCCGCGCAGGCACGATCGGCCCCGGAGACCCAGTGCTCCGCCTGGGCGTTGTTCTGCGCCCTCTACACCGTCGGCGCCTGGGGGCAGGACCGTCGACGGGCCCGCCGGGCGCGGATCGGCGTGATCGCCACGATGTTCACCTGGCTGGGGATCTACTACGCGACGATGATCGACCACATTCCACCCGGGACCTTCGACGACGCGGTCGGGCCGGTGCCACCCGTGCTCGCCGCGATAGTCACCGGCGCCCTGCTCAACGTGCTGGTCTTCGGCTTCGCGTGGTTCTTCGGTGAGACCGCCTGGGTGGCCGCGTGCCGCGAACACGAGCTGCGCACCCAGGCCGAGGACCTGCGTCGGTCGCAGACCGAGTCCCGGGAACGGGCGGTGCTCGGCGAACGGGTCCGGATCGCCCGGGAGCTGCACGACGTGGTCGCCCACCACGTGTCGGTGATGGGAGTGCAGGCGTCCGCCTGCCGCCGGGTGTTCGACCGCGACCCCGGCAAGGCCCGCACCGCGCTCACCGCCATCGAGCAGAGCGCCCGCACCGCCGTCGACGAGCTACGCCGGATGCTGGGCGTGCTGCGGACCACCGGCACCGTCGGCGCCGGGCCGCCGGCCGGCGGCGGCGTCGACCGGATCGGCGAGCTTGTCGAACGGGCTCGGGCCGCGGGCCTGACGGCAACCCTCGGGGTGTACGGCGACCCGGTCGCGCTGCCCGAGTCGGTCTCCCAGGCGGTGTACCGGGTGACGCAGGAGGCGGTGACGAACACCCTGAAGCACGCCGGTGCGGACCTGCTGGACGTGCGGGTCCGCTACCTGGCCCGGGAGGTGGAGGTGGACGTGACCGACAACGGACGAGCCGGCGGCCGGGTCGCCGCCGTCGGGCTGGGCCTGATCGGGATGCGCGAACGGGTCGCCGCACACGACGGCGACCTGGAGGCCGGGCCGCGGGCCGGCGGCGGCTGGCGGGTACGCGCCCGCTTCCCGCTGGCGACGGCCGACCCGCCCGGCGACGCGCGACGGGAACCGCACCACCGGCGGGAGCCGCACGACCAACGGGACCCGCGCCACGAGCCGGAACCGCGCCACGAACGCCAGCCGGCCGTCGACGCGAAGCTCCCGGCATGAGCGCCGCCCCAACCCACGAGACGTCGGATCCGGGTCAGAGGATCCGGGTGCTACTGGCCGACGACCAGCATCTCGTCCGCACCGGCTTCCGGGTCATCCTGGAGGTGGAGGACGACATCGAGGTGGTCGGCGAGGCCGCCGACGGCGAACGAGCCGTCGTCATGACCCGGGCCACCCGCCCCGACGTCGTACTCATGGACGTGGAGATGCCCGGGATGGACGGCCTGGAGGCCACCCGGCAGCTCACCGCCGACGGGCCCGGTGGGCCCGCGGTGCTGATCCTCACGACCTTCGACCGCGACGACTACCTGTTCGCCGCGCTGCGGGCCGGAGCCAGCGGTTTCCTGTTGAAGAACGGCACACCGGAGGAGCTGATCGAGGCGATCCGGGTGCTGGCCAGGGGCGATGGCCTGCTCGCCCCGGAGATCACCCGCCGGGTGATCTCCACGTTCGCCCGTCCCGGAGACCCGGCGGGCACCGCCCACCGGGGGCCGGAGGCGGACGCCGCGCTGGCCGGTCTGACTCCACGGGAACGGGAGGTGCTGGTGCTGCTCGCCGCCGGGTCGAGCAACGCGGAGATCGCCGCGGCCATCCACCTGGGCGAGGCGACCGTGAAGACACACGTCAGTCGGGTGCTGGCCAAACTCGGCCTGCGCGACCGGGTGCAGGCAGTGGTGTTCGCGTACGAGAACGGGGTGGTCCGGCCCGGCGGGTGACCACCATCCGTCGCACGGCGGACCGCCCGCTCACCCATCGGGCGGACGGCGGGGCGGGGTATTCGATCTAGCGTGGGACCGTGACCAGATCGCTTCGCCTCGACGGCATCGACCGCAGCTTCGGCGACCGGCAGGTGCTCAGAAATGTGTCCTTCGAGGTGGTCGCCGGCCGGATGACCGGCTTCGTGGGCGCCAACGGCGCCGGCAAGACCACCGCCATGCGCATCATCCTGGGTGTGCTCGCCCCCGACGCCGGTGAGGTGAGCTGGGGTGGCGCCCCGCTGACCCGCCAGGACCGGCGACGCTTCGGCTACATGCCGGAGGAGCGGGGCCTCTACCCGAAGATGACGACCCGGGAGCAGGTGACGTACCTGGGCCGGCTGCACGGCCTGGACGCACCCGCCGCCCGGCGGGCCACCGACGCTCTGCTGGACCGGGTCGGCCTCGGTGAACGTGGCGACGACCTGCTGGAGACGCTGTCGCTGGGCAACCAGCAGCGCGCGCAGATCGCGGCCGCGCTCGTGCACGACCCCGAGGTGCTGGTGCTCGACGAGCCGTTCTCCGGCCTCGACCCCCTCGCTGTCGACACCGTCGTCACCGTGCTGCGGGAGCGGGCCTCGGCCGGTGCGCCGGTGCTCTTCTCCAGCCACCAGCTCGACGTCGTGGAACGCCTCTGCGACGACCTGGTGATCATCGCGGACGGGGTGATCCGGGCCGCCGGCGGCCGCCAGCAGCTACGCGACTCGTACACAGTGCCCCGCTACGAGTTGGTGGTGGCGAACGACGCCGGTTGGGTACGCGACCAACCCGGGGTGACAGTGGTCGAGCTGGACGGCCCGCGCGTGGTCTTCGACCTGCCGGCCGGCGCCGACGAACAGCCCGTGCTGCAGGCGGCCCTCGCGCGCGGTCCGGTGCGCGCCTTCGGCCCGGTCAGCCCCTCGCTCACCGAGATCTTCCGAGAGGTCACCCAGTGAACATCACCCAGGCCACCCGGCTGGTCGCCGAACGGGAGATCCGCGTCAAGCTGCGCGACCGCACCTTCCTGTTCGGCACACTCTTCTTCCTGCTGATCGCGGCGGCGGGCACCATCCTGCCGCCGCTGCTCTCCGGCGGGCCGTCCACGGTGGCGGTGACCGAGAGCGCGGCCGGTCCCCTGCGCGCCGCCGGCCTGGAGGTCCGGGTGGTCGCCGACGACCGGGCCGCCGAGCAGGCCGTCCGCGACGACGACGTGGACGCCGCGGTGGTCGCCGGACCGGCGGTGCTGGCCATGGAGGAAGCCCCCGACGACGTGGTGAAGGCCCTGAGCAGCCAGCCCACCGTACGACTGCTCGACCCGGACGCGGTGGACCCGGTGGTGGCGTTCCTGGTGCCGTTCGTCTTCGCGTTCGTCTTCTTCATCACCTCGCAGACGTTCGGGGTGCAGATCGCGCAGAGCGTCATCGAGGAGAAGCAGACCCGGATCGTGGAGATCCTGGTCGCCGCCGTGCCGGTACGCGCGTTGCTGGCCGGAAAGGTGGTGGCCGGCGCCATCCTGGCGTTCGCGCAGATCGCGTTGATCGCGGTGGTGGCGGTGATCGGGCTCCAGATGGGCGACAGTGGCGGTCTGCTCAGCCTGCTCGCCCCGGCGATCGGCTGGTTCGTGCCGTTCTTCCTCGTCGGTTTCGTGCTGCTCGCGGCGATGTGGGCGGCGGCCGGCGCGCTGGCCAACCGGCAGGAGGACATCGCGGCGGTGTCGACGCCCGTGCAGTTCGCCGTGATGCTGCCGTTCTTCGCGGTGATCTTCCTGAACGACAACGACACCGCGATGCGGGTGCTGTCCTACCTGCCGTTCTCGTCGCCCACGGCTATGCCGCTGCGGCTGTTCACGGGTGACGCCGCCGGATGGGAGCCGGTCGTCTCGCTTCTCATCCTGCTGCTCGCCGCCGGCGCGTTCCTGCTCGCCGGCGCCCGGGTGTACGAGGGTTCGCTGCTGCGCACCAACGGCCGGACCTCCCTGCGGACCGCGTGGCGGGAGCGGGAGACGATCGGCTGAGCCGTCAGCCCCGGCGGGCGTCGGTGTCCTGACCGGACGCCGACGCCCGTCGCGTTCACTAAGCGGGCGGCACCTGGTCCCAGCCGGCCGGCAGTGGGGGCGCCGACCAGGACGGGTCGGGCTGCCACGTCGCCCACGCCGGGTCCCACCAGCGCTCCCCCGCGTCGAGCAACGCCGCGATCCGGTCACCCTCGGCCTGGATGGCATCCCCCATGCCCGGGTAGCGCCCCTCGACGAGGCGCTCGGCGAAGATCTCCACGTCCTTCCAGACGTAGGCGTCGGCGTCCGCGCCCCACCACAGGTCCAGCTCGTGGTCGAGAGTGTCCACCCCGATCGGCGTACGCCGGAACGGGTCCTGGAGGTTGAAGTACCAGCCGGCGAAGTCACGCCCGGGGCCGGTCCAGAACACGTCGACCGAGTGCGCCTCGCCGGGGCGTTGCAGCATCAGCTTGCCGTGCCCCGACCACGAGCGGTGCCCGGCGGTCTCCCACGGGTGGCGGCCACACGGGAAGACGCCTGTCGTCGGGAAGCCGAACTCCGCCCCCGGCGGGAGGTAGAGGGCGAGCAGGTCGGGCGAGTCCTCGACGCAGATCGTCGGACAGCCGAACCACACCTCGCCGCGCAGGATCTCACGCCGGACGACCACGTCACCCGGCGCGAACCGCTGTGCCACCAACTCCCCCACCTCCACGTTCGCCGGCACCGCCTGGTCAACTCGGCAGCGCGACGCTTAACTGAGATCAATCCAGTAGTCCAAGTCGACCAGGTCGGCACGCCTCACAATGTGTGCCACCTCGACCACCCGCTCACCGACGTACGTCTGTCGAGTGATCACTACTACGTGAACCCCGGCAGGAATGCGTAGGGCTTCAGCCTCATCAGACGAAGGCAGCCTCCATCGTGGACGTTCACGGACGCCCGTGATGGTGTGCCCGAGGCTGTAGAGCTGCGACGTATTGCCGCCCGGCCATGGCTCGTTATCAGGATCGGCAACCGGAGTGCCAGCGACCATGTCGAGCAGTAGGCATGAGACGGACATCTGCTGCGGCGCACCATGAGTGCGGAAGAGGAGATGACGTTCGAGAAGCATCGTGCCTGGCTCTACGCCGAACAACTCTGCTACCGCCTCGGTAGCCGGCACCTCGCGGAAGTCCTTGTCCAGGCTGTACGCAGCCCAGTCGACCTGCTGATCAGCGGTGAAGGACGTACCAAGCTCACCACTACGAACCTGCTCAAGCTCCTTGCGATACCGCTCAGAAGCGAGTCTCCGCACAGGCATCACCGGCCTGGCGTAGGTTCCACGTCCCACTTCGGTCAGAACCAAGCCTTCGGACCGCAGCAGCGCCAGGGCTTCCCGAACGGTTCCCCGTGCGACTGAGAACTCAGCCATCAGGGTCGATTCACTGGGCAGCAACGAGCCAGGTGGGATCACGCCAGCCTCGATGCGGCGGCGCAGTTCGTCGGCAACCAGCCGGTATCGGCGGGGTGTTACGTGCGGGGTAGGCACGCCCGTCACCGTACTCCCGATCTTCTTGAGCCCTCACTTGCCACGACACGAACAGTACCTGTATAGACAGGCTGCATAGACAGGCTTACGGTTGCGAGTGTGGCCGGCACGCAGAGTGATCTAGGGGTAGGCACTCCGTGCCGGCCACCCAGGGACTCTCGGGAGGCAGAACCGTGCGCCGTTGGAAGTGGTTTCAGAGACCTGATGAGCCGATCGACGTCGTTGAGCGCTCCGCCTATCAGCCCGTAGCGTGCGTTTCTCCCGCGCCAGGGGAGAAGCCGGACGAGGTCAGCACCAGACGGCAAGTGCTCAAGCGTCGCAACCAGCGAGACGGGCGGCACGATGCTTGAGGAATATCGACCCGAACCGCCTTTCATGGTGATCATGGCGGGGTTCATCGTTGACCTTCACAACCGCGGACGTTGCCCGAGCTGCACGCCCGTCGGCTTCTGCCCCAGGCTGAGCGAAGCAGGCAGGACCTTGAAGACCTGGCGTGCAAGGAAGGCCGGATGAAGGCCGGTGACCTCCTACGGCTCGACCGGGCGGCAAGCGTTCAGTTCATGATCCCCATCACCGTCCGAGTCATCAGGAAACTCGACTGGATCACCTATGACGGTTGGTGCTGGATCGACTGCTACCAGCTCGACGACAAGGGCGACGCGATAGCCCGACGCTCCCTTTTCCTGATGCCTGAGCACGCGACATACGTGCCACCTCCACCACCGAGGCAAACCCCCGTCGGGCGCAAACCTCTAGCCAGGAAATCGCTCAAGGTTGGCTAGACACAGGCGGGCCCCAGCCTCGGTGTGAGGCTGGGGCCCGCTGCTGCATTTCCCGGAGCTCAGCCGTACCTTGCTCGCCTCGACCGCCTCAGGCGTCGACAGCCGCCATCACGTCGTCGCTGACGTCGAAGTTGGCGTACACGTTCTGCACGTCGTCGCAGTCCTCGAGGACGTCGATCAGCTTGAAGATCTTGCGGGCGCCCTCCTCGTCCAGCGGGATGTTCATGCTGGGGACGAGAGACGACTCGGCCGACTCGTACTCGATGCCGGCGTCCTGGAGCGCGGTCCGCACCGGGATCAGGTCGGTCGGCTCGGAGACCACCTCGTACGCCTCACCGAGGTCGTTGACCTCCTCGGCGCCGGCGTCGAGGACGGCAAGCATCACGTCGTCCTCGCTGGTGCCCTCCTTGGGCACGATCACCACGCCCTTGCGGGAGAACATGTACGACACCGAGCCGGCGTCGGCGAGCGAGCCGCCGTTGCGGGTCAGCGCGGTGCGCACCTCGGTGGCCGCCCGGTTGCGGTTGTCGGTGAGGCACTCGATGAGCATGGCCACGCCGTTCGGGCCGTACCCCTCGTACATGATCGTCTGCCAGTCGGCGCCGCCGGCTTCCAGGCCGGAGCCACGCTTGACGGCGCGGTCGATGTTGTCGTTCGGCACCGAACTCTTCTTCGCCTTCTGGATCGCGTCGAAGAGCGTCGGGTTGCCGGTGGGGTCGCCGCCGCCGATCCGCGCGGCCACCTCGACGTTCTTGATCAGCTTGGCGAACATCTTGCCGCGCTTGGCGTCGATGACGGCCTTCTTGTGCTTGGTCGTCGCCCACTTTGAGTGGCCGGACATCTTCTACCTCCGTTGCTAGCCGCCGGCTGCATCGACCGCACCGCTCGCGCCCCGCTCCCGCCGGCGCACGCGGAGGTGCCGGTCAGCTCTGGTGGAAGCCGTGGCGGGCAGATGGCCCTGCCGAATCCCCGCAATCCTACCGACGTCCCCCGGGTCGCTGTCATGCACCGCGCGCGACGACCTCCCCACGCCCGCCCGAAACGGGCATACGCGGGGAAAACACTGTCAGATCAGCCCACCAGCTCCGCGGTGCCGACCGCCACCCCTGCCGGGTCGACCGGGCGCAGCGCTCGGGACCAGGTCACGACCTCGGCGAGCATGGTGGACAACTCCGCCTCCCGGCCGTCACCCGGCGCGAAGCGGCCGGCGGTGGGGTCACCCGGGTCGGCACCTGTGAAGTCGAAGTCGGTGAAGATCGACAGTGCCACTCCGGTCGGCACCACAAGCGTCCGTACCTCGGTCAGAATCGTCCGCAGGTGGTCGGCTGCCCGGTTGCCACCCTGCACGCCGTAGCTCAGCACCCCGGCCACCTTGTCGGTCCACTCCGCGTACAGGTAGTCGATCCCGTTCTTGAGCGCGGCCGGGATCGAGCGGTTGTAGTCCGGGGTCACGAAGACGAAGGCGTCGCAGGCGTCCACCACCGCCGCCCACCGCCGGGTGTGCGGGTGCCGGTAGTCGCCGAACAGCGCCGGCACCGGCTCGTCGAGCAGCGGCAACTCCTGCTCCGCGAGGTCGACAAGCGTGCAGACGGCGTCCCCGGCGCGTACCGTCTCGTGCCGCTCGGCCACCTCCATCGCCCACCTGGCGATCGCCGCGCCCCGCCGGCCGGGACGGGTGCTGCCCACGATCAGCCCGATCCGAAGCGGTCCTGTGCTCTGTGCGTCAGTCATGACCACGATCCTGTGGCCGACGGGACGGGCCGGGGAGACCGCCGCGAGGATGGCCCTGCCAGGGCCACCCACCGGCCGGTGCCGGCTGCCAGACTGAGTCGGTGATGGACGGAGAGCTGGGCGCGTTCCTGCGCAGTCGCCGCGAGGCGCGGCGGCCGGCCGACGTCGGCCTCGCCGAGGGCCCCCGCCGACGCACCCCCGGCCTGCGCCGGGCCGAGCTGGCGACGGTGGCGCAGGTGAGCGTCGAATACCTGACCCGGTTGGAGCAGGGCCGCGACACCCGGCCGTCGCCGGAGATCCTCGCCGCGCTCGCCGACGCGCTGCGCCTGGACAGCGCCGACCGCGACCACCTGCGCCAGCTCGCCTCGGCCCAACACGCCCGACAGCTCTGCGCGGGTGACCGTCCGACGGTCTCCCGCACCGTCCGGCCAACGGTCCGCGCGATGCTCGACGCGCTGCGCGACACCCCGGCGTACGTGCTCAACCGGCTCGGCGACGTGCTGGCCTGGAACGAGCCGTTCGACGTGCTCGCCCGCCCACTCGGCCTGCTGGACGGGTCGCGACCGAACCTCATCTGGTTCGTGCTGACCGACGAGCGGGCCCGTGAGCACTATCCGCAGTGGTCGGCGCTGGCCGACCAGCAGGTCGCGGAGCTGTACCTGCTGCGCCGCGGCGATCCGGCCAGCGACGTCTTCGCCGAGCGGCTGGCCCGCACGGTGGGTGCGCCGTTCGTCGACAGGTGGCGGCGGCGACCGGTCACCGCCGCGCGGGGCGGCCCGCTGACGGTACGCCACCCGGCGGTGGGGCTGTTGCGCCTCGACGTCGAGACCCTGGAGGTGGCCGAGGCCGATCCGCAGCGACTCGTGGTGCAGCTGCCCGCCGACGCCGCCACGGCGGCCGCGCTCGACCAGCTCGCGGGACGCCGCCCGGGGCACCTGCGGGCGGTCGCCGGCTGAGCGACGGGTCCCCCGGTCAGGAGGTGGCCCGCACCAGGTCCACGAAGTACGCGTGCACGCGCAGGTCGCCTGTCAACTCGGGGTGGAACGAGGTGGCCAACAGGTTGCCCTGCCGCACCGCCACGATCCGGTCGGCGGCCGGGCCGTCGGTCACCGTGCCGATCACCTCGACTCCGGCGCCGACCCGTTCCACCCAGGGCGCGCGGATGAACACCGCGTGGAACGGCTCGCCCTCGACTCCGGTGATGGTCACCGGCGCCTCGAACGAGTCGACCTGCCGGCCGAACGCGTTGCGCCGGACGGTCATGTCGATGCCGGCGAAGCCCCGCTGGTCGGGTCGGCCGTCGAGCACCTCGGTCGCCAGCATGATCATGCCCGCGCAGGAGCCGTAGACCGGCATGCCGTCGGCGATGCGCTTGTCGATCGGCTCGCGCATCTCGAAGATGTCGGCGAGCTTGCTGATGGTGGTGGACTCGCCGCCGGGGACGACCAGGCCGTCCACCGCGTCCAGTTCCGCCGGACGACGGACCGGGCGGGCGTCCGCGCCGGCCGCCGCCAGTGCCGCCACGTGCTCGCGGACGTCCCCCTGCAGCGCGAGGACTCCGATGGTGGGCGCGCCCATGCCTACCAACCGCGCTCGGCCAGGCGGTGCGGCTGCGGGATCTCGTCGACGTTGATGCCGACCATGGCCTCGCCGAGACCACGGGAGACCTTCGCCAGCACGTCCGGGTCGTCGTGGAAGGTGGTGGCCTTGACGATCGCGGCGGCCCGCTGCGCCGGGTTACCCGCCTTGAAGATGCCGGAGCCCACGAACACGCCCTCCGCGCCGAGCTGCATCATCATCGCCGCGTCGGCCGGGGTGGCGATCCCGCCTGCGGTGAACAGCACGACCGGCAGCTTGCCGCTCTCGGCGACCTCCTTGACCAGCTCGTACGGGGCCTGCAACTCCTTGGCCGCGACGTACAGCTCGTCGGCCGGCAGCGAGGACAGCCGGGCGATCTCCTGACGGATCCTGCGCATGTGGGTGGTGGCGTTGGAGACGTCGCCGGTGCCCGCCTCACCCTTGGAACGGATCATGGCCGCCCCCTCGGTGATCCGCCGCAGCGCCTCACCCAGGTTCGTCGCGCCACAGACGAAGGGCACCGTGAACGCCCACTTGTCGATGTGGTTCGCGTAGTCGGCCGGGGTCAGCACCTCGGACTCGTCGACGTAGTCCACGCCCAACGACTGGAGGATCCGCGCCTCCACGAAGTGGCCGATGCGGGCCTTGGCCATCACCGGGATGGAGACCGCCTCGATGATTCCGTCGATCATGTCGGGGTCGCTCATCCGGGAGACGCCGCCCTGCGCGCGGATGTCGGCGGGCACCCGCTCCAGGGCCATCACCGCGACCGCGCCGGCGTCCTCGGCGATCTTGGCCTGCTCGGCGTTGACCACATCCATGATCACGCCGCCCTTGAGCATCTCGGCCATGCCGCGCTTGACGCGCGCGCTGCCGACGACGGGGGCCGGACCGGTGTTCGGGGCGGTGTTCTCGGGCACGGGTCATCGCTCCTTGGACGTGCGCTGGGGGTGACAGCGAAAATGCTACGCGCGGGTCAACGCCGGACCGACAGCCAATCAGACCCCCGGTGGCCTGCCCTGTGGCCCTGGTCACCGGCTCCCGGCGACCGTCCGGGTCAGCTCGCGGGGACGTCCGCCGGCACCGTGAGGGTCGGGTCGTCGATGTCGAAGTAGCGCGGCCACTCCCGACCCCGTCCCATCCGCAACACCCGCACCAACGGTCGGCTACGCGCCGAGCGGGCGTCGCGGACCAGGTCGGTGTGCACCTGCCGGGACAGCGCGAGCCGACGACTGGCGGCGATGACCGCCCCACAGTCCGGATCGCCCGGATCCAGCTGGACGCCCCGCAACTGCCGGGTCAGGTCGTTCTCCGCGGCCTCCCGCTCGTCCGGGCTGGCGTCCAGGGCGATCCGGGCCGCCGCGTACAGCTCGACACCGAACCGCCGCTCGGCCAACACGGCGGCCGCCGCGGCCCGACGCAGCAGGTGCGCGTCGAGGGCCCGGGCCGCCAGTTCCGCACGGCCCTGCAGCCGCTCCACCCGGCCGGCGGTCCAGACAAGGTACGCCGCGACCAGCCCCACGACCACGATCGCGGCCACCACCCACCACATGTGCGGCATCGTAGTGCTGCTCCGTTTCGCCTCCGATTGGGCGCGGCACCACCGGTCACCCCGGTCGTCGTCCGCACCATGCGTCCCACCGGCTCAGCCCAGCCCCACCCACTCCTGGTCGATGACCCGCCCGTCGGTTGCCTCGATCGCCGCTGCGTATACCTCCACAACGCGCCGAGCAACCACCGGCCAGTCGAAATTCGCCACCACCTGATCGCCGCACTCGGTCAACGCGGCCCGCCCGGCGGGGTCGTCCAGCAGCTCGGTCACCGCGTCGCGCAACCCCACCGGGTCACCCGTGGGAAAGAGCCGGCCGGCGCGCCCACCGTCGAGCACCCGCCGGAACGCGTCCAGGTCGCTGGCGATCACCGTCGTACCCGCCGCCAACGCCTCGGTGAGGATCATGCCGAACGACTCGCCACCGGTGTTCGGCGCCACGTAGAGGTGCACACTGCGCAGCATCCGCGCCTTGTCCGGTTCGGTGACCAGCCCGAGGAACGTGATCCGCTCGTGCAGCTCGGCCGGGAACTGGTCGTACAGGTCGTCGGGGTCCCCCGGGCCGGCGACGAGCAGCCGCAGCCCGGGCCGGGTGGCGGCCAACGCCACGAACGCGTCGCGCAACACCGGGAAGCCCTTGCGCGCCTCGGTGAACCGGCCCAGGAAACCCAGGGTGCCGCCGCTGCCCGGGGCGCACTCCCCCGGCCAGCCCGGCAACGGCTCGGCGTCGGCGAACTTCGCCACCGCCACCCCGTTGGGGATCTCCACCGCCCCGCCGTCCATGTGCTCGACCTGCACCTTGCGGGCCAGCGCACTGACCGCGATCCGGGCGGTGATCCGCTCCAGCACGATCTGCAACACGCCCTGCGCGGCGGCCAGCACCCGGGAACGGGTCATCGCGGTGTGGAAGGTCGCCACCACCGGGCCGCGCGCGGAGAGCACGGCCAGCAGGGACAGGCTCAGCGTGAGCGGCTCGTGCACGTGCAGCACGTCGAAGTCGCCGTTGATGATCCAACGCCGGACCCGAGCGGTGGAGACCGGGCCGAAGGCGATCCGGGCCACCGAACCGTTGTACGGCAGCGGCACGGCACGACCGGCGGACACCACGTACGCCGGCAACGGCGAATCCTCGTCGGCCGGCGCGAGCACGCTGACCTCGTGGCCGAGCGCGATCAACGCCTCGGCCAGGTCCATCACGTGGTTCTGCACCCCGCCGGGGACATCGAAGGAGTACGGGCACACGATGCCGATCCGCATGCGTCAGCGCCCCCCGCCCACGACTGCGGCACACCGTCCCACCGTGCCCACCACCTCCTCAGGCCGGACCGGCGGCCGAGGATGGCAGCGCCGTGCCGTCCGCCGACCCCCGCTGGTCCAGCCACATCCGCTGCAACATGTGCCAGTCTTCCGGATGCCGGGCGATACCCGCCGCCAGACCGTCGGCGATCAGCTGGGTCAGCGACCGGACCCGCTGGTCCAGGGGCCCCGCCTCGGGCCCCGGCACCGGCAGCGGGCCGGCGAGCGACGCGCACGCCGCATCCGATTCGTACCACATCGAGGCCACGTAGAGGGGCGCACCGCTGTGCAACGCGAGCAGCGCCGGCCCGGCCGGCATCCGGGTCCTGCCGCCGAAGAAGTCCACCTCCACCCCCCGGGCGGAGAGGTCCCGGTCGGCGAGCAACGGCACCACGGCACCGGCACGAACGCGCTCCAGCAGCACGTCGAACGCCGGACGCGGGCCGCCGTGGGTGGGCAGGATCTCCATGCCCACGCTCCCCCGGAAGGCCACGAAACGCTTGTACACGCCCTCCGGCTTGAGCCGCTCCATCACCGTGGTGATCGGCCAGCCGTTGGCCGCCACCCAGGCGCCCGCGGCGTCGTAGTTGCCGGCGTGCGGCAGCGCCACCACCGCGCCCCGGCCGGCGGCCACGTCGGCGGCGAGCAACTCCGCGCCGTCGAGCCGGAAGCCGGACAGGATCTGCGCGCGGCTCAGGGAGGGCAGCCGGAACGCCTCCATCCAGTACCTGGCGTACGAGCGCAGCCCTCGCTTGACGAGATCGTCCAGCTCGGCCTCGGACAGCTCCGGGCCGACCACCCTGCGCAGGTTCGCGCGCAGTCGGGCCGTACCCCCTCCGGCGCGGCGGTGCGCGCGGTCCGCGCCCGCCTGGAACGCCGCCGCCACCAGCGGCCGGGGTAGCGCGCGGACCACCCGCCAGCCGGCGACGTAGCCGAGCTCGGTGAGGTTCACGCGGCCCGGCCGCCGGTCGTCCGACGCCGGGTCGTCGACCCGCCCCTCACGCCTGGCCGTTCGGCTGGAGCTGCTGGGCCTGGCGGTAGACGTGCGCCATCCGCTGCCCCACCGTGAAGATCGACACCGCGGCGAGCAGCCAGAGCGCGATCTCCAGCGCGGGCTTCACGTCCAGGCCGGTGAGGATCCCGCCGACGCCGACGATCAGCAGCCGTTCGGTGCGCTCGGCGATGCCCACGTTGCAGGTCATGCCGAGCCCCTCGGCGCGCGCCTTGACGTAGGACACCAGACTGCCGGCGGCCAGGCAGATCAACGCGGCGGCCACCCCGGAGTGGTCGCCCTGGGTGGCCAGCCAGTACGCGACCGCGCCGAAGACGGCACTGTCGGCGACCCGGTCCATGCTCGAGTCGAGGAACGCCCCGAACCTGGTGGACCCGCCGCTCATCCGGGCCATCGTCCCGTCGAGCAGGTCGGTGAGCGCGAAAACGGTCACGATCAACGCGCCCGCGACCAGATGGCCGCGGGCACCGAAGCCGAGCGCGCCGACGAGCACACCAACGGTGCCCGCGACGGTGACGGCATTGGGGGTCACGCCCGCGCGCAGCAGGGCGCGGGCAATCGGCTCGACGACGCGGGTCATCCCCGCGCGGGCCGACACTTGGAAGATCTTCGCCATGGCGGTCCCCACGATAACGGTCCGCCCAGGTCCGGCGATACGGCCGCCCCTCCGACCCGCCCGGGAGAGGCTTGTGCCTACCCGACAACGGGTGTGAGATCGAGCTGGAGGGTGAGCCAGCTCACCCGCTCACCCGTCCCGTTCCCGCTGAGCACGAGACCACCGGAGGATACTGCCGCGCACTCGCCCCGGGCCGCTTACCGTCGCGCGGCGGTCGCCACCCACCACCGGCTGAGGGAGGTGCGCCCCATGGCGCAGAAGCACGAGAAGGGTTCCACCGGCGGCGCGCCGGTGGTGACCGAGCCCGAACAGGTACGCAACGTGGTGCTCGTCGGGCACTCCGGGGCGGGCAAGACGACACTCGTCGAGGCCCTGCTCGCGGCGACCGGCACGATCGGCCGGGCCGGCGCCGTCGTCGACGGCACGACGGTCGGCGACCACGACCCCGCCGCCGTCCGCCAACAGCGGTCGGTCAGCCTGTCCTGCGCTCCGCTGCTGCACAACGGCATCAAGGTCAACCTGCTGGACACCCCCGGGTACGCCGACTTCGTCGGTGAGCTGCGCGCCGGGCTGCGGGCCGCCGACGCCGCCCTCTTCGTCGTCTCCGCGGCCGGCGGCATGGACGCGGCCACCGTCGCCCTCTGGGAGGAGTGCGCGGCTGTCGACCTGCCCCGCGCCGTCGCGGTCTCCCGCCTGGACCAGCCCCGCGCCGACGTCGACGAGACGGTGGCGCTCTGCCAGCGCCTCTTCGGCGACAACGTGATGCCCCTCTACCTGCCGATGCTCGGCGACGACGGGGTGTCCACCGAGGGTCTGCTCGGCCTGATCACCCGTCGCGTCTTCGACTACTCCGCCGGGCTGCCCGCCGACGTCCGCGACCCGGACCCGGAGCACCAGCGGGCCATCGACGAGTCCCGCGACGAGCTGATCGAGGGGATCATCGCCGAGAGCGAGGACGAGACCCTCATGGACCGCTACCTCGACGGTGAGGAGATCAGCGACGAGGTGCTCATCGACGACCTGGAGAAGGCCGTCGCCCGGGGGCACTTCTACCCGGTGGTGCCGGTCTGCGCCCAGACCGGTGTCGGGCTGGACGTGCTGCTGGAGGTGCTGACCGCCGCGTTCCCGTCGCCGCTGGAGCACGAACTGCCGGCGGTCGCCGGCGTGGACGGCTCCCCCCGCCCGCCGCTGACCTGCGACCCGGCCGGGCCGCTCGTCGCCGAGGTCGTCAAGACCACAGTCGACCGGCACGTCGGCCGGGTCTCGCTGGTCCGGGTCTTCTCCGGCACGCTGCGCCCCGACCAGACCGTGCACATCTCCGGGCACGGCATGACCGAACGCGGCCACCCCGACCACGATGCCGACGAGCGGGTCGGGCACATCTTCACCCCACTGGGCGCCACCCTGCGGGAGGTGCCGCTCTGCGTGGCCGGCGACATCTGCGCGATCACCAAGTCGGGCACCGCCGAGACCGGCGACACCATCTCGGCCACGGACGACCCACTGCTGATCGCCCCCTGGGAGATGCCGGAGCCGCTGCTGCCGGTGGCGGTCGTCGCCCGCAGCCGCGCCGACGAGGACGCCCTGGCCCGCAACCTCGCCCGCCTGGTCGCCGGCGACCCCACGCTGCGCCTGGAGCGCAACCCGGAGACCCACCAGCTGGTGCTCTGGTGCATGGGCGAGGCGCACGCCGACGTGGTGCTCGACCGGCTGCGCGCCGGCGGCGTCGAGCTGGACACCGAACCGGTGAAGGTGTCCCTGCGCGAAACGCTCACCGTGCCCGCGAACGGGCACGGCCGGCACGTCAAGCAGTCCGGCGGGCACGGCCAGTACGCGGTCTGCGACATCGAGGTCGAGCCCCTGCCCCCGGGCAGCGGCAACGAGTTCGTCGACCGGGTCGTCGGCGGCGCGGTGCCACACAACTACATCCCGTCCGTGGAGAAGGGCGTCCGCGCCCAACTGGAGCGCGGTCTGGTCGCCGGCCACCCGGTGGTGGACCTGCGGGTGACACTTGTCGACGGCAAGGCGCACAGCGTCGACTCCTCCGACGCGGCCTTCCAGACCGCCGGCGCGCTGGCCCTGCGGGACGCCGCCGACCGTGGTCAGCCCGCGCTCCTGGAGCCGATCGACGAGGTCACCATCCGGGTGCCGGACGGTTCGGTGGGTGCCGTGCTGGGCGACCTGTCCGGCCGCCGCGGCCGGGTGCTCGGCACCGAAGCGGACCCGGACACCGAGGGCCGCACCCTCGTCCGCGCCGAGGTGCCGGCGACCGAGTTGCTGCGCTACGCCGTCGAGCTGCGTTCCATGACGGCCGGCACCGGCACCTTCCGCCGCCGGTTCGTCCGCCACGACCCCATGCCGGCCCACCTGGCCGACCAGATCCGCAAGGAACACACCCCCTGAGCCTCGCCCCGCCGCGCCCGGTCCCCGCGAGGGACCACAACTCGTGATCGACAGGGCCGGGTGAGGCGGGTGGGCTGCCATGTTCGCGTCCTGTAGAGCTGCCCCAGATATGGGGCGGCTCTACCGGCGCGCCGAGACCCGACCGGGCCACCGCCCATGCACACCGCAGCTCCACACGCCACCACCCGACCAGGCCACCGCCCCAGACACGGGGCAGCTCTACAGGAGGCCCGCACCCACCCGACCAGGCCACCGCCCCAGACACGGGGCACCTCTACAGCAGGCCCGCACCGACCTGGTGGGGTGCGCACCCGGGTCGGGACGCGACGGCAGCGCGGACCGGACGGGCGCCACTGCCCCGCTCAGGGGTGGGTGGTGGGATGGGTGGGAGGGGGCCAGTGGGGGCGGTCGGCGTCGCGGAGGGCCGCGGTGCGAAGGGCCGCCAACTGGCGCTCCACCTCGACGAACTGGTCCGCCGGCAACGGCCCCCGGTGCAGCGCGGCGGCGTTCTCCTCGACCTGGGCGACCGTACGGCAGCCGGGGATCGGGATGGTGCGGCCGCTGCGCGCCCAGATCCAGCCCAGCGCCCCCTGGGCGAGGGTGCGCCCGTCGGCGGTGAGCGCCGCGCGGACCGCGCCGACCCGGCGCAGCCACTCCGGCGCGGGCCGGCCACCGCGGAACCACTCCAACCAGCCGGGGGCCGACCCGCGGACGTCGTCGCGGGGCAGCACCGAGCCGGCCGAGTACTTGCCGGTGAGCAGCCCCATCCCCAGTGGGCCGCGGTTGACGCTGGCCAGGTCGTACTTGTCGCAGACGGCGAGCAACTCGGGGGCGTCGCGCAGCACCGACAGGGTGTGCTGCACGGCGGTGGCACCGGCGGCGCCGTGACCGAACGCGGTGGCCCGGTCGACACGGTCGGTGCTCCACCCGTACGCCCGGATCAGCCCCTCGGCGACCAGGTCCTCGCAGGTGCCGACGAGCGCCTGCGCCCGCGGCACCGACAGGTCGGCCAGGTGTAGCTGGTAGAGGTCGATCCGATCGGTGCCCAACCGGCGCAGCGAGTCCGTCACGGCCCGACGCAGGTAGGCGGGCGACGCGTCCTCCCCGGTGGCCTGTCGCCTCGCCTCGTCGAAGGTGTAACCCCACTTGGTGGCGATCACGGCCTCGTCCCGGCGGCCCGCGAGCGCTCGGCCGAGGACCCGCTCGCCGTGCCCGGCGCCGTACGTGTCGGCGGTGTCGAACAGGGTGATGCCCTCCTCGAGCGCCCGGTGGACCGCCCGTACCGACTCGTCGTCGTCGACCGCGCCCCAGCCCAGCGGTTGGGCGCCCTCCGCCCAGGGCCCGCCGATCGCCCAGCACCCCATGCCGAGGGCGCTGACCTCGATGCCGCTGCGCCCCAACGTCCGTGTCGTGACTGCCATCGGCCGATCGTGCCACCTTCACCCGGTCGGGACGTGCTGCTCCCCCACGTACACCGGGTGGAGAGCTGGCCGGAGCCGACCCCGCTGCTGCGCGCCGACTGACCGTGCCCCGCGCGGACGCCGCGTGGCCGGACGCCCGCGTGGCCGGTGGTCAGGACGGCCAGGCGCGGGCGAGCAGGTCGCGGGTGTCGCCGAGCAGTTGCGGCAGGACCTTCGTGCGGCCGATCACCGGCATGAAGTTCGCGTCGCCGCCCCAGCGCGGGACCACGTGTTGGTGCAGGTGCGCGGCGATGCCGGCGCCGGCCACCCCGCCCTGGTTCATGCCCAGGTTGAAGCCGTGCGCGTTGCTCACCTTGCGGATCACCCGCATCGCGGTCTGGGTGTACGACGCCAGCTCGGTGGTCTCCGGCACGTCCAGGTCGGTGTAGTCGGCGACGTGCCGGTAGGGGCAGACCAGCAGGTGCCCCGGATTGTACGGATAGAGGTTGAGCACCACGAACACGTGCTCGCCACGGGCCACCACCAGGCTGTCCTCCGGCGGCAGCTTGGGCGCCCGGCAGAAGGGGCAGCCGGTGGGCTTCTCGTAGCCCTCGGCCGGACGGTCCTCGCCGGAGATGTAGGTCATCCGGTGCGGCGTCCAGAGCCGCTCCAGGCCGTCCGCCATGCCATCCGTGTCCGTGTGCCGTTCCGCCCCTGTCACGAGCCGATCCTACGGAGCCAGCCCGTGCAGCCGCGACACCCGTCGCCGGGAAAACTCTTGCTGCACATTCTTGACGGATCAATGCCCAAACCTGAAGATTCCATGCATCCATAACCGCGCATGTATCGATGGAGGGTCACCCATGATCCGTCGGCTCGGCCGGCTCCTCGCGGCACTCGCCCTGACCGCCGCCACCACAGTGGCCGGCATCACCCTCACCGCCGGCGCCGCACAGGCGGACGGCTGCTACACCTGGGGTCGCACCCTGTCCCAGGGGGCGTCCGGCGACGACGTCCGGCAACTCCAGATCCGGGTCGCCGGCTACCCCGGCTACGGCGCGGTGCTCACCATCGACGGCGCGTTCGGCCCCGCCACCCGCTCGGCGGTGATCCGCTTCCAGCAGGCGTACGGGCTACCGGCGGACGGCATCGCCGGCCCGCAGACGTTCAACCGGCTCTACGCCCTGCAGGACGACGACTGCACACCTGCCAACTTCAGCTACCCCGAGCTGAACAGGTGCAACAGCGACTGGTCCGGCGGCGCGGTCGCGGCGAGCACCGCACGGGCCAACGCGCTCGTCTCGATGTGGAAGCTCCAGGCCCTGCGGCACGCTCTCGGGGACGTGGCCATCTCGATCAGCAGCAGCTTCCGCAGCTACGCCTGCAACAGCGCGGTGGGCGGGGCGTCCAACAGCCGGCACCTGCACGGGGACGCGGTGGACCTGGTCGGGTCACCGTCGTTCTGCCGGCTGGCCCAGCAGGCCCGCTACCACGGCTTCGGGCAGATCCTCGGCCCCGGCTACCCGGACCACAACGACCACACCCACGTGGCCGCCGTCGGCGGCTGGTCGGCCCCGAACTGCGGCATCTGACCCCCAGCGCGGCCCCGCGTCGCGGTTGCCGGGCGCGGCCCTCGGGCCGCGCCCGGCTCCGTTACTCCGCGGCGGCGGAGGGGCCGATGTTCGTGCGCGAGCTGACCACGTCCAGGATGTGGGTCACCGCCTCGGCGGTCGGCACCCCGTTGCGCTGCGAGCCGTCGCGGTAGCGGAAGGACACCGTGCCGGCGGCCACGTCGTCGTCTCCGGCGATCACCATGAACGGGATCTTCTGCTGCTGCGCCGTACGGATCTTCTTCTGCATCCGGTCGTCGCCCGCGTCCACCTGGGCCCGGATCCCCTCGGCGCGCAGCGCCGCGACGAAGCCGTGCAGGTAGTCGGTGTGGTCCTCGCGGATCGGGATGCCGACCACCTGCACCGGGGCCAGCCAGGCCGGGAACGCGCCCGCGTAGTGCTCGGTGAGCACCCCGAAGAACCGCTCGATCGACCCGAACAGCGCCCGGTGGATCATCACGGGCCGCTGGCGGGTGCCGTCGGCGGCCTGGTACTCCAGACCGAACCGCTCCGGCTGGTTGAAGTCGACCTGAAGGGTGGACAACTGCCACGTCCGGCCGATCGCGTCCCGCGCCTGCACGGAGATCTTCGGCCCGTAGAACGCCGCGCCGCCCGGGTCGGGCACCAGGTCCAGGCCGGAGGTCTCGGCGGCGGTCCGCAGCGCCTCGGTCGCCTCGGCCCAGTCCTCGTCCGCGCCGATGAACTTGGGCGAGTCGTCGCGGGTCGACAGCTCCAGGTAGAAGTCGTCCAGGCCGTAGTCGCGCAGCAGGTCAAGCACGAAGCTGAGCAGCGTGGTCAGCTCACCGGCCATCTGCTCGCGGGTGCAGTAGATGTGCGAGTCGTCCTGGGTCAGGCCGCGCACCCGGGTCAGGCCGTGCACGACGCCGGACTTCTCGTACCGGTAGACCGTGCCGAACTCGAACATCCGCAGCGGCAGCTCCCGGTACGACCGCCCGCGCGCCCTGAAGATCAGGTTGTGCATCGGGCAGTTCATGGCCTTGAGGTAGTAGTCCGCGCCCTCCAACTGCATGGGCGGGAACATGGTGTCCGCGTAGTACGGCAGGTGACCGGAGGTCTGGAACAGCTGCGCCTTGGTGATGTGCGGGGTGTTGACGAACTCGTACCCCGCCTCCTCGTGCCGACGCCGCGAGTAGTGCTCCATCTCGCGGCGGATGATGCCGCCCTTGGGGTGGAAGACCGCGAGGCCGGAGCCGATCTCGTCGGGGAAGCTGAACAGGTCCAGGTCCGCGCCGAGCTTGCGGTGGTCGCGCCGGGCGGCCTCCTCCAACAGCTTCAGGTACGCCTTGAGCTCGTCGCGGGTCGGCCACGCGGTGCCGTACACCCGCTGCAGTTGGGGGTTCTTCTCCGACCCGCGCCAGTACGCGGCGGCGGAGCGCATCAGCTTGAACGCGCCGATCAGTCGGGTGGTCGGCAGGTGCGGGCCCCGGCAGAGGTCCGACCAGCAGACCTTGTCCTCCTTGGCGTCGAGGTTGTCGTAGATGGTCAGCTCGCCGCCGCCGACCTCCATCACCTCGTCGGTGTCCAGGCCCTCGCCCTTGACCTCGATCAACTCCAGCTTGAACGGCTCGTCGGCCAGCTCGGAGCGCGCCTCGTCCAGGCTGCCGAAGCGGCGGCGACGGAACCGCTGACCGCTCTTGACGATCTCCTGCATGCGCTTCTCGATCTTGCTGAGGTCATCGGGCTGGAACGGCTTGGCGACGTCGAAGTCGTAGTAGAAGCCGTTCTCGATGGGCGGGCCGATGCCCAGCTTGGCCTCGGGGAAGACGTCCTGCACGGCCTGGGCGAGCACGTGCGCGGTGGAGTGACGCAGCACGTTGAGCCCGTCGGGTGAGTCCAGGCTGACCGGCTCGACGGTGGTCTCCTCGGCCGGCGCCCAGTCCAGGTCGCGCAACTGACCCTGCGGGTCGCGGACCACGACGATCGCCTTGGGGCCGTTCGCGGGCAGTCCGGCCGCGGCCACCGCGTCGGCCGCCGTGGTCCCGGCGGCGACGACGACGGGGTCGGCCACGGCGGGGGTACGGGGTGCGGACACGGTGACTCCTCCAAGCGGTACGAAACGGTGCCGATCCTCGGCTCCTGCCGATGCTATCGGTCGCGCTGTCCCCGACCGGGAACGGCACCTTCCTCACGGCCGCGTTGAACCTTTCGCACCTCGGAGCCGAACTAGAAGGTGTGGTCGGAAACCGGTGCCGGTCGCGTCGACAGGGATGGGGACACAAGATGGCGAGCACGCACGGTGGTGGACGTCGGCGGCGGATCGCGGCGGTGACCGCGCTGACCGCCGCCGGGCTGCTGCTCTGGCCCGGCGCGGCGCGGGCGGCGGACGTGACGACCACCCCGACCGAGGCCCGGCAGGGCGACGCCGTACGCCTGGAGTTCACCGTCCCCGAGGAGCGGGCCGGCACGAAGACCAACCAGATCGAGGTCCGGTTGCCGGCCGACGCGCCGATCGCCGAGGTCTACCCGATGTCGGTGAACGGTTGGGCGCCCCGGATCAGCTCCCGCACCCTGGACAAGCCGGTGGCGGGCATCCACTCTTCCGGGGTGAGCACGGTGACCACCGCGGTGACCTGGGTCCGGGTCGGCGAGAGCGACCCCGGCCCGGCCCGGCTGGCGCTGTCCATGGGGCCGATGCCGCAGGCGGAGCGGCTCACCTTCGAGGTCGTCCAGACGTACGCCGACGGCACGGTGGTCCGCTGGGCGGACGCCGCCGGCCCGCACCGCGCCCCGGCGATCACCCTGCTGCCGGCGGCGCCCGGCGCGGCGGGTCCGGCCGCCCACGGCGGGCACGGCGGCCCGGCGGCCGGTGCGCCGGCCGCACCGGACAGCGGTGTCGACGCCGCCCCGGCCGCTGGTGGCGGCGACGCGGGCGAGGAGTCCGGCGGCGCCGACGGGATGCTGGCCGCCGGCCTGCTGGCCGGGCTGGGCGGCGGCGCGGCGATCGGTTGGCTGGTCAGCCGCTGGCGCCGACGCGACCCGAACGAGGCCACCGCGCTGGCCGAGGTCACCGGCGGCGCGGACGAGGACCAGACCGCGACGCTCGCCGAGGTCACCGGCCGCACGGACAAAAACCAGACCGCGACGCTCGCCGAGGTCACCGGCCGCACGGACAAAAACCAGACCCCCACCGAGCTGCCGCGCAGCGCAACCAAGGCCACGACGCCGGCCGTTTCGTCCTCATCTCGGTGATCCACTCGGCTTTCTGAAAAACGCGGCATCAACGCCACGCGGACACCGCGATTTGCAGAAAGCCGAGTCGATCAACGCCCCGGGCAGGGCAGGCCGGGTGAGCCGCGGCGCAACCGAGGCCACCCTGCCCGAGGCCGCAACGCCGGCCAGCGCGACGTCGGCCGTTTCCTCGTCATCTCGGTGATCCACTCGGCTTTCTGAAAAACGTGGCATCAACGCCACGCGGACACCCCGATATACAGAAAGCCGAGTCGATCAAGGCGCCGGCGCGCCGGGCGGCGCAGGCCGCACGGAC